>JAIMKR010000016.1 GCA_020692325.1 Desulfocurvus sp.
GCGCACTAATCGGTGCCAAATCGCGCGCCAGTTTACTGGATGGAGAGCTCCGGCCCCAGGCGGCCCAGCAGGCGGGCGTACTCCGCCGCGACGGTCTTGCTGCCCGCGCCCACCTCCAACACCTCGGCCAGCACTTCGCGCAGGGGAATGAGGGACTCGTAACCCGGCGCGCCCTCGGGCTGGGCGGCCTCGGTGCGGTCGGCCAAGTCGAGTACGCGGTGCAGCACGCCAAGGGTGGCCGGTTTGCCGCACACCGGGCACAGGCCCTTGTGCGCGGCGGTCTCCGCCGGCTCCATGCTCCAATTGCACTTGCGGTGGCCGTCCAGGTGGTATTTGCCCTCCTCGGGGAAGAATTCCACCGTGCCGAGAAATTCGCACTCGTCCGCCTCGCTGTCGCGGGCCGCCAACGCCCGCCGGATGGCGTCGAAGGACGCCTCGCCCCGGAAAAGGTTGGCCTCGCGCCCCAGCTTCTCGCCGGAGTGCGCGTCGGAGTTGGAGACCATGCGGTAGCGGTCCAGGGCGGAGATGGTCCAGTTCATGGCCGGATCGCTGGAAAGACCGGTCTCCATGGCGAAAATGTGTTCCGCTAGGTCGCCGTAGCATTCCTCCACGGAGTCGAAGCCGCTCATTGAGCCGAACAGCGAGAACCAGGGCGTCCAGATGTGCGCGGGGATGAGGAAGGCTCCGGGGTGGGTCTCCAGCACCATCTCCAGCAGGTTGCGGCTGTCCAAACCCAGAATGGGCCGGCCGTCGGCCGCGAGGTTGCCCACCTGCGACAGCTTGGCGTTAAGCTTCTTCGCCGCTTCGAGGGTGGGCATGTACACGAGGTTGTGCACCTTGCGCACGCGGCCGCCGCGCTTGTAGATGGAGCTGATTTCGCCCTCGAGCATGAAACGCGCCCCGCCGGAGAGCCGCAGGCCCAGGTCGGGCAGCTCGTCGGCGAGGCCGTCGGGGCGGCGCAGGCGCAGCAGGCCCGTGTCGCCGTCCTCCTCCAGCTCGCGTTCGATCTCGTCCAGCCAGCCGGGATGGGTGCAGTCGCCCGTGGCCAGCACGTCGAGGCCCTTGACCTCGGCCCAGGCCGCAAGGCTGCGCACGGTGAGGTTCTTGCTCGTGGCGCGCGAGAAGCGCGAATGGATGTGCAGGTCCGCCGCGAAGGTCGTCATAAAAGATCCTTTAGAATTTGACGTGAAGTGACAATATACGGCATGCCGGGTAGCCTTGGCAACTCCGGCGCGGCGCGCTCACCGGAAGGCGGTGGGCCTTGCCGCGCGCAGAACACAGGAGGATCGATGCTGGCGGAACTCGCTTCCATGATGGAAAGCCGGAACATATTGGAAGAGGACTGCCCTCTTTCGGGTGGAGATGTCTGTTTGTTCGGCAGCGGGCCGCGCGCGGTGAACACGCGCGACTGGCTGCGCGGTCGCGGCGTCGGTGTGGCCGCATATCTGGACAACGACGTCTGGCGGCAGGACGAGCTGTTGGACGGCGTGCCGATACTGGCGCCAAATAAAGTCGCTGCGTTGGAATCAAGGCCCATCATCGTCTGCTGCGCCGGAGAGCACAAGATCGTCATTGGTCAGCAGTTGGCCATGCTCGGCGTGCGCGACGCGTATTTTCTGGAGGACCCGGCGCAGGACCGGCGGCCGCCAAAGGAGTTGCGGTGGGACCGTCTGGAAGCCTTTTGCGCCGATCTGGCGGACGAGGAGTCCCGTCAGTCCCTGGCCGGTGTGGCTCGCTCCGTGCAGTCCGGTCAAGGTGGCTATGCGCGCATGTCACCGTATCTTCAGTATAAACACCCGGTGGTCAAGGCGCGCTCCGGCGACGTTGTCTTTTACGCCGGCGGTTTTGACGGCACGCCGGCCATGGCCCTGACCAGGGCCACGGGATTCACCTGCACGGTGCATTGCTTCGAGCCGCAGGGCGATCTTTTCGGGCGTATGGTCGAGAACTCCCGGCGTATTCCTCCCGCCAGCTTCGTCCCCGTGAACAAGGGACTGTACGCCGAAACCACGACCCTGCGCTTCAACGAGGAGGGCTATGACAACGGCTCCGCGTCGGTGGCGGTGGACGGCGCGGTTTCCATCGAGGTCGTCGGAGTGGACGATTACGTTCGGGAACGCGGGCTGGAGCGTGTGGACATGATCTCCCTCGATGTGGAGGGCAGCGAGCTGGAGGTGCTGCGCGGCGCTCGGAAGAGCATCGAACATTTCGCCCCCAAGCTGCAGCTTTCGCTCTACCACCGGCCCAGCCATCTGTGGGAGGTGTACGAGGCCGTCAAGGCCCTGCGCGACGACTATCGCTTCTACGTGGGGCACCACACGCAGCACTTCAACGAAACGATGCTCTACGCCATTCGCGCCGAGTAGCCCGGCGGTCAGTCCCGCGCGCCGGGGGCCGCCGGGGACAGGCCGGAATAGAAGGCCCGGAAATCCTCGGCCGCGTGGGCCTGGGCCATGATGCGGCGTTCGTCCAGCTCGGCCAGGTTCTCCTTGACGAGTCCCACCATGTCCTTGTCCTGCGCGTTCTCGCGGACCATGTCGTCCAGTATGGCCGTGACCCGGGGCAGATCGAGGCCGGCGCGGTAGGGCCGGTCCTCGCGCAGGGCGGTGAACACGTCGGCGGCGGCCATGATGCGCGAGCCGTGCACCATCTGCGTGCCGGAAATGTGGTGCGGATAGCCGCCGCCGCCCGGTTGCTCGTGGTGTTGGCTGGTCCAGGCGGCCACCTTCTCCAGACCGGGAATGCGGCTGAGGATGCCCTCGCTCACCTCCGGGTGGCTGCGCATGATCTTTTTCTCGGCCTCGTCCAGCGGGCCGGGTTTGTCGATGATCTCCGAGGGCACGGCCAGCTTGCCCAGATCGTGCAGATCGCCCGCCAGACGCATGGCCGTAAGGTCGCCGGAGGAGAGCCCGGTCTTTTCGCCCAGGCAGACCGCGCACTCCGCCACCCCGCGCGAGTGCGTGGCCGTGAAGCGGCTTCGGAAGTCGATGATCTGCGAGAATGCCTTGGAGGCCTGCGCCAGCTGCGCGCGCGTCATGCCCTGCGAGCGGAACAGCGCGGCGTCGTCCGTGAGGGCGGCCACGGGGTCCGGGGTGGAGAGCGGCTCCCAGAAATCCGCCTCGCCGGCCAGGGTCGAAAGCGCCTCCGTCGCCGCGGGATCGAACTGCTCGCCGGCCCTCGGCGTCAGGCGCGCCAGCACCTGCGCGGGATCGATGCGCTCCTGCCGGAAGGTCAGCACGTCCACCCGGTCGGCCAGGTTCAGCACCCCGGCCAGAAAGAGCTTGCGCCGGGGCTCGTCCAGCTCGCGGAAGCGGATGAATGGCGTGTGGTGCCGGCGCACGATGAGCGCCGCGCCGCGCAAGAGCGGGTTGGTGCGCAAGAGCCTGTAGCCCAGCTCGGCGTGGCGGCCGCCGTCGGACTCGAAGGACAGGGCGGCGAGCCGGCTTTGCCGTGAGAAGCCTCCCACGTCGTGCAGCAGCGCGGCGGTGAACAGGTCCGCGCGTTCCGCGCCGGGGGCGTCCAGGCGGCGGGACAGGCGCGCGGCGATGTAGGCCACGCGCTTGTGATGCCCCACCACCTCGGGGCTCATGAGGTCGAGCGCGCCGGAGAGGCTGGCGAGAAAGTCGAAGAGGCGAATGGCCATGGTCGGGGGGCCTTTCCTGTTGCCGGTTAGAATTTCAGAATGTCCACCTGGACCTCGGCCTTGCCGCCCATCTTGTCGAGCGCGCCCTTGAGATCGAGGTTTTTGAGATCCCCCACGGCGCTGCCGTTTTCGAGGCGACGCTTGAGCTCCTCGCCGGTGAGGGGATCGGTGCGTTTCTCCGGGCCCACGTGCAGGTTGATGGCGGAGTCCTCCTGCGCGGGCGTTTTCTTTTGCGGGCCAAGGGGCTTGGCCCGCGGCGAGGTGTCGAAGAACCACTGCGTGGCGTTTTGCGAGGCCCAGGCGGGTGTCGGCGCGGGGGCCTTTGGCGCGCCGGCGGCGGTGTAGGGATCGAGCAGCTCCCGGCGCGTCAGGCCCGCGTCGCCGCCCGCCTTCCGGCCGGCGGTGGCCGCCGATCGCACGGCCTCTCGGGCCCGTTCGGACGCGCGCGTGGAGGGTTTGGTGGAACTCTTGCTGCCGTGGCTCTTGGTCTTGCGCGGAGTCTTCCCCGCCTTTTTGGCCTTGGCCGCCGGCGTCGTTTGCGCCGCCGGAGCGGTCGAAGCCGCCGAGCGCTCGGCGCAAAGAACCTCCCCCGGCGTCGCGGGGATGACGGGCGCGGCGGCGAGGGCCGCGCAGAAGAGCAGGCAGGCGAGTCGTCTCATGGTCCCCGAGCGGGGGGCGTTCCCCCGCTCCTCCTGTACCCTTCCGCTTACGCCAGCGCGGCGTACTTCTCAAGTCTGCGCATGGCCTCCTCGAGGTTTTCCATGGAGCTCGCGTAGGAAAAGCGCAGAAATCCCTCGCCGCCGGGGCCGAAGTCGATGCCCGGGGCCACGCCGATGTGCGCCTTCTGCAGGATGTCGTAGGCGAGTTTGAGCGAGCTGCCGCCGAACTTCTCCGCCCAGGGCTTGGCGTTGGCGAAGATGTAGAAGGCTCCGGTGGGGTCGTTGGCCACGTGCAGGCCCAGCGCCCGCAGGCGCGGCAGCAGGAATTTGCGCCGCGCGTCGTAGGTGGCCTTCATGCGGGCCACATCGTCCGCCGCCTGGGTGAGCGCGGCGATGCCGGCGCGCTGGGCCACGGAGTTGGCGCTGATGAAGAAGTTCTGACACAGCTTCTGCATGGGCCGCACGTATTCGCGCGGGGAAATGACGTAACCCAGTCGCCAGCCGGTCATGGCGTAGAGTTTGGAGAAGCCGTTGAGCACGAAGGCGCGGTCGGAGAATTCCAACGCGCTGTGCTCCTTCTCGCCGTAGACCAGGCCGTGGTAGATCTCGTCGCTGATGACGAACGCGCCGTGCGCGTCGGCCATACGGGCGATCTTGTCCATGCGCTCGGCCGAGAGCAGCGTGCCCGTGGGGTTGGCCGGCGAGTTGAGCAGGATCGCCTTGGCCCCGCCCGCCATGGCCTGCTCGATGGCTTCCGGCCGGAACTGGAAGTGGTCGTCCTCGCTCACTGGAACGCGTGCTGGGCATGCTCCCGCGAAGCGGATGAAGTTGTCGTAGCAGGCGTAGGCCGGGTCGGAGAGGATGACCTGATCCCCGTCGTCCAGCACGGTGGAGAAGAGCAGAAGCATGGCCGGGGACGTGCCCTGCGTCACGATGACGCGGTCCGGCTCCACGGTCACGCCGTAGCGCGTGGCGAAGTCGGCGCAGATGGCCTCGCGCAGCTCCAACAGCCCCAGACTGTGGGTATAGTGCGTCTCGCCGTCGGCCAGGGCCTTGTTCGCTGCCTCCTTCACGCACTCGGGCGTGTCGAAGTCCGGCTCGCCGATCTCCAGGTGGATGACGTTGTGTCCCGCCGCCTCCAGCTTGTGGGCGGCCTCCAGGATGTCCATGACCAGAAACGGGGTGACGACCCCGGCCCGATGGGAAACGCAGACGTTTTCGCTCACGTGTCTTTCTCCTGTCTTGAAACGAAAAGGGCCGGAGCCGGACTTCGCGCCCGGCCCCGGCCCTTGGGGAATATTCCAGGCTAAAAATCGAAATTGATGATCTTGCGGATGGCCTCCATGCTCTCCGCCGCGCGTGCTCGCGCCTTGGCGTTGCCCTGCTCCAGAATGTGCCACAGACGGTCGGGATCGGCCTCCAGGGCGCGCCGACGCTCGTGGATGGGCGTGAGGAAGCGCGTCAGCGACTCCATGAGCACCTTCTTGCAGTCCACGCAGCCCCAGGTGGCCTTGGCGCAGCCCTCGCGGATCTCCGCGCACTTCTCAGGGTCGGTGAGCAGCTTGTGGTAGGGGTACAGGTTGCACACGGCCGGGTCGCCGGCATCGGTCTTGCGCAGGCGGTTCTTGTCGGTCAGCATCCCCTTCACCTTGGGGGCGATGCTTTCCAGCGGCTCGCCAAGCGAAATGGAGTTGCCATAGCTCTTGCTCATCTTACGGCCGTCCAGCCCGGGCAGCTTGGCGTCCTCGGTGAGCAGCGCCTTGGGCTCGGGGAAGAAGGGCTTGTCTTCCGGGCAGTAGAGGAAGTTGAAGCGCCGCGCGATTTCGCGGGTGAGCTCCATGTGCGGCAGCTGGTCCTGTCCCACGGGCACGGCGGTGGAGCGGTAGAGAATGATGTCCGTGGCCATGAGCACGGGGTAGCCCAGGAAACCGTAGGTGGCCAAATCCTTCTGCCCGGCCAGCTCCGTGGCCACGTCCTTGTAGGTGGGGTTGCGCTCCAGCCAGCCCACGGGGGTGAGCATGGACAGCAGCAGGTGCAGCTCCGCGTGCTCCTTCACCTGCGATTGCTGGAAGATGATGCACTTCTCGGGGTCCAGGCCGGCGGCGATCCAGTCGATGACCAGACCGGGCACGAAGCCTTTGACCTTGCGCGGGGTGGCGTACTCGGTGGTGAGCGCGTGCCAGTCCGCCACGAAGAACAGGCAGTCGTGCTGCTCCTGCAGGGTCAGCCAGTTGGCGAGCACGCCGAAGTGGTGGCCCAGGTGAAGCGGCCCGGTGGGCCTCATGCCGGAAACGATGCATTCTCTCTTGGCGGTCATGGCGGTGTCTTCTCTTAGAGGTTGGAGATGGGGGGCATTCCGAGCACCCGCGCGGCCACGTCGACCACGGGGAAGAGCACGGCGCCGAACAGGCTGACCCCGGCGAAATTGCCGATGATGAGCAGCGCGATGACGAGCAGCACGCCGTAGCGGCCGAATTCCAGGTAGCGCCAGGCCACGCGCTCGGGCAGCAGGCGCGCCAGAATGCTGCTGCCGTCCAGCGGGGGAATGGGCAGCAGGTTGAACGCGCCAATGAGCAGGCTGACGTACACGCCGGCCTCGGCCATGGTGATGATGGGCACGAGGATGCGCACGCTCAGGCCGTTGGGATCGGTGACGGGCAGTCCGGCCAGCGAGTGGAAGAGCAGGGCGCAGAGCACCCCGACCACGACGTTGGCCGCCGGGCCGGCCAGCGCCACGAGGAACATGGCCGTGCGCGGGTTCTTGAAGTAGCGCGGATCCACCGGCACGGGCCGCGCCCAACCGATGTGCGGCGGCACGAGCATGATGAAGAAGCCGAACGGATCCAGGTGCTTGATCGGATTCAGGGTGATGCGTCCGGCCAGCTTCGCCGTGGGGTCGCCCAGCCAGCTGGCCATGAGTCCGTGCCCCGCCTCGTGGCAGGTGATGGTGAGAAGCAGCGGCACCAGCAGCGTGGTGAGTTCCCGGAGGTATTGGGCGAGATCGGACATATGGGTATGGCGGCTAGCACGAAGCGCCCGCGCGGGCAAGTCTTAAGGGGCGGCGTCCGCCAGAGGGGGCCCACGTTTCGAGAGGGATTTTCTTGCCGTGTCATGGGGGAGGCGCGTACGGTCCGCGTCAAAATTCGGAGGGGCCGCGTGGCTCCCTTCGTCATATTTCCGCAGGAGACCCGCATGACGCAGTCGGCCGGCCTGAAAAAAATTGTTGTGGTTTTGGGGATGCATCGCGGCGGCACCAGCGTTCTGGCGCGCGCGCTGGAGGCCCTCGGCGTCTCCCTGGGCGACAATCTCCTCCCCGCCTCGGCGTTCAATCCCCGGGGCCACATGGAGGACATCGACTTTCTCGACCTCGACGAGCGGTTGCTGGCGGCGTTCGGCAGCGCATGGTTCCTGCCCGGGGAGGTCACGCTTCCTCCCGGCGGGCCGGCGGCGCATCCGCTGTTCGCGGAGGCCGTGGAACTGCTGCGGCGCAAGACGGAAAACGTCGCCGTCTTTGGCTTCAAGGATCCCCGCTTTGGCCGGTTGCTGGGCTTCTGGCGCGAGGCCTTCACCGCCGCCGGGCTCGAGGCGTGCTACGCCGTGGCCGTGCGCGATCCCGTCAGCGTCGCCGAGTCCCTGGCCCGGCGCGACGGCACGTCCCTGGAATTCGGCTACTGGCTGTGGCTCGGCGGATGTCTCGCCTGTCTGCGCCATACCGGGGGCGCGCGCCGCGTCTTCGTCGAGTACGACCGGCTGCTGGAACGCCCGGCGGCGGAGCTGGCCCGGCTCGGCGCGGGGTTCGGGTTCGATGTTGATCCCCAGGCGGCCGCCGTCTACGCCCGGGACTTCCTGAGCCTCGACCTGCGGCACGGTTCCCTGTCGTCCGAGGCCGTGGCCGCGCGCGGGGATTGCCCGCGAATCGTGCGGGACGCGCACGCCCTGCTGCACGACCTCGCCGCGAGGCCGGATCGGTCGGGCGACGATGCTGCGGTCCGGGAGCTGCTGGAGCGCTGTGCGCCCCTGCTGGAGTTTCTGCGGTTGGCGGACAGGCTGCTGGCGTACCCGGACGTGTTCGCCCTGGCGCAGGGCGGACCCCACGGCCGGGACTACCGCACGGCCTGCCTGCGCCTGCTGGAACGCAACGATGCTCTGGAGGAATCGCTGGCCGAGGCCGTGGCGCGGGAGGAGGTCCTGCGACGGGATCTGGAGGCCGCGCGTCGGCGTTGACACGGGGCGCGAAAGGGCGGGGGATCGATGCGGGATGCAACCACGAAAAAGGCCCGAGGGTCTTGCGACCTTCGGGCCTTGTTCTTTCTGGCTCCCCGGCACGGACTTGAACCGCGAACCTAGTGGTTAACAGCCACCCGCTCTGCCGATTGAGCTACCGGGGAATAGCCGCCTCTCGGCGGCGGAGGAGTCAATACGCCGATGCGGTGGAAAAGGTCAAGACTTTTTTCACCAAAAAATCATCCGGCTCGCGCGGGGGGATTTTCGTTTTGACTTCACCCCGCGCCCGGAGTATCCCCGCGTGACCTGCTGGACGCTTGACTGCCGGGGGCCGATGGCTTAGGCAGACACGTATTCGGGGAATGAGTTCAAGACATTTTTTAGAGCCCGCACAATCGCTCAGGGAGACACCCGTTTTGGCCGACAAACCAAAGGACAGCGGCGCTAAGAATCTCTGCGCCGGGTCGCCGAACGCGGGGCGCTTCAAGCCCCTCGTCGCCGCGCTCGCCGCGCGTGACGAATTCAACGACGTCCTGCGCACCCGCATCGAGAAGGCCTGCGCCCTGCTCGACGCGGGCCAGCAGCTTTACCCCAACACCTTCCGCAGGGACACGCACATCGGCGACATCCTGGAGGCTTACTCCGGGCTGGATGACGAGGGCCTCGCCGCGCTCGGCAAAACGTTCCGCGTGGCCGGACGCATGACTTCCCTGCGTTCCTTCGGCAAGGTCACCTTCATCCACGTGCTGGACACCTCGGAGTCCATGCAGGCCTTCGTCGCTCGCGACGACCTGGGCCAGGAGGCCTACCAGCTCTTCAAGAAATTCGACATCGGCGACATTCTGGGCATCGAGGGCGACCTGTTCCGCACCAAGACGGGCGAGCTCACCATCCGCGCCAGGAAGGTCGACCTTGTCACCAAGTCCATGCGTCCCCTGCCGGAGAAATACCACGGCCTGAAGGACATGGAGATGCGCTACCGCCAGCGCTACGTGGACCTCATCGTCACCCCCAAGACGAGCGAGATCTTCCGCAAGCGCACCAAAATCGTGCGTGGGCTGCGCAACTACCTGGACGAGAAGGGCTTTCTCGAAGTCGAAACGCCCATGATGCAGCCCCTTGCCGGCGGCGCCACGGCCCGGCCGTTCGAGACGCACCACAACGCCCTGGACATGAAGCTGTACATGCGCATCGCCCCGGAGCTGTACCTCAAGCGCCTGCTTGTGGGCGGGTTCGAGCGCGTCTACGAGATCAACCGCAATTTCCGCAACGAGGGTGTGGACACCCGGCACAACCCCGAGTTCACCATGCTCGAGTTCTACTGGGCCTACGCCGATTTCCGCGATTTGATGGACCTCACCGAGGACATGATCGCCAAGGTCGCGCGCGACGTCTGCGGCGACACGGTTGTGCCCTATCAGGGCGAGCGGATCGATCTGACCCCGGGCAAGTGGAAGCGCCTGAGCTTCTTCGAGTCCATCGAGACCATCGGCGGCGTGGGGCCGGAGGACTACACCGACTACACCCGCTGCGCCGCCCTCGTGCGCAAGAACGGCGAGAAGGTCATCACCGGCGAGAAGCTGGGCAAGCTGCAGGCCAAGCTCTTCGACCTGCTGGTGGAGCCCAAGCTCATCCAGCCGCACTTCATCTATCATTATCCCACGGAGATATCGCCGCTGTCGCGCCGCAACGACAAAAACCCGGACATCACCGACCGCTACGAGCTTTTCGTGGCCGGCCGTGAGCTGGGCAACGCCTTCTCCGAGCTCAACGATCCCGTCGATCAGCGCGGGCGTTTCGAGGAGCAGGTGCGCGAGAAGGCCGCCGGCGACGACGAGGCCCACTGCATGGACGAGGACTACGTGCGCGCCCTGGAGTACGGCATGCCGCCGGCTGCCGGGCAGGGCGTGGGCATCGACAGGCTTGTGATGTTGCTCACCGATTCCGCCTCCATCCGCGAGGTCATCCTGTTCCCGCTGCTCCGGCCGGAAACGGTCGGTCCCGTCGGGGGCGCATCCGTGGCCGGACCGGCCACAGGACCGGCATGAAGTTCGAGTCCTTCGTCGCGCTGCGCTACATATTCTCGCTGCGCAAGCAGTCGTTCATCGCGGTGATCTCGCTGTTCGCCGTGTGCGGGGTTGCCCTCGGCGTGGCCGCGCTCATTGTGGTCATCGGCGTCATGAACGGCTTCACGAAGGATCTGCGCGACAAGATCCTCGGCGTCAACGCGCACGTCATCGTCAGCTCCTTCACCGGCGGCCTGCGCGACTACCAGAAGGTGGCCGAAATCTGCCGCGGGGTGCATGGCGTCACGGGGGTCACGCCCTTCGTCTATTCCGAGGTCATGCTCTCCTCCGCCGGTGGCGTGAAGGGCGTGGTGCTGCGCGGCATCGACCCCAACAGCAGCGATAAGGTCCTGAGCCTCGCCAAGGACATGGTCGTGGGCGACGTGAATGACCTGCGGGCCGACAGCGACCTCCCCAGCATCATCATCGGCGCGGAGATGGCCAAGCGCCTGGGGCTCAGCCGAGGCGACACCGTGAACCTGCTCTCGCCCACCGGCACGCAGAGTTCCGTGGGCTTCACGCCCAAGGTGCGCGTGTTCCGGGTGGCCGGCATCTTCCGCACCGGCATGTTCGAGTATGACGCGACGCTGGGCTATGTGACCATCACCGCAGCGCGCAACCTGCTGGGATTCAAGAATGATGTCGTCACCGGCCTGGAGGTGCGCCTGGCCGACGTGTACAAGGCCGGGGCGGTGAGCGAGCAGCTGCGCGCACGCCTGCACGATTATCCCGTCTCTGTGCGCAACTGGCAGGAAATGAACGCCAACCTCTTCGCCGCCCTTGAGCTGGAGAAGACGGCCATGTTCATCATCCTGGCCATGATCGTCCTCGTCGGTTCGTTCAGCATCGTCACCATGCTCGTCATGCTGGTGATGCAGAAGACCAAGGACATAGCCGTGTTCATGAGCCTGGGCGCGGACGAACGGTCCATCCGGCGTATCTTCGTTCTGCAAGGCAGCTTCATCGGCGCGGTGGGCACCGCGCTGGGCTACGGCATAGGCGTGCCCGTGGCGCTTCTGCTCAAAAAATACCAGTTCATCAAACTGCCCAGCGACGTCTATCCCGTGGACTACCTGCCCGTGCGGCTGGAGGCGCTGGACCTCACGCTCATCGGCGTGGCGGCGCTGGCGCTGTGTTTCCTCTCAACTCTGTATCCCGCCAGAAAGGCGGCGGCCCTCAATCCTTCGGACGCCTTGCGTTATGAGTAAAGAGCCGCTATATCGCCTGAAAAAGGTTGGCAAGGAATTCGCTGGTCCCGGGGAACGCTTGCGCGTGCTTGACGGCATCGACCTGACCATCGAGGCGGGAGAGTCCGTGGCCATTCTGGGCGCTTCCGGCTCGGGCAAGACGACCTTCCTGCACATCCTCGGCACCTTGGATATGCCCACCAGCGGCGAGATCTTTTTCATGGGGCGGCCCTTCAGCAAGTTGGATGGCAGACGTCGAGCGCAGCTGCGCAACCGTGACATCGGCTTCGTGTTCCAGTTCCACCACCTGCTGGCGGAGTTCACCACGTTGGAAAACGTGGCGATGCCCGGGCTCGTAGCGGGCAAGAGCCGGGAGGAATCCGCCGAGCTGGCGCGCGAGGCGCTCTCGCTGGTGGGACTGAAGGACCGGATGGAGTTCTCCGTGACGACACTTTCCGGTGGGGAGCGGCAGCGGGCGGCCATCGCGCGGGCCCTCCTCCTGCGGCCCAAGGTCGTGCTGGCCGACGAGCCCACGGGAAATCTGGACGAGAAGAACGGCATGATGATCGGCGAGTTGCTGCGCTCTCTGAATCGGGAGTTGGGGATGACATTCGTGGTCGTCACGCATAACACTGATCTGGCGGGCGTCATGGAACGGCGGCTGGAGTTGCGTTTGGGAGTACTCTATGCCCAGGGGTAATATCATACGATTTTTCGTTTGTGCCTTCTTCGCCGCCGTGTTGGCCGTCATGGCCTCGCCCGGCAGGGACGAGGCCGCCGTGACCACCGCCCAAGAGGTTCGTGTGCTGGTGATGCCGTTCGACGTGAACGCCGGCGACGACCTCAAATACCTCCGCACCGGCCTGCGGGACATGCTTTCCGATCGCCTGCGCGGCGCCGGATTCAGTGTCGTCTCGCCCGCTGTCGCGGAACGGGTCCTGGCCGCCAAGGGCATTCGGCCCGACGCCCCGGGCGCGGCCAAACAGGCTGGCATGCTCACCAACGCCAAATTCGTCATCACCGGTAGCTTCAGCATGCTGGGGCAAACCGTCTCCATCGACGCCCATGTGCTCGATCCCTTCGGCCTCAAGCAGCCCGTGCCCGTCTCGGTCAGCAAGGATGGACTCATCAACCTCATGCCCGCCGTGGACGAGCTGATGGGCAAGATGCGCGGCGACCTGCTCGGGCTGGACCGCATCAGCGACATCGACGTGGAAGGCACCGTGGCCCTCGATCGTGAGGTCGTGCTCATGCGCCTCACCACAAAGAAGGGCGATCCCCTCGACCTCAAGAGCATCAACACCGACGTGAAGACGGTGTTCGACCTGGGCTACTTCGATGACGTGAAGGCCATTCTGCGCGACACTTCCGCCGGCAAGAAGCTCGTCATCAAGGTGGTGGAGAAGCCGCGCATCCTGGCCATCGGCGTCAAAGGCGCCAAGGCCATGAGTTCCGACGACATCCTCAAGGTGGCCAACTCCAAGAAGGGCGCGGTCCTCAACCCCAAGGTCCTCGCCGAGGACATCGCCGCCATACGCGAGCTGTACCGCAAGGACGGCTACTATAACGCCAAGATCACCCACGAGATCGAGACAGCCGGCCAGGGCCAGGCGCGGCTCAATTTCGTCGTCGATGAGGGCAAGAAGCTCTACGTCAAGAAGATCATCATCGAGGGCGCCAAGCAGGTCCCCGAGAGCGACCTCAAGGGCGAGCTGCAGCTCAAGGAGCGCGGCTGGCTCTCCTGGATCACCCAAAGTGGCGTCCTCAAGGAGGAGCTGCTCGAGCGCGATAGCGCCGCCCTGGCCGCGTACTACAACAACCGCGGCTTCATCGACGCCAAGGTCTCCGCGCCCGATGTCAAGATCGAGGACGACGGCATCGTCGTCACCTTCAAGGTGGAGGAGGGCAGCCGCTTCCGCGTCACCTCCGTGCACGTGGAGGGCGATCTCATCGCCGACGAGTCCAAGCTGCTCGATCTGACCAAGATGAAGGAGGCGGCCAAGAACAAGGACTACCTCGACCGCTCCTTCGTGCGCGACGACATCAAAGCCCTCACCGACTATTACAACAACTTTGGCTATGCCTACGCCGAGACCAACGTGCGCATGAACGACCATCCCGAGGACAAGACCCTCGACATCGTCTACGTCATGCGCAAGTTGCAGCGGGTCCACATCCGCCGTCTGCTCGTGGAGGGCAACACCAAGACGCGCGACAACGTCATCCTGCGCGAAATGCGCTTGGCCGACGGCGACCTGTTCAACGGAGAGAAACTCAAGCGTTCCAGCGAGCGGCTGGACAAGCTGGGCTACTTCTCCAGTGTGGACATTGAACCTGTGCCCACGGGCAGCCCGGACCAGATGGATCTCAAAATCAAGGTGAAGGACAAGGACACCGGCAAGATCGGCGGCGGCGTGGGCTACTCCACGTATGACTCCGTGTATCTGGCCGCGTCCATTGACGAGTCGAACATGTTTGGCGAGGGCTGGTCCACCGGCGTCCATGGACAGTGGGGCGCCAAGAAGACCGCCTACACCCTGACCGCCATGAACCCGCGCTGGGACGACACGAAGCTGGGTGTGGGCGGCCAGTTGTTCGACAAGCAGGAGGACTACGTCACCTTCAGCCGCGACTCCTATGGTGGCATCCTTAACTTCTCGTATCCCATCGGTGAGTACACCAGCCTGTTGTGGAATTACCGTCTGGAGCACTACACCATCTACGACGTGGATAAGTCGGACGCCTCGGACATCATTCTCGACGCCAAAGGCGATCACTTGGCCAGCGTTCTTGGTGGCGGCGTCGTGCGCGACACCACCAACGGTGGCGCCACCACCATGCCTACCCGCGGCACCATCAATTCCATCACTGGCACATACGGTGGCGGTATTCTCGGCGGCACCGACCACTTCGTCAAAGGCATCTTCGACTCCGCGTTGTATCATCCGGTCATCGGCGACTTGGTGTTCCACTGGCACGGACAGGTCGGCGTGGTCGGGCAAAACGAGGGCGGCGAATCCATTCCGCTTTCCGAACGTTTCGCTCTGGGCGGCAATGGCACGGTGCGCGGCTACTCCACCCGCAAAATCGCTCCGCTGAACGATTCCAACAAGGTGATGTATGGCGACAAGGAAGCCTACACCAACCTTGAGCTCATCTACCCCTTGAGCAAGAAGATGGGCATCTATGGCTCCACCTTCTTCGATGCCGGCAACACGTGGAAGGAGGGCGAGATGTGGTTCAGCAATCCCTCACGTGGCGGTAAGGAAGGGCCGACCCTCGGCCTGTATAAGAGCGTCGGCGTCGGCCTGCTGTGGTACTCGCCCATGGGCCCGCTCAAGATCGAGTACGGGCATGGCTTGGACGACCTCTACGACAGCAGCAATAATAAGGTTGAGTTCAACATGGGGCAGTCCTTCTAGGCGGAACAGCCGGTCCATGCGGACCGGGGACGGACGGACCCTTTTCGTTTGACGACACGGCTTCAACACACGTTGGAAGGAGATAGTCACATGCGTAAGTTTATGGCAGTCGCCCTGTTCCTCCTGCTTCTGCAGTCTTCCGCCGCGTTCGCGGCCGGACCCTCCAAGGTCGGCCTCTTCGATCCCGAGGAGGTCCTCAGAACGTCGGAGCCCGGCAAGGAGGCCATCAAGCAGTTTGAAGCCAAGATGAAGCCCGATAGCGAGCGCATCGAGAAGCAGCGCAAGGATTTCCTCAAAATGCAGGAGGACTTCCAGAAGCAGGCTTTCGCGCTGGCGCCCGAAGCGCGGCAGGACAAGGAACGTGAGCTGCGCCGCAAGGAATTCGAACTCTCCGAGGCCGTGCGGATGTTCCAGAACGCCGCCAACCGCGAGAAGAGCATCAAGCTCAACGAGATCCTGAAGGTCCTCAACGCCAGCGTGTCCGATTACGCCAGCAAGAATGGCTACTCGGTCGTCATGGCCAAGACCCAGGGCATCACCTACTACATCGATCCCAGCTGTGATATCACCAAGGCTGTCACCAGCGAGCTGAACAAGGCCTGGAAGACCCACAAGAAGTAGCGGCGGGGTTCCTTCAATGTTGTTGTCCGAAGTGGCCGGGAAGGTCGGACTGACCTTCTCCGGCCACGATCTTGAGATTCGTGGTGTGAACACCCTGGTCTCGGCTGGGGAGGGGGACATCGCCCCGCTGCTTTCGCCCAAGCACCTGCGGGAATTCGTGGCCACGCGCGCCTCGGCCGTGCTGTGTGACGCGGCTCACGCCGATGCCGCTCCGGCGGGGCGGGCCTGCCTCGTCTCGGCGAATCCGAAGCTGGACTGGGCCCGCATCGTGACGCTTTTCGCCAAGCCGCAGGGCTGCTTGACCGGCGTGAGTTCGCAGGCGTTTGTCCACGCCGAGGCTGAACTCGGCGAGGGCGTCACGTTGTACCCCTTCGCCTTCATCGGCGCGCGGGCGCGCATCGGGCGGAACTCCACCATCTTCCCCGGTGTTTACGTTGGCGAAGACTGCGTGGTGGGCGAAAATGCTACCCTGTACCCCAACAGCGTGCTCATGGCCGGAACCATCCTGGGCGACCGCGTGACCATCCACGCGGGCACGGTGCTCGGCAGCGACGGCTATGGCTACGCCCAGTCGCCCGCCGGCCACGTGAAGATTCCTCAGGTCGGCCACGTGGAGATCGGCGACGACGTGGAGATCGGCGCCAACGCCGCCATCGACCGCGCCGCCCTGGAAGCCACGCGAGTCGGGGCCGGGACCAAGATCGACAATCTCGTGCAGATCGCCCACAACGTGCAGGTGGGGCGGCATTGCCTCATCATCTCACAGGTGGGCGTCGCCGGCAGCACCAAGCTCGGCAACGGCGTGGTGCTGGCAGGTCAGGCTGGCTTGCGCGACAACATCACCCTGGGCGACGGCGTGCAGGTGGCCGCGCAAAGCGGCGTCGGCCAGGATTTGCCCGCGGGCTCGCTTGCCGGCGGCTCTCCCAGCATGGACGCGGCGACCTTCCTTAAGGTCGGTCTCACTTTGCCGAAGCTTCCGGAACTCATGCGCCGCGTGCGCCGTTTGGAAAAGGCCCTGGAGGCCGTCGAAAAGGAGGCTGGCCGTGAGTGAACTGCCCATAGACATTCAGCGGATCATGCAGATGCTGCCGCATCGCTATCCGTTTCTCATGGTTGACCGCGTGCTGGAGCTCACTCCCGGCGAGCACGTGAAGGCCTACAAGAACGTCACCATCAACGAGAATTTCTTCATGGGGCACTTCCCCGGCCATCCCGTCATGCCCGGCGTGCTCATCATGGAGGCGTTGGCCCAGGCCGGCGGCATCTTCGTCATTGAGAACATGGGGCCCTCGGCCAAGGACAAGCTGTTCCTCTTCACCGGCATCGACGGCGCGAAGTTCCGCCGGCAGGTTGTGCCCGGCGACCAGCTCATCCTCGAGGCCAGCGTCATCCGGCACAAGCTCAACATCTGGAAGATGCGCGGCACCGCCAGCGTCGACGGTCACGTCGTGGCCGAGGGCGTTTTCTCCGCCGCCGTCGTGGACAAGGAGAAGAACTAGTGGCCACCACCATCCACCCCACCGCCGTCGTTCATACAAAGGCCAAGCTCGGCGCGGACGTCTGCGTCGGCCCGTACTGCGTCGTCGAGGAGATCGTGGAAATAGGCGATGGCTGCCATCTCGACGCCTTCGCCCAGATCAAAAATTACACTAGGCTCGGGGCCAACAACCACGTGCACTCCTACGCCTGTCTGGGCGACGCGCCCCAGCACCTGGGCTACAAGGGTGAGGAGACCTGGGTCCGCGTGGGCGAGCGCAACGACTTCCGCGAATTCGTCACCGTGCACCGCGGCACGGCCCAGGGGCATCTGGAGACCGTCATCGGCTCCGACTGCCTGTTCATGGCCTACGCCCACGTGGCGCACGATTGCAGCATCGGCGATCACGTCACCGTGGCCAACGCCGTGAGCATGGCCGGTCATGTGGAGATCGGCGACTTCGCCATTGTTTCCGGCATGGCGGCGGTGCAGCAGTTCTCGCGCATCGGCGAGTACGCCTTCCTGGGCGGGCTTTCCGGCTACTCCAACGACGTTCCCCCCTACATGCTGGCCCAGGGCACGCGCGCCAAGCTGTACGGACCCAACGTCATCGGCCTCAGGCGCCACGGCTTCACCACGCAGCAGGTGGCGGCCATCAAAAAAGCCTACCGCATCATCTTCCGCTCCGGCCTCATGCGCGAGGAGGCTTTGCAGAAGGCTTTGACCGAGTACCCCGATTCGCCGGAGGTGGCGCGTCTGGTCGAGTTCATGCGCGGCACCAAGCGTGGCATCATCTCCGACGCCGGCCGCAGCTCCGGCGGCGGTGAGGACTAGGCCCGACGGGGCCTTCACACCCACAACGGACAGCGCATGGACGCGGGCTCCTCACCGAAGGTCGTCGGTCTCATCGCCGGCGGCCGCCAGTTCCCCGTGCTCGTGGCGCGGGGGGTCAAGGCTGCCGGGCACCGACTGGTCGTCGTCGGCTTCACCGGCCACACCAACCCCGAGGTCTATCCACTGGCCGACGAGAAGCGCGAGCTCAAGCTCGGTCAGCTCTCGAAGATGATCGACTTCCTGAAGGAAACCGGCGTGCGGGAAGTGGTCATGGCCGGCACCATCCACAAGCCAGGCGTCATGGACTTCCGCCATTTCGACGCGCGCGCTGTCAAAATTCTCTTCTCCCTCAAGGCCAAGGGCGACGATGTGCTTTTGCGCACGCTTTCCGCCGTGCTGGAAGGCGAGGGCATGACGCTCGCTCCGCCGCAGCGCTATGCCGAGGGACTGCTCACGCCCGTCGGCGTGCTCACGCGGCGCGCCCCCGCCGAGCGCGAGTGGATCGACTTGCGGCGCGGCGCGCGCTTGGCCCGCGAGGTCGGCCGGCTGGACATCGGCCAGTGCGTCGTTTTGCGCGAGGGCGTGGTGGCCGCCATCGAGGCTCTGGAGGGCACGGACGCGGCCATCGAGCGCGGCTGCCGGTTGGGCGGCCCCGGCTGCGTGGCGGTCAAGATGCTCAAGCCCGGTCAGGAGGAGCGTGTGGACCTGCCGAGCGTCGGCCCTGACACGGTGCGTCAGCTCGCGGCGGGTAAGGGCGCGGCCTTTGGCGTCGAGGCCGGGCGCAGTCTGTTCTTCGATCTGGAGGCGACTCTCGCCGCCGCGAATCGCGCCGGTATCGCCATCGTGGGCCTCACCGAGACCGACATGGTCGAATAGCCGGGAATCCGCACCGGAGAAGGCTTGCCGGTCCGGGACAAAGCGGCTATGCGTTATCGCGGGAACCGCTTTGGCCGCTCCCCGCGTCCGCGAAAACTCCGCACCACCGGCGCGCACAAAAACCGGGGCACATGCTCAAGCGTATCCTCCTCATCCTTCTTTGCTGCCTGGGCTTGTTCTCCCTCGCGGTCGGCGGCGCCGTGTGGTGGACCGCCCGTTACCTGCGCACGCCGGAATTCCGCATTGAGCTCACGCGCGTCATCCGCGAAACCACCGGCCGCGAGGTCGGTTTCGACGGCGACATCGGAATCACCCTGTTCCCGTGGTTTGGCATCCGGGCCGGAGGTGTGACGCTGGGCAACGACCCCGCCTTCGGCGAAACGCCGCTGCTGAGGGCCGAGCACATCAGCGCGCGCATCAAGGTCATGCCGCTGTTGGACAAGGAGCTGTCCTTCGGCGAGCTTGAGCTGGACAACGCCACGTTCGTCTTCACCATGGATCCCCAGGGCCGTTGCAACTGGGACAGTCTGGTGGAGCACCTGCGCCAAGCGCAAAACCTCACCAGTTTCGCCGGCAAGTACTTTCATGCCATTTCCCTGCGCGGCATCCGCCTGCGCGACAGCCGCGCACGTCTGGACGACCAGGAGAACAACCACAGCTACATCCTGACCAAACTCGACCTCAGCACCGGCGAGCTTGAGGCGAGCCGTCCGCTGTCCTTCACCATGGAGACGGATTTCACGTGGCCCCGGCCGGGATTGGTGGCGCACCTCACCGGCGACGGCAAGCTGCACTGGAGCGCCAAGGATCCAGGTCCGCTGCTCACCGACGTCAAGGTGAACGGTCGGGTGGGGGGTACGTTCATGCCCAAAAGCGCCCCCTGGGCGGCTCTATCGACCAAGGTGGGCTTTACCCGTCAGGGCCGTGATCTTACCCTCTCCGACGTACGCCTCAAGATCATCGGCACGGACGTCATCGGTTCCGTTGTCTTCGTCGACGTGACCGACCATTTTCAGCTGGAATCCAAGCTGCGCGTGGGCCGCTTCAATCCCCGCTCTGTCCTCGACGCCTATTGGCCCGGGACCATCACGCCCGCGAGCCAGGGGACGCTCACCATGGCTGAGGGGCCGTTGAACCTCCATGCGGACGTGCATCAGCTGGTGTTCGAGTCGCCCGGCCTCGCCCTGGACGCCTCGCGTCTCAAGGGCAGTGTGCGCTTTGGCTTCGACAAGCGAGTCTCCGGCCTGGACTTCGATCTCGACGCGGACAAGCTTGACGCCGACGCCCTGAGCGAGGCCTTTACCTCCAACGCCACGGCCGCGCCGCTCACCGTGGCCGGTCTGCCCTTGCGCTATCTGCGCGAATCCAAGGGCAAGGGCCGGCTGGCCGCGCAGACGCTCACGCTGGCCGGCGTCAGCGGGCGCGGCGGGGAGATTCTCTGGCAGGCGCAAGATGGTGTGCACAAGATGCATCTCAAGCCTTTCAAGGCCGAGGGCGGAACCATCACGGCCGACTTGGCCGCGAGCTTCGCCGGGGGCACGGCGCGCGGCCCCGCCGTCATCGGCTGGTCGGGGCAGCTCAAGATGGACGACGTGGATTCCCGTCAGGTGGGCTGGCTGAACAAGGGCGGAGTGGCCGCGAGCGGTCCCTTGGACCTGCGTCTGCGTGCCCAGGCCAAGCCAGCACCGGCCTTGGCCTCCACCCGGCTGCTGGAGCTGGCCAAGCGTGGCTCGGGCGATTTTTCCGCCAACATCACTCCGGCTCAGCTGGCCATCACCCCCGATGGCGCGGGTCCGCGCACGCAGCCCCAGCGCATGGCCTTCTCCTCGCTTTCGGCGCAGGCGCGTTTCGCTCCCGCCCCGGCGCGGGACGCCGACGTGGCCCTGCAGATCGATGGCGGCCTCGCGGCCGTGGGCACGAAACCGGCGTTGAACCTGGAAACCAAAATCTCGGGGCTCGCGCGCGAGCGGGAGGGGAAAACGACCCTCACGGGCGCGACGATTTCCGGCCGGCTCAAGGGATGGTTTTTGCCGCGCCGGGAGAACGAGGCCGAGTTCGCCGGCCGTGGCTCCATCGATTTTGCCGGGCAGACGCTTTCGCTTTCCACCGCCACGCTGAAAACCTGTGGTCTCACGCTCACCGGGCCGCTCACAGGGACAAAGGTGCTGGGGCGCAACGCCGTGTTCGCCGGCCGCGTGCGCTGTCAGGATGGCGACCCCAAGCGCGTGCTGGCCGCGTTGGACATCAAAACGCCCAAGGCCTCGGACAAACGCGCGCTTTCGCATTTCAGCGGCGAGGCGGACATGACCGTCTCTGGCAGGGGCGTGTGGCTTTCGAACCTCACCGCCCAGCTGGACGACATGCCGCTGCGCGGCACGTACGCCGTGCAGAATTTCGACGATCCGCATCAGACGCTTTCACTTTCCGGCGGCAATTTCGATTTGGACCGCTACCTGCCCGCGCCGCCGCCCACGCGTCACGGCGTGAAGCCCGAGCGTCCGGCCCCGGAGCCGCTTCCCGTGGATGCCCTGCGCGAGCTGGATCTGGACGGCAACGTTGCCTTGCGCAGCTTCAAGTACAAGGGACTGACCACGCGCGACTTCAAGACCAGCATCGCGGCCCACGGTGGTTCGCTGCTCATGAAGCCGCTGGGCGGCTCGTTCTACGGCGGCAGCATCTCCGGTGAGTTCTCGGCCCAGGTGGCGCCGGGCGGAATGCAGACGCGGCTGGCCGTCGTGGCCAAGGGGTTCCAGGCCGGCGGGCTCATGCTCGGTTGGGCCGGCAAGGAGATCGTCACCGGCCGGGCCGATCTCTTCCTCGACCTGACCGGGACCGGCGCGACCAATCAGGATATCCTGCGCACTCTCGACGGCCTGGGTTCGTTCAAGGTGCTCGACGGTTCCTATTACACCTCCTCATCCCACGGCGGCGGCGCGCCTGAGCCGGACCCGCCGCAGGTGGCCGGGCACCGGCAGTCGTCCATTTCCGAGCCGGAGAAAAAGCAGCCCGGACCGCAGCACAAGGGGTCGCGCTTCTCCGTGGCCTCCGCCAAGGTGCGCGTGCGCCAGGGAGTGTTCTCCAGCGAGGACTTCCGCATGGTTGGTCAAGGCATGGTCGTCACCGGCAAGGGGCGCTTCTGCCCGGCCGACGACACCATCAACATGAATTTGGTGGCCAACATGCCCGGAATTCCCGACGTACCCATGCGCGTGTACGGACGCCTGCGTGACCCGGAGATGCAGATCTCCACCGGCACGCTGCTGGGCAACACCATCAAGGAGATTCTGGGTATTCCGCTGCGTCCGATCAAATTCCTCAAGGACCTGCTGTTCTAGGCGGGCGAGGCCGAACGGGGGGCATATGGCGAAGAGCGGGGGCGGCAAGCTGCGTGGCGCGCTGGAGCGTCATTTCCGGCACGACATTTGGACCCGGGAGTCCGGTCAGACCAAGGGGGCGCGCAAGGGCGTCACCGGTCTTTCACGGCTGGGCTACATGGTGACCACCAACTTTCTGGCCGATCACTGCATCATGCGCGCCTCGGCGCTGACGTTCATCACCATCCTGTCCATCGTTCCGCTGCTCGCTGTGGCCTTTTCCATCTCCAAGGGCTTTGGCCTGCAGAACGCCGGGTTCTTCCGCAACTTCCTGCTCGGCGTCTCCGCCGGCCGCGCGGAGGTGGTGGACAAGATCCTGCAATACATCGGCAACACCAACGTCAAAACGCTGGGCTGGATTGGCGTGGGCACGCTGCTCATCACCGTGTTCACCACCGTGGGCAACGTGGAGCGCGCCTTCAACAGCATCTGGCGGGTGCGCCGCGGCCGCAGCAGCTGGCGCAAGTTCACCGACTTCTTCTCCATCATCGTCATCTGCCCGGTCATCGTGCTCGCGGCGGCCAGCTTCACCGTGGCCGTGCAGAAGCTGGACCTCGTGCATGAGTTCGTCACCAACCCCGGCTATGACGTTTGGGAGAAGCTGTTCTACAAATCCCTTTCCTTCGCGTTGGTGTGGGTGGGCTTCACGTTCGCCTACGCCTTCGTGCCCAATACGCGCGTACGGCTCAAATCCGCCCTTGCCGGCGGGATTTTCGCCGGCAGCCTGTGGCAGGCGGCGCAGTGGTTCTACATCCACTGGCAGATCGGCTTTTCCAAGTACAACGCCATTTACGGCAGTTTCGCCCAGCTGCCGCTGTTCCTCGTGTGGCTGTACATCAGCTGGATGATCGTGCTCGTGGGGGCGGAACTCTCCTACGCCGTGCAGTACCTTGGGGCCTTTGTGCGGCAGGGGCTTTCCGAGTCGCTGAGCCCGTTGGCCAGACAGAAGGCGGCCGTGGCGGCGCTCAGGTACATTGCGGCGCGTTTCGCCGCCGGGCTTTCTCCGCTTTCCGTGCTGGATCTCGCCAAGACCCTGCGGCTGCCGCCGGACGTGATCGACGACGCGCTGAACGCCCTGGCCGAGGCCGGTATGCTGGCGCCGCTTGGCGATGACGACGATCGCGGGTTCACCCTTGTCGTGGCGCCGGAGAACATCCGCTTGGCCGACGTCGTGTCCGTGCTGGAGAATTGCGGCGAGGACATGAGCTGTGGCGCTGTGGTGGAAAGCGAGGTGGACGATTTGTTCGGGGCGTTCGACGTGGCCAGACGCTCAAGCCCGGCCAACGCGACGCTGGCCGGCTACGCCGCAGCCGAGGCCGCGGCGCTGCGCGGTGAAGTGGCGCGCGCCCGGGAACTGGCGCGCATTCATGGAACGGAGAAGAAAAATCAGTAGGAGAACGGGTACTTGCGCCCGTCCTTCTCGTAATTCTTGCTTTTGTCGAAGTCGAAATCGAGCAGTTCCATCTCGTTCTGCCGGCGCGGCTTGCGCGCCAGCCGGCTGGCCACGAGGCCAAGAACAACCACGCCGCCAAGAACCCAAAGTGAAAATTCGAGCATGAGCATCCTCTTGCGCGGCCAGGATTGCCGCGCGCGGGAAATACACCCCAGCCCGGCGTGTCTGTCAAGCTCCGCGCATTGACAGCGCAACCCGGTATTCCTTATGACAAAAGGCATGCGTGCCCAAAAGGACCCTACGAACCGGCGCACCCCGCACGAGGCGTTCACCTTCTATCTGCAGGAGCACCGTCTCAAGATCACGCCGCAGCGTCGGCTGATTCTGGACATCTTTCTGCTCGAACCCGGGCACGTGTCCAGCGAGGAACTCTATGCCAAGGTCAAGCGGCGCGATCCATCCATCGGCCAGGCCACCGTGTACCGCACCCTCAAACTGCTGATGGGTTGCGGGCTTGCCGACGCCGTGAGCTTCGCCGACGGCATCACCCGCTTTGAGCCGCACCTGGGCTCGGAACACCACGACCACCTCATCTGCGAGGCCTGCGGCCGCAACATCGAGATCCTCGACCCGGTCATCGAGCGCCGGCAGGAGGAACTCGCCGCCAAGTACGGCTTTCGTCTGGAACGCCACAAGATGGACCTCTATGGCGTCTGCCCGGACTGCCAGAAGGATAAACCGTCCTAATCGCGTCGCCGTCCGGCTGTCGTTTTTCCCCCGTTGCCTTCATTCCTCACTTCGCATGGGGAGGTCGCCATGCTGCAGGAACGCCTGGCCAATGTCGAGCGTTTTGATTCCCTCGCCGACCGCTACGACGCAGCCCGTCCAGCGCCGCCGCAGGCTGTCGTGGACTTCCTGTGCGCCTACGCCATGTCCGGTCGCCCCACCGAGTCCGCCGCCGTTCCCGAGCTCGTGCTGGACCTGGGCTGCGGCACCGGGCTCTCCACGCGCGTGTGGACGGGCCGGGCGCGCGCCGTCATCGGCGTGGAACCCAACGACGAAATGCGCATCAAGGCCGTGGCCGAAAGCCGGGGCCTGCCGGACGTGAGCTATCGCGCGGGCTCGTCCATGGATACCGGTCTGCCGGCCGGCGCGGCGGACATCGTCACCTGCTCGCAGAGCTTCCACTGGATGGATCCGCTGCCCACCCTGGCCGAGATCGACCGCCTGCTGCGGCCGGGCGGCGTTTTCGCCGCCATCGACTGCGATTGGCCGCCGGTGGTGGACTGGCGCGTGGACCAAGCCTACCTGGAGATGAAGCGCATCACCGACGAAATGCAGACCGGGCACCCCGGCATCCGCGCGCACCGTTGGTCCAAGAATCGCCACCTGGAGAACATGCGCGAAAGTGGACGGTTCGCCTTCGTGCGCGAGGCGTTGTTTCACGGCGTGGAGCGGGGCGACGCCGCGCGCATGGTGAACCTGGCCCTGAGCCAGGGCGGCGTGGCGGCGCTGCTGCGCCTGGGCGCGGGCGAGGACGAGCTGGGGCTGACCGGGCTGCGGCGTGCGGCCGGCGAGGCGCTGGGCGGTCGCACTGTTCCCTTCACCTTCTGCTACCGCGTGCGCGTGGGCGTGAAGGCTCCGGCCTAGCAGCACTCACGAGGCGGACCGGAACGGCGTGCCGGTGAAGTAGAACAGGAACTTGGCGCACTCGACGATGACCTGCCGCGCGGCGTTCTGATCGCGCCACCAGGACGCGGGCAGGGCCTGACCCGCCGGCGGGCAGAACAGCAGCTCGCGACCGGGCAGGGCGCGCGTCATGATGAACTTGGCCCGCCGGCAGTGCGAGGGCGAGGTGACCACGAGGATCGTCCTGACCTCCGGCGGCAGCGTCGCTGCCAGGTGCTCGGCCTCGTCCACGGTGCTGCGCAGGCCCTCGCCGTAGAAATGAATGTCCGTGAGGGGCACGCCCAGGTGCGCCAGGGCGGCCTGAGTGCGCTCCGGTTCGGTCGGTTCAGGCAATCCCATGTCGCGCAGGGGATCGGGCTCGATCACCGGCCGGCCCACATAGATGACCGGCGCGAAGCCACGCCGGTACAGTTCCGCCGCGTGCGGCGCGCGGCGAGGGTCGCCGGCCAGCAGCACGATGGCGTCGGCCTTGCGTGGGGTGTCCTCGATGGGCATCCACAGCCCCGCCGTGAGCAGCACCGTTCCCACCACCAGGGTCAGCATCAGGCTCGCCGCGCCCCAGAGGAGCAGCGCGCGGCGGAAAAACCGGCCCAGCAGGGACGTCTTTTTCACGCGGCCTCCGTGGCCCCGGGCGTGAACACTTCCATGTAATGCGCTTTGAGTTTGGCGAAGCGTCCCTCCTCGATGGCCTTGCGCGCCTTGGCCGCCAGGTCGAGGAAGAACGTGATGTTGTGCAGGGAGTTCAGCCGGTAGGAGAGCAGCTCCTGGGCCACGTACAGGTGGCGCAGGTAGGCCCGGCTGAAGGTGCGGCAGGTGTAGCAGCCGCAGTCGGGGTCGAGCGGGGAGTCGTCCTCGCGGTACTCCGCGCGGCGGATGTTCACCTTGCCCCGGCTGGTGTACAGCGTGCCGTTGCGCGCGTTCCGGGTGGGCAGCACGCAGTCGAACATGTCCACGCCGTTCTCGATGCCGGTGAGAATGTCCATGGGCGTGCCCACGCCCATGAGGTAGCGCGGCCTGTCCGCCGGCAGCATGGGCGCGATGTGCGCCAGCATGTCGTACATCTCGGGGATGCTCTCGCCCACGGACAACCCGCCGATGGCGAAACCGTCGAAGTCGATGGGGGTTAGCTGCTCCAGGCTGCGCTCGCGCAGGTCCTTGAAGAATCCGCCCTGGGTGATGCCGAAGAGCAGCTGCCCGTTCTTGTGTTTCGGGTGCGCCGCGCGGCAGCGTTTGGCCCAGCGTGTGGTCAGCTCAAGGGATTTGGCCGTGTAGTCGTAGTCCGCGCCGTAGCCCACGCACTCGTCCAGCACCATCATGATGTCCGAACCGATGTTGTTCTGGATGCTCATGACCTTCTCGGGCGAGAAGAAATGCTTGCTGCCGTCGATGTGCGAGCGGAACTCCACGCCGTCCTCGGAGAGCTTGCGGATGTCCTTGAGGCTGAAGACCTGGAAGCCGCCGCTGTCGGTGAGGATGGGCTTGGTCCAATTGGCGAAGTGGTGCAGGCCGCCGTGGCGGGCCAGCAGGTCGTCGCCCGGGCGCAGGTACAGGTGATAGGTGTTGCCCAGGATGATCTGCGCGCCGGCGGCGGTGAGATCGTCCGGCGCGAGCGCCTTCACGCTGCCCTGGGTGCCCACGGGCATGAAGATGGGCGTCTGCACCACGCCGTGGCCCGTGACGAGGCTGGCGCGCCGGGCCAGACCGTCAGTGTGGGTGATCGTGAAACGGCCGAGGTTCTCGACGGGACGCGGGCTCATTGGACTCCTTCGCGGGGGCAGAGCGACGCCAGTGGGCAGGCGTCGCATTTGGGTTTTCTTGCGTCGCACACCTCGCGGCCGAAGAACACGAGGTAGTGGTTGATGTCGTTCCACTGCGGCCGCTCGAACAGCGGCGTCAGGTCGCGCTCTATGATCTTGGGATCGCGGCTTTTGGTGAAGCCCAACCGGTAGGACAGGCGCGTCACGTGCGTGTCCACGGCGATGCCCTCGTTGATGTGGAAGGCGTTGCCGAGCACGATGTTGGCGGTCTTGCGGGCCACGCCGGGCAAAGTGGTCAGCTCGGCCATGGTGCGCGGCACCTCCCCGGCATAGACTTCCATGATGCGCGTCGCCGCCGCCTTGAGGTTTTTCGCCTTGTTGCGGAAGAATCCCGTGGAGCGCACCACGGCCTCGATGTCCGCGACGTCGGCCGCGGCGAGGTCGGCGATTTTTGGCCAGCTGGAGAAGAGCGTGGGCGTCACCTGGTTCACGCGGGCGTCGGTGCACTGGGCGGCCAGCACCGTGGCCACCAGCAACCCCCAGGCGTCGGCGTAGTCCAGCGCGGGCGCTGGCGCTGGGTAGCGCGCGGCCAGAATGGCGAACACGGCCTGGGCGCGGTCGCGCGCCGACGCCGTACCGGGCGCGCTGGCGGCCGTTGCGGATTTCTTCGCGGGCATTGCGACCTCCGTTTCCGCCCGGAGTCGGGACGGACACCGGGGTGGGTAGCATTCGGGGGGACATTGGGCAAGGCCCGGCCGCGTGAACGAGGACTTTCCTCGATATCCACTTGAAATGAATTAGGATACAAGTATTTTCATTTGTCACGCTTTTCAAGTTGCAAGCCGGGCGGAAGTGTGATTCAACCCGGGAAGCGAAATGGCCGCCGGCCATTATCGCCGAGCATTTCGCAAAGAGGGCAGCGCTTTGAAAAAGCTTGTCATTTTCGCAGTCGGTTCCTATACCTTGCTTGTGGCCGCCTCCCTGGTGTTCGCGGAGGTCAGCGCCGGCAAACTCACCGCGGAGCGTTGCTCCGCCTGTCACGACACGGCGGCCATCTGCCGGACCCTGGGGCATCGTTCGCCCGAGGAGTGGGCGGGGACCGTGGCGCGTATGCGCACCAAGGGCGCCCAGCTCAACGACGAGGAGGCCGAGACCGTGGCGGAGTATCTTTCCGCGGCCAAGCCCACGTCCAAGCCGCTTTGCGCCAAGCTGGGCGTGAAGCCGGCCGCGACGAAGTAGGGCGGATTGGCCGCGCGCCTGGTCTACGTCACCGCGCCGGACATGGCCGAGGCCGAGCGTCTGGCGCGCTTGGCAGTGGAGTCGCGGCTGGCGGCCTGCGCCAACATACTGCCGGGCGTGCGCTCGCTGTACTGGTGGCGCGGCAAGGTGGAGCGGGCCGACGAGGTCGTCCTCGTGCTTAAGACCACCGTCGAGCTGGTCGGTGCGCTCACCGAGACGTTGACCCGCGCGCACAGCTATGAATGCCCCTGCGTGGTGGCCCTGCCCATCGAGTCGGGCAATCCCGATTTTCTGCGCTGGATAGGCGAGGAGACCGGCCCGCGCTGATTGAAAACAATGGCGGCCCGTCCGCCTTTCGCCTGGAGGATCAATGCAGCTTTACGTTTCCGGCTCCCTCGCCCTCGACCGCATCATGAATTTTCCCGGCAAGTTCTCCGATCACATCCTGCCGGACAAGATCCATATCCTGAACGTCTGCTTCCTGATCGACGGCATGAGCGAGTTCTTTGGCGGCACCGCCGGAAACATCGCCTACAACTTGGCCATGCTGGGCGAGAAGCCCGTCATCCTGGCCTGCGCCGGCAAGGACTTCGCCCCCTACGCCAAGCGGCTGGAGAGTCTGGGCCTGTCGCTCTCCGGCATCCGCATGGTGCGGCGGGAGTTCACCGCCGGGGCCTACATCACCACCGACGCCACCGACAACCAGATCACCGGCTTCAATCCCGGCGCCATGCGCGAACCTTGCGGCTTCCAGTTCCCGGCCAAGCATCCCGGCCCGGTCATGGCCATCGTCTCCCCCGGCAACGTGGGCGACATGACCGAACTGCCCGCCTACTTCAAGAAGGCCGGCATTCCCTACATCTTCGACCCCGGCCAGCAGATCACCGCGCTTTCCGGCGAGCAGATGCGCGGGGCCATCGAGGGCTCCTACGCCCTGTGCACCAACGACTACGAACTGGAACTCGTCATGAAGGCCACCGGCCTTTCCCGCGCGGAACTGCTGGAGAGGACGGGTGCGCTCGTCACCACCCTGGGCGAGCACGGCAGCATCATCGCCCGGGGCGAAGCGGAAGCCCGCGTCGATGCCGTGAAGGTGAGCGCCGCGCTGGATCCCACGGGCGCGGGCGACGCCTTCCGCGCCGGCCTGCTCAAGGGCCTGAGCCTGGGCCGCGACCTTGCCGACGCCGCGCGCATCGGCAGCGTGTGCGCCGCCTACTGCGTGGAGAAAAGGGGCACGCAGGAGCACTCCTTCACCCTCGAGGAGTTCAACACCAGACTTTCCGCCTACTGCGGTCAGACCGTCTAGGCCGGCCGCCAAACGCCACGCCGCCGGTCCCCGCCCTTTCGCGGCGGAGGGTCCAGGGCGGCCGCCGGGAGGGTCCCATGATAGACCTGAGTCCGGAGAGTGTCGCCGAGTATTTGCGCCAGGCTTACGGCCCCACTGCGCGGCTTGTGGATCTGGGGGCCATAGGCACCCTGGACAAGCAGGGCATCAAACGCTTCGGCTACGGCAAGCCGCTTCTCGTGCGCTTCAAGGTTGACGGCCAGCCACGCGAGGGTGTGCTCTCGGTCATGCGCGGCGACAAGTACGGCCACCAGTTCTACTGGGACCGCGCGGCCATCCTCATGTTCCAGTTCGAAACCAGCGCGCGCCTGCCGCGCCACGTGCGGCCCATGGGGCTGGGCTACGTGGACGTGGACAACCACCTCGTGCCCGTCACGCGGCCACAGGAATTCTTCATCCTCAACGAAAAACTCACGGGCTACGACTACTTCCTCGATCTGGACCGCATCCTTCGCGGGGAGTTCCGCCCCGGCGACGAGGACATGGCCCGCGCCCTGGCCCGCTGGATGGCCCAAATCCACGCCACCAGGCATGATGACCCGGACCTGTATTACCGCCACGTGCGCAACCTCATAGGCGCCAGCGAGTGCGTCATGGGGCTGGTGGACGAGGCCTACCCGCATCCCTGCCCGTTTTTGCCCGACGAGGCGTTCATCGCGCTGGAGAAGCGTCTCATCGACTGGCGCTGGCGGCTGCGCGGGTACACCCACCGTTTGTCCACGGTGCATGGCGACGTGCATCCCTGGAACATCCTGGTGGAGCCGGAGGACGCCGGGGGATCGGGCGAACGCGGTTTCTCCGTGCTGGACCGCAGTCGGAGCGAGTGGGGTGAGCCCGCGGGCGACATAGCCTCGCTGGCGGCCAACTACCTGCTCTTCGGCCTGCTGGACAACCCGGAGCGCGCGCGTCTGGCCGGCCCCTTCGAGCGTTTGTGGAACGCGCTCTTCGACGAGTACCTGGCGCGCAGCGGCGACGCCGAGGTGCTGGCCGTGATTGCCCCGTTTTTCGTCTTCCGCACGCTGGTCATCGCCTCGCCGGAATGGTACCCTCATCATCCGGCCTCCGTGCGCGCGGCGCTGGTGCGTTTTCTGACGCGCGTGATGGAGGAGGACCGCTTCGACTGGGCCGACGTGAACCGCCTTCTGGAGGAGTGATCCATGGAAAAGACGCCCGAGACCGCCGGACGGACGCCCGGCTGGGCCCTGTGGTTCACCGGTCTGCCCGGCTGCGGCAAGAGCACCATCGCCCACGCCGTGCGCGACCTGCTCGCCACGCGCGGGGAGCGGGTGGAGTATCTGGCCATGGATGAGCGCCGCCGCGTCTATTTTCCCCATCCCGACTACTCGGCGGACGAGCGGACCCGCGCGTACACGTTGTTCGTGGACGAGGCGGCGGGGTTCGTCGCCGGCGGCCGCAACGTCATCCTCGACGCCACGGCGCACCGGCTGGCCATGCGGCAGGCGGCGCGCGGGCGCATCGCGCGCTTCGCCGAGGTGCTGGTGCGCTGCCCCTTGCCCGAGGCCATGCGCCGCGAGGCCGTGCGCTCGCTGCAGGCGGTCCACGCCGCGCACCACAAGGGCTATGTCATGCCCGGCATGTACCAGAAGGCGCTGGAGCGCAAACGCTCCGGCGTGGCCGTGCCCGGCCTGGGACAGGTGGTGGGCGTGGACGTCCCCTACGAGGAGAATCCGGCGGCGGAATGCGTGCTGGACGCCATGGTCCCGGCGGCGGAGAACGCAGCGCGCGTGGTGGAGTTCCTCGACGCCTGGGCCGCCGCGCCACCGCCGGGCGGAGAGGCCGCGTGACGCCGCAGGCCCAGGCCGACGCCTCCTACGCCTTCGGCCTGTGGACCGGCTGGGCGCTGCTGCACAGCGCCCTGGCCACGCGGCGGGTCAAGGCGGCCTTCGAGCTGCTGCTGGGGCCGCGTTTCGCTCTCTACCCCTTCGCCTACACTGTGATAAGTGTTTGGACTTTCTGGCTTGTTCCGGTCAAAGAACCTGAGATGTCGCAGATTCTATGGTCGTTGCCCATTGCGCCGAAGATTATTCTGTATGCGGTGCAGGCGACAGGACTTGGCCTCGTTTGCTGGGCCGGCCTCTCCCTGGACGGGGCGAAGCTCCTCGGACTGCCGCAAATGTGGTGCGCGCTGCGCGGAAAATATGCCGAGAATCGTGATATCAACAATGATTTCAGCGCACACGGCGCGTATGCCCTGGTGCGGCACCCCATGCACGCGGGAGGCGTCCTGTTTCTGGTCGCCGCCCCCCGGCAGACATTGGGGGGCCTCGTTTTCGCGGTGTTCGGCTCTGCCTATCTGCTGCTCGGCACCCTCATCGAGGAGTATCGTCTGCGTCGGGAGCTTGGAGAGCGGTGGAATGACTATGCCAGCCGGGTGCCGATGTATATTCCAAATTTAGCAAAACGCCAAAAAAGAATGCTGATCGTTTTCGTCAATTCCATGACGAAACGCATCGGGCGAGGGTCGCGCCGATTGATGGAAAAGCACTGTTGAGCCGCGCCACGACAAGGGTTTCTGGTCTTTCGGCCTCGTCTCCCCGCTCGGCCGGACCCGCTCGCGCGCGGGGGACGGCTCCTGGAGGAACCGCGCCGGCTGACCGGTGTTTTTTGTCCCCGCCCTTGCCCTCAACGCCGCGCCGCCGCCGGCTGTTGACCTGCGGACGACAGGTTGTTGACCTTGGGGGCGAAGGGGACTATGCCCCGACGCGCGCCGGACGGACGCTATTTTAAACGCTTCGGAGTCCTCAACGTGGACCAGACGCCCAACATGCACACCAAGTCGAAGGCCATCGAAAAGACCTTTCATATGGTCACCTTCGGCTGCCAGATGAACGTGGGCGATTCCGAATGGCTCGCCCGCGCCCTGCTGGCGCGCGGCTGGCGGCGGGCGGACGAGGACGAGGCCAATTTTTTCATCGTCAACACCTGCAGCGTGCGCGAAAAGCCCGAGCAGAAGGTCTACAGCGAACTGGGCCGGCTGTGGATGGCCGGCCGTGGCCGCCCGGGGATCACCGCCGCCGTGGGCGGGTGCGTGGCCCAGCAGATTGGCCGCGGCTTTTTCGAGCGTTTCCCCTTCGTCCGGCTTGTGTTCGGCTCCGACGGCGTGGCCGCAGCGCCCGACGCCCTGGACCGCCTCGCCGACGATCCGCGCGAGCGCCTCGCCCTTTTGGACTTCCTTACCATATACCCCGAGCGCGAGTCAGCCCCCTTCGAAACTTCTTTTTCCGGGGAGTCGCCGGCGCAGGCCTTCGTGAACATCATGCAAGGCTGCGACAACTTCTGCGCCTACTGCATCGTGCCCTACACGCGCGGCCGGCAGAAGTCGCGCCGGCCGGACGACGTGCTGGCCGAGTGCCGGGCCAGGGTGGAGGCCGGCGCGCGCGAACTGACCCTGCTGGGCCAGAATGTGAACAGCTACGGACTCGACGCCTCGTCCAGGGACTTCGGCGTGGGCTTCGCCGAACTTTTGCGCCGTGTGGCCGCCATTCCTGGTCTGGCGCGGCTGCGCTTCACGACCTCGCATCCCAAGGATATCGACCCCGAGGTCATCCGCGCCTTCGGCGATCTGGAGAACCTGTGCCCAGCCCTGCACCTGCCCATGCAGTCCGGCAGCGACGCCATTCTGAAGCGCATGGGCCGCAAGTACGACCGCGAGCGCTACCTCGGCATCGCGCGCGACCTGCGTGCGGCCCGGCCGGACATCGCGCTCACCACCGACCTCATCGTGGGCTTCCCCGGCGAGACGGAGGACGACTTCGCCGCCACGCTGGAGATGATGGAGCGCGTGCGCTTCGAGTCCAGCTTCTCCTTCTGTTATTCGGATCGGCCCGGCGTGGCCGCAGCGCGCATGAGCCCCAAGGTGCCGGAGGCCGAGTCCAAGGCCCGGCTGGCTCGCTTGCAGTCTTTGCAAAATGACATTACGAGAGAGGCCCTGAAAAGCCTTGAGGGACGCGAGGTCGTGGCCCTGCTGGAGGCGAGGAGCCGCAGGCAGGACGACGGCCCCGTTTTCTGGCGCGGTCGCGACGAGGCCGGGCGCGTGGTGAACGTGCGCCTGGACGGGGAGGAGGGCCGCGCCGCGGACGATGCGGTGGGGCTCTTTACACGCGTGCGCGTGCGCGAGGCCAAGAACCACTCCCTCTTGGGGGAAAAGGTGGGCCGGCCATGGTAGAGATGACGATTTTCGGCCTGGCGGTGGACGAGAAGGCCCAGTCGCCGGTGCTCATACTCAAGGACGAGTCCCAGGATCTCGCCCTGCCCATCTGGATCGGCCCGGTGGAGGCCATGGCCATCTCGCTGGCCATCAACGGGGTGGACACCCCGCGCCCCATGACCCACGACCTCGTCATCCGTGAGGCCGAGGCGCTCGGCGCGTCGGTGCACTCGGTGGAGATCATCTCCCTGAGCAAGGGCACTTTTTACGCCGAACTCGTGCTCTTGCGCAGCACGGGCGGCAAGGATAGTTTCACACGCGTCGATTGCCGGCCCTCGGACGCCGTGGCCGTGGCGGCCCGCGCGGGCGTGCGCATCCTCGTGGCCGAGGCCGTGCTGGCGGAGGCCGGAACCCGCACGCTCAAGGGCGTGCGCGCCACGGGCGCCGCCGACGCCGAGCGTGACAAGTGGACGGACGAACTGGACAACCTTTCGCCCGACGACGTGAAATACAAAATGTGAGACGGCGATGATCGACCTGCACACCCATACGACTTTCAGCGACGGCGAGCTCATCCCCGCCGAGCTCATCCGTCGGGCCAAGGTGGCCGGCTACAAGGCTCTGGCCATCACCGACCACGCCGACGTGAGCAACATGGGGCTCATCATCGAGAACGTTCGCCGGCTCACCGATTCCTATGCGCATTTCTTCGACATCGAGGTGATAGCCGGGGTGGAGCTGACCCACGTGCCGCCCGCGCTCATCGCGGAGTTCGCGCGGATGGCGCGGCAGGCCGGCGCGCAGATCGTGGTGGTCCACGGCGAGACCATCGTGGAACCGGTGGAGCGGGGCACCAACCTCGCCGCCATAGAGGCCGGCGTGGACGTGCTGGCGCACCCCGGCCTGTTGAGCGAGGTGGAGGCCAGGCTCGCCGCCGAGCGCGGCGTGGCGCTGGAGATAACGACCCGGCGCGGCCACAGCTACGGCAACGGCAACGTGGCCGCACTGGCCCGCGCGGCCGGCGCGCGCATTGTCATCGACAACGACGCCCATGCCCCGGATGATCTCGTGAGCCGCGAAATGCGGTGCCGGATCGGCCTCGGCGCGGGCCTCACGCAAGTGGAGATCGATCAGGCCGAGGCCAACGCCTGGGCGATCGTGGAGCGCTGCCGGGGCCGGCGATAGCCCCCTGGCCGCCAGTATGCATTTTTCCTTGAGGAGGACGTGAGAGCATGGTTCCCGAGAGCGGATTTTGGAGCATGATCGCCGGCGCCACGTTGGGCGTGCAGGTGGTGTTGGCGTTCCTGGCCATGATGAGTCTGTGGAGTTGGACCATCATCTTCTATAAATTCTTTTTGTTCCGGCACACCAGGGACATGGTCGCGCGCGGCTACATCGTGTTCAACGACGCGCCGGACCTCTCCGCCGGGCTGCAGGCGGTGAGCCGCGACGACGGCTCGCCCTTGAGCAAGGTGGGGCTCATGGCCGTGGGCGAGTTCCGCAAGCTGGAGCGCGCGGACATCGACCGCGAGCGCAAGCGGATGCTCGTGAAGGACACGCTGCGGCGCGTGCTGCGCCAGGGCGTGAACGACGAGATGACCCGGCTGGGCAGCTCGCTGTCGTTCCTCGCCACCTGCGCCAACGCCTCGCCGTTCATCGGCCTGTTCGGCACGGTGTGGGGCATCATGCACGCCTTCCACTCCATAGGTCTTTCGCAGAGCGCGGCGCTGGCCACCGTGGCCCCCGGCATCTCCGAGGCCCTGGTCACCACCGCCATCGGCCTCGTGGTGGCCATTCCCGCCACCATCGCTTACAACTATCTGCTGGCCAAGCTGGGCGAGGTGGAGACCGAGATGGTCAACTTCGCCGGCGCGTTCCTCAACCGTATCGAACGCGAGGTCTCCTGGGCTTCCGGCTCCTCGCGGCATCAGTAGGGGAGGCGCGCAGTGGGCATGTCCCTGCAGAATGGCGGCGGCCGTGGATTCATGGCCGAAATCAACGTCACGCCCTTCGTGGACGTGATGCTGGTGCTGCTGATCATCTTCATGGTCACCGCGCCCATGCTCACTCAGGGCGTGGACGTGGACCTTCCCAAAACCCGTAGCGTGCGCACCCTGCCCACCGGCAACGACCACATGGTGCTGACGGTGAACAAGGACGGCGGCATTTACCTGGACGAGTACAGCGTGCCCTTCGAGAATCTTGTTCCGCAATTGCAGAGTCTCGTGGTGGCGCAGAACAAGCAGCTGTACCTGCGCGCCGATAAGGACGTGCCCTACGGGTTGGTGGTCAAGGTCATGGGCGAGATCAAGAGCGCTGGGATCGAGAAGCTGGGCCTTGTTGCCGAGCCGAGCGACCAGGGCGTCAAGCAGACCAATAAGCCGCAGAATTAAACGGGCGGCAAGGGGTCTTTCCGTGCAGGATTCTCGGCGCACCGGCGCGTTCTTTCTTTCGATTTTGCTCCACGCGCTGCTCGTGACGCTGGCCTTGCTCAATCTGAGCAGCAATAAGATCGTCGATATGGACAAGCCCATGTACAACGTGGACCTTGTCTCGCTCAACCAGTCGGACAGCCCGGCCGCCGGTGAGACCGGCGAGCCAGCAGGCGGGCCACCCACCCTGGCGGAGAACGAGCCCGAGGAACAGAAGGAGGAGCCCGCCGCTCCCACGACTCCGGTTCCTCCCGTCAAGGCCGCTCCCACGCCGGTGGCCAAGCCCGTGCCCCTGGTGCGCGACGATGCCAAGCTCATCAGCGAGCATAAGGCCAAGGAAGAAAAGAAGAAGCCCGAACCCACTCCGCCGGCCAAGGCCAAGCCCGCCCCGCAGGTGGCCAAGAAGCCCTCGCGCGAGGATCTGCTCAAGCAGGCCCTGCAGGACGTGCGCAAGGAGGAGGGTTCCAAGTCCAAGGGCAAGGCCGCCACGGACAAGGCCCCCGGCAAGGGGGATCCCGTGGCCGGCGCGCTGGCCTCGTTGCGCAAGTCCAGCGGCGGCAACATCTTCACGGCCGGCGGCACTGGCCGCGGCGGCGCCTTCGGCGGCAAGGGCACGGGGGCAGGTGGTTCGGGCACTGGCATCGCCGGAACCTATGGTGGCATCATCACCCAGCTCGTCAAGCCGCACTGGCGTTACCCTAAAACTTTCGAAAAGAACCTCGTGGTCACGCTGGAACTCACCATCGACGCCAATGGCAAGATCACCTCGGCCAAGGTTTCCCGTTCCTCCGGCAACGGGCTGTTCGATGCCTCGACCGTGCATGCGGTCATGGAGACGGGCGAAGTGCCCCCTCCGCCCTCGCGCAATCTTTCGCGCCTGCATTTGAATTTCAATTTGCAGGAGTTGATGAAGAAATGAACCGGGCGCAGCGCAGGGCCACCATGAAAACGTCGCCGGATCTTTTCCGGGCGGCGATCCTTTCCCATCGGTGGTGCCGGCCGATGAGTGGAGCGTGCTTGTGCTCGGCCGCGCTGCTGCTCGTCCTGTTGTCCTGCCCGGCGTTCGCCTCGGCGGCGGAAGGCGTGGCTCGAGAGGGGGAGGGTGAAGCGGCGCATGCGCCGCACCAGCTTGGTCCCAAGGAGAATGCCGTCGCCGCCCAGCCCGCGTCCGCGCAACGAAAGGCCGTCGCGGACCCGGTGCGTGCGTATGGAATGATCGCCGCCCAATTGATCAAGGTTCATTGGCGTTACATACCGCAGCGGAATGAGACAGATTGGGTGACGGGCGTGGCGCTCTGGGTCAATCCTCAAGGAAAGGTCACCGACGCGCGAATCGTTTCCTCGTCGGGCAGCGCCAAAGCCGATGCGAGCGTTTTGCACGCGGTGCAGGAAGTGGGAACTCTGCCGCCGCCCCCTGCCGGGTTTAAGGGGAAAATGCGGATAAATTTTTGCTTTGATGATCCCCATTTTCAACCGCCATCCAAGGTGGAAAATGCAGGGAACGCCGTGGGTTCCCACTCAGGCGAGTAATCGTAAAAAATGCCTCATAAGGTGAGAATATACATGCGAAAAACTTGGATACTGACCTGCTGCCTGCTGTTGCTGCTGGCCACCAACGTCCACGCCGCGGACATCACAAGCTTCGACATCTTCGGCCCGGCGCAGACCAAGGTGAACATCCTCGTGCTGCCCGCCAAGGGCGGCGGCGTGGGCAACAGCTTCGTCGGCGTGGTGCAGAACGACATCGGCTTTCTGCCCTTCCTGCACCTCGTCTATCCCAATGAGGTGCTCGGCGGCGATACGAGCAAGGGGCTCAAAGCCGAGAATATCGACTTCAAGCCCTTGCTGCTCGGCCACATCGACCTGGTGATGACCACCGGCGTCAACGGCGGCAACATCGAGGCCCGCGTCTACGAGACGTATTCGCAGAAGCTCCTCGTGGGCAAGGCGTACAGCGGCGTGGACGCCGGAGGCGTTGTCCGCGTGGGCGACCGCTTCAGCGCCCAGCTCATGCGTGTGCTCACCGGCAAGAGCGGCTTCTTCGACTCCACGCTGGCCTTCTCCAAGCGTTCGCGGGGCGGTAAGGAAATCTACACTGCCTCGGCCCTTGGACGCGATTTGCACCAGATCACCCGTGACGGTGGTTTCAACGTCAGCCCCTCGTGGTCCAAAAACGGGGCGCACATCGCCTACACCAATATTTCCGACAAGGGGCACCGCCTCGGCATCTGGGATCGTGCGGGCCGGTTCTCGCGTCTGCGCAAGTTCCCGGGCAACATCGCCATCAGCCCCACCTACGCCCCGGACGGCCGCATCGCCGTGGCCCTCTCGCTGCATGGTCACGCGGAAATCTATATGCTCGACGGGGCCATGAATCCCGGCAAGGCGCTGGCGCCCAGCTGGGGCATCAGCGTTTCGCCCAGCTTCGACCTCGCGGGCGACAAGATGGTCTTTTGCTCCGGTCGTATGGGCGGCCCGCAGATTTTTCTGCTGCATACCGGCTCCGGCCAGGTGGAGCGCGTGACCTACGAGGGATCGTACAACACCCACCCCAGCCTGAGTCCCGACGGCCGTTTTGTGGTCTTCGCGCGGATGACGGGCGCGGGGCAGCGCATATTCATCCGTGACCTGGGGGTCAACCAGGAGCGGCAGATCACCTTCGGTCCCGGCAACGACGAGGACCCGAGCTTTGACCCCGATGGCTATTTCGTCTCCTTCTGTTCCACGCGTCTGGGCGGGTCGAAAATTTTCGTCACCACCCGGTACGGCGATCCGGCGAAGCAAATCCCCACGGGCCCTGGCGACGCAATGGCTCCGGCCTGGGGCGTGGCTCCTGCGCTTAACTGATTGGTCAAAAATCTCGCTTGCATTTTTGATGGAAGAGTATGAAAATGCCACGCGTATGAATAAGCGGCCCCGCCGGGAAACCTCCCGGAAGCCAATATACCCGCGCACGTGCGCAACGAATTTCAAGGAGGAAACAATGAACGCCAAACGTCTTATCATGAGCGCCATCCTGTTGGGCTCGGTGGTCGCCTTCTCGGCCGGCTGCGCCAAGAAGACCGCCGACGCCGTCCCGCAGACCACGACCATCCCGGACAAGGAGCCCGTCCAGGCTGCCCCCGCCAGCACCCCGTCTGATGACGAGCTGCGTGCCGCTCAGCGCGCCGAGGCCCAGCAGGCTGTGGGCAACATGGTCTTCTTCGCCTTCGATTCCTTCGACCTGACCCCGGAGAGCCGCGACGTGCTCAACGCCAAGGCTGACGCTCTGAAGAAGTACAATATGTTCAACATCGTCATCGAGGGTCACTGCGACGAGCGTGGCACCAGCGAGTACAACCTCGCCCTGGGCGAGCGTCGCGCCAAGGCCGCCCAGCAGTTCCTGAACCAGCTCGGCATCCCCGACAGCCGTATGACCATCGTCAGCTACGGCAAGGAGCGTCCTCTGGAGCAGGGTCACGGCGAGGCCGCTTGGTCCAAGAACCGTCGCGACGAGTTCAAGATCCAGAACTAGTTTCGCGGACCGCTTGATTTATTGGCTGCCGTCGTCCCGCAAGGGCGACGGCGGTTTTTTTGTGTCGAGAACGGGAGGGGGGAGTGGAGCGGGCGATGCCCGCTAGATGAACAGGTGCAGCAGCGCGAAGGCGGCGGCGGCGAACAGACCTGCCACGAAATCATCAAGCATGACGCCGATGCCGCCCGGCACGCCCTGGTCAACGGCGCGAATGGGCCAGGGCTTCAGAATATCGAAGAAGCGGAAGAGCAGGAACAGCTCGAAGAGGTCCAGCCCCATGGTCGGCGTGGGGCCGGAAAGGAAGAACGGCGTGAAAGCCGTCCACTGGCCCAACAGCTCGTCCACCACCACACAGCCGGGATCCTTGCGGTCGAGGACCTTTTCCGCTCGCCCCGCGGCCCAGGTCCCACCGGCCAGAATGACCGCCAGCAGCCCCGCGCGCGCGGCCAGGGGCAGCGGCACCAGACACCACGGCGCGGCCGCCAGCGCGACAGCGGAGCCCCAGGTGCCGGGGGCCTTGCGTATGCGGCCCACTGGGCCAAGCGTGGCGGCGAAAACCGCCAGCCGGTCGGTGATGGAGGGAATGGGGCGTTCCTGCATGGGGCCCTCCTGGGCGGGAATGGGCGGGTGGGGCGAAGCCCTCAGCCGGCCTCGACGAGGCCCAGCTTGACGAGTTCCTCGCGGATTTGCCGCAGGCGGAAGGGTTTGGTCATGTACGACACTGCACGGCCGCTGATGAATGCGCGCGAGGCTGCGTGGTCGTCATCGAGTCCGGTGGTTATGATGACGCGGGCGCAGGCCGGTTCGGGGAGTCCCGCCGCGTCCTCGGCCGTGCGCATGCGTTCCAGCGTTTGCAATCCGTTCATGCCCGGCAGCATTATGTCCAGAAACACGGCTTCGTAGGGAAGCCCACCGCTCAGGGCGCGCTCGAACAGGGCGAGCGCCTCCTCGCCGCTGGCGGCGGCATCGCACCGGGCCAACGATTCCAGCGCCAGGAGCAGGAACTCCCGATTCACCGGCGCATCATCCACAACGAGCGCGCGCAGCATGAGATCACCCCTGTCCCAGTTCCATGACGGATTCAAACAGGAAGTGGTCCACCACATGGCACAGCATGTGCCCGGCGGCGATATGCACCTCCTGAATGATGGCCGTGTCCTTGCTGGGCACACTCAGAATGTGGTCGCACAAGGGCTCCATCTCGCCGGTCATGGCGCCGCACATGCCTATGGTGACCAGCCCCCTGCTCTTGGCCTCGCGCAGGGCGGCGAGCACGTTGCGGCTCGAACCGCTGGTGCTGATGCCGATGAGGATGTCTCCCGCCAAGCCCAGCGCCTGCACCTGCTTCACGAACACCAGCTCGAAGCCGTAGTCGTTGCCGATGGCCGTGAGGATGGACGAATCCGTGGTCAGTGCTATGGCCGGCAGCGGGGGGCGCTCCAGCTTGAAGCGGTTGACGAACTCCGCGGCGAGGTGCTGGCAATCGGCGGCGCTGCCGCCGTTGCCGCAGAAAAGAACCTTGCCGCCCTCGGTGAGGGAGAGCGCCGTGATCCGGGCGATCTCGACAAGGTTTGGGGCGTTTTCTTCAAAAAAGGCTTCCCGGACGCGCAGCCCCTCGTGGGCGTGCTCCAGCACCTTTCGAATGGCTTTTTCCGACATGCGCTCTCCAGTGCTGCGACAGAAAATTCCGTGGAACAGACGGAAAGATACACGAAAGGTCGGCCAGAATCAACGCGGCTTGTGGAACCGGACGGCAGAATAATATTCGGTGAATGTTCGATACGAACAGGTGGGGTAAAAAAACCTTTGAACTCCAAATGGGTTTGAGGTAATGATCGACACTACACAATGGGTTGCACGGGTTTTTACAAATTTCGTCAGGAGGATCGGATGAAAAAAACGACCGTCAAGATTTTGTTCGTGGTTCTCGCCCTCGGCCTGGGCGCCTTCGCGCTGGCCGGCTGCGGCAAGGACAGCAACACTATCAAAGTTGGCTTCAACCTTGAGTTGACCGGCGACATCCCGAAGGTCGGCGAGGCTTCCAAGTTCGCCGCCGAGATGCTCAAAGAGGACATCAACTCCAAGGGTGGCCTGGAGGTGGGCGGCAAGAAGTACAAACTCGAGTTCGTCTACCAGGATAACGAGGCCAAGGCCGAGAGCGCCGTCAACGCCGCCCTCAAGCTGATCAACCAGGATGGCGTGGTCGCCATCGTCGGCCCGAATTCCTCCAAGCAGGCTGTTCCGGCCGCCGCCACCTGCAACGACGCCCAGACCGTCATGGTCACCCCGTGGTCCACCAACGTCGACACCACCAAGGACCGCCCCTGGGTTTTCCGTGCGTGCTTCCTCGACGCCTTCCAGGGTCCCGTGGCCACCAACTTCGCCGCCAAGCAGTTCGGCGCCAAGACCGCCGCGGTCATCTTCGACATCTCCAACGACTACTCCAAGGGTCTCGCCGAGATCTTCAAGCAGGAGTGGGAGAAGAAGATGGGTGCCGGCACCGTGGTCGGTTACGAGTCGCACGGCACCAAGGACCAGGACTTCTCGGCCCAGCTGACCAAGATCGTCGCGGCCAAGCCCGACTTCATCTTCGTGCCCGACAACTACAATCAGGTCGCGCTCATCGTGAAGCAGGCCCACGACCTGGGCTACAAGGGTCCCTTCATGGGCTCCGACGCCTGGGGCTCCGCCGAGCTCATGACCCTTTGCGGCAAGGACTGCATCGGTCAGTTCTTCAGCACCCACTACGCCGCCGCCGGCGCGCAGGGCGCCACCAAGGAGTTCATCGACCGCTTCAACACCAAGTACAAGTACGTGCCCGACGACGTGGCCGCCCTCACCTGGGACGCCACCCGTCTGGTGCTGCAGGCCATCCAGAACGTGGGCAAGGTCGAGAAGGACGTGAAGACCGAGCGCAAGGCCATTCGCGACGCCATGGCCAACATCAAGGAGTTCGACGGCATTACCGGCAAGATGAAGTTCGCCGGCACCGGCGACCCCGCCAAGTGCGCCGTGGTCGTCCAGATCAGCCCCGAGGGCAAGTTCGTGTTCAAGCAATCCGTCTGCCCCGAGTAACGACGAAAATGGCATGATCGCGGGCGGGGGCCGTCACAAGGTCCCCGCCCGCCTTCCTTAGGTACGGCGCGGGCCGCGCGCGAGCATTATCCAAAAGCCAAGGTGTCCCGGTGGAAATCTTTCAGAACATCCTGAACGCATTGCAGTTCGGCAGTTTCTACGCCTTGATCGCGCTGGGCTACACGCTGGTGTACGGCGTGCTCCGGCTCATCAACTTCGCCCATGGCGACATCTTCATGGTGGGCGCATACATCGCCTACTTCCTGGCGGTCACGCTCATCGGGGCCACCGGCGGGTTCAACGTGGGGCTGCATGTCAGCCCGGCCGTGGCGCTTGCCATCACCGTGCCCGTCACCATGATCCTCACCGCGCTTGTCGGCGTGACGCTGGAGCGCACGGCGTACCGGCCGCTGCGCCGCAAGGGCGCCAACCGTCTGTACGTGGTCATCACCGCCCTGATGGCCGGTCTGGTGCTGGAAAACGGCAACCTGGCCCTGCTGGGCGCCACCCGCAAGCGTTTCCCCGACCTCATCGACAAGGTCGTGTGGAACATCGGCGGCGTGGCGGTGACGAACCTCAAGGTCGTGGTCATCGTGGCCGCCATCATCGTGTTCGCCATGCTGCAGTTCATCGTCACGCGCACCAAAATCGGCATGGCCATGCGCGGCATCAGCTACGACAAGTTCGCCATTCCGCTCATGGGCATTCCGCTCGACACCATCATCGTGGTCACCTTCGTGCTCGGCTCGGGCATGGCGGGGCTCGCCGGCATCCTCTTCGCCATGAGCTACCCCATCCTCGAACCCTACATGGGCGCGCTCATCGGCTGGAAGGCCTTCATCGCCGCCGTCGTGGGCGGCATCGGCGACATCCGTGGCGCCATCGTGGGCGGCTTCCTGCTTGGTTTCATCGAAATCGGCGTCGTGGCCGTGTTCCCCAGCACCCTGCGCGATCTCTTCGCCTTCTCGGTGCTTCTGATCATTCTTTGGCTGCGGCCAACCGGCCTGTTCGGCGTGGCCGAGACCACGAAGATCTAGGCGAGGCGCGCAAATGCAGAAAAAAGTATTCACCATCGGGCTGTTCGCCTGCATCGTCGCCCTCGTGGCGCTGGCCCAGTTCCACCTGCTGGACGACTATTACCTCTCCGTGATCATGTTCATGGGGGTCAACGTGATTCTGGCCGCCAGCCTCAACCTCGTGAACGGCTACATGGGCGAGTTCTCGTGCGGGCACGGCGGGTTCATGTGCGTGGGGGCGTATGTCTCATCCCTGTGCACGGTGCTGATGTTCAGCAAGAACCAGATGCTGGGCGCGCCGCTGCTGCCTCCGCAGCTGGCCTTCATCGGCCTCCCCATCGCGCTGTTCATTGGCTCGATGGCGGCGGCCGTGGCGGGTTTGGTCGTGGCCATCCCCTCGTTCAAGACCCGCGGCGACTATCTGGCCATCATCACGCTGGCCGCCAACTACATCGTCATCTCGGCCATCAACAACATGGAGTTCGTCGGCGGTCCGCGCGGGTTCATGGGCATGAGCGCCACCGTGCGCGACATGGAGAACATGATCGACCTGCCCTGGATGCTCATCTTCGTGCTCCTGGGCATGGTCTTCACCATATGGATTCTGCGCCGCTTCGTTTCCTCCACGCTGGGCAAGGGCGTGCCGGCCATCTGTCAGGACGAGATCGCCGCCGAGATCATGAGCGTGGACACCAACCACATGAAGCTCATCGCCTTCATGCTGTCCTCCGGCCTGGCCGGTCTGGCGGGCGGGCTGTACGCCCACGTGCTGGGCTACGTGAACCCGCAGAGCTTCGATATCATGCGCTCCACCGAGGTCATGGTCATGGTCTACCTGGGCGGCATGGGATCGCTCTCGGGCGCGGCCATCGCGGCCGTGAGCTACACGGTGCTCATGGAGGCGCTGCGTTTCCTGGATGTTTGGAAATGGGTGGTCATTCCGCTGCTGCTCATTCTGCTCATGCAGTTCCGCCCCGAGGGACTCATGGGCAACCGCGAGCTGTCGGATTTCTTCCCCAAGCTGCGCAAGTACTATTCCTTCAAATAGCGAGCCGGAGAGAGCATGTCGCTTCTTGAGATAAACGGACTCACTCGCCGCTTCGGCGGCCTGATTGCGGTGAACGACTTCAATATCGAGCTCGGCGAGCACGAGGTGGTCGCGCTCATCGGCCCCAACGGCGCCGGCAAGACCACCGTGTTCAACCTCATCTCGGGGTTCTACCAGCCCAGCGAGGGATCCATCCGCTTCAAAGGGAAGGACACCCGCGGCCTGCGGCCCCATCAGGTGACGGCGCTCGGCGTGGCGCGCACGTTCCAGGGCATCCGCCTCTGGAGCGAGATGGACGTGCTGGACAATATCCGCATCGCCCAGCACTACCGCCTTGGCTACAGCCTGCTGGACTGCTTTTTGCGCACCAAGAACTACATGACGCGCGAGAAGGAGATCGACCGCATCGCCTGGGAGCTGCTGGAGGCCATGGACCTGAAGGAATTCGCCCATGAGCTGCCGCGCAACCTGCCCTATGGCGTGCAGCGCCGCGTGGAGATCGCCCGCGCCATGAGCGTGCAGCCCGCGCTGCTGCTGCTCGACGAGCCCGCCGCCGGCCTCAACTCAGCCGACGTCGAGGAACTCATCAAGCTGGTTCGGTGGATCCACGAGCGCTTCAATGTCACCATCTGGATGATCGAGCACCAGATGACGGTCGTCATGAGCCTGTGCTCGCGCATCAAGGTCGTGGACTTCGGCACCACCATCGCCGACGGCACGCCCGAGGAGATCCAGTCCAACCCCACGGTCATCAAAGCCTACCTCGGAGACGATACGATTTGAACACGCTGCTGGAAGTCAAAAACCTGAAGGTCCGGTACGGAAACATCGAGGCCCTGCACGGGATCTCGCTGCATGTGGACGAGGGCGAGATCGTGACCCTGATCGGCGCCAACGGCGCGGGCAAGTCCACCACGCTCATGAGCATTTGCCGCCTGCCCCCGCCGGAGGCCCCCCGCGTCACCGAGGGCGACATCCTCTACAAGGGGCAGAGCCTGCTGAACGTGCCGCCGCACAAGGTCGTCAGCGATCTGAACATGGCGCTGGTGCCCGAGGGCCGCCGCATCTTCGGCAACCTCACGGTGGAGGAGAACCTGCGGTTGGCCACCTACGCCCGCACCGACGGGAGCGAGAACATCGAGCGCGACTACGAGCGCGTGTACCAGCTATTCCCCCGCCTGGCCGAGCGCCGCAAGCAGCGCAGTGAATCGCTCTCCGGCGGCGAGCAGCAGATGCTGGCCATGGGCCGGGCCATCATGACCAAGTGTCAGTTCCTCATGCTCGACGAACCGAGCATGGGGCTTGCCCCGCTGCTCATGTACGATATGTTCCGCGCCCTCAAGGAGCTGAACCAGAGCGGCCTCACCATCCTGCTCATCGAGCAGAACGCCAACCTTGCCCTTCGTTTCTCCCACCGCGGCTACGTGCTCGACACGGGCGAGATCACGGCCAGCGGCACCAGCGAGGAGCTGCGCGCTGATCCCGAGGTCAAAAAGGCCTACCTGGGCGGCTAGCCCAATCCCCCCAAGATTCCACTGCGAAGGGCGGTCCGTCGGTACATGGCGGTCCGCCCTTTTCCGTCTGGCTAGGCCGCACCGGCGTCGGCCCGGGCGAAGACCTCGCGCAGGGCGGAAAGCGCGTTGAGCGCCGCCGGGAATCCGGCGTAGGCCGCCATCTGCACGGCCAGCTCCGTCAGTTCCGTGCGCGTCAGCCCCACGTGCAGACCGGCGCGGGCGTGGACCATGAGCTGCGGGCGCATGGTTCCGCGCGCGGCGGCCGCCGCGACCATGGCGATCTCCTTGCGCCGGGCGGAGAGACCCGGTCGGCAGATCACGTCGCCATAGCTGAAGTCGAGGATGTACTCGGCCATCTCCGGGGCCAGGTCGTTCAGCGCGTCCAACACGGCCCGTCCCGAGTCGCCGCTCGTGGCCGCCAATGCCGACAGCCCGCGTTCGCGCCGCGTGCCTTCGAGCGGGGCGGCCACCTCGGGCGCGATTCCCCGGGCGGCGAATACGCGCCGCGTCACGGCAAGGGCGTTGAGCCCGGCCGGGAATCCGGCGAAAACCGTGGTCACGAGGACGATCTCCACGAGCTCACGCGCGCTGAGCCCGGCGTTCAGACTGGCGTCCAGGTGGAAGGCCAGCTGCGGCTCGGCGTTGCCCAGGGCGATGAGCGCGGCCACCGTGGCCACCTGCCGGTCGGCCGTGGCCAAGCCGGGCCGGCTGTGGATGTCGCCGTATCCGAAGCCCATCGTCATCTCCACCATGTCCGGCGCGATGTCGTCCAACGCGGCGTGCAGCATGTCCTCCGCCCCCGGGCTCAACCGTGCGAGCAGTTCCCGTCCCTTGCGCATCCGTTCGGAATTCATAAATGCCTCCTGTGTTTTTCGAAAGCGTAGGGCCATATTTTTGAGATGTGAAATATATTGTTCAGTCAAGATTGATATGTTATAAGTATTGAATATGGAACTGCGACATTTACGTTATTTTGTGGCCGTGGCCGAGGAGCTGCATTTCGGCCGCGCGGCCGCGCGGTTGCACATGGCCCAGCCGCCGCTCAGCCAGCAGATACGCGCGCTGGAGGAGGAGATCGGGGCGCGGCTGTTCGCGCGCAGCAGTCGCAGCGTGCGGCTCACACCGGCGGGCGCGGCGTTTCTGCCCGAGGCGCGGGGCGTTTTGGAACGCGTGGAGGCGGCGGCTCGGCTGGCCCGGCGCGTGGAGCGGGGCGAGGCGGGGGAACTCATGGTCGGTTACATGAACCCGGTGATGGACGCCTGTCTGTGCCGGGCCCTGGTGGTCTTCCGGCGTGAGCGGCCGGACGTGGACCTTCGTCTGCGCGAGTTGTCCACTCCGGCGCAGCTGGACGAATTGCGGGCCGGGCGTTTGGACATCGCCTTCATCCGGTTCGTGCGGAATGTGCGGGACCTTCGTGGGCTCTCGACGCGGCTGGTGGCGCGCGAACCCTATGTGCTGGCCCTGCCGGAGGGGCATCCTCTGGCCGCACGCGAGGTCGCTCCGCTGGCCGAGGCCGCGCGCCTGCCGCTGATCCTCTTTCCCCGCGCGAACCTGCCGGCGTTGTATGACGACATCGTCATGGCGCTACGGCGGGCGGCCGGAAGCGAGGGGCCGGATGGGCCGGAGTTGCACATCGCGCAGGAGGTGACGGGAAAGCACGCCGCATTGGCCCTGGTGGCCGCCGGGCTGGGCGCGAGTCTGGTTCCGGCATCTGCCGCGGACTGGACGCGCCGTGGCGTGGTCCTGCGGCCGCTCTCGCCCGGTCTGCCGGCAGTGGAGATGGCGGCGGCCTGGCGTGCGGACGGGCTTTCCGCAGCCGCCGGGGAGCTGGCGCGCCTGACCGCCCGGGGACTTGAGGAGGAGCAGGAGGCGGCCGGCTGACGGACTTGCCTCCAAAGCGTGAACGGACGTTGCGCGCGGGCGCGCAGTCGTGCTACAGGGAAGACAACGTGCCCTCATCCCCCCCACGGGCGTCCACTCGACAGCGGGAGCGCGCAATGCTGGCGAACCTCAGCGTCAAATGGCGGCTTCTGGCCATCACTCTTGCGGGGCCGGTCATCGTGGCCTGTGTCATGGGGGCCTTCATTGTGGGCTCCATCCATAATTTTTCCGAGCAGGGGCTGCTGGACAAGAGCCGGGCCATCGTGCTCATGGCCGAGAGCGCCCGCAGCGAAATGAGCGTTAAGATTCAGGCGGGGGTCATGCGCCCGCTGGACCAGATCCCCAAGGACAAGGTCGTGGGCGCGGTGCCCGTGGTCACCGCCATCCGCATGGCGCGGGAGAACGCCGAGCGCGTGGGCTATACCTTCCGCGTGCCCAAGGTCGATCCCCGCAATCCCGAAAACGAGCCCACGACCGAGGAGCGCCGCGTCCTCGACCAGCTGACGGCCGGAAATCTGGACGAGCTGGTGGTGCGCGAACCGGACCGCATCCGTTACTTCCGGGCCATTCGCCTCACACCCGACTGCCTGTACTGCCACGGTGACCCCAAGGGCGCGCCCGATCCCGTGGGCGGCGTGAAGGAAGGCTGGCGCGCGGGCGAAATCCACGGCGCGTTCGAGATCATCACCAGCAAGGAGGGCGCGCGCGCCCGGCAGAATCAGGCCATGGCCATGGCGCTGGGCTGGAGCGCCCTGGTGCTGGCCGGGGTGTTCGGTCTGGCCTGGACGCTGTTGCAGCGCGGCGTCATCGATCCGCTGTGGCGGCTGCGCGCCACTGCCGAGCGCGCGGCGGAAGGCGATCTTTCCGCCCGGCCGCAGGGCGCGTTCCGCGCGGAAATGGGCGCTTTGGCCCGGGCGTTTTCGGGCATGATGTCGGAACTCGCGGCCATCATCGACCGCGTGCGCGCGGGCGCGGCCGGCGTGGCCGCCAGCAGTTCGGAGCTATCGTCCGCCTCGCGGTCCATTTCGCAGGGGGCCGTGTCCCAGGCCGCCGCGGTGGAGCAGATTTCCTCGTCCATGGAGCAGATGACCGCCAACATCGCCCATAACGCGGAAAACGCCGGTCGCACCGACTCGCTGGCCCAGAAGTCCGCCGAACAGGCCTTGCGCGGCGGCGAGGCCGTGGCTCAGACCGTTTCCGCCATGCGCGAAATCGCCGACAAGATCGGTATCGTCGAGGAGATCGCCCGGCAGACCAATCTGCTGGCCCTCAACGCAGCCATCGAGGCCGCGCGCGCCGGCGAACACGGCAAGGGCTTCGCCGTGGTGGCGGCGGAGGTGCGCAAGCTGGCCGAGCGTAGTGGGCACGCCGCGGCGGAGATTGGTGAACTCGCCGACTCCAGCGTGCGCGTGTCCGACGAGGCCGGGCGGCTGCTGCTGGAACTCGTGCCGGCCATCCGCTCCACCGCCGAGCTGGTGCAGGAGATCACCGCCGCCAGCCGGGAGCAGAGCGTGGGCGCGGAGCAAATCAACAAGGCCATCCAGCAGCTGGACCACGTGATTCAGCAGAATGCCGCCGCCTCGGAGGAAATGTCCGCCACGTCGGAGGCGCTGTCGGGCCAGGCGGCCGGACTGGATGAGGCTCTGCGCTTCTTCGACGTCGCTGGTGGCGGAACGCGCCGGCCGCCTCCCGGCGGAGGTGACTGAGGGCATAGCGGAGGGGCGCGTCACGGGAAATCACTCCGCGAGGCGATGCCCCACACGCTCTTGTGCCTTTGTGCACAATGCTTGCCAAACCCTCGGTGGGGGGTATATTCGCGGCATTCGCGGGAATTTTGTCCCGTTGCTTGAAACATCGTTTGTACGAGAGAAATCATGCCGCGCAGCATTCAGCCTCAGGTTTGTCCCTATCCCCCACCGCCCATCCGCAAGCAGCTCATGGACATCATGGCCGCCGCGCCGCCGGTCGTTCGCCGGGCCATGTGCGATCTTATGCGCTCCATCAAGGCCGGGCTTGAAGCCGCGGGAAAAACGCCCGTCTTCATCGACGCGCGCGCCAAGGTTTTCGACTGGCGCTCGCTGCTGCCCATGCTCAGCGACATCCGCTCGAAGCTCGACCAGCCCATCGCCGCGCGTCTGCGCCGCCGCGGCCGCGCCAAGGAGGAACTCGCCCGGATGGAGCAGCGCTTCAGCACCCTGCAGCGTTCCCACGAGGAACAGAGCCTCACCATGCAGATTCTCTACGCGCTGGTGAATGTGGGCGGCGAGTTCCAAACCTCCGAGGAGGTGCTGGAGCAGAGCGCCGACGTGCTCATCGAGTTCCTGGAGGCCGACCTCTTCGTCTGCCGCCTGCGCGACGCCAGCGGCGAATGGATCAACGTGGCCGCCAACACGCTCCACGGCACCAGCACGCCCATCCTCGTGCGCGCCATGGAGGAGAGCATCCCCGGCCACCCGGTCATGAAGGCCGTGGCCGAAAAGCAGTGGAGCTACGTGCTCTCCAACAACCTGCAAAGTTCGGAGCGCGGCGGCGAATCATACGACTGCGTGGCCTACCAGGAGGGCTACCGCTCCCGGCTGGCCTTCATCCTGCGCGGGCACGACACCAGGCCCTTCGGCCTCATCATGCTCTATTCGCGCGTGGAGAACTACTTCAGCCACTACGACCACAGTTTTCTGTCCGACTGCACGCGCATCGTCTCCCTCACCGTGGGGTCGCGCCTGGAGATCGGCCGCGACGCCCTGGCCAAGGCCGCCGGCGGCATGGCCCACGTGGGCAACAACGCGCTCTCCGTCATCAAGAACTGCCTGGAGCTCGTCAAGGAGGACATGGACCTCGTCGTCACCCATGCCTCGCCGGAGGATCGCGTCAAGCTCGCCAACATCATCGACCTCGCGCGTGAAGTCGAACTCATCGGCTGCGCCCTGGGCGGCGTGGAGCGTCTGCGCGGGGCCATCGCCAACCTGCTCGCCGCCGTGGATAACCCGCGCATCATGCATTACATTCGCGGCGAGGAAGTCCTCGACCTCGACCCCGCCTCCGCCCCCACCTGCGATCCTGGACGTTAGCCGTTCGCGGGGCCGTTGGGCGGGATTCGGGAGGAAACCTTTCCGCTGGAAAGGTTCTCCCCCCGAGCCCCCCCCTTCCAAAGGCTTTTACAGGTGACACGGGCACGGCCTGCGCTCCGTCGTCTTGCGCCAAGCGTCGGTGGAGGATTCAACAATTCCCTTGTGCTTAACTGAATCGGCCCGGAATGGCTTTCGCCATTCCGGGCCGATTCGTTTGGGGCCCCTTCAAAAGTTTCCCTTTTCGCCGTCATCGACGCATTTTGCCCCCGCAATTTGAAGATCGAGGGCGCCGCCTCGAATCCACGCGAGACGCGTTACCTCTACGAGCCTTCGGGCCTGCTGCTGGCGGTGGATATGCCCGGTGGCCAGCGCATCGAATACGCTTACGATTCCAATGGGCTGCGGCGTGAAAAACGCATCGACGGCGGGCTCGTGGAGGCCTTCGAGTGGCTGGACGCGCTGCGCTTGCGGGAATTTTTTGACGGCGAGCGCTGGTGGCGGCTGGTGTACGATCCGGCGCGCCCGGGCCGCACGCCCATCGGCGTGACCGACGGCGAGGCGTCCTTTCTCATTTCTTCCGATCACCTGGGCACGCCGCGCGCCCTTGCCGACATGGACGGAAACGTTGTACAGACGATGCGGTACGACGCCTTCGGCAACCCCCTTCGGGGGATTCGAGGGGTGCTCCGGCTTCCCCTCGGCTTCGCGGGGGGACTCCTCGACGCCGACACCGGACTGACGCGCTTCGTCTGGCGCGATTACGACGCCGACACGGGGCGTTTCACCGCGCTGGACCCCATGGGCGCGAAGGGCGGTGACAAGGACCTCTACGGCTACTGCGTCGATGACCCGGTCAACCGGCTGGATGTGTGGGGGCTGGAAAGCAAGACGGCTCAGAATGGCTCCACTGGGAACGAGGATGGTGATTCAGCCAAAACTGCCGGCACGCACATCGTTGGTAGTGGGATCAAAAGCGGGCTTTGGAATGCCGCCATGGGGTATGGCGCCAAAGCATACGGCGCAGAACGGTTGGCCGGAGCGGCAGTACGCGGAGTGTTGGGGCTCGGCACAGGGATGGCTCTGGCGACGGTTTTGGAATACCCACCGGTCAAGGAAAAAGTGGAAAAAGCTATCACTTGGTTTGAGGATAATTATAAGCCGACCGATGACGGAACGATGCAGGACTGAAGAATGAAGAGCAGACCAACTTGCCCTAATTGTGGACAACCATTGGAGCAAGATCGACACAACCGCAGCGGCTGGATCAATCTCGCTGGGGCGTTGGTGTGGGCACTCTTCGCTTGGTGGGCTGGCGCAGCCTATCTTCTGCTGGCCGTTGGCGAACTCTGCCTTAGCCTTGTGCATTTTCTGCGACGCGAGACATACTACAATTGCGAACAATGCAAAAGTCGCTATGCGGCGAATGAGGTCGAGGGGGATGTCCACTGAGGATGGGGACTGAGGAATTCTTCCTAACTCTGGCGCGATTACGACGCCGACACGGGGCGCTTCACCGCGCTGGACCCCATGGGCGCGAAGGGCGGCGACAAGGAACTCTACGGCTACTGCGTCGATGCCCCGGTCAACCGGCTGGACGCTTGGGGGCTGGAATGGATGGGGCGGGGAGCGTAACAACTCCTCGCCCCGTCGTCGTTTTGGGACGTGCACCGCTGGGGGGCGTCTTCTCCCTGGGGGATGCGCCCCATCCCGCCTCCCTATTCCCTCGCTTCGCTACTCGTAGCGCAGGGCGTCGATGGGGTTGAGGGCGGCGGCCTTGCGGGCGGGGTAGAAGCCGAAGAAGATGCCGATGGCGCTGGAGAAGGCCACGGCGAGCACGATGGCCTGCCCGGAGATGAGCGTGGCCCAGCCCAGGAAATGCGAGACGAGCAACGCTCCCGTGACGCCGAGGATGATGCCGATGACGCCGCCGAGCATGGTGAGCAGCACCGCCTCGGCCAGGAATTGCAGCAGGATGTCGCGTTCCTTGGCGCCGATGGCGATGCGGATGCCGATTTCCCGCGTGCGCTCGGTGACGGAGACGAGCATGATGTTCATGATGCCGATACCGCCCACGAGCAGCGAGATGGAGGCCACCGCGCCGAGCAGTACGCTCATGGTCTTGGCCGACTGCTGCGAGACGGCGAGGATTTCCGAGAGGTTGCGCACGTTGTAGTCGCGGTCCTTGGTGGCGCTCATGTGGTGGCGCTGGTCGAGCAGGGCGGTGATTTCGGTTTGCGCCTGGTCGATTCTGGACTCGTCGATGGCCTGGACGAGGGTGGGACCGACGGTGCCGGGGAAGGGATTGCCCAGGATTTTGCGCTGGGCGGTGCTGAAGGGCAGGAAGACCGCGTCGTCCTGATCCGTGCCCTGGGCGCTGCGGCCCTTGGCCTGCAATAGGCCGATGACCAGGAACGGCACGCCCTTGATGCGCACCTGCTTGCCCGTGGGGTCCTCGTCGCCGTAGAGGTTGGTGGCCACGGTTTGGCCCAGCAGGCAGACCTTCTGCGCGGTGTCCACGTCGGAGGAGGTCATCTCGCGGCCGCTGGCGAGCTTCCATTCGCGAATCTGCAACAGATCGGGAGTGGTGCCGGTGAGTTCCGTGGACCAGTTCATGTTGCCGGCCACCAGCTGGGCGGTGCCGCGCAGCTCTGGGGCGATGCGCAGGACGGACGGGCATTCGGAGCGGATGGCCTTCACGTCCTCGATGGTCAGCGTGGGCTGTGAGCCCATGCCCGCGTGGACGCCGGAACTGGTGGTGCTGCCGGGCAGAATGAGCAGCAGATTGGAGCCCATGGTGGCGATCTGGTCGGAAATCTGTTTGGTCGCGCCGGAGCCGACGGCCACCATGACGATGACCGCGCCGATGCCGATCATGATGCCGAGCATGGTCAGAAACGAGCGCATGAGGTTCACGCGCAGAGCGCGCGCCGCGATGCGGATGGGCAGGATGATGTCCATTCCTAGGCCTCCCTGCGGGCGGAGAGCTCGGCGGCGAGTTCGGCGATGCGCTCACGCGAGGGCGCGGGGCGGGGTCCGGAGTCGTGGATGATGCGTCCGTCCTTGAAGGTGACCTGCCGGCCGGCGTGGGCGGCGATGTCCGGCTCGTGGGTGACCATGATGATGGTCTTGCCCTGGTCGTTCAGGCGTCTGAAGATATCCATGATCTCCTCGCTCATGCGCGAGTCCAGGTTGCCGGTGGGCTCGTCGGCCAGGATGAGGGCGGGATCGCCGGCGAGGGCGCGGGCGATGGCCACACGCTGCTGCTGGCCGCCGGAGAGCTGATTGGACATGTGTCCGGAGCGTTCGGCCAGCCCCACCATGGCCAGGGCGGCCAGGGCGCGCTCGTGGCGTTCCTTGGCGTCCACACGTCCGTAAACCAGCGGCAGCTCCACGTTTTCCACCGCGCTGGTGCGCGAGAGCAGATTGAAGCCCTGGAACACGAATCCCAGCTTCTTATTGCGGATCTCGGCCAGGGCGTTTTTGTCCAGCTTCTCCACGGCCACGCCGTCCAGGGCGTAGCGGCCGGAGGTGGGCCGGTCCAGGCAGCCGAGAATGTGCATGCAGGTGGACTTGCCCGATCCGCTGGAGCCCATGATGGCCACGAATTCCCCGCTGCGGACGGAGAGGGAGACTCCCCGCAGGGCGTGCACCTCCTCGTCGCCCATCCTGTAGACCTTGGCCAGCTCCTCGATGCGCACGATTTCCTCGTTCATGGCGCTCCTCCCCCGCCGGCCTATCGCGGCCCCATGCCGGGTCCGCGCGAGCCGAAGGGACTGGAGGAGCCCTTGCCGGAGCCGCTTGCGCCGGAGTCCTCACCCAGCACGAGCAGGTCGCCCTGGGAAAGTCCGCTGGTCACCTCGGTCTCCTTGTCGTTGCCGATGCCGAGGGTGACGATGACGGGCGTCGGCTTGCCGTCGCGCAGCACATAGACGTGCTTCCGCCCGGGTTCGAGCTTGGGCGGCGTTTGCTTCTGTGCGGCGGAGGGCCGGTAGCGCAGGGCGGCCGTGGGCATTTTGACGACCCCGGAGCGCTGGGCCGTGACGAAGGTCACGTTGGCCGTCATGCCCGGACGCAGGCGCTGATCCTTGTTGTCCACGGCGAGGATGACGCTGTACGTCACCACGTTGGAGGTGGTGGTGGCGGCGTTGCGCACCTGCGTCACCACGGCGGGGAAGGTCTGGTCGGGGTAGGCGTCCACGCTGAAGGTGGCGTTGCCGCCCTCGCGCACCTTGGCGATGTCCGACTCGTCCACCGTGGCGTTGATCTGCATTTTGGTCAGGTCCTGGGCGATGGTGAACAGCGTGGGAGTGGACATGCTGGCGGTGACGGTCTGGCCGACCTCGACCGCGCGGGAGATGACGATGCCGTTCACGGGAGAGATGATCGTGGTGTAGTTGAGGTTGGTGCGGGCCTGATCGTACGAGCCCAGCGTCTGGGCCACGGTGGCCTGTGCGGCGCGGAGAGCCGCCTTGGCCGAGGCCGCGGCTGTGGCGTAGGTGTCGTAGTCGCTCACGGCCACGGAGCCGTCCTTCACCAGGGCCTGATAGCGCTTGAGCGTGCGCTGGGCGTCCACCAGCGTCACCTTGGCCTTTTCCACGTTGGCTATGGCGTTCAGATAGCTGCCGCGCGTCTCCTCCACCTGGGCCTTGTAGGTGGCCGGGTCGATCTGCGCGATGACCTGCCCCTGCGTGACCTTGGAGTTGTAGTCCGCGGAGAGGGACTTGATGATGCCGGAGACGGGCGTGCCCACGGTGACGGTGACGAGCGGGGCGATGCTGCCCGAGGACGTGACCGTCGCGCTGATGTCGCCGCGCGTCGCGGCCTGCGTGCGATATGTCACCTGCGCGCCGCCGCCGCGCGCATAGTGGTAGCCGAAGCCTGCCGCGATGAGGATGACGCAGGCGAGAACCGCCACGCCCGTCTTGCTCTTGAGCTTTGTGAGAACGTTCAAAGGGAACTCCTGACCGTTGGAATGCGCCAGCGCCCTGGCGGCGGCATGAAACCGACCGGTGTCGCCCGGGCGCGTCGCCCCGGCGTTCGGTGCTTCAAACATTTGTTTGCCAGATTCGTGCCAGGGGTTAGACGGCCCCAGACGCGCGAAGGTTACACCATGTTCGTTCCTCCTTCCTGCAATATCTTGCGCAAAAAATGGCAAACATTTGCACACAGGGGAGGGAGAACTGGACCGGTCCTGGCGTTTCCCCTTCGGCCTTGCGGCTCGTGGCCCGCGCGGTGGACGCCGTGGCATCGGAGAGCCCCCCCGCGCCGCCGCCCGCGCGTCGGCCTTCGCGGTGGACAAGATCGCGCGGTTCGTATCAAATGCATCCACGGCCATCCTCGCGGCGAAGCCCGGCTCCGCGTGTGAGGCCGCGTGCCCGCCGCATCGGGAAAACGATGGGCATCGTCCGGCTCCGATGTCGCTGCTGTCGCCGGTCTGGCTCCACGCCGGCATGGCCCACGTGCGCGCAGCGCGGGAGGCCTTGGGCCCGGGGGACCCCCTTTCCCCCAACCTCCAACCGCTTCGGCGACAAAGTATTCCATGCGCGACCTCAGCGACCTCACGGCTTATATCCTGGCGGACGGATTCGAAACGCCCCCCGCTCCCGTCGCGGCCGCCCGTCCCGTGGTCCTGGACGAGGTGCTTGGCCGGCCCTGCGTTTATTATTTTCTTGATCGCCTGGCCGACTGCGGCCTGCGGCGCGTGGTGTTTTGCGCCGGATGGACGGAGCGGCTGGAAGACCGCCTGGGCGGGAGCTATCGCGGCATGACGCTGTCCTATTCCCGCGCGGATGAATCCCTGGGCTCCGGCGGAGCCCTGCGGCTGGCCCTGGAGCTGCATCCGGCGTCGCGCGCCCTGGTCCTCGACGGCGGGATCCTCGTGGAGGCGGATTGGCCCGCCTTCGCCGACTGGTTCGCCATGCGCCCCGAGGCCGGAGCCCTGCTGCTGGCCCGTGCGGACACCGCCGCGCGCCATGGCCGCGTGATAGTGGACGAAACGGGACGGGTGACGGCCCTTGCGGGGCAAGGTGGCGGCGGACCCGGGCTCGTTGGCGTCGGGGCGTGTCTGCTGCGGCCGGAAGACCTGGCCGGATTTTGGCCGGAGTCGCCGATCTCACTGGAACGGGACGTCCTTCCCCGGCTGGCGGCCTTGGGCCGGTTGTGCGCGCTGGAGACGCGGGCGCGTTTTCTGGACATGACCGCGCCGGAAGCCCTCGCGGCGGCCGGGCGCTTTCTTCTGCGTCGAGAGAACGCCCCCGACGGCGTGGCCGTGTTCCTCGACCGCGACGGCACGCTCATCGAGGAGCGGCATTATCTGCACGACCCGGCCGGGGTGGCGCTGCTTCCCGGCGTCGCGGAGGGGCTGCGCCGTCTGCGGGAGCTGGGTTGCCTGCTGGTGTTGGTGAGCAACCAGTCCGGCGTGGGACGCGGCTATTTCGGCCGGGGCGACGTGGAGCGCGTGCATGGCCGGCTCATCGAATTGTTGGCGTCGCGAGGCGCGTCGCTGGACGCCTTTTACGTCTGCCCGCACGCGCCGGGCGAGCAGTGCGACTGCCGCAAGCCCCTGCCCGGACTGGTGGAGCGCGCCTGCCGGGAGATCGGGCTGGACGCGGGGCGCGGCTTCGTCATCGGCGACAAGCCTTGCGACGTGGAACTCGCCCGGGCGGCGGGGGCCGACGGCATCCTGGTGCTGACCGGCTATGGCGCGCGGCACGAGGCGGAGGCCCGCGCCGGCGGAACGCTTGTGGCCCGCGATCTGGCCGAGGCGGCGGAGATCGTCGCGCGACTGCGCGCCCAGTCGTGACACCCGGACAGTCGATTCGGCCCGGCCAGTGGGCTTGGCCGGCCCGGTTGCACAAAAAAATGGACATCACCGGCCGGCCCGGTCGATCATGGCCGTGTCCGCGCTGGACCGTCGGCGTCGCTCTGGGCGCACGGATGGAGACTCCACGCGGGGGAAGTCCCTCCCACCGGAATCGTCACCGCCACTTCCGGGAGGTCCTCCCCCTCCTTTCCGATCGCACGGCCGCCGCGTTTCCCCGGCCGCCTCGCGCCGTCGACACTCCTGGGTGAATTCTCTCATCCGCGCGACGCCCTGTCGGCCCTTGCGCGGTCTCCTCGAACGGTTTCCTCCCTCGCCGGCGACGTGGCCTGGCATCTCCGGTCGGCGGCGCTTCGCCGCCCCTCGCGTTTTGGGTGCCCTCCCCGGGGGGTGACAAGCGGCCGGGAAATTGCCACAATGGGGTATGGACGCCATGAAACCGGGTTTCGCCGAATTGTTCCGTTTGGGATTGGGCCGCAAGGCCCGGCTGGCCGAGACGATGCTCGGCCGGGGCTGGGTCGATGCGGGCGACGCCGAGCGCGCGCGGGATATGTGCGCGCTTTTGCCGGGTGACACCGACCACATGCTGGCGGTGACGTTGGGCTGTCGCGCCGGCGGCGTGCCGGGCGGCTTCGCGGTCGGGCTGGGAGCCGTGCTGCCCATGCTTTTCGCGCTGCTCGCGGCGAGCGGGCTCGCGGCCGTGTTCGGCGGCATTCCGGCGGTGGCGGGCGCGCTGCGCGGTCTGGCCGGCGGAGCGTTGGCGATGATTCTCGTCGCGGCGTTCCGGCAGGCGCGCCGGGCGCTGACGCACCCCGTCCTGTACGGTTTCGCGGCGGCGAGTCTGCTCATGGGCTTCGGTCTGCATCTGAAATTCTATGGCATCGTCATTGTGGCGGTGCTGATCGGCATCTGGATGGGGCAGAACCGGCCGGACATCTTCCAGGCGCGGATGCCGGACGCGGCGACGCTCCGGGATGACGCGGCCGCTCTTCCCGTGCGCGGCGGCTGGCGGCGGGCCGGTCGGCTCGGACTGTGGTTCGGCGCGGCGTGGCTGCTCGCCGGTCTGGGCGCGCGGTTTGTGGATGGGCCGGACGGGCTGGCCCCGCATCTGCTCAATTTCGGTGTGCGCGCGGGCTTCTTCGCTTTTGGCGGGGCGTATGGCGCGCTCTCGTTCTTTGGTGACATGAGCCAGCGCTTCAGCTGGGGCGGACAGGGGCCGCTGGCGCTGGGCCTGGGATTGGCCGGACTGATGCCGGGGCCGCTTTTGTTGGCCGCGCAGCATGGGGCCTTCGTGGAAAGCGCCACGCACGCGGGGGCGCTGCCGTCGCTCGCCGCCGGGTGCCTGGGCGCGCTGTGCATGAGCTTCGGCCTGTTTCTGCCGGGCTTCTACCTGCCGCTCACGCTGGCTCCGCGCATGGAAGCAGTGCTCGCCAAGGGCTGGCTGCGCGCGGCCGTGACCGGAGTGGACGCGGCCATGGTTGGCGTGCTGTGCAAGATCGGGCTGGTGTTCGGCGCGGCGGTGCTGTGGCCGGCCGGGTTCGCCGTCGGTCCTTTGGACGCGCTGCCGCTGGTGGCGGGCGTGGTCTGCCTGCCATTCGCGCTGCGGCGTGGCGCGGTTGCGCGGATCGGCCTCGCGGCCGCCGGCGTCATCGGCGTGATCTGGGGCTTTCTCGCCTAGTCGCGCCGGTCGCTCCCGACACGCGATACTTTCGGGGGAGGAAGGACATTTGCGGAAATTGCAAATTCCGGGCGCTTGGCATACAGTGCGTCGGTTCGGAAAAGCCCCGCGCCGGGCTCGGAGGCGGGTTCAACAAGCGGAGTGCCCATGCGACTTATTCCGAGAATTTTCGTCCAGTCCTTCGCCATCCTCGCGGTTTCGGGGGCGCTCGCCCTTGGCGTCAACATCGTCCGGCCGGATGGCCCGGCTCCGGTGCTGGCCGCGACGAGCGTGGTGCAGCCGGGCAAGAGCGCGGAGATCGGCATCAAGGACGCCGCCATGCTCTTTTTGAGCCATCGCGCGGTGTTCCTCGACGCGCGTTCGCCCTTCGAATACGCCATGGGCCACGTGCAGGGGGCGATTTCGCTGCCCGTCGTGGAGTTCGCCTCGCGGTATCAGGACATCAAGCCCCAATTGGCGGGCAAGACGGTCATCACCTACTGCGACGGCGATCTCTGTCCGCTGAGCCACCGGCTGGCCAAGCATCTGCGCGAGGCCGGAGTGCGGGACGTCTATGTGCTGGTGAACGGCTGGAGCCTGTGGCGGCAGGAGAAGCTGCCCGTGGCCAAGGGCAACGCCGCATCCGGAAAGTCCTCCGCCTCCGCCAAGGGGGGCATATGCCGCGACTGCGAGAACTAGCCGGATCGCTCGCGCCATGGGACGCGGTGGAGTGGATGCTGCGTCTGGCCCTGGCGGGGATCTTTTTCTACGCCAGCGCGGATAAGATCATCCATCCCAAGGACTTCGCCGTCATCGTGAAGGCCTACCGTATGTTGCCCGACCCCTTGGCGAATTTGGCGGCGCTGTGGCTGCCCTGGGCCGAGGTGGTGACGGGCGTGTGCCTGTTCACGGGGTTGTGGCGCGATGGCGCGCTGGCGTTGGCCACGACGATGCTCTCGGTGTTCTGGCTGGCGCTCATCGTCAACTATTTTCGCGGCATCGACGTGGCCTGCGGCTGCTTCACCACGGATGCCTCGGAAAAGGCCCCCATGCTCTGGTACATCGGACGCGACGCGCTGCTGCTCGCCTTGGCCCTGCTGACCATCGAGGTTCGCCGCCGTGCGGGCGCATCGGGCGCGGCGGTCCAGACGGACTGAGCCCCCGCCCTTTCCCTTCTAACTCTTAGGCCCCGGCGCGCGTCATGCCATCGGGGCTTTTTCCTGGCCTTTCCCCGCCACCAGGTGGCGCGACATGCGCGCCGGTGTCGGCGTTCAGCGCCGCGTGTTGGAATCGCCGCGCCGGCCGGGATCGGCGGGTTCGTTCTTGGCCGGACTGCCCGGCACCCAGCCCCGGGGGACCGGCTTGGGTGCGCCGGTTTCACCGCGCGTGCGCCACAGGGAGAACGCCACTGCGCCGGCGAGCAGCAGCAGCGTGGCGAACAGCGCCCAGTGCGTGGGAATCACCGGACCGAAAAAGCCGTTGATGAGCATCTTGCCGCCCACCAGCACCAGCACCAGCGAGAGCGCGTGCTTGAGGTAGCGGAAGCGTTCGATCACCCCGGCCAGGGCGAAGAACAGCGCCCGCAGGCCAAGAATGGCGAAGACGTTGGACGTGTAGATCAGAAACGGATCGCGCGTGATGGCGAAGATGGCCGGAATGGAGTCCAGGGCGAAAATCCCGTCGGAAAATTCGGCCAGGGCCAGCACCAGCAGCAGCGGGGTGGCGAACAGCGCGCCCCCGCGCCGCACGACGAAACGCGCGCCCTCGTAGTCCTCGGTGACGCGTAGCCGCCGGCGCAGGAACAGCACGAGGCGGTTGGCGGACATGTCCGGCTCCGCGTCCACCGCCAGCAGCATGCGGACGCCGGTGGCGATGAGCAGCGCGCCGAAGATGTAGATGACCCAGTGGAACGCGGCGAGCGCCGCCGCCCCCGCCAGAATGAGCGCCGCGCGCATGACCAGCGCGCCCAGCACGCCCCAGAACAGCACCGTGTGCCGCAGCTTCCCCGGCACCTCGAAGTGACGGAAGATGAGCAGGAAGACGAAGATGTTGTCGACGCTCAGGCTCTTCTCGATGAGATAGCCGGTCAGAAACTCCGTGCCGGCGCGCGCGCCCTGGAAGTGGAAAACGCCCCAGGCGAAGCCCATCGCCAGGACGAGATAACCCAGGCTGAGCCAGAGCGCCTCGCGCACGCCCACTTCGTGCGCCTTGCGGTGCAGCACGCCGAGGTCGAGGGCCAGCAGGATCAGAACGAAGAGGTTGAAGGCGAGCCAGGGCCATACTGTCGTCATGCGTACTCCTTGGAGTCGGCTGGAACTCGGTTTAGGGGGCGCTGAATCGTGTTGATAGCCGTGGGCGTTGCGGCGACTCGGTCAGCTCCGGCTCAGTCAGTCCTTTGGGGGGAGCGCAACTTCATCCATAACCGTGGGGGGGGCGAAGGGCAATGCTTTTGAGCGTTCGGTCCGCGTGGCCGTGGCATTGACTCGGAGCCGTTGGGAGAGTAGCCAGCGAGGCTATGCCCGCCAATTCCGTCACCCGATTGGGCAAAGCCCTCGCCGGGGCCGTGGCCGCCCTTCGCCACGCCCATTCATGGCGCTGGCTTACCTATGGCATCGTTGTGGGATTGGCCGCCGGTCTGGCCGCGAGCGCCTACTACGTGTCCATCGAATGGTTGCAGAGTTTTTTGCTGCGCCATCTGGCGGGTCTCGCCCTGCCTTCGCCCAAGGGCGAGCGCCTCGTGGAGCTGCCGCTGGGGCCGTACCGGCCCTGGCTGGTGCCGGTGTTCACCACGCTGGTCGGGCTCGTCACCGGCTATTTCATTCAGCGCTACGTGCCCGAGACCGTGCTCGCCGGCACGGACGGCACCGACGCCACCACCCGCGTGTTTCACCGCGCCGCGGGTAAGATGGCCCCGCGCGTTCCGCTCATCCGCGGGTTGGCGTCCATTCTGACCATCGCCAGCGGGTGCAGCGCCGGCCGCGAGGGACCCATCGCCCAGATCGGCGGCGGCATCGGCTCCTGGATGGCCGACAAGCTCAAACTCACCGCGCGTGAACGCCGGCTGCTGCTGCTCGCCGGCGCGGCGGGCGGCCTGGGGGCCATTTTCCGCGCCCCGCTCGGCGGCGCCCTCACGGCCGTGGAGGTCATCTACCGCGAGGACTTCGAGGCCGAGGCCATGCTTCCGGCCGTCATGAGCTCGGCCACGGCGTACTCGGTGTTCAGCTTCTTTTTCGGCACGGACCACATCCTCGCCGCCCCGGCCTTCGAGTTCCGCGATCCGCGCGAGCTGCTCTTCTACGCCGCGCTGGCGGTGGTCTGCTCCGCCGCCGGATATTTCTTCGTCGGCACCTTCCGCGCCTTCAAAAGCAAACTGTTCACCCCCATGCGCGAGCGGCTGGGCATCATGTGGACGCTGGCCATCGGCGGGCTGGCGGCGGGCAGCATCGGCGCGCTGTTCCCCCAGGCCCTCTCCGGCGGCTACGGATGGCTGGAAATGGCCATCCAGGGCCAGCTGCCGGGCCTGATGCTCGTGGCCATCATCGTCGGCAAGACGTTGGCGACCAGCGTCACCATCGGCTCGGGCATGAGCGGCGGCATGTTCGCCCCGGCGCTCATGGTGGGCGGGCTCGCCGGCGGCGTCGTGGGCGACGTGGCCCACGCCTACTGGCCGGCCATCGCCACGCAGCCGGGCAGCTACGTGCTGGTGGGCATGGCCGCGTTCTTCTCCGGCATCGCCAAGGCTCCCATCGGCCCGCTCATCATGGTCTGCGAGCTCTCGCACGGCTACGGCCTGCTGGCCCCGCTCATGCTGTCCTCGGCGCTGTGCATCGCCCTGTGCCGCAAGGTCGCACTGTACGACAACCAGGTGGAGAGCAAGTTCGACTCCCCGGCCCACGCGGCCGACGCCACCCTCAACGTGCTGGAGTCGGACACCGTGGGCGATTACTACATGCCCGGCCTGCCGCCCGTGCTGGAGGCCTATTCGACCCTCGGGGTCATCGCCGACCTGATGCGCCGCAGCGAGGGCCGCACCTTCCCCGTGCGCGACGCCTGCGGGAACATCAAGGGACTGGTGGACATCCACCGCGTGCGCGGGCTGGTGTTCGAGGATGAGATGTTCGACCTTGTCGTGGCGGGGGAGATCATGGGGCCGCTGGCTTCCGTGACCCCCGGCGGCGACCTGTACGGTGCGCTGCTCACCTTCGTGGAGAGCGGGTACGCCCAGCTGCCGGTGTTCGCGGAGCAGCCGCGCGAAGGCCGGCCGCAGCCGGAGTTGCTGGGCATGTTGGACCGCCGGGCTGTGTTCGAGGCCTACGCCGAGGGAATGCGTCGCGTGCGCGCCCTGCAGGAGCACGGCGAGGTGGCCGTTCCGCCTAAGCCGCATCCCGCCGATACCTGCGCCATGTAGGCGCGGCTGCGCGCTCTCGCGTGTCGATCAAATGAAACGGGCGCACCAGGATGGAAGTCCTGGCGCGCCCGCTTTCGTTGGTCGGTCGAATCTCCGCCTAGTCCACGATGCGCTGCTCCACGTGCGCGCCCTTGCGCAAGGCCCACACGTCGCGCCGGTTCCGCCAGGCCACGATGGCGAACAGAATCACGTAGCCCGCGCTGAAGAGTTCGTGCAGGCCGTCCGTGCCGCCGCCGAAGGGCAGGGCGGAGAGGTCCACGCCCTTCAGCAGCACCGGTCCCACCAGCTGGCCCGTGAACATGCAGAACAGCAGCGTCGCCGCGCCCGGCCCGAGGGAGAGCCGCGCCAGAAGCGCCACGGCGAACAGCGACTGCGCCGCCGTCAAAAACAGCTCGTGCATCTGGTAGCCGCCCAGCGGCAGAGGATGGGCGAAGCCGCCGCTGGCCATGCCGTACACGCCGGGAATCATGCCCACCAGCAGCGTCCACTGATTGAGCTTGCTGGAGAGCAGGCTGCCCATGGCCGTGGCCGCCTGGCCGCGCAACACGAACATGATGGCCACGATGAACTCCGGGGCCTCGCTGGCGATGGGGGCCAGCCACTGCACCAGCACGAACTCGTTGATGCCGAAGACCTTGCCCGAGGCCACGAGGTTCTCGCTGAAGGGCTCGGCGTTGGCCAGAATGACCCCAGCGGCGAACACGAACAGCGCCACCACGGCGGCGCGCCGGCGGGCGCGCGGCAGCGACCCGATGAGTTCGGCCGGGCCCTCCAGTTCGCAGTCCGCGCAGGCGCGCTGGCTGGCCAGCCGGATGTACCAGGCGTACAGCGCCAGGAACACCACGCCGTCGTACCAGGCCAGGCTGCCCTTGATGGGGATGAAAAAGGCGTAGACCGTGGCCATGCCGAGGAAGAGCACCTCGGTGCGCTGCTCCACGTCGAGGGTGATGCGCCGGCGCACGCGGATCCACTGGATTGCGGCCAGCGTGCTCCAGGCCACGCCGATGAGCAGCCGGTTGGCGCCGGTCATGTTGGCGATGGCGTAGTGGGCGTAATTGGAGTCCGGGTGCTTGCCGGCCTGCCAGGTGAAGTACATGTCCACGGCGTATTCCGGCAGCACGGCGATGAGCGCCACCACGGCCAGGGCGAGGGTCTGCGGAATGTCCAGCTGGGCCACGTCGCAGGCCCAGAGCAGCAGGAACGAGGCCCCGAGAATGGCCACGCCGGAGAGCAGCGCCGCCGAAGGCGGGGCCATCGCCGCGCCGGAAAAGCGCAGCCACAGCCCTGGCAGGGTGATAAGCGCCGCGAGAACGAGCGGCAGGATCTTGCGCATGGCCCTGGGCTACTCCTCGTTCAGCAGGCGCTCGGCCACGGCCAGGTCGTACAGGCTGGTCGGGTCGGCCTTGTTGCCGCCGGCCTTGAACATGGCCGCCGCCTTCTCGATGACGTCGTAGGGCAGCCACTGATGCTTCTCCCACACGGTGGGGTCGTCGCGGTGCCACATGCGGAATTCCACGCGGCCGGCGAAGCGGCGCACGTACATGCGCGCCTCCGTATGCTGCGGGGAGGGGTAGTAGTAGAGTCCGAGTTCGTCCTTCATTCTCGCTCCGATTGGTTTTCGTTCGCCGTCCAGTCCGGTCGGGCGGGCCGGAACAGCGGGTCGGCCTGCACGCGCAGGCCCGTGCGCGCGTCCTCGCGCAGGGTCAGCCCCACGGCGGCGAACAGCGTGCGCGCCTCGCGGCCGAGGAAAAATTCGTGGTGCTCCGGGCCGATGCCCGCGCGTTCGGTCATGCGCTCGCGGAAGACGCGGTCCAGGTGCGCCATGCGCGTCAGCTCCGCGCGCGCTCCGGCGTCGCCTTCGCGCGCCGGCCCGGCCAGTTCGGCGATGCGCCGGGGGGAGACCAGCGCGTCGTGCTCGTCCAGCACGTTCAGCACGGGGTGCCCCTCGGGCAGCAGGTGGCGGCGCGTCAGCCGGCCGGTCTCGTACATCTCGGCCAGCCGTGTCGTGTCGCCGCAGAACAGGGCGCGGCACTCGGCAGGGCGGCGCTTGTAGCGCAGGCAGGCGTTTTCCCGCGCGTTGTGGAAGGCGCAGGCCGTGGAGCCCGGCGCGTTTTTGAGCTTGAGCAGCTCCACCGCGAGCGGGATCACGCGGCCGCGCAACTGGTCGTGGGCGGGCTCACCGGCGCGCAGGGTCGTTACGTGGGCGGAAGAGAGGGCGTTTTCGCCGGAGAACAGCGGCAGATCCTCCGTGTGGAGGGCCGGGCCGCCCTTGCGGCAGCAGGCGCCGCAGCGGCGGCAGAATGCGTCGGTCGCGGAGTGTTTCAAGATAGTGATTGCCTGCGGCGCTGGATTTGGGGTACATCCCGGGTGGACGACCATGGCCGCCCGGCACACGGCAGTTACCCCGGTCCGACAGGGAAAGCAACCTCGACGGCGCATTTCGGATGTGGGCGCCGTTTTCGTCGCGGAGTAAGCGCGCGATTTCCGGATTTGGGTTGACAGAGACGGTGGATTTTCCGTAACAGATGGGGAATCATACGCTGGAATTGGATGGTTCGCACCATGGTCGCGTTCGCCGATTCACAAGCGTCTCGTCAGATGAACGGCCGATTGAAGAGGAAAGACATCCGGCGAAGGCCTGTCTGCCAAATGGGCGCATGCCGGAGAGTTGAGTGTGGCAACTTCTTAACAATCAACGGAGGTTAAGGGAATGGTAAAACACAAAACCCC
>JAIMKR010000017.1:0-54516 GCA_020692325.1 Desulfocurvus sp.
ATCAGCCGAATTGACGTGGGACTGAACAACGTCTTGCAACTCAACATCTAGCCCCACGGTTTGCCCTTTCGCTGCGGCCCCGGATCATGATCGGGGGGAAACCCTTCCGCCGGAAAGGTCCTCTCCCGTATCCCTGGCCCGGCGGGTGCGCCGCCCATAGGTTTGGGCTCTGGCCGGTTTGCTCTTCCCCTTCGTGGATTTTCGCATTCCGATGGGGCGAGTCCGCCCAGTAACCGGCGCGACCGCGCGGGGTGACGTCCTGCCGCCGAGCGTGGAGAATATCCGCGTCCGGCAGGCACGGGAATGCCGCCACGGTATGGCCTTGCGCTCAACGCCGCAGCGGTGCTGAACGAAACGTCATTGCTCGGACCACGTCTTGCGACTCGACCGCCAACGCTTTCGTGCTGAAGCGCACACCGGTTCACTCAGCTCCCCGTCGCCTTCGCCGCTTGGACAGGCGGTGCACTTCTGGTACTGTCCGTTCGGTCGGAGGGTGAGGGCTACCTTGTCCGATCGCCATGAACGGCAACAACGGAGAGACACTTCGTGAATATACTGTTCGTAAATTCCACCTACAAATGGGGTGGGGTCAAAACGTGGAGCATCGACATGGCGGAGAGTCTTCGCCGCCATGGGCACAAGACCTGGATCATCGGTCGGCCCGGGCCATTCGTGGCGAAGGCGGAGCGTCTGGGAATCCCGGCCATCGCGCATTCCTTCGGGTTTGACTTCAACCCGTTGTCCATAGCCTTTTTCTGGAAGTTCCTGCGGCGGAATAAAATCGATGTCCTTATCTGTAATATTTCAAAAGAGTTGCGTACTGCAGCGGTCGCCGCGAGACTTCTGGAAATTCCAGTGGTGCATCGCTTGGGCGCGCCACAGGATGTTGTGGACAGATTTGAAACGAGAGCAACCCAGCGTCTGATTCGCCCCCACCTGCTGACCTGTAGTGATTTCGTGCTCAGAAACCTGAAAAAAAACGTTCCGATCTTCAACGACTGTGATTTTGCGGCCATATTTCCGGGCACTCGTCCCTCGCTTTCTCCATTCAGCAACCACGCTCCGCGAACCATCATCGCCACGAGTCAGCTCAACAGCGACAAGGGCCACCCCCATCTTTTGGAGGCCCTCGCCGCATTGAAGGGCAGGGGATACGCCTTCCGGTGCATCATCGTCGGCACCGGGTCGGACGAGCAGGCGCTCAAAGAGCTGTCCCGGTCGCTTGGCCTGGAATCCGAAGTGGAGTGGACGGGTTTCGTCACGAATGTCCAGGCTGAACTCGCTCGGGCGGACATCTTCGTCCTGCCGACCCGTTGCGAACCGCTCGGCATTGCGCTTGAGGAGGCCATGGCCAATGGCCTCGTTCCGGTGGCCCGGAATATTGGCGGTCCCACGGAAATATGGCCTCCCGACATGAGGGAACTCCTCATCGAGCCCCAGAGCAACGGTGCGGGATTCGAAAAGGTTCTCGCCCGATTGCTGGATCTGACCGATGCGGAATTGCTGGCCAAGAAACGGGCCGTTCACGCCCACGCCATCGCCACCTTCTCGCTGGACACCCAGGCGCAGAAGTTTGTGTCGTGGCTGGAACGTTTCGTGTGAGGAAACGACGGGGGGCGTTTTCCCCGGGGGACTCGTTCGATTGGCGTGCCCGCCGATGTCCCTTGACGCTTCCGCTTCCACGCTGTGGCGTCGTGTTTTGTCCTGTTGGTCGGAGTCGATGGGAAAGGAGCCCATGCCGTCGGCGACCCTGCGGCGCGCGCGTTTCCTTCGCCGGTTCCGCCGCGCTTGCGATGTCCGCCGGGGCCCCATCTCTTCATCGGTTGGCGTCCGTGGGCCCCTTCAGGCCCAGCGGAGATGGGGGAGTCGGACGACGCGCCTTTGACCAGGACGGGGCGAAGCCGTGGGCGGTCCCTCAAAAACGCTTTGATAGTTCCGGATAAGCAGCGGCGAACGCACGGCGGCGGAAACTTCGTCGGCAGGCTGCGACAAGTATCAGAACACAGCTTGTCTTTTGGGGCTGGTTGGGGCATAAAAAAAGGTTAGGCGTCGCGGTGGACTACATGTACTGAGGCCCCTTCGTACAGCTCTCCAGTTACCAAAACTTTGCGGAGCTGATTTTTGCTTCAGCCAACATGCTGACCTGAAGAAAAAACCGAAAAAAGTCGCTCTACGAAGTTTTCGCAATTACTTCACAGAGAATATCGGAGGTAAAGCACAAAGCTAATTCTAGCATCATGGTTTTAACCGGATTTATGTATACAAGTAGCATGTGCTTTTTGCGTATGTAAAATTAGGGGGGGGTATGTCTGGATGTATATTAGTTACAGGCGGTGCAGGATTCATCGGATATCACACAGTGCAGCGCCTTTTGAAAAGTGAAAACCGTATTATTGTAGCAGATAATTTTTCCACAGGAGCACCTAGCAACCTATTCGAAAAAGTACAATTCGTATATTGTGATATAAGTTCAATGACATGTACTAAAATATTTGACAAATTTGATATTCAATATGTTGTACATCTTGCGGCACAAATATCCGTCGCTGATTCAATTCGTTCCCCGTACAATGATTTAACGCAAAACATTGTCAATAGTCTAACTCTTTTTGAATTATGCAAAAAAAATAACGTAAAAAAATAGTAGTCACTTCGTCTGCTGCTGTATATGGTTTGCCATCATCTTTGCCAATAAAAGAGTCTTCCCAATGTTTCCCGTGCTCATACTATGGAGCCTCTAAACTTGCGATGGAACATTACTTACATGCTGTTGGTATCCCACACATGATATTACGTCTTGCAAACGTATACGGACCTCGCCAAAAAAACGGGGGTGAGGGAGGTGTTGTAGCTAATTTTGTACACGACGCCGTCAGCGGGGATAGCCTATATATACATGGTGATGGGACGCAGACTAGAGATTTTGTATTTGTAAAAGATGTTGCCGAGGCTATTGAACGAGCTTTATTCGTATCTGGTAACGGCATAATTAATGTTAGCAGTGGCGTTGAGACTTCAATATTAGAATTATCCAATTTAGTGTTACGAGTCTCTCAATCGAAAAGTCGCATAGTTTACCGTGAATCTCGCGTGGGTGATATTCAGAGGAGCGTTTTGTGCCCAGAACAGTGCTTCGAAAAACTCTGTTGGAAACCAAATATAAAATTAGAACAGGGGATTGTCGAATATCTTCGTGAAGTAAACGAATAAGGTTACGTAATAGACTGATATGTTAAAGTCGATATGAAGTGCTGCGTGTTGGCGCACGTCCTAGCAGTTTTTTGAAGGGGTTGTTGTAGCAAAGTAACTTTATGCATTTTTTAACAAATATTTCAGCTGGTTGAGCAGTTCTTTGTGGCTTTCGCGTTGAACTGCCTTCACATTTCTTGAGAAACAAAAGAAGCCGTCTTGGAGAATACCGTTGGATCTTCTCCTGTGGCGCTTGGCCTGGTTCTAGAAGTTCTCAATCCCATTGATGTGGTTCTGTCTGTCAGCAAAACTCTCCAAGTGGTTTATGCGGACATGGTGAAAATCCTAGACGTCCTGGGCATCATAACTCGTGAGCCGTCGGTTTGATACTGCCTGGGAGAATCCTCCACTCCATAATCGGCAACAATGTCGCTGAGCGGGCATTTGGAATCATGACAGGAAAGACTTTGCCTCCTCGCTTTACAAACCGAAAACCGGGACTTTATTTGCCGCACCGTGTCCACGCTTTCTTTTCCTAACTCCTCCGAAATAGCTCTTATCCATTTCAACTTTGCCAGCGAATGGAGAGGCCTTCTCCATTTTATTGGCAGTGACTTTCCGCAGCCGAGTGAAGAATTCCGATGCGGTATTGCGGTGCACACCAACGAGCTGAGCTGTCGCACGGGCCATTATTCCGGCGACAAAGTGGCTCAATGAGCCGTGCCCGCTTCTGCGGTGAGTCGACACTTTGAGTATGCACGGAACCACCCTCGATGTGAAATTATAGGAGGTCGTTCACCCGGTCCGAATCAGTCAGATTGTGCTTGTGAGAACTCAATCGTCCAGAGGAGAACCGAGTGAACATTCATGCCAATGCCAGATTGACAGTGGTTCGTCGAGAAAAGCTTGTGCGACGTGTGGCGTTGGGCGGCCGAAAACCGTGGACAAGGCCCTCGGCGTCTTTGCGGATAGTTTACAACTGACTGTCGCGACAAAGGAAAAGCGAGGGGGGCCACGATCAATCTTCACGCTTCGGACGCTCGCCAGCTGCGTCGCGTTAACCCAAATCCTCATCGACAAGCGCAAGGAGAGTTTCGTCGCTTTCTTTTCATCGGCCCTTTGGTTTTACGAAGCGCTCGGCGTCACCGTGCCGCGAGTCATCAATGGAATGAGCGTTTCCTTGATGTTCCGTGAAGCGTGCGCGACGCTTGGACTCAAGCACATCCGCACCAGGCCGTACACGTCATGCACCAACGGCAAGGCCGAGCGCTTCATCCAGATGGCGCTTCGCGAGTGGGCCTACGCGGCCAGCTATCCGAATTCAGACGAAAGAGCCAGCGAGTTGCCCCGCTGGCTCCATGAGTACAACTTTTATTGAAATCACAAGGCGTTACAAACGCAAACCACCAATCAGCCGAATCGGACAGGTTGTGAACAACGTCTTGCACACGACATCTAGAGCTTGGTGGTGTGGACGCTCTGGCCGAAGAGCAGAATCTTTCTTTTGGAGTCGCTCCAGGCGACGCCCGCCAGCGGGATGCCGAGCACGGTCAGGAAAATTTTCCTGTAGGTTGTCACGTATTTTTTGCGTTTTTCGACGATCTTGACCAAACCCAGTATGTTCAATTTGATCGTGGTGATGATCTTGTCGGGCGTCCCGGAGTCCATTTCCGAAAAAAATTCCCTGAAAAATTCGTTGTGATTGAGCCAGACCCGCAGGTTCGTCGTATTTTCCATGAACCTGTCCCCGTTGTCGTAGGCCGCGATCAGGTGGCCGTCGTCCCCATGCTGGCGATAGAAAAAGAGGCACTGGTCGATTCGGCGGAATTTCCTGTCGTTTTCCGTGAAATGGAGCCAGAAATCGTAGTCCTCCAAGGCGTGCAGCCGTTCGTCGTAGCCCCCGATGCGCGCCCAGTCCGCTTTTCGGTAAAAGGCGGTAGCATACACGCAGTTCCCGGCCAGCATCCGTTCCCTCGAGTACTCGGGCAGTCCCCATTCCCAGGATTTCTCGTCCTGGAACCGCTTGCATCGGGAATAGACCACGGCGACGGAAGGGTCTTCCCGGAACACGTCCATGGCGAGCCGGCAGTATTCGGGGGCAATGAGGTCGTCCGCGTCCAGTGGCAGGATGAACTCGCCCCTGGCATGCTCGATAGCGAAATTTCGGGCATGCGACAGTCCCTGGTTAGTATTGAGCGCATGGACCTTCAGATTGACGTGCTCCCGCGCCAGCGCCTCCAGGAGGGCCAAGGAACCATCCGTCGAGCAATCATCAACGCAGACGATCTCGATGCCGTCGTAGGTCTGGGCAAGTACGGATTGAACTGATTCTGCGAGATATTTTTCCGCGTTGTACACGGGAATGACGACGCTGACGAGCGGGTTGCCTGCTGCTGTATTCATGTGAGTGGCCTGATTCCTTGGAAACCGGTTCAGGACGCGCATGCGTCCGTGCAAGGGCGCTCATGCCCCGCGCCCCTATGGCCGTTGCCTGATTCGCCTCAATCCCTGGGCATGGCATAAAGCACCGTGTCCCCATAAAAATACGTATAGTGGCGCAGGTAGAATTTGTAGTCGACCCGCATTTCTCTTAATATCTCTGGGATCCGGACCATGTCGTCGGCCCGGTGGTAGATGGAAATGGCCAGCCTGGGCGAGAAGCGCTCGATGGCCTCGCGGCAGCCGAGCAAGGCGTTCTGTTCGGCTCCTTCTATGTCCATCTTGATAAAATCCACGTGATTCAGGCCCTGCTTCAGGACAAAGGCGTCCAGAGTGGTGGTCTCAATGCGTTCGGTGGCCTCGTCGGTGCCATCCTCTAGGGCCGTCAATCGGCTTCTCTCGGACATCTCGGCCTAGCCGGCTTCGTTCCAGAGTCCGAAGGGGACGACCTCGACATTGGCCCAGCCGAACTCCTTGCCTCACCGCTCGATGCCCGCCCGGCTGGCGGCCATTGGCTCGAAGACAAAAAATTTTCCCATGTCCCCCGTCCGTTGGCGGAAGACCTCGGCCGTGTCGCCGCACTCCCCGTCGCCCTCGTGGACGCACGCGCCGCATTCCGGGAGATGATACTGTCCCAGCGCCAGCAGGGTCAAGCTGAAGACAGGCAATCCGGTGGCCGCCACTTTTCCTATGGTCTCCTCGCGGACGCGCATGTACTCCTTACTGGACACCGGGGCCGGGAAGACCGTGTCGGCGAGTCCGAGGAGGTAGGGCGGACGTACCAGTCGAACGTCCTGCGTGATTCATCGTCCTCGAGCAGGGCGTAGGTGCGGTCGAACCCCTCGGGATCGGCGACGAGCTGTTCATGCGTCGCCAGCAGCATGGATTGCGCCCAGAGGTGCGGCAGCAACTCATCCTGAATGGTCAGGAGATACTTGCGGTTCTGCACGTTGTAGCCGCGTTTCTTCAGCCAGCGGTTCGCCAGCCGCGCGAAGTAGTTTTGCCGCCTGTCTTCGGGAGGCCGCAGACCGGCGTTTTCCCAATCGAATTGGAGACAGGTCCTGGACGCGGCGGCAATCAGTTCTTGGGTATGCGAGGGAGCTGTCATGACGTTTTGGGGGGCATCCGTTTGTAAATGTTGATGAAGGGGGTCCGCAATAGGCGCAGCAGGTTCTTGGGATGGAGCAGGATTTTCAAACCCACGCGCGGGGAAATCCTGGCCACGGCGGCGAGATAGACGAAATAGCCCTGCCAGTCGCGCCGCGACTTGATCAATGACCGCGCCTGCCGCCGCGCCTGGTTGTAGAGGTACCTGTCGCACCATTGCGTCCCAAAGGCGGCCGGGACTTTGGACAGCGGATTGGTGCGCATGGAGCGGGGGGCTTCCACGGCCTTGAGGTTGCCCACCATCTGTCCCACGGTCAGATTGAGGCTGGCGTTCCCTCCGTGGTTGCGCCACACGGCGCCCCATATGGGGATGGTCCCCAGGTCGCCGCAGGCCATGAGCCGCAGAAGCGATTCGTTGTCCGCCGCCGTGATGTCGTAGCGATAGAAGTCGAGGGCCAAGGCGGTCGCGCGATGATAGACCGTGGTCGGGTGGCAGCAGTAGTAGAGCTCGTCGCCCAGCGCCTGGTACGCCTGCATGGGGTTCAAAACCTCATTCCAGGAAAAAGGGGTGTCGTTCCTGATCAACTCCCGTTCCGCGCCCGTTTCCTCCAGGCAGCGGCAGGAGACCATGACCATGCCCGGATGCCCGGCCACCAGGGCCATCGCCTTTTCAATGAACGTGGGGTCGTAAAAATAGTCGTCGCCATCCAGGTTGACAACCCACTCTCCACGTGTCCGTTCATATAATGTGGTGCGGTAGTTGGCAACCCGTCCGAGATTCGTTGCGTTCCTGTATACCTTCACCTTGGGAATGGCGGCATATCGCTCCAACAGTTCGGCCACAGCGGGGTCCGGGGAAGTATCATCGGAGATGATGATTTCAATGGCCGGATAGGTCTGGGCAAGAGCGCTTTCAATGGCTGTCGCCAGATAGTCCTTCTGATTGTATGTCGGGATCATCACGCTGACGAGCGGGGAGCGTGTATCGGTGCTCATCCAATTTTCTCCATATTTGGAAAGCCGAGGCGTTTTTCCCCTGGGTTCAAAATCTGGGGCGCGCCACGATCCTGCCTGATTCTCCGGCGTGCCACATGCCGGCAATTTCGAACGATTGTCTAGAATACCATATGGCCGCCGCTGTCGCAAAAACAGGAATGGTTGTTCCTCTGTTTGCCGGCGCAACTGCCGCAACCTTACCGTGGGAATTTTCCAGGGGCAAGGGTGATCCTCTCCCCCAGAAAATGAATGGTTCTGAATGGGAGGATTTCTCAGGACCCGGAGCAACGGTGATTCTCCAGGTGTCAGCCCTCCCGGCGTGATATAAGCCTCGTAGCCAGGGGGAGTGGGTACCACAGACCGTTTGGCCGTCCCGTGGCGTCCAAGCGATGGGTGGGACACTCTACCCGTGCTCATACCCAGTTCCTTATGATTTGGCGGACGCCGGGGGAGACGTTTATCGAAGGGCGACATGTCTTGTTGGGTTGGAGGCGGGGCGATCACATGCCCCCGGATGGGTTGTGCAGAATATGCAGCGGCCAAGGTGATCGGGCATCCCGTCCTCGCGAAGCCCTCTTTCTCTTGGGACGGGGGAATCTCCTTTCGCCGGCGGCGTTCAGACAGAAGGAAAGCGCACGCGCGGTCGGAGATTGCCCGACGTGGGTACGCTACCTGGCCAACTTCCTTGCGTGCTGTGCGCGACCGCCTGTACGGGCTGGTCTTTCTGGCGATCCGCTGGTGGCCTTTTCTTTGAGAGTATTGTGAGGGAGAAAGCGGCGAACGCTGCCGCGCCACGACGAAAAAGAGTCCGCGTCGTGAAACGCGGACCCTTATATCATCGAAGTGGTGGAGCTGGAGGGAATTGAACCCACGGCCTCTTGAATGCCATTCAAGCGCTCTCCCAACTGAGCTACAGCCCCACGTCGTTGGGAAGGCATGTCTAGCTCCGCCGGGGTTCGCCTGTCAAGCATCGAGTTGTTTTTTGTGCAGAAAAATGAAGATTCCCCGTCGCCGTAGTGAAGTTTATTGTATAACATTATGTAATAATATGCTTTTATTCGTCCTGTACTTTGGGCCTTGCCCCGGAGGGATTGGGGTGCGCTTCCCGGGCGAGGGCGAGCCAGGCCTGCGCCGCGTGCGACAGGTAGCCGCCGCGTCGCCAGATGAGCGCCATGTGCCAGACCATGTCCGGCTCGTCCACCAGCACTGCGGCCAGCCCCGGCTGGCTGCTGCGCTCGGCCATGAGGCGTGGCAGCAGCGCCACCCCCAGACCCGCCGCCACAAGTCCGGCGATGAAATCGATCTGCCCGCTGCGCGCCGCCACCACGGGGGTGAAGCCGCGCCGGGCGCAGCAGTCCATGATGATCTTGTTCAGCAGGAAGCCTTCGTCGAAAAGGATGAAGGACTCGGCGGACAGCTCGGACAAATGCAGCGACGGGCGCCGCGCCAGCGGGTGCGACGCCGGCAGCAGAGCCACCAGCGGCTCCACGCGCACGTCCTGCCACTCGAAATCCTCTGGAACGGGCGTGAGCGAGGCGGCCAGGTCCACCTCGCCTGCGCGCAGAAGCTCCTCCAGCCGTTTGCTGCCGTGCTCCACGAGGCTGATTTCCACGCCCGGGTAGCGGTGGCGGAACAGGGCGAAAACCGGCGCGAACAGCACGCTGCTGCCGAAGAGCGAGAGCCCCAGCCGCAACACGCCGCGCCGCAGGCCCCGCAGTTCGTCCAGCTCGGCCAGCATGTCCTCGGTTTCGGTCAGGATGCTCAACGCCCGGCGGTAGATGACGCGGCCGGCGTCGGTGAGTTCGGTTTTGCGGCCCACGCGGTCGAACAGCGCCACGCCGAGTTCATCCTCCAGCTGGCGCACGGCCTTGCTCACGTTGGGTTGGGTGGTGAACAGGGCCCTGGCCGCCGGTGAGAATCCCCCCCGGCGCGCCACCTCGACCACGGCGTGCAGATTGCGCAGTTCCATATCCATTCCTTATTGGAATGGAAACCATGCCGTCAATTCATTTTACACTCTGTTCGCCGGACCCTATTGGGGACTTGCGCGCGCGAAAGGCGCGGCAAGGAGTGAGCAATGCATTCGTTCAATCCGCGCAAGCTGGTGGTTTCCTCCCGATTGGTCATGCGCCACAGCCGTCTTCTGCAGGGCGGGGCGCTGGCCGGATTCTGGCTGCTGGGCGAGGGCGTGGCCCGAATTTCGGGGCTGCCCATTCCCGGGGGCATCGTGGGGTTGGCGCTGGTGCTGCTGCTTTTGGCCAGCGGGCGGCTGAAGGCGATATCCCTGCGGCGCGGGGCGGACTGGTTGCTGGCCGAGATGCTGTTGTTCTTCATTCCGGCCGTGCTGGCCGTGCTGGACCACCGCGAGTTCCTGGGGCTGCTGGGCCTGAAGCTGCTGGCGGTGGTGCTCACTGGCACGTTGTTCGTCATGGGGACGACGGGCGTGGCCGTGGATTTGTGTTGTCGGCTGAACGTGAGGTTGGCGCGCCATGATGATAAGTGATCTCGCTCCGCACACGGGGCTGCTCGCCGGGATATTCTGGTCGGCGGCGACCATCGCGCTGTATTACGCCGCGCGCTGGGTGCATAAGAGGCGGCCGCGCTGGTGGTCCTCGCCGCTGGCGCTGGCTCCGATTCTGCTTATCGTGCTGGCCGTGTTCCTGCACGAGAACTACCACGAGTACATTCGCGGCACGCACTGGCTGGTGGCCATGCTCGGCCCGGTCACCGTGGCCTTCGCCCTGCCCATTTTCGAGCAGCGCGCGGTGATCCGCAAACATTGGCCGGTGTTGCTCACGGGCGTGCTCGTGGGCGACGCCATGGCCATGCTCTCGGCCTGGGGCCTGGCCACGCTGCTGCACTTGTCCGACGCGGTGCGGCTGAGCCTTTTGCCGCGTTCGGTGAGCACGCCCTTCGCCATGGCGGTGTCCGGCGACATCGGCGGCATTCCCGACCTGACGGCGGTGTTCGTGGTGCTCACGGGAGTGTTCGGGGCCATGCTGGGCGAGGCGTTGCTGGCCTTTCTGCCGCTGCGCTCGGCGTTGGCCCGGGGGGCTCTTTTCGGCATGGGCGCGCACGGCGCGGGGGTGGCCCAGGCCCGTCGCGTGGGCGACGAGGAGGGGGCCATTGCCAGTCTGGTTATGATAATGGCCGGTCTGAGCAACGTGCTGGCCGCGCCGCTGCTCGCCCTGGTCCTGCGTTAGCGGCGACGCTCCTCCGCGTTATTCGACCGCTTTCCCGCGATCAGACCTTGCGACGATGTGGCGCGGACGTTTGGGAGGGCCTGGACGCGCGATTCACGCGAGGGCGCACGCAGCAGGCCTTGTCGCCGCCGGTGATGCGCCAGCGCCAGGGCAGCCCGCCGGATTCCAACGCCATGAGCGACTCCAGCTCGCGCACGTTGCCGGGAAAGGCGTGGCGGGCCAGCCGGGCCGAGAGCGCCTCCAGGCTTTTGAGCGATTCCGTCCGCGAGGCGCCCATGCGTGCGAAGTAGGCCACCAGCGCCGGAATGTCCTCTTTCCGTTCGCGCAGGGGCGGCACGTGGATGTGCCGGAACCGCGCCAGAAATTCCGGCGTGAGGCCCCCCGGCGCGCGCAGGCGGTCCGGCGGGGTGTTGGTGGTGCACAGAAATCGTGCCGGTCCGCCGTCCGCGTGGCGCGCATCCCAGTATTCCATCAGGTGTTTCTGCACGGCAAGGGGAAGGTCGCCCATCTCTTCCAGCACCAGCGATCCGCCGTTGGCCTCGGTCAAAAGCGTTTCGTGCGTCTTGGACGCGTCCGGTTCCGTCTCCGGCCGCCCCGCGCCGAAAACGCGCGCCAGCAGCATGGGCGCGTCCAGTCCGGCGGCCAGCAGCGAGACATACGGCGCGTACGGGTCGCCGCTGGCGTGGATGAAGCGGCACAGCAGGCTCTTGCCCACGCCGGTCTCACCGGTGAGCAGCACCGGGGTGGGGTGCTCGGCCAGATCGCGGCACAGGGTCACGATCTGCCGCATGGTCTCATGGCAGACCACCAGCGCCAGCTGGTCGTCCAGGGGAATGATCTCGCGCTGGGTGAACCATGTGGGCAGGTTGGCGAAGGGCCCCTCGGGCTGGCTCCCTGTCTCCGGTTCGGCGTTCGTGGGGTTCGTTTCCGTTTTTCCGCCCTGGGGTTTCCGGGGAGCCTTGGTCATGGGGAGCTGCGTGGTGGTGCGTTTCATTGGCGGTTCGGGTAGCAAGTTGCGCGCCAGCTGGGGGCATGAAGCGTTGTGCCTCCCAATATGCCGGACGCGCGCGGAAAATTCGAGGCGTGGCGTGTGACGTGGGGGCGGGGAAACGGTACCTGGCCCGCCCGGTCCACCGGCGTGTGTTTCGATCTGAAACGGTGATTAATCCAGGTGAAACTGCTTGAGCTTGCGCCACAAGGTGGTGCGCGGCACGTCGAGGATCTGCGCGGCCAGGCTCTTGTTGCGTCCGGTGGACTGGAGCACGCGGGCGATGTGCCGGCGCTCCAGCTCCTCCAGGCTCAGCAGCTCCTCGCCCGCGCCGGGGGCGGCGGGTGGTCCGTCGTCGGCCGGGGCTTGCGGGGCGAGGTCCGGGATGTCGCCGGGGGCGGGGACGGCGGCGGATTCATCCCGGCCGTGCCGGCGGTTCATGCGCCCCAGCTCGCGCGGCAGGTCGCCGGGGCCCAAGCGCTCGCCCTCGCACAGGGCCACGCCGCGCTCCACTATGTTCTCCAGCTCGCGCACGTTGCCGGGAAAGTCGTAGGCGCAGAGCAGCCGCAGGGCCGACTGGTCCACCTCGCGCACGGTCTTGTGGAAGAGCAGGCTGTACTTGTCCACGAAGTGCCGGGCGAGCAGGGGAATGTCCTCGCGCCGCTCGGCGAGGGCCGGCAGGCGGATGTTCACCACGTTGAGCCGGTAGAACAGGTCCTCGCGGAAGCGGCCCCCGGCCACGTCGCTCTTCAGATCGCGGTTGGTGGCGGCGATGATGCGGATGTCCAGATCGATGGGTTTGACGCCGCCCACGCGCAGGATGCGCCGCTCCTGGATGACGTGCAGCAGCTTGACCTGCATGGAGGGCGGCATCTCGCCGATCTCGTCCAGAAACACGGTGCCGCCGGCGGCGCTTTCCAGCAGGCCCGCGCGAGTGGCCGCCGCGCCGGTGAACGCGCCCTTCTCGTAGCCGAACAGCTCGCTGGCGATGAGCTCCTCGGTGAAGCCGCCGCAGTTGAAGGACACCAACTCGGCCTCGCGCCGGGCGGAGAGCTTGTGGAGGGCCCGGGCGACCAGCGCCTTGCCCGTGCCGCTGGGACCCTGGATGAGCACGTTGCAGTTCACCGGGGCGATCTTGCGCACCAGATCGAACACCGCGCGCATGGGCGCGCTCGCGCCGATCATGCTCTCCAGGCCGTTCTCCTCGCGCAGGGCCCGGCGCAGCTGCCGGTTGGTCCGGCCGAGCGCCACCTTGTCGCAGGCGGCCTTGATGAGGTTGCGGATTTCCGCCAGACGCACGGGTTTGGCCACGAAATGATAGGCGCCGAGCTTGATGGCCTCGATGGCCGGCTCCAGCCCGCCGAAGCCGGTGACGAGCACCACCTCCGTGTCGCCGCCGGCGCTCTTGACGCGCCGGAGGGCGGTCAGCCCGTCCATGCCCGGCAGGCGCAGGTCCAGCAGCACGGCGTCGAAGGGGGCCTCGCCCTGTCGGACGAGGAAGCTCTCGGCGTCGCCGAAGGTCTCCACCGTGTAACCCTCGCGGGTGAAGGCCTCGCCCAGGCGCTTGCGCGCGGCGGACTCGTCGTCGACGACGGCGATCCTAGCGTCCACCTTCCACCACCTCCATGGGCTCCGGCGAGGCCGGGGCCTTGGGCAGCAGCACGTTGAACGTGGTGCCGCGGCCCGGTTCGCTCTCCACCTCTATGCGTCCGCCGTGGCGCTTGATGATGGAGTAGGTGACGGACAGCCCGAGGCCGGTGCCCTTGCCGACCTCCTTGGTGGTGTAGAAGGGCTCGAAGATGTGCTGTCGGCTTTCCTTGTCGATGCCCGCGCCCGTGTCGGACACGGAGAGCCGCACGAAGCCGCCGTCGTCCGCGCCGGAGACCGTGATGGAGCCGCCGGCTGGCGTGGCGGCGATGGCGTTCTGCAACAGGTTCACGAAGACCTGCTGCAGATGCCGGAGGTTGCCCGAGATCGCCGGCAGATCGCGCGGGACGTCCACCCGAAGGGAAAGACCGGAGACGAGCAGCTGGTTTTTGAGCAGCGCCAGCGAACTGCGCGTCACCACGTCCGGCGAAAGGGGACTGAAGCCGGCCTTCTCCGTGCGCGAGAAGTCGAGCAGGTTGCGCACGATCTCCCCGGCGCGCTCGGCCTGGCTCAGAATATCGCCCACGACCTCGCGGCCCTCGTCGTCCAGGACATCGCCATGGGTCTCGAGGATGCTCTCGGCGGAGATCATGATGTTGTTGATGGGGTTGTTGATCTCGTGGGCGATGCCGGCGGTGAGGGTGCCCAGCGCCGCGATTTTCCGGGCCTGCAGCAGGTCCTCCTGGTTGGCCATAAGCTCCAGCGCCATGCGGTTCAGGGCGTCGATGAGCCCGGCCACCTCCTCGATGTGATGGTGCCCGCCGCTGTCCACGGGGCTGAAGTCGCCCTTGGCCACGCGCGCGGTGACCTGTCCGATCATGCCCAGCGGCTTGAGCAGACTGTTGGCGATGACCTTGATGAGGAAGGCCATGAACACCAGGAACACAGCCAGGTAGGCGAAGGGGATGAGCGACACGCGGAAGATGGTGCGGTGGATGTGGTCGCGTTTGGTGCGGATGAAGTCCTCGGCCATGTCCACCAGCACCTTGCCCGAGCCGCGCGCCACGTCGCTGCCGGCCTGCGCGCCCGCGCGCATTCCCGAGAGCTCGCGGTGGTACTGGGCGAGCGTCTGATTGAAGCGCGCCAGCCCCTCGGCCCCGGTCAGGCGTTCGATGTCGGGGGCGAGTCCCTCGGCGGTGGACTCCGCCTTGTCCAGATAGGCCAGGCTCGCGCGGCGGTTGTCCTCCCCGCCGTAGATGAGCAGGTTCTTCTCGAATCGCCGCGCCTCCAGAATGGAGTTGAACAGGTCGTCGTAGCGCTCGGAGAGGTTGAGCCGCACGCGCACGGTGGAGAGCGTCCAGATGTTGAGCAGGGTGAGCCCGCAGGCCACGAGGAACGCCACCAGAAAGAGCGTGAGGATCTTGCCCTTGATGGAGTTGAAGAAAACTCGGATGCGTCGCGCTGTGTCCCTCATCGGCCTCTCCTTCTCGTGGAAGCGGTCGCCAACCTAGAAGATGTTTCATTTTGGCACAAGCGTTTTCGTCCAAATTGTTTCATTTCGGGACAAATGCGTTTCCCCTACCATATTCGTAAAGATAAATATCATTTAATTTCAAAGTGATAGATAGAAAAACACTGTCGCGGCCCTCAATTTGCTTTGGGAGACGGACAAAACGAGGAGCGGACCCGCCAACGCGGACCGCGCTCCCGAGTCCGGTATCCGCGCGGCGGGCGCCGGGGAGCGTTTCCCCGAGGCGGCCGCGCGACCGGGGCGGCGGAAGGACGCCCCTGGCGGGCGTGGCGTTGGGCGGGCCAAAACGGCCCGAAACCAGGTGAGGAAGGATGTAGGAATGAGCATACCCATGGAACTGTACCTGCCCATCGCGGGCAACAGCGTGAACATCCCGGCCGTGTTCGGCCTGGGCGGCGTGGTCGGCCTGCTGTCCGGCATATTCGGCGTGGGCGGCGGCTTTCTCATGACGCCGCTGCTCATCATGATGGGCATTCCGCCCACGGTGGCCGCGGCCACCGACTCCAACCAGATCGTCGGCGCGTCCACGTCGGGCACGCTGGCGCACCTGCGTCTGGGCAATGTCGATGTCAAGATGGGCCTGCTGCTGCTCATCGGCGGCATCTTCGGCGGCGCGGTGGGCGTCCAGGTCATCAAGGCCCTGCGCGCCATGGGCAACGCGGATTTCCTTATCAATATCACCTACGTGCTCATGCTTGGGCTCGTGGGCGGCTACATGTTCATCGAAAGCCTCCAGTCCATGCGCAAGGCTAAGGCCCCGGTCAAAAAAGAGGCGGAGAAGCACGTCAAGTCCAGCGCCTTCGCGCGGCTGGTGGGCATGTTGCCCTGGCAGATGGACTTCGAGCGCTCCGGCGTGCGCATGTCGCCCATCCTGCCGCTTTTGCTCGGCGGGCTCGTGGGCCTGCTCTCGGCCATCATGGGCGTGGGCGGCGGCTTCATCATGGTGCCGGTCATGGTCTACCTGCTGCGCATGCCCATGCACGTGGTGGTGGGCACCAGCCTGTTCCAGATCCTGTTCACCTGCGTCAACGTCACCATCATGCAGGCGCGCACCAACCACACGGTGGACTTTGTGCTGGCGCTCATCCTGCTCATCGGCTCCTCCCTGGGCGCGCAGATCGGCGCCATCGTGGGCAAGAAGCTCGGCGGCGAGCAGCTCAAAATCCTGCTGGCCTCGCTGGTACTCGTCATGATGTTCAAGATCCTCTACGAACTGCTCGCCCGGCCGGACGTTCTGCTGGCCTACGTGGGAGGCCACTAGCATGAAGCGTTTCGCCATTCTCGCCGCGCTGTGCCTGCTGGCGCTGCCGGCGGTCGCCCTCGCCGGCGACATGAACCTGAGCGTGAGCCCGCCGGAGATCACCATCGACGCCACCTACGACGGTGCGATCCTGCACGTCGCGGGTGAGGTCCCCGAGGGCTCGCAGATCGTGGCGCGTTTCTCCGGCACGCCGGAAAAGGTGGCCGTGAAGGAAAAGGGCAAGGCCCTGGGCCTGCTGTGGATGAACATGAACACCCTGCACTTCTCGGGCGTGCCCAGCGTCTTTCTCGTGGAGTCCTCGGCCCCGCTCGAGGGGTTGGGAGGGGCGGGTTGCGACCTCGGCCTCACCGGCCTCATGCGCGCGGTGACGGTGGAGCCGTCCACGGCCGACGCTGTCGCGATGCGGTCCGAGCTGCTCAAGCTCAAGCGCAAGGACAAGCTGTATCGCGAGCACGTGGGCGGCGTGACGCTCGAGCCCGCGCAAAACGGCGTGCGGAAGTTCAGCGCGGCCATCGCCGTTCCCTCGCGCCTTTCGGCGGGGACGTACACGGTGGACGTGTTCGCCGTGAAGGACGGCGTGGTCGCGGCGCAGGCCTCGCGGTCGCTTCAGGCCAAGATGGTCGGCATCCCCGCGCTCATGGCCGATCTGGCCTTCAACAGCGCCGTGTGGTACGGCGTGCTGGCCTCCCTCATCGCCATCGTGGCCGGCCTGGCCATCGGTCTGGTGTTTCAGGGCAAGGGGGCGCACTAGGCGCATCCATATGAAGTCGTTCCACTTCTCCGACATGCTGGTCAGGGCGGGAAGCGCCCTGGCCAGCAAGCTCCGGGGACGGCCCCCCGTTCCGTTCTCTGTGCTCTACAAAAAGTTCAAGGGCATTCTGGAACGGCACAACGCCATTCTCGAACTCATCGGCGACATGGGCGACAAGCTCGGTGGCGACTATGTCTACGACCGGCAGTACATTTTCGACTCCTGCGAGAAGCTCGGCGACCAGGTCTTCAAGCTCATCAGCGATCTGAACCTGCTCTGCCAGGGCAAGAACGTCGCCCTGTTCGCCGCCTTCGAGCGCATCCAGACGCGCATCCGCGCGGAGCTGGCCGGCCAGCGGGTGCTTTCCCGCACGGACCACATCCTGCCGCTTTCCGAACTGACCCACGACCTGGCCGACGAGGGCGGCAACAAGATGGCCAGCCTGGGCGACATCCGCAACATCCTGGGCTTTCCCACGCCGCAGGGCTTCGTCATCACCGCCGGTGCCTACTTCGAGGCCATGGAGCGCGCCGGCCTGCGCAAGGCCGTGGCCGACGCCGTGCGCGAGCTGTGCGACAGCGACGGCGCGCATCTGGCCGAAACGGCGGAAAGCCTGCGCCAGGCCGTGCTGGACATGCCGCTGCCGCGCGAGCTGTCCAGGTCCATCGAGCGAGCCACGGAGCGGCTGACCGAACGTTGCGTGAACCCCGACGGCTCGTCCCCGCTGCTCGCCGTGCGCTCCAGCGCCTGGGACGAGGACGGCGAGTCCAGCTTCGCCGGCATGTACGAGACCGAACTCGGCGTGGTCGGAACGGACATTCTGGCCGCCTACCGCAAGGTGCTCGCGAGCATGTTCTGCGAGGAGGCCCTGCGCTACCGCCTGCACCACGGCCTGTGCCACGAGGAGCCGGCCATGGCCGTGGGCGTCATGCCCATGGTGGACGCGCTGGTGAGCGGCGGGCTGTACACCTACGCCCCCCTGAGCGACCAGGATCAGGCCATGGTGGTCAGCGCCGCCTGGGGCCTTGGCAAGCCCATCGTGGACGGCACAGCCGAGACCGACACCTATATTCTGCTGCGCGAGCCGCCCCACAAGCTCGTCTCCGCGGATGTGGCCGAGAAGACCACGCGGCTGGCCCTGCGCGAGAACGGCGGCACCGAGACCGAGCCCGTGCCCGAGGCCGAGCGCGGCGCGCCCTGCCTGAGCCCGACGCAGCTCTCCTTTCTGGCCAAGACGGCCATGACCCTGGAGCATTTTTTCAAGCGTCCGCTGGATGTGGAGTGGGCGCTGACGCCCGGGGGCTCGCTTGTGGTCCTGCAGGCGCGGCCCCTGTCCATCCGCCCGGCCGAAGGCTGCGAGCGCGACGGGGACGCGGCCGAGGCGGCCAAGGGCGCGCGCGTGCTGCTTTCCGGCCGGGGCGTCACGGCCATGGGCGGGGTTTCCGCCGGGCCGGTGCACCTGGTGACCGGGGACGAGGATCCGGCGGACTTTCCCTATGGCGCGGTGCTGGTGGCGCGGCATTCCTCGCCGCGTTTCGCCAAGGTCATGCCCAAGTGCCGGGGCATCATCACCGACGTGGGCTCGGCCACCGGGCACATGGCCACCATTGCCCGCGAGCTGCGCGTGCCCACGCTGGTACAGACCGGCAGCGCCACGCGCACCCTGAGCGAGGGGCAGGAAATCACTCTGGACGCCGACCATCAGGTGGTCTACGAGGGGCGCGTGGAGGCGTTGTGCCGTTTCGAACTCGTGCGCGAGGACGTGTTCGAGGAGTCCTGGGAATATCGCACGCTCAAGCGCGTGCTCAAACACGTCAGCCCGCTCACCCTGCTGGACCCCAAGAGCGAGGGCTTCACGCCCGAGTCCTGCCGCACGTACCACGACATCGCCCGCTACGTGCACCAGCGCTCTGTGGACAAGCTGACCGCGCTGGCCGAAACGCACAAGGAGATCCGGCGGGGCGCGGCGCGCAGGCTCGCCACCCGGCTGCCCCTCGGGCTCACGGTCATCGACGTGGAGGGCGGGCTCTCCCCCGCGGCGGCGGAGAACGCCGGGAGCGAGCCCACCGAGGCCGACATCCTGTGCCGGCCGTTCAAGGCGCTTCTGGACGGCATGAACGCCCCGGGCATGTGGGACACCAACCCCGTGGCCGTGGACATGGGCAGCTTCATGTCCAGCGTCACGCGCACGCTGGGGACCGAGGCCTCGCACCCCTCGCGCATGGGGCGCAACCTCGCCGTGTTCTCGCGCGAGTATCTGAACCTGCACCTGCGCCTGGGTTACCACTTCACCGTGGTCGACGCCTTCATCGGCGGGGCCATGAACGACAACTCCATCGCCTTCCGTTTCATGGGCGGGGTGACGGATCTGGCCAGGCGTTCGCGCCGGGCCGGACTGGTGGCGGTCATTCTGGAGCGCTCGGACTTTTTGGTGGAGACCAAGGGCGATCTGGTCACCGCGCGCATCAAGAAGCATCCCACGCGCATCATGCTGGACAAGATGTTCCTCCTCGGCGGGCTCATCGGCTTCACGCGGCAGTTGGACGCCAAGCTGGACACCGACGGCGACGTGGAGCTGCATCGGAATATTTTCCTGCAACGCATCGCAGCACTAAGGGAGACGCGAGAATGACACCCGACTCCAAGAATCTTTCGGACGACGTCACGCGGCAGCAGGCGGAGGCGGAAACGCCCCGCCGCAAGACGAGCATCCTCGTGCTCGACGACGAGCCCATCGTGTGCAAGCGCCTCAAGCCGTTCTTCCAGAAGGCCGGTTACGAGGTGGAGGCCTTCAACCAGCCGTTGGACGCCCTGGCCCGCATCCAGGCCCGCCGGTTCGACGTGGTCATCACCGACCTCAAGATGGAGGGCCTCGACGGCCTGTCCTTCCTCGGCAAGGTGAAGGAGCTGCACCCGGACACCGACGTCATCCTCATCACCGGCTTCGCCACCATGGAGACGGCCCGGCAGTCCTTCCGCAAGGGCGTGTTCGACTGCGTGGCCAAGCCCTTCAAGCTGGCGGAGCTGCTTGACGGCGTGAAACGCATCGAAAAGGAGCGCGGGCTCGCGTCCTAGGAGGGGCTTCGTCATGGCCGATGCGGGAGTCGACATCGCCGCGCTGGGCGGCATGGAGCCGGGCGGAGTCCGGTTTCTCTTCCGCACGTTCAAGCGCATTCTGGCGCTGAACACCCAGGCCCTGGAGCGCATGGCGCAGATGGACCGGGCGCTGGGCGGCGGATACGTCTTCGACAAGGCCTTCCTCGACAAATCCGTGCGCGACATCTGCCGGCTCACGCACTTGGTGGCCTATCACCTCAACGGTATGGCCGGCGAGACGCTGACGCCACTCTACGACGCCACACTCGCCGTGAGGGACGCGCTGGAGGATATCCTCGCCGGCGGCATGGGGCCGCTCGCCCATCGCCGCGCGCTGCCGTTCTCCGAACTGGGCTGGGAGCTGGAGCCGCTGGCCGGGCTGTGCGCCGCCGGTCTGGCCGTACTGGGCCGGCGTCTGAGCCTGCCCGCGCCGGACGGCTTCGCCGTCACCGTCACCGGCATGGCCGCGTTGGCGGGCGACGACCCCCGTGAGGTCGGGAACGCCTCCGACGACATCGTTCGCGAGGCCGGGACGCTGTTCGCCCGGTTGGGGGGCGCGCGGCCATTGCTGTTCACGTTCGTCGCCGCCGGGGAGCGGGGGACCGGACGCGTGCTGGCCGAGGCCACCTGCGGCGGGGCCGACATCGCCGCCGACGTGGCCGCCGAGACCGCCCGGATGGCCCGGGGGCGCCTGTGTGCCGAGGCGCTGGCCGGGGGCGTGGCCGTGTGCGTGCGCCCGAACGTTTCCGGTGTGGCGCGCGGCACCATCCAGACCCTGGCGCATGATCCCAGCCTGCCGCCGGCCATGCTGGTCGTCGCCGGTCCCCCGGAAAACTGGGCCGGGCTCGCCGCCGGGGACGAATCCCCTGTTTCCGACCGCTACTGGCTCTCGCGCACTGCGCCGCATCAGCCCCTGCGCACCCGGCTGGGCCGCAAGGACCTGAACGCGCCCCTGCCCGGGGGCGGACCGCTTTCGCCTTCGCGCGGGCGCATGTTGCGCGGCTCGGCCTGGCTTACGCCGGAGCAGTCGGCGGAGCTCGCCGAGATCGGTCTGGCCGCCGAACGCGCGTTGGACGGCCCCTGCCTGCTTTCCTGGACGCTCGCCGAGGCCGGCGGCTTCGTCATCACCGGGCTGGCCCCGGCTCGGGCCGCTTTCCCCGAACTTTCCGCCGACGCTCCCGATGCGGACGCCGCCGGGGGGGATCCGTGCGATGCGGTGGACGCCTGCCCCGACCCGGCGGATGCGCTGCTGCGTGGCGGGCAGGTGGCCTGCGCGGGCGTGGGCGCGGGTCCCATCGCGCGCATCGGCGAATCCACACTGCCCGAGAGCGTGCCCCTCGGTTCCGTGGGCGTGGCGCGGGCGGCCGCGCCGTCGCTTTCGCGCATCGTGCCCCGGCTGGGCGCGCTGCTCACGGAGGTCGGCACCGCCGCGAGCCATTTGGCCACCGTGGCGCGGGAAAGCCGTGTCCCCGCCGTGTTCGGCCTGCCGGGCGCGACGGCGCTGCCCGCCGGAACCATGGTCACCGTGGATGCGGAGCAGGGCGTGGTCTATCGCGGCGTGGCCGAGGGCCTGCTGCGTCAGGCCGCCATGCAGCGGGCGCGCGAGGGCGCGGAGCCCGAGGTGCTGGTGCTGCGCCGGCTGCTTCGGCACATCCGCCCGCTCAATCTCGTGGACCCGGCGGCGGAGAACTTCCGCGCGGGGAACTGCCGCACCTGCCACGACATCATCCATTTCGCCCACGAGCGCGCGGTGGAGCTCCTCGTGGAGATGGATCCGCTCAAAAAAGGCGGTCTGGGCGCACCGCGCCGGCTGGCCGAGGATTCTCCCCTGGAGCTGCGCGTGGTGGACGTGGGCGGCGGTCTGACGGACGGTCCGGCAAAAACGCCGGGAGCGTCAGGCGACGTGTGTTTGGCCGACATCGCCAGCGAGCCCCTGCGCGCCTTCATCGAAGGCCTGCTGTTGCCCGAGGCGCGGCGCGAGGGCCCGGCCAACGTTGGCCTGGGCGACATCCTCTCCGGCATGGGGCGCAGCGGCCGGGCGCTTTCCACTCCCGCCAGCGGGGCCGGGCTGAACCTCGCGTTGGCCGGCCGGGACTACGCCAACATCACCCTGCGCCTGGGCTATCACTTCAGCGTGGTGGACGCCGTGGTGGGGGAGAAGCCCGAGCAGAACTTCCTGTATTTCCGCTTCGCCGGTGGTTTCGCCGGCGATGACCGCCGGGCGCGGCGCGCCGGGCTCATTCTGCGCGTGCTGGAGCGCCTCGGCTTCCGCGCCATGCGCAAGGGCGACCTCGTGGTGGGCAAGCGCCGGATGCTGGAGGCGGAGGACGCGCTCACCGGAATGCGTCTGCTCGGCGCGCTTTCGGCCTACACGCGCCAATTGGACGTGGAGCTGGCCGACGATGCCGACGCCGAGCGTTTCGCGCGCGGGTTCATCGAGGCGTTGCACCTGCCGGAGAATTTCGTGGACGGGGGGGATGAGTGATGCGCTGGCTGGACCGTCTGCTGGCGCGCTTGCGCACCGGCCGTGAGCGCGACCGCGCCGCCGCCCTGGACCGGCTCAAGGCGCGCTACCACATCTTCCGCGTGTTGCTGGCCAACAACGAGCGCGCCCTCGCCGCCCTGGCCGAGGCCGACCGCCTGCTGCGCGCGGGCGAATCCTCGCCGCTGCCGGAGGCCGTGCGCGAGCTGGGCGACGTGGCCCTGGAACTGGTGGACGGTCTGAACCGCCTCACCGGCAACGCCCACGCCGGCCTGTATCCGCGTCTGGAGCGGATCGCGCGCGCCCTCGACACCGCCCTGGTCGGATACGAGGGGGCGCCCCGCAGCGGCTGGATTCCGCTGGCCGACGTGCGGCCGGACATGCGCGCCGAGGCCGGTGGCAAGGCGCAGCCGCTTGGCGGGCTCATGCGCGCGGGGCTGCCCGTGCCGGACGGCCTGTGCCTGACGCGACGTTTTTGCCGCGAGTATCTCACACGGGCACGGCTCTCCGGCCGGCTGGAGGCGATTCTGCGCGCGGCGGCGGAGCCCGACGCGCCCGACGGCGGCCCGGCTGGTCCGGATCTGCCCGCCCTGGCCGAACGCGCCCGGAACATGATCGCGGCCAGCGAACCGGACCCGGACAGCGCGGCGGTGCTGCGCGCGGCGTGGGAGCGTCTGGCCTGCCCGGGCGGCCTCTCCGTGCGCAGCAGCGCGTCCTCCGAGGATGGCGGCGAGCGCTCCTACGCCGGGCAGTACGCCAGCGTGCTCGGCGTGCGCGATTACGCCGGCTTCATCGTGGCGTTCAAGACCGTGCTGGCCAGCGCGTTCTCCGCCCGCGCCCTGGCCTACCGGGCCATGCCCGCGCGCGGCGGGGCGGGCGCTCCGGCCGGCGGGTCGGCCTCGGCGGACCTGGAACTGGACATGGCCGTGCTTTGCCAGCGTCTGGTGGACGCGCGAACCTCCGGCGTGCTCTTTTCCGTCGATCCCACGCCCACGGCCGTCGGGGGGATGGGCCGGATGTTGCTCACCGCCGTGCCCGGCCTGGGCACGCAGGCTGTTTCCGGCCGTGCCCCGGCCGATGTGTACCGCCCGTCACGCGATCCCCGCGCCGAGGACATCGCCGCCACACCGGCGGACATCGCCGACAAGAGCGTGTGCGAGGTGCCCCTGCCGGAAGGGGGGCTCCGGCTCGAGGACGTGCCCGAGGCCGAACGCGCCGTCCGGCTGCTGTCCGACGCCGAGGTGGCGCTTTTGCGCGACCACGCCCTGCGCATCGAGGCTCTCGCCGGTCGGCCGCAGGACATCGAGTGGAGCATCGACAAGAGCGGCGCGCTGTGGATTTTGCAGGCCCGCCCCGCGCGTGTCGTCCGGCCGTCGGTGTCCAAAATTCCGGCGGTCGACCGTCACGTCAGCCTCGCCGCGGGCGTCGCGTCCGCCCCTTCCGGGGACCCCGCGCCTGGCGGCGCGGGCGCGGTGCTGCTCTCCGGCGGGGTCGCGGCCTCGCCGGGCCGGGCCGCCGGGCGGCTGGTGGTGGCGCGCTCGCGTGAGGAACTCGCCGAGGCCCTGCGCGGGCCGCGCCCCATGGTGCTGGCCCTGCGGCAGAGTCTGGTGGACGCGGCGTCCCTCGCGCCCGAGGCGGCGGCCCTCCTCGTGGACCTGGGCAACCCGTTGGACCATCTCGCCGGGCTGGCGCGCGAACTGGACATCCCCATGATCACCGGGCTCGGTTCGGCCACCACGGCGCTCGACCCCGGCCGTTGGGTGCTGGTCGACGCCGACGGCGGACTCGTGCGCGCGGTGGACCCGGAACTCTGGCGCGACGCCCCGCGTCCCGTCCCCCGCGCGGTCCGGCCGGACACGGCGGCGGCGCGCGCCGTGCGTGAGCTGGTGCTCAAATTGAATCTCACCGACGCCTACGGCCCCACGTTCTCCATCCTGGAGGCCAAAAGCCTGCACGACATCGTGCGCTACACCCACGAGAAGGCGGTCATGGCGCTTTTCGACGCCGGCGACGCCATCGCCGAGGACACGTTCTCGCTGGTGCATCGCCTGCGCGAGTCCGCCGGCCTCCTCTTTCTCATCATCGACCTGGGTGGGGGGCTGGCCCCCGGCGGAGCGCGGGAGGTTGAGCGCGAGGACATCCGCAGCGCGCCGCTCGCCGCGCTGTGCCGGGGCATGAGCGCGCCGGGCCTGCGCTGGGGAATGCCGCCGCCTGTCGCCGGGCTCTCGGGCTTGGTCTCGCGCGGGATGCTCGACGGGCGCAGCGAACGCCCCGTGGGCAATCCCAACTACGCGCTCGTCGCGCGCGACTACCTCAACCTCAACGCCCGTGTGGACTATCACTTCGTGCTGGTGGACTGCGTGTGCGGGGCGAACCCGCGCGAGAACTCGTTGCGTTTCCGCTTCAAGGGCGGTGGCACCTCGCGCGTGCAGCGCGAGCGCCGGGCCGTGTGCGTGGAGGAGGTGCTGCGGCGCGAGGATTTCTTCACTTCGCGGCAGGGCGACATGGTCACGGCCTTCCTCACCGAGACCCCGCGCGAGGCCATGCTGGCCAAGGTGGAGACGCTGGGCCGGTTCATCGGCTTCAGCCGCCTGCTCGACGCGGTGATGGTGAGCGACGCCATGCCCTCGCGCGTGGCCGAGGCCTTCCTCACCGGCGATTACGGCCTGGATCGGCTCGCCATCGACCTGCCTGGCGGCGACGATCCGCAGGATTGACGGCGGGGCCATAGTCCATGGCGGAAACGCCGCGCATCCCGTGGAATCAACGCATCGACATCGGCCGACCCCGCGCGGCACGCCTTGGCGCTGGCCGGACGTGTGGCGGACCAGAGGCCTGACGTTGGGCTTTTGTCCATGGCGCAAACGCGCTGGCATTCCGTGACCTTCGCGCGCCGCGTGCGCGACCTGCGTCGGCGCGTTCCCGCCGATCCGCGCGCTTCACCGAGCGCTTCATAATCCCGTCGCCCCTCCCCCGCGTGGCGTTCTTCCGGCGCTTTCTTCGCTTCCGGCGCGGCTCATGCGGCGCAGAGCGATCCGGCGCTTCCCCGGCGCGCCTCATTTGGGGGATTCATGCGGCGTGACGCGGTGGACCGTTGGTTTTCCGTATCGGCGGGGAATGGCGGGGCTGGGCGGAGCGAGATTTACGCGTGGTGGAAGCGCACGTCCGGCAGCTCCACGGCCGTGAGCACGCCCGCGCCGGTGTCCACGCCGATGAGACCGGGCGCGACCAGCGGCGACTCCAGCGGCACGTGGCCGAAGATGAGCGTTTTCCCGCTCGCCGCCCAGGCCTCGGCCCAGCCCGGCGTGTCCAGCCCACGGCCGGAGAGCAGGCCGTCGAGGCCCACTTCGCCCGCCGCGTCCGGGTCGACGCCGCAGGGGATGGGGGAGTGGCAGAACACGAACGGCCCGGCCGTGAACCAGCGGGACAGCCCGGCGAAAAAGGCCCGGTGCTCCGGCGGCATGAAGGCGATGCCGCAGGTCCCTGGCGACGCGCCGTAGCTGTCCAGCGTGGCCTGGAAGCCGAGCGCGCGCATCTGGCGCAGGTCGTCGGGTGAGCAGGAGGCGGCGAAGCGGGCCAGCGCGGCCTCGTGGTTGCCCATGAGGAACACCGTGTCCGGGCGTTTTTCCCGTAGCGCCAGCAGCTCGTCGATGACCTGCCGCGACTCCGCGCCCCGGTCGATGTAGTCGCCCAGGAACACGAGCAGGGCGTCCGGGTCCATGATGGTGAGCCGGCCCAGCAGTGCGGCGAGCCGGTCGCGCCGGCCGTGGATGTCGCCGAAGGCGAAGATTCTGCGCGGCTCCGTCATGGCCGGGTCATAGCCCGGCGGCGGGCTGACGACAAGGGGCGTCGTCATGACCAGGGCTGGCGCTCCATGGCGTGGGGTGGAACGATGCGGAGAGGGGTCCGGTCCGGCGGGTTGGCCACCTCAATCGGCCGGAAGGCTGTGAACCGATGGGGCGAAGGCTTCTGGCGGTCGAGTGGAACACGCGAGGGGGCCACGTCCTGGAGCATGTGCCGGGACCGGTCGCCCCGTGGCGTGGGGTGGAGCGATGCGGCTGGCGTTTCGTCCGGCGGCGGGCGGCCCCCATCGGCCGGGCCGACGGGCCGACGAGTGGGACTCCTGCCGTCGCGTGAACATGCATGGGGGGCGGCGTGCCGGATTATCGGACGGAACGGCGTGGTATGGAGCTATGCGGATTGGGATTCCCGCCATGGCGCTGGATGTGTCCGGTTCGAGGTGGTGATGCGGGGGCCGCCTGCCGCGATATCTCCGACGCACCGGCGCGGGCCGCCCGAAACATCGCTCGGACGGCCAGGATTCGTTACTTCAACGAGAATTCTGCGCGGCTCAGACTTTCGTCCTTTTTGACCTTGGCGTCGGCTCCCCCCGTCGTCCGCTCGATGCGGCGCGGCGGCAGCAGGAACACCCGGTCGGTCTTCACCTTGCCCGCGCCGCGCAGCCAGTCGGCCACGGCCTGGGCGCGCCGGTTGGCCAGATCGCGCAGTTCGTCCGGTCCGGCGGGCGCGTTGGCCAGCATGAGCTTCTCCATTTCCTCCGTCGGCAGGCTCTTGGCGATGCCAAGGACGTTGCGTGGCTTGGGGAAGTCCGCCCGCGCGTAGGCCTGCCTGAGCAGGACCGGGTACTCCTCGGGCGTCACCACCACGTCGTCCACGGAGCCGGCCGCCTGCCCGCCGCTCACCATGCGCGCGAGCTTGCGCGCTTTCACCTGCTGGTCCAGCCACTCGTGGCGCAGACCCTCGCGGTCGCGTTCGGGGTCCACGCCGCCGGCCACCTCCAGCGTGAGGGCCGGGCAGTCGTCCAGCGCCTTGGCCAGCGTCTCCAGCTTTTTTTGCGCCGCCGGGTCGAGCCGCGCGCCGCCGGCGGCGAAGTCCACGTGCGAGAGTTCCTCCCCGCCGCCGAACATCGAGCCGATGAGCGTGAAGGGTGAGGTCAGCGCCTTGCCGAGCAGGTTCAGAATGACCTGCGTCACGATGCCGCCCATGGAGAACTGCGGGTCGTCCAGCGAGCCGGAGATGGGCAGGTTGATGTCGATTTCGCCGCGCCGGTTCTTGAGCAGCGCCACGGCCAGCATCACGGGCAGTTTGGTGGCGCTGGGGCTTTGCACCTTGTCGCCGAAGGTCAGCTGGTCGAGGAGCACGTGGTTCTCGGCCGTGAGTTTGCGGTCGGCGATCTTGTACGACACGGTCAGCGACAGCTTGCCCTTTTCCAGCGCGTAGCCGGCGTATTTGCCGAAGTAGGGCGACATGGGCGTGAGCTCCATGCCGCGCACGTCGGCGCGGATGTCCAGCGCGGGCGGAGCGGCCAGCGGGTTCAGCTTGCCCAGGATGGTGAGCGGCGCGCCCTCGTATTCTCCGCGCAGGTCCAGATTGGCCGTGCTGGCCGGATCGGTGGACAGACCGGAGACGCGCCCGGCGATGCGCGAGAGCTTGGCCGAGTAGTTGGGTTTGATGAAGTGGTCGGTGAAGCTCACCGTGCCGCCCTGAATGGTCACGTGGTCGATGCGCACGGGCGCGGCAGGCGTTTGCGCCGCCTGGACGACCGGCTTGGCCCGCGCGTCTCCGGGCTTGGCCTCGGCCGTCCGGGCGTCCGGCTCCGCCCCGCTGCGCTTGACGATGCCGAGCACGTTGAGCCGGCCCTGCGGGCTGACGATGAGCCGTGCGTAGAAGTCCGTGAGCGCGACCTCGCCGACGGTCAGCTTGAGCGGTTTCAGATTCACGTCGATGCGGTCCAGATGCAGGGACTTCCAGGTGAGGAGGTCGTTGCTGGCGGCCTTGTCCACGCTGTGGAAGCCGGAAAGGTCCATCCGGCCCTTGAATCCGCCGGAGAGCCCGGTGCCGTCGCTGGCGAGGACCACGTCGCCGGCGGCTGCGAGGCTGCCGCGCGTCACGGTCAGGTTCACCTTGTCCACGAAATATGGTTGCAGCGGCAGCAGCTCGAAACCGTTCAGCTCGACTTTGAGCCTGGCCGAGAACGGAGTGGCCCGCACCTCGCCTCTGGCGGTCAGCCGGCCTTTGCCGTCCAGCAGCAGGGCCAGGTCCACGGGCGTCGCGCCAGCGGCCGGCGCGGTGCTCACTGGGCCGAGGGCCAGCTTCTCCACAAGCAGGGTCTGCTCGGCCGGGCGCTGGAGCGCCTTGTCGATGAAGCGCAGTTTCGCGTTTTCGATCTCGGTTCTGACCACATCCACGGTCCAGGCGGTGGGCGACGCCTGGGGCGCGGCCTTGACCCGGCGGGGATTGCCACCACGTTTGCCCTTCGCCTTGGGCGCTGCCGGCTTGCTCCGGGGCGACGCGCCGACGCCGAGGGCGTCGAGTCCCTGGATGCTTCCGTCGGCCAGCCGCGTCACGATCGCGTCCAGACCTTCGAGCGCCGCCGCGTCCACATGGGCCGCGCGTTTTCGCGTGTCCACGCGCACGCCGGTCAGCTCGAAGCGCTCCAGCTTGGCCGGGAGACCGTCCCGCCAGCGCAGGGCGATGTCGGAGAGACGCAGGGCGTCCAGTGTGGCCACCATGGGCGGCGTGTTGGCGTTGTCTTTGGTGGGAGCCTTGGCCGTGGGCGTTGCTTTGCCGCCCCCGCCGGCGTCGAGACCGAGCCAGTTGAGTTTCCCGTCGCGCCCCTTGCGGGCGAAAATCTCCATTCTGTCGATGCTCACCGCGCCCAGGCCGATTCTGCCGGCCAGCAGGGCCACATCCTTGAACGGAATTTCGAAGCGGTTCAGGTTCAGCAGGGGCGCGCCGTCGTTTTCGGTCAGGCGCAGGCCGGAGAGCTCCACCCTGCCCGCCAGCCCCAGTTTGGCGGGTTTGCCCTTGGGTTGGCGGAACAGCAGGCGCAGGTCCGTGTCCAGCGCGCCGGCGGCGATGACGAAGGGCAGGGGGGTGGGCAGGTAGCCGAGGTACTTGGTCAGGTCGACGTGCGTCGCGTCGAATTTCAATTCGCTTTCGCGGTCCGGGGCGAAGGGCTTGCTTTTGCCCGTCAGCTTGACGGGCGCACCGTCGATTTCGGCCGAGAATGCCGGGGTGGTGTAGACGTTGGCCTGATAGGCCAGATTGGAGATGAAGGGCAGGGCGATGCCGATGTTCGTGACCGCGTGCGTGCGGCCCGTGGGGCGGTCGTCGAAAACGATCCGGCCGCCGGTCACCTTGATGTTGTTCACGGAGAATTTCGGCGTGGGCTTGTTGTCGGGCTTCAGCCACTCCTCCAGCAGGTCCGAGATGTCGTAGCGGCCCGGGGCCACACGCGTCACGCGCACGCGCGGACCGGCGAGGGTGACGCTGCGCACCACGGGCGCGGCGTGGATGATGGATGCGGGGTCGAGCTGCGCGTTCAGCTTGTCGAAGCCCAGAAACTCGCCGCCGTGTCCGTCGCCCACGCTGAAACCGCGCACCTGGACGCGCATGGCGAGGGGATCGATGTGGATGGCCGCCACGTGGACCGGCCGCCGCCATTTCTCGGCGAGGATATTTTCCAGCGCGCGTTTGGCCAGCGGCGGCCCGGCGAAGGCGACGAACGCCCCGAGCAGCGCCACGAGGGCGACGAGGACGATGGCGATGTTCCGCAACCGGCGCGGCCAGTTGCCGGATTTTTTCCCCGGAGCGGAGGGCGCGGTCTCCGTCCGTGTGGAATCGGGCAGTGGCGTGTTTGGCTCTGCTTCCATGGGGGGTGTTCCTGTTCCGGTTGGACCGCACGGAGGAGGCGGCCATGGCTTATGGCACATTAACGACAGCGGGCGACTTCTTGTCAAGGCCGCCAAGAAATCGAGGCGTTCGGAGCCCTCAGGCGGCGGTTGCCTTTTCCCTCCTGACGTGCTGGTGTGGGGCCATGCGGCCCGGGGCCATTCGCCCCGAGGGCATTCGCCCCGAGGTGGCGGATTTCCATCAACCAGGCGCAGCGTCTTTCAGGAGGAAACATGAGCGAGACGATCACGACGGCCGGCCCTTTCGGCCCACTGCGTCGCAAGGACCGGCTCATGGCCGACCGCGCGGACATCGACGCTGTTTTGAATGAGGGCCGCGTGATGCGTCTGGCCCTCGCCGACGGCGACACGCCCTTCGTCGTGCCGGTCTTTTTCGCCTACGACGGCGAGGCCGTGTATTTCCACTCGGCTAGGTCCGGGACGAAGATCGACATTCTCAAGCGCAACCCCAAGGTCTGCTTCGAGGTCTCCATGGACCAGGGAATCATCGAAAGCGACGCGGCCTGCGACTTCGAGGCCCGGCACCGCACGGTCATCGGCTTCGGCCGGGCGGCCTTCGTGGAGGACGCGGCCCAAAAGGCGGCCGCGCTCGCGCGCATCGTGGCGCGTTTCACGAACAGGCGTTTCGAGTTCCCGGAGGCCAACCTCAAAGTCACGGCGGTGGTGCGCATCGACATCGAGAGCATGACCGGCAAGCGGCACGGATTCTAGCCGCCGTCCGCGCGCCTCACGATTCCACCGGTTGGCGTTTCGCTTCGCGTCGCCGCGTGGTTCCCCGCCTTCAAAAGCCGGTGGGGACGGCTCGCCGGCTATTCGTCCGAGCTCGCGGCATTCGGGACGGGGGCGTTCCCGGATCGTCGCCGGACGGGAGTCCCTGGCCGCCCCGCCGGGGTCTCCCCGGTTCCCCCGCGGTGCGCAACTACCTTTCGTGACCGTTCTTGCGCGCTCGTGCGGAAGGATTATGACGACGACCGAACCATCAACAAAGCGAGGTCGGAATGAATGTCATCGCCGTCAACGGCAGCCCGCGCAAGAAGTGGAACACCGCCACGCTGCTCGAAAACGTCCTGGAGGGCGCGCGAGGAGCCGGTGCTTCCACGGAGCTCGTGCATCTGTACGATCTGGACTTCAAAGGCTGCGTCAGCTGTTTCTCGTGCAAGAAAATCGGCGGCAAACACTATGGCCGCTGCGCCATGAAGGACGGGCTCACGCCCGTGCTCCAGCGCATTTTCGAGGCCGACGCCCTCGTCGTTGGCACGCCGGTGTACTTCGGCATGGAGACGGGCGAGACGCGTTCGTTTCTGGAGCGGCTGCTCTTTCCCTTCACCACGTACACGCCGGGGTACAAGAGCATCTTCCCGCGCCGGCTGCCTGCGGCGTTGGTCTACACCATGAACGTGTCGGAGGAGAAAGCGCCCATGGCCGCCATCGAACACACGGCCGCGGTGTTCTCGCGCATCTTTGGCGGCTGCGAGACGCTGCTCTGCACGGACACCCTGCAATTTTCCGATTATTCCAAATACCTCGCCACAGTGTGGAACGCCGAGGCCAAGGCCAAGCGCCGCGAGGAGGTCTTCCCGAAGGATCTGGTCCGCGCGCGTGAACTGGGCGCGGAGCTCGCGCGTCAGGCCGGGGCGGCGAAGTAGGCCCGACGGCGTCTCCCGTGGCGGCTCGCCGCCTTTCCCGTGAACCGCGAACGGCCCGCTTCGGCGGGCCTTTTCATTGCGGATGGATGACGGGCCGGATCGCGTTTTCACGGTGGGGTGTTCCCTTGGCTGGAAGCGGCCGGAGTGGGGGGCGAAAGCGTGCCCGCCGGGAGAAGAACCGACGGGCGTTCGGGACAACGTCCGGTTGAAGGTGGCCGAGGCACCCGCCCGCCGGGCGGGGCGCGCCGTATGGACGGGGCCGGTCCATGGCGCTATACGCGGTGTCGCGCTCCCCCACGCCCGCACGATGGCGACTTCGGGGGAAGGCAACGGACGGAGATCATGCGAATGCACAGGGCGATTGGCCGAATGACGACGGCGCGGCGCGGGCTCGCCGTGTTTCTTCTGAGCGCGGCTATCTGCGTGCTGCCGGCGCGCGCGAGCGCCGAGGCCGTGACCTTCTTCGCCGGCACCCAGTACGCCACCGAGGTCCACTTTTTGCGCGGTGCTCAGCCCGGCCCCACCATCATGGTCCAGGGCGGCATCCAGGGCGACGAGTTCTGCGGCTATCTCACCGCCCAGCTGCTCACGCGGGCCGTGGTGACCCGGGGCTCGCTCATCATCGTTCCACGCGCCAATCCCCCGGCGGTGAACGTGCGCCGGCGGCAGGTCAATGTGGACATGAACCGCCGCTTCGACCGCGATTATGCGGCCTTCTACGAGGACAATCTGGCCCGGCTGGTGCGCTTCCTCGCCGATCAAAGCCGGGGCGTCATCCACCTGCACGAGGGTTCGGGTTTCTACAACCCCGTGCGCCTGGACGATCTGCGCGGACCCCGGCGCTACGGCCAGTCCGTGGTCATCGACGCCGCGACCTGCGGCGATTTTCCGCTGGAGCGCACCGTCCGTCAGGTCATCGCCAAGCTCAACGCGGGACTGACGCCAGGAAAGTACACCTTCAAACTGTTCAATCAGGACACCTTCGACGAGCGTTCCAAGTGGCCGGAACAGCGCCGGTCGCTGACCTACTACGCCATGTCCCGGGGGGTGCCCGCGCTGGACGTGGAGGTGAGCAAGAACCTCGTCGGCCCTTACTGGACGTGGTGGAAGGTGACGCAGCAGCTGCGCGCCACGGAGCTTTTCCTGCGCGCCTTCGGCGTTGAGCTGCGCGTGGCCGCGCCGCGCCTGCGCGACTTCGAGGCCTATCCGCCGCCCGTGGCCGGGTTGACGCTCAATGGCCAGCCCCTTGATCCGGCGGACCCGCGCGTCACGCTGACATTCGGCGAGCCGCTGGACGTGCGTCTGTCCGATGCCGCGTCGTCCGATCTCTCCCCCGCGTCCCACGGGTCTGGCGCGGTCGATGGACCGGATGCATCGGGCGAAGTGGGCGAATCGAGGCTGCCGGGCGGACCGCTCGCGCCCATCCCCTGCGTCACGGCCTCGGACCGCGCTGGCGTGAACCTGCTGCGGGGGCCCCGGATGCCGTTGACCCCCTTCTCGAGGTTGGCGCTCACGGCCGACGGCCTGCCCTTGCTCACGGCGCGGGTCTTCTGGACCGACGCGCCGGCTGCGGATGTGGTTCCCCGCGCCGGGGATGGCGATCTGCTCTGCTGGCTCAACGGCAGACTCACCGCCGTGAGGCCTGGCGAAACACTGCGGGCCGTGGAGGGCGATCAGCTCATTTTGGAGGGCGTGGCCGGCGGCGCGCGGGCGGAGGTGCTGAACCTCAAAGGCTACGTGTCGCACCCCGGGCGCGACGACGGCCAGGACGTCGGCGGCGAGATCGTGCTCGACGCGGCCATGTTTCAGCCGCGTTACGTGCTGCGGCGGTCGCCACAGGAGATGGTGTGCGAGATCGTGCGCGAAACGCCGGGGGTGAACCCGCGTCCGCGTTTCTTCCTGCGCATCGAGCCCCGCCGGGTGACGGATTTCGTCCTGACCGGCACGGATGGCCGCGAGCTGCGCGTGGCGTGGCTCCCTGGCCAATGGCTGCGCCTCGCGCCCGGGCGCTACACCCTGGCGGACATTCTGGGCAACGGCGCGGCCGACAAGATCCAGGCGTTCTGGAATGACGCGCCCGTGCGCCTGGGCGGGGCGTTCACCGTGCCGGCCGGCGGCGGGCGGATCGTGCTGCGGCAGGCCACGACCTTCCGTGAGTTGGGAAGAATGCCGGTCGGCGACGGGAGTTCCGTGGCGTCCGGTTCGGCCGGCGCTGGCCTTCCGGCCGGGGCAGGCGGAGCGGAAGTGGTGGACCCGAACGGCGGCTGAACCTCCTTGGCCGTCATGTCGGCCATGATCCTGCCGCACGTCACACGCGGTCCGTCTGGCGGGCCGCGCCGTCTTGGCTGTCGGACTTTCGCGCGTTGCCATCGGCCCGCTGGACCACGCTCCGGGGGCTTGACGGCGACTGTTCCTTCGGGCTAAACAGACCGCATGAACTCCAATGCCGCCCGTCGCTTCTCCTTTAGCCGCTTTTTCGGCTTTAGCCGCGCCCGTGGCCGCGGAGGGGTTTGTTGACGCATCGTTAACCAAAGCCTCTTCGGAAGGGCCGCGGGCATCACGCCGGCGGCCCTTTTCTTTTCCCCTCGTCCATAGACCCGCCGGCCGGCCCGCCACTCCCGTTCCACGGGGCGCAACCGCAGACCAGGAGGTCCGCCATGCACATCGGCAAAGCCATCCGGCTGGAACGCATTATCAACCGCAACACCAAACGCGCCATCATCGTTCCCATGGACCACGGCATAACTGTGGGACCCATCCCCGGCCTCGTGGACCTGCGCGCCGCCGTGCAGGCCGTGGTGGAGGGCGGGGCCAACGCCGTGCTCATGCACAAGGGTTCGCCGCGCTGCTGCCACCGGATGCGCGGGCAGGACGTGGGGCTCATCATCCACCTCTCCGCCAGCACCTCCCTTTCCCCCCTGCCCAACGCCAAAACCCTCGTGTGCAGCGTGGAGGAGGCAATCCGGCTCGGCGCGGACGCCGTGAGCGTGCATGTGAACCTCGGCGACGAGAACGAGGCCAAAATGCTGGAGGACTTCGGCCGCGTCACGGAATCCGCCCAGAGCTGGGGAATGCCAGTGCTGGCCATGATCTACGCGCGCGGCTCCAAGGTGCGCGGCGAGTACGATCCCGAAACCGTGGCCCACTGCGCGCGCGTGGGCGTGGAACTCGGGGCCGACGTGGTCAAGGTGCCCTACACCGGCGACCCCGACTCCTTCTCCCGCGTCACCGCCGCCTGCTGCGTGCCCGTGGTCATCGCCGGCGGGCCCAAACTCGCCAGCACCCGCGACGTGCTCGTCATGGTGCGCGACTCGCTTCGCGCCGGTGGGGCCGGGCTGTCCGTCGGTCGCAACGTGTTCCAGCACAAGCGTCCGGATCTGCTCACCCGCGCCCTGGCCAGGATCGTCCACGAGAACGCCGAGGTCGACGAGGCCATGGAACTCCTCGGCCCCGAGGCCTGAGCCGCGCCGGCTGGCTGGGTGGGTCTGACTGGCGGGCGGCCCTGCCGGTCGGGCCCGCCGGACAGGCCCACTGCCTATCGTCTGGGATGGACGGGATGAGGACAAGGCGAGGCGGCGGTCCTGCCGGTCGCGGGTGCCGGGATTTTCCGCGCCGCGATGGCTGCGCCTTTCCGCCTCATGGCTGCGCCGAGGGCTTGGGGAGCGGCCATCCGCTGGAGTGGAAGCCCTCGCGCGGCATCCAGCCGAACGAAAGAGCCAGCGGGGTGCCCCGCTGGCTCCATGGACGCGACTTCCAACGAAATCACAAGGTGTTACAAAACAAAACGCCTATCAGCCGAATTGACATGGGAGTGAACAACGGCTTGCAACTCAACACCTAGGCCTTTCCAGCGGCGTCCTGGCGCAGCTCGATGATGAGGTCGTTGAGCACGCCGGACTGCCGGGCCAGTTCATCCACGGCCTGGGTCGCCTCGCCCATGGCCTTGGACGTCTCCTGGGCGATGGTGTTGACCTGCTCGATGGAGCGGCTGATCTCCTCGCTGGCGCTGGACTGCTCCTCGCTGGCCGTGGCGATGGAACGCACCTGATCGGAGGCGGCGTCCACGAGGCGGACGATCTCCCCCAAAGCCCGCCCGGACTGCTCGGCCAGACCGGCGGTCTCGGCGATGAGCGTGACCGAGGCCTCCACGCCCTCCACGCTTGCACGGGTGCTGTGCTGGATGACGTCGATGGCCTCGCCGACTTCCTTGGTGGCGGCCATGGTCTTCTCGGCGAGCTTGCGCACCTCGTCGGCCACCACGGCGAAGCCGCGCCCGGCCTCGCCGGCCCGGGCCGCCTCGATGGCGGCGTTGAGCGCCAGCAGGTTGGTCTGATCGGCGATGTCGGTGATGACGGTGAGGATGCGCCCGATGTCCTCGGCCTGCTTGCCCAGTGAGGTCATGTCGTCCTTGAGCCGCCCGGTGCGCTCCTCCACCTGCCGCATCCCGCTCGTGACGTTGTTGACGACCCGCTCGCCCTCCTTGGCCTTGGTGCGGGCGCTGTCCGTGGTTTCCGCCGCGTGGGAGGCGTTCTTGGCCACCTCCAGCACCGTGGCGCTCATCTCCTCCATGGCTGTGGCCGTCTCGGTGACGCGCTGGGCCTGATGGTCCGCACCCTTGCTGGACTCGGATATCTCGCCGGAGAGCCGGCTCGACGCGGTGGAGACCACGCCGACAACGGATTCGAGTTTGCCGGCGGCGGCGAGCATACCCTCGCTCTTGGCATTCTCGGCCTGGTGACGGGCTGCGTCGGCTTCGGCCTTGGCCTTTTCGGCGGCCTGGGCCTTTTCCTCGGCCTCGGCGGTCTTGGCGTGGATGTCCCTCATGTTCTGCTCAAGGGTGCCCGCTGTGGCGTTGAGGGCCTCGTAGATGCCGCCGATCTCGTCGGTGCGGGCGTGCTTGATGCGCTGGCTGTATTCGCCGGCGCTGATGCCGCCCAGGAATTCCGAGACCCGGGCCAGGGGCTTGAGGATGGCGGAACCGGCCACCAGCCACACGGCGGCGGCGATGACGCCCAGGCTGACCAGACCGACGGCGATGAGCATGGTCAGGGTCGCCCTGACCGGGGCGTTGATCTCGGCGTTTTCCACAAAGCCCATGAGTTTCCAGCCGGTTGCCGGCGAGGTGTAGACCACGCCGTGGTAGCTCTCGCCGTCGATGTCGACGTCGTGCGCGCCGGCCTGCATTCCGAAGAGCGTGGCCAGATACTTGGACGACAGTTCATCCACCTTCTTGAAGTTGTTGTCCGGGTGGCGCGCGTCGGCCAGGACAACGCCGTCGTTCTGCACGAGGACGAGATAGCCGGTGTCGCCCAGCTTCACGGAGCCGATGAGACCGGTGAGGTTCTTGAGCGAGATGTCGATGCCGATGACGCCGATGCGTTTGCCGTCGCGCATGATGGCGCGCGTGGCGCTGGTGACAGCCTCTCCCGTGGTGGAGAGATAGGCGTGGCCGAGCACGGGCTTGTCCGTGGTGGCCTGTGTGTCGGCGTACCAGGGGCGCTTGCGCGGGTCGTAGCCGGCGGGCATGGACTCGTCATCCAGGTTGCTGACGAAAGCGCCCTGTTCGCTGCCCGCATACACCTCCACATAGGCTGGGTGGGTCTTCTGCGCCAGCCGCATGACGTTTTGGAGGGCCTGGCCGGCTTCGTCACCGGGCCAGAGGGCGGACTTGGTCTTGTCCGTTGTGGCGAGGTGCGAGGTCTTGGCCTGATCGACCCGCTGCGCGGCCGGCGTTTTCGCCAGCATGTCCGCGTTCTTCAGACTTTCGTCCAGAAACAGCGAAATGGCGTAGTCCAGCTGCTTGATCTGCCCGGCGACCGAGCGCTCGTGGGAGTTGGTGGACTGGTTGCTGAAATCCGCGGCCACGATGACAAGGATGGCCGCGAGAATGACGGCGATGATCGAAACGAGTCCGAGAATGAGGCGCGTCTTGATGGAGCGTGGCATGAAACCTCCTGAAGCGGCGCCGTCCGGCGACGGGCGACGGAAACGGATTTCGCGGGCGTTCGCCCGCTCCCGAATTGATTTATCCACCGTGTGCGGGGAATAAATCAACCGGGGACCGACGCTTACAATAATGGAGAGCGTCTGCGCGCGTGAGGAAGGCTCAGCCCTTATGGGACAACGAAATTGTCGATATCGGTGTGGAGCGTTGCGGAAAAGACCCGGTGGACAGCTGTCGCGTTCGTCGTGCGTAGTGGTCCATGATACAAGGAAAAATATTGTCGGACCGGCTGCGTCAGAATACGCAAAGATTAAGTAGACGGAATATCGTTGTTTTGCAGAATTGGCAAAATCAGGCTTTTCCTGGCGCCCGGCCCGGTCCGCCCTTTCCGTGAGCGGCGGCGCGGCGGCGTTTCACCCACAGGCGCGCGCGCTCCATGTACAGATAGACGACGGGCGTCGTGTACAGCGTCATGGCCTGGCTGAAGAGCAGTCCGCCGATGATGGTGACGCCCAGCGGCCGGCGCAGCTCCGAGCCCACGCCGTGGCTGAGCGCCAGCGGCAGCGCGCCGAGCAGCGCCGCCATCGTGGTCATCATGATGGGCCGGAAGCGCAGAAGGCAGGCCTGCCGGATGGCCTCCTTGGGTGCGAGTCCCTGCTTGCGCTCGGCCTCGATGGCGAAATCGACCATGAGGATGCCATTCTTTTTGACGATGCCGATGAGCAGGATGATGCCGATGATGGCGATGACGGACAGCTCCGTGCGGGTGACGATGAGCGCCAGCACCGCGCCCACGCCGGCGCTGGGCAGGGTGGAGAGGATGGTCACGGGGTGGACCAGGCTCTCGTAGAGCACGCCGAGCACGATGTACACGCTGATGAGGGCGGCGAGAATGAGCAGCGGCTGGTTGGCCAGTGAGGCCTGGAAGGCCTGCGCCGTGCCCTGGAAGCTGCCGCGGATGTCGCCCGGCAGGCCCTCGTCGCGCGCGGCGGCCTCGATGGCGGTGACGGCGTCGCCCAGCGCCACGCCGGGCGCGAGGTTGAAGGACAGCGTCACCGCGGGGAACTGTCCCTGGTGGTTCACGGCCAGGGACGTGGCGTTGGTGGTGTAGCGGGTGAAGGTGGAAAGCGGCGCCTGCCGGCCCCCGGGCAGGGGCACGTAGATGTCGCGCAGGGACTCGGGGCCGAGCAGATGCCCGGGGTCGGCCTCCATGACCACGTGATACTGGTTGAGCGGCGCGTAGGTTATGGCCACCTGCCGCTGGCCGAAGGCGTCGTAGAGGATGTCGTCGATGGTCTGCGGGGTCACGCCCAGGCGCGCGGCCGTGTCGCGGTCGATGGTGATGGTGGACATGAGGCCGCGGTCCAGCTGATCGCTGTTGACGTCCACGAGCTGCGGCAGGGTGCGCAGCCGGGCCAGCAGCCGTGGGGCCCAGTAGTTCAGCGTGGCCGTGCTCTCGGATTGCAGCGTGTACTGGTAGAGCGCGCTCGAACCGCGTCCGCCCACGCGCAGCTCCTGCACCAGCTGGAGGTAGGTTGGTGCCCCCGGCACGCCGGCCAGCTTCTTGCGCAGGCGCGTCATGACTTCCTCGGCGTTGGTGCCGCGCTCCTCGAAGGGCCGCAGCGTGGCGAACAGACGCGCGCTGTTGGCGCTGGTGCTTGGTCCGCCCGAACCACCGGTGTAGCCCGTGACGTAGGTCACGTCCGGGTCCTGGCGCATGATGGTGATGACCCGCTGGAGTTTCTTGGTCATGGCCTCGAAGGAGATGTCCTGCGAGGCCTGGATGTTGCCAGAGATGCGCCCCGTGTCCTGTTGGGGGAAGAAACCCTTGGGCACCAGCGCGTACAGATAGATGCTGAGGCCAAGGGTTCCGATGGCCACGCACAGCGTGACGCGCCGGTGGCGCAGGGCCACGCCGAGGGTGCGCGCGTAGAAGTCGGTCATGGCGGCCACCGCCGCCTCCAGAACGCGGGCGATGCGCCCCGGCTTGTTCTCGGCCGCCGGGCGCAGCAGCGTGGCGCACATCATGGGCGTGGTCGTCAGCGAGAGCAGCATGGAGACGAAGATCGCCGCCGAGAGCGTGACCGCGAACTCGCGGAACAGCCGGCCCACCATGCCGCCCATGAGCAGAATGGGCAGGAAAACCGCCACCAGCGAGATGCTCATGGAGACCACGGTGAAGGAAATCTCCCTGGCCCCGGCGTAGGCGGCCTGGAGGGGCTTCATGCCGGTCTCGATGTGACGGGTCACGTTTTCCAGCACCACGATGGCGTCGTCCACAACGAAGCCCGTGGCGATGGTCAGCGCCATGAGCGAGAGATTGTCCAGGGAATAGCCGAAAAGAAACATCACCGCGAAGGTGCCCACCAGCGAGACCACCGTGGCCACTGCCGGAATGACCGTGGCCCGCAGGTCGTGCAGGAACAGGAACACCACCAGGATGACCAGCGCGCACGACAGGATCAGCGTCATCTCCACGTCGCGCAGCGAGCCGCGGATCGGGGGCGAGCGGTCCACCACGGGCTTGAGCGTCATGCCGCCGGGCAGGTTCGCCTCCAGCCGTGGCAGGAGGGCGCGGATGCTGTCCACCGTCTCGATGATGTTCGCGCCCGGCTGGCGGAAGATGATGAGGAGCACCGAGGGCTCGTTGTTGACGAAGCCGGCGGCGTGGATGTCCTCCACGCTCTCCTTGACCTGCGCCACGTCGCCCAGGCGTACGGCCGCACCGGAGCGGTAGGTCAGCACGATGGGTTCGTAGGCCATGGCCTTGGGTGGCAGCTGGTCGTTGGTCATCACCTCCCAGGTGCGGTCGCCGAGGGAGACCTGCCCCCTGGGCCGGTTCACGTGCGTCTTGGCCAGCACGCCGCGCACGTCCTCGAAGCTGAGTCCGTAGCGGCTGATGGCCGTGGGGTTCACCTCCACCCGCATGGCCGGCAGGGAGCCGCCGCCCACGAACACCTGGCCCACGCCGTCGATCTGGGCGATTTTCTGTTGCAGCACCGTGCCGGCGATGTCGTAGAGCTGGGCGCGGGTGTGCGTCGAGCTGGTCAGCGCCAGAATGAGGATGGGCGCGTCGGCCGGGTTGATCTTGCGGTAGTTGGGGTTGGCCGGCATGTTCGAGGGCAGGAAGCCCCGGGCCGCGTTGATGGCGGCCTGCACGTCGCGCGCGGCGCCGTTGATGTCGCGGTCCAGGTCGAACTGGAGCGTGATGTTGGTGCTTCCGCGCGAGCTGGTGCTCGTCATCTCGGAGACGCCGGCGATGTGCCCGAGCTGGCGTTCCAGCGGGGCGGCCACGCTGGTGGCCATGGTCGAGGGGTCCGCCCCCGGCAGCCCGGCGGAAACCGAGATCGTTGGAAAATCCACCTGCGGCAGCGGGGAGACCGGCAGCAGGCGGAAGGCCATGGCCCCGGCCAGCGCGATGGCCACGGTGATGAGCATGGTGGCGACCGGACGCCGGATGAACGGGGCGGATACGCTCATGGCGCGTCCGGGTTGTCGTGCTCCGGGGTCGCGCCGGCGACCTGGGGAACCTCGGGTTCGTCCGGGATGATTCCCCCCGCCGCCCCGTGTCCCAGCAACCGGCGCGAGAGCCGGTCGAAGGCCAGATAAATGACTGGCGTGGTGTACAGCGTGAGCACCTGGCTGATGACGAGCCCGCCGATGATGGCCACGCCCAGCGGCCGGCGCAGCTCCGAGCCCACGCCCGTGCCCAGGGCCATGGGCACCGCGCCCAGCAGCGCGGCCATGGTCGTCATCATGATGGGCCGGAAGCGCAACAGGCTGGCCTGGTAGATGGCCGCCTCCGGCGGCAGCTTCTGCTCGCGTTCGGCCTCGAGGGCGAAGTCCACCATCATGATGCCGTTCTTTTTGACGATGCCGATGAGCAGGATGATGCCGATGACCGCGATGATGGTGAACTCCATGCGGCAGATCATGAGCGCGAGCAGCGCGCCCACGCCGGCGCTGGGCAGGGTGGAGAGGATCGTCACCGGATGGATGTAGCTTTCGTACATCACGCCGAGCACGATGTAGACCGTGATGAGCGCGGCCAGGATGAGCAGCGGCTGGTTGGACAGCGAGGACAAGAACGCCTCCGCCGTGCCCTGGAACGCCCCCTCCGTGCTGGCGGGCAGCTTCGTGTCGCGTTCCGCCTGGCGCACGGCTTCCACCGCCTGCCCGAGGGAGACTCCCGGCGCGAGGTTGAACGAGGCCGTCACCGCCGGGAACTGTCCCTGGCGCGAGATGACCAGCGGTCCCGTGGTCTGCGTGGTGGTGACCAGCGAGGTGAGGGGCACCCTGGTGCCGTTGTCGCCGCTCGTCAGGTAGATGTTGTCCAGCGCCTGCGGGCCCTGCTGCATGATGTCCGGCGCGGCCAGCACCACGCGATACTGGTTCAGCTCGGTGAAGATGGTGGAGACGAAACGCTGGCCGAAGGCGTCGTACAGGGCGTTGTCGATGTCCTGCGGGGTGATGCCCAGGCGCGCGGCCGTGGCGCGGTCGATGTCCACCTGCAGGCGCAGACCGTCGTTGGACTGGTCGCTGGAGACGTCGGCCAGCTCGGGCCGGGCGCGCAGGGCGTCCACGAAGCGCGGGGCGAACTTGGCCAGCACCTTCGCGTCGGCGTCCTCCAGGGTGTACTGATACTGGGTGCGGCTCTGCCGCGCGTCCACGGTCAGGTCCTGGGCGGGCTGCATGTACAGGGTGGTCCCATCCATGTCGGTCAGCTTGGGGCCCAGGCGGCGCATGACCTCCTGCGCGGTCTCGTCGCGTTCGTCGCGGGGCTTCAGCGTGATTTGCATCCGCCCGGTGTTCATGGAGACGTTCTGGCCATCTATGCCGATGAACGACGACAGGCTCTCCACGGCCGGATCGCGCAGTATCTCCGCCGCCACGGCCTGCTGCCGGGCGCTCACCGCCGCGAATGACGACGACTGTGGCGACTCGGTGACGCCGAGGATGACGCCCGTGTCCTGCACGGGGAAAAAGCCCTTGGGCACCACGATGTACAGAACCACCGTGAGCACGAGGGTGCCCACCGCCACCAGCAGCGCGGCGGTCTGGTGCTCCAGCACCTTTTTGAGCGTGCGCGCGTAGCCCTGGGCCAAACGGTCGAAGAACGCCTGGGTCCAGGCGGCCGGCCCGTGCGTGGGCAGGCTTTCGCGCGGCACATGCTTGAGCAGCCGCGCGCACATCATGGGCGTGAGGGTGAGCGAGACCACCGCGGAAATGAGGATGGTGACGCCGAGCGTGATGGCGAACTCGCGGAACAGTCGGCCCACCACGTCGCCCATGAACAGGAGCGGAATGAGCACCGCGATGAGCGAGATGGTCAGGGAGAGGATGGTGAATCCGATCTGCTTCGCGCCCTTGAGCGCCGCGATGAGCGGTTACTCGCCGTCCTCCACGTAGCGCGAGATGTTCTCGATCATGACGATGGCGTCGTCCACCACGAAGCCGGTGGAGATGGTGAGCGCCATGAGCGAGAGGTTGTTCAGACTGAAGCCCGCCAGATACATGACGCCGAAGGTGCCGATGAGCGACACCGGCACCGCCACGCTGGGAATGGCCGTGGCCGGTAGGTTGCGCAGGAAAAGATAGATGACCAGCACCACCAGCGCCACGGCGAGCATGAGTTCGTGCTGCACGTCGCGCACGCTGGCGCGGATCGTGGTGGTGCGGTCGGAAAGCACGGTGACCTTGACCGCGGCGGGAAGGGCGCTTTCCAACTGCGGCATCAGGCGCTTCACGCGGTCCACCACCTCGATGACGTTGGCCCCGGGTTGGCGCTGGATGTTCATGATGATGGCCGGCTCGTTGTTCATCCAGGCGGCCTGGCGCACGTCCTCCGGGCCCTCCTGGACCTCGGCCACGTCGGTGAGGAACACTGGCGCGCCGTTTTTCCAGGCCACTATGAGCTTCTTGTAGTCCGCGCTGGAGGTGAGCTGGTCGTTGGCGCCGATGATGGTGGCCTGCCTGGGGCCGTCGAAACCGCCCTTGGCCTGGTTCACGTTGGCGTTGGCGATGGACGTGCGCAGGTCCTCCAGCGAGAGCCCCATGGCGGCCAGGGCGCTCGGGTTGGCGTGCACGCGCACGGCCGGCCGCTGCCCGCCGCTGATGCTCACCAGCCCCACACCGGGCAGCTGCGAGATCTTCTGGGCCAGGCGCGTGTCGGCCAGGTCCTCCACCTTGTACAGCGGCAGCTCCCTGCTCGTCAGCGCCAGGGTCAGAATGGGCGCGTCGGCCGGGTTGACCTTGCTGTACACCGGCGGATTGGGCAGATCCTTGGGCAGGTAGGAGTAAGCCGCGTTGATGGCCGCCTGCACCTGCTGCTCGGCCACGTCGAGGCCGATCTCCAGCGAGAACTGCAACAGAATGACCGAGCAGCCGTTCGAGCTGGTGGAGGTCATTTGCGAAAGTCCGGGCATCTGGCCGAACTGGCGCTCCAGCGGCGAGGTGACGCTCGTGGCCATGACGTCCGGGCTGGCCCCGGGATAGAAGGTGCGCACCTGAATTGTCGGGTAGTCCACCTGCGGCAGGGCGGCCACGGGCAGCTGTTTGTAGGCGATGAGCCCGGCCAGCACGATGGCCACCATCAAAAGCGCGGTGGCGACCGGCCGGCGGATGAACGGCTCGCAAATATTCATTGATTGGCGGCCCCGGCGGCCGCCGGACTGGTCGTCGGGACGGCTTCATCCGGGCCCACGAGGTGCGCCGCGCCCTGGCCGCGCGCCGGAATCGCCGAAGCGCCCGGCCGTTTGGCCGCCGGACTGGTCGTTGGGGCGGCTTCGCCCGGGCTCACGAGGTGCGCCGCGCCCTGGCCGCGCGCCGGAATCGCCGAAGCTCCCGGCCGTTTGGCCGCCGGATTCGGGGGCGTGGCTGCGGGGGGATTCGCGGTCCGCCGGATCTCATGCTCGGGCGGCCGTGGCGGTGTGAGAGCGGCCGGTCTCGCGCCGGCGGGGGCAGGCGGGGGGACGGGAGTCGTCGGGCCGTTTTGCGCCGTCGCGGCGCTTCGCGCTTGCGGCGCGGGATCGGTGGCGTTTTGCGTCGCGCCCTGGGGACGTCGCGGCGTGCGCACCCGCACGGGCGAGCCGTCACGCAGGCGTTCGGCCCCGTCCACCACGACCTTCTCGCCCAGGGCGAGTCCCTTCATTATGACGGTCACGCCGTCCTGGCCGGTGTCGCCCGCGCTCACGGGGCGCGCGCTCACGGCGTCGCCCCGCGGGTTGAGCACGAAGACGTACGCGCCCTGCTGGCCGTGCTGCAACGCCGCCGTGGGCACCACGATGGCGTCCTTGAGCACGTCGAGCAGCAGCTTGGCGTTGACGAACTGGTTGGGGTAAAGCATGTGGTCGTCGTTTTTGAAACTGGCTTTGAGCTTCACCGTGCCGGTGCTCGTGTCGATCTGGTTGTCCAGGCTGGCGAGTTCGCCCTCGGCGAGCTTCCTCGACTGGCTGCGGTCGTAGGCGTCCACGCGCAGAGTCCGCCCGGCGCGCAGCCTTTCCAGAACCCCGGGCAGCTGGTCCTCGGCCAGGGTGAAGACCACGTTGATGGGCGCGATCTGGTTGACCACGAGCAGGCCGCCCGTGTCGTTCGCGTGGATCATGTTGCCGGGGTCAACCTGCCGCAGGCCCACCTGCCCGGAGATGGGCGAGGTGATGCGGCTGTAGGTGATTTGCAGGCGGGCGTTGTCGGCCGTGGCGCGGTCCGTGGCCACGGTGCCCTCGTACTGCTTCACCAGCGAGAGCTGCGTGTCATACTGCTGACGTGGAACGGCCCCATGGGCCATGAGTTCGGTGTAGCGCTTCAAATCCATGCGCGCGTTCTCCAGCAAGGCCTGATCGCGCCGTTGCTGCCCCACGGCCTGGGCGAGCTGTACCTGGAAGGGCCGGGGGTCGATGATGACGAGCGGCTCGCCGGCCTTGACCATTTGCCCCTCGCGGAAAAACACGCGCATGAGTTCGCCGTCCACGCGGCTGCGCACGGTGACGGTGTTCTGCGGGGTCACGGTGCCCAGGCTGGTGAGAAAAACCTCCACGTCCTGGCTTTTGGCCTCGGTGACGACGACGGGAGTGGGGCGGTTCTTGCCATCCTGACGGGCTTTGGCGTTGCCTGCGGTGGACTTGTACCAGTACGCGCCGAGGCCGGCGAAAAGACAGACGGCCACCAGAATGGGCAGCCATTTGATCTTTTTTTCTTTTTCCTGGGGCTTCGCGGGGATTGGAGCTGGGGCGTTCATCATTGTATCCTGCGGTGTTGGGCCGCTTTAGGCGCGCAACGCGTCGGAAATTCCGGTTTGTTGGGACAAGATTCGCGACATATTTAAATATGCAATCGCCATGCCTGTTGCACAAATGCGGTTCCGATCATGGGGCGACGAGGGGCATCCGCGTCGTCATTCGGGACAAACGTTGCAAACGGCAACTGTTTACCAAGCGTGAAACTCCTACGCAAGGGGAAACGATGTGCAATCATAGTGCAAAAGTCTGCATTGAATTTGCTTCAACCACGGTATGTTAGGGGTGTTTACCTAGGAATCATAGGACAAAACGCAAGAGAGTTGACGGAGCGATGAAATATCGATAATATTTGCCAAGTGAAAATATTTCAAAATGGGAGTGTCTGTGCGGGAAGGTGCGCAGAATTGCGCCGAAAGGCTTCTGAATTTGACTCCGCGGTTGATGCAGACCCTGCGCGTGGAAATGCGCGCAGGACGCCCACCCGAACTCACCGTGCCGCAGTTCCGCTCGTTGGTGTTCTACGAGAATCATCCTCGGGGCGCGCTCTCCGCGGCGGCGGAGCATCTCGGCCTGGGAATGCCTTCGGCCTCCAAGGTGGTCGAAAGCCTCGTGGCGCGCGGGCTGCTTAAACGCAACCACAATTCCCGCGATCGCCGGCGCGTGGACGTCACCCTCACCCCCGCCGGCGAGGACGTGCTTTCGCGTTCGCGCGCGGCAGCCACCGCCGTGTTCACCCGGCGCTTGGCCGGTCTCACCCCCCTGGAACTCGAAGTGCTCTTCGCCGTGCTCGGCCGGCTGCAGGAAATTGTCGGCGCGGACGATGCCGGACGTCCGCCCATCGGGGACGTCGCGCCGTCAACCGACAAGTAGGCCCCAGGCACGTCTCTTCCGCAACGCGGTCGGGGGCGAATATGCCTCCGGTTTTCGTGAGCGAGTGTTTCACCGTGAGGTTGAGGCTTGGTCCAAGCCTATGGTGGGCGGGTTCCCGTCGCTTCCCCTCTCTTGGACGCCCTTGACATCCACCCGTCGCGGCTCGTAATAATATGTGCATGGATGCACATGTTGAAGAAGGAAACGAAATGGCGCCGGCCGCGCGATTGGTTCGGCTGGCCGGCTGTCTGGACAGACTGCACGGCCTCGCCGCCGCGCGGATATTCAACCAGATGGCCCGGTCCATGCGCTCCGGCGACGTCTCCTTCAGTCAGATCGACGCCCTGTTCCGTCTGCTGGACCATGGCCCGCAGCGCATCGCCGACCTGGCGCGGGCCGGCGGCCTCAGCCATTGCGCCATGAGCAGGCTGGTCAGCCGGCTGGTGAGGGAGGGGCTGGCGCGAAAGCGGGCCAACGACGAGAACCGGCGCGAACGGTTCATCAGCCTGACGCCAGCCGGGGCGCGCTTCCTGGACGACCTGCGCCGGAACACCGCCGCCGCCTATGAGGGCCTTCTCACCGACATCCCACCGGAGCTGGCCGGCCGGTTGCTGTCCGCGCTGGAGGAGGTGCTGCCTCATCTTCCCCAGCCGGAGCATTTGCGCCAGGACCATCCGCGGCGCTGAGCGCGAAGCCCCTTCACCCCCCCATTGGAGATTTGATGTCCTTCAAAACGAATGGTTACGTCTACACCGGCATTCTCGCGGGCATCAGCGCCCTGCCTCCCCTGAGCATCGACATGAATCTGCCCGCCATTCCCGACATCGAGCGGTCCTTTGGCGCGGCGCAGGGACAGGGCTCGCTCACCCTCAGCCTGTTCCTGCTTGGTTTCTCCGTCGCGCCGGTCATCGGCGGGCCGCTCACCGACCGCTACGGCCGCAGGGGAGTCCTGCTCGTCGCGCTTACCCTGCTCACCCTCGCCGCCCTCTGCTGCGCCGTCCCCCCTTCGTTCGATCTGCTGCTGGCCGCGCGGCTGGCGCAGGGCGTGGCCTGCGGCGTGTGCGTCCTCGTGCCCCTGGCCATCTTGCGCGACACGCAAACGGGCGACGCAGCCCGTCGCAAACTTTCCGTCATCATGCTGGTCGGCGGCGTCGCCCCCCTGGCCGCCCCCATCCTCGGCGGCGGCATCCTGCTCTTCGCCGGCTGGCAGGCGATCTACGCCGCTCAGACGGTCATGGGATTCGCGCTCCTCGTTCTCGTGGCCTATGGTGTCGCCGAGACACTGCCGCCCGGGAACCGCAACGCCATCGACCTCAAGACCATCGCCGCCGGCTACCGCACCATTTTCGGCAGCCGGTTGTTTCTCGCCCCCGCGTTGACGCAGGCCCTGTGTTTTGGTTGCATGTTCTCCTACATCTCCGGCTCCCCGTCCTTCATGCTGCGTGAACTCGGCCTCTCCGAGCAGCATTACTCCCTGGTTTTCGCCTGTACCTCCCTCGGCGTCATGGTCGGAGCGGCGCTCAGCGGCATCCTCGGCCGTTGGGAGGTTCCCTCGCGGCGTGTCATCTCCCTGGGACTCCTCGGCATGTTCGCCGCCACCATCGCCGTCTTCGTCCTCACCTGGGGCGGCATGGATCGCATCGCCCTGCTGATTCCCACGCTGTTCATCGTCATGGCCAGCTTCGGCGTGATTCCCCCCAACTCCATGAGCGAGGCCGTCGCTCCCTTTCAGCGCACCGCCGGGGCCGCATCCGGCGCCATCAATTCCTTGCAGATGCTTGTCGGCGCGCTCGTCAGCGCCATGGTCCCGCTGCTCGCCAAGTCGCTCACGCCCGGCCGGGCCATGGGCGCGTCCATGCTCGCAGCCATTCTCCTCGCCGCCGGTTGCTGGCTGCTCTTTCGCCCCCGCGCGCGTCGGGCTGAGGTGAGGTTGTGACGCCACGAGGCTGTGGTTTGGTTATGCCTCCGGCGGCCAGGGGGACTGCGCGTCCCCTGGAACCTCGCGTGTATGGACGATGAAGCTTTTCTTGATGCATGACACACGCCCCGGGGACGTCGGACCGGGGCACTTGCCCGGGGCGATGGCATCCCGTACTGTCGCCGCATGAGAAATCTCGATCCTTTCGCGCGCGTTCTGGAACAGGCGCGGGTCCAGCTGGAGATCGGCCGGGCCGACGTGGCCGCGTTGTTGTACCGTACCGTGCTCACCGTGCGGCCGGATCAGCCCGAGGCGCTGGCCGGTTTGGCCAGGACCGAGGCGGTGCTCGCCGCCGGCGTGGAGGATGCTTCGATCAGGCCCGACGGCCCATCCGGCCCATCCGGTTCGTCCGCCGAGGCCGCTGCGCCCGGCTCACCCGGTGCGTCCGACATTCCCGACGCGGCGGAGGAGACCAGCGCCGACGGCGATCCGCTGCTGGCGGCCAAACGAGCGTTGGCGCGGCGTTTCGTGGCGAACGATTTCGCCGGAGCGGAAATCTTGGCCCGGCGCATGACGCGGGAACAACCCGACGACGCCTTCGGCTGGAAGCTGCTCGGCGCGGCGTTGCAACACCTTGGACGCGCGCGGGATTCGCTCGCCGCCAACGAACGCGCGACGGCCCTCGCGCCGGACGACGCCGAGGCCCTGTTCAATCTCGGGGCCGCCCAGCAAACGCTGTCGCTGCTCGACGAGGCCGAGGCCAGCTATCGCCGCGCTCTGGAGCTCAACCCCGGTTTCGCCGAGGCCGCGAGCAATCTGGGCAACGTCTATGGGGCGCGCGGCCGCCGGGCCGAGGCCGAACTCTGCTATCGCACGGCGCTGAACGCCGATCCCGGCCACGCGGCGGCGGCCAACAACCTGGGGGTGATCCTGCACGACCTGGGCCGGCTGGCCGAGGCCGAAACCGCGCTGCGCCAAGCCCTCGCTCTGCGGCCGGACTACGCCGAGGCTTTGGGCAACCTGGGCAATCTGCTCAGGGACATGGGACGCTTGGCCGAGGCCGAGATTTGCCACCGCCGGGTGGTGGCCCTTCGGCCGGACATGGCTCAGGCCTGGAGCAACCTCGGGGCCGTGTTGCACGGCCTGCGCCATCTCGACGAGGCGCGGCGTTGTTTGGAGCACGCCCACGAGCTTTGGCCCGCAGGGCCGGAAATTCTGAATAATCTCGGCAACGTTCTGCTCGATCAGGGGCATGCGGCCGAGGCCGAGACCGCCTTTCGCTCGGCCATCGCTTCCGCCCCGCGTTTCGCCCGGGCCCATGGCAATCTCGGCGTGGCCCTGGGCGCGCAGGGGCGTGCCCAGGAGGCCCTGTCCGCCTTCCGCGCCGCGCGCGAGCTGGCCCCGGACAACGCCGAGACCGCCAGCAACCTTGGCGCGCAGTTGCGCGAACTCGGCCGGATCAGCGAGGCCATAGACCTGTGCCGCGACGCCGTGGAGTGCGATCCCATGCTCTCGGCCGCGCACAATAACCTCGGCACGGTCCTCAAGGACGCCGGCCGGCTGGCCGAGGCCGAGGACTGCTTCCGCGAGGCCGTGCGTCTGTCCCCGGAGAATTTCGAGGCGCGCAGCAATCTGTTGTACACGCTGCTTTACGATGGACCGCAGGCCGCGCCGGAGCGTCTGGCCCTCGCGCGCGAGTTCGGACGCGAGGTCGCGCGTGCGGACGGGCCGGCCTTTACCGACTGGCCGGAGGCGGCGCGCCAAACGGCGAATGGCGGTCCCCTGCGCGTGGGCTTCGTCTCCGCCGATCTGCGCAGCCACGCCGTGGCCTATTTCCTGGAGGGCGTGTTGGAGCGCCTGGATCCGACGCGCGTGGAATCCATCGCCTATCCGAACGGGACGGCCACCGGCGCGGACCCCGTGAGCGCACGCCTGCGCGGGCGCTTCGCCGCGTGGCGGCCCCTGCCTCCAGACGACGCGGCCGCTGCGGAACTCATCCGCGCCGACGGCGTTCAGGTGCTTCTCGATCTCTCCGGCCACACCGCCGGCAACCGTCTGACCATGTTCGCCCGTCGGCCAGCCCCGGCGCAGGCCAGCTGGCTGGGCTATGCCGGCACCACCGGCGTGGACGCCATGGACGTCCTCATCGCCAACGCCGCCTTGTCGCCGGACATGGCGGACGAGTGTTCGGAGACCGTGCTGCGCCTGCCGGGCGCGCGCCTGTGCTTCACCCCCCCGCCGGACAACGCCCCCGCCGTGGCTCCGTCGCCAGCGTCCGCCAACGGATACATCACCTTTTGTTGCTGCAACGATCTGGCCAAGCTGAACGACGACGTGCTCGGCCTATGGGCGCGCGTGTTGACGGCGGTCCCTGCCTCGCGGCTGCTGCTGCGCGCCGGCCAGCTCGATGACTCACCCTTGCGCGAGGATTTCGTCGCCCGGCTGGCCGCCGCCGGCATCGACCCCGCGCGGGTGGACCTGGAGGGTCCCCTGCCGCGCGCCGAATATCTGGCCGCATACGCCCGGGCGGACATGGCGCTGGATCCATTTCCCTATCCCGGTGGAGCCACCAGCGCCGAGGCCCTGTGGATGGGGGTGCCCGTGCTGACCCTCGCCGGCCGGGGACTGCTCGCCGGGCAGGGCGCGGACATCGCCTCCGCCGCCGGGCAGTCGGACTGGATCGCCCGCGACGCCGACGACTACGTGCGTCTGGCCATGGAGCGAGCCGCGGACTATCCGGCCCTGGCGCGGTTGCGCGCGGGGCTGCGCGCCCGGGTGGCGGCCTCGGCCCTCTGTGACGCCGGGCGTTTCGCCAGCGATCTGACGGGTGCGCTCTCGGAGATCTGGCGGCGTTTCGGCTTGGTTCGTGTGGGCTGACCCGCCGGCCGTGCATGGCCGACTTGTCGAATACTCTTGGTGAAAACGTAAAATAACGTTGTGGCGGGCCATGACTTGCCTGTTCCTTGCATCTTTGCGACAGTGGCGCATCGCACAGGGGGGCTGGCATGGACGAAATCGCGACGTAGATGGGCAGGCTGGCGAAAAACGAGGGCGCGACGCGGACCGAGCTGCCGGGCGTGCGTCTGCACCGGCGCAGCCAGGGGATGCCGCGCCGCCCCCTGCTGTATCAGCAGGGTCTCATCATCGTGGGGCAGGGGGCCAAGCGCGTGTACCTGGGCGGCAAAACCCATCTGTACGATCCCGACCATTACCTCGCCCTTTCCGTGCCGCTGCCCGCCGAGTGCGAAGCCGTCGTGCGCCCCGGCGAGCCGCTGCTTTCCATGACTGTGGACATCGACATGGGCGCGTTGCTCGGCGTCATCGGCCAGATGGACGCTCTTGGCGAGGACGCGCGTCAGGGCCGCTGTCGGCGGCGGCCCGGCCTCACCGTCGCCCTGGCCGACCCGGCCTTCAAACTCTCCGTTACGCGCTTGCTGCGCGCGCTGATGAACCCGGAGGAGACCCGCGTGCTCGGTCCAGCCCTCGTGCGCGAGCTGCTCTTCCGCGTCATGCGCGGGGAGGGCGCGGTCGGCCTGTATGCGCTCGTCGTCAGCGGCACCGGACTCTCCCGCATCGACAAGGCGTTGCGGCAAATTCACAGCAACTACAACCGGCCCGTTCACGTGGACGAGCTGGCCGGGTGCGTCAACATGAGCACATCCGCCTTCCACCGGGCCTTCAAGGACGTCACCTCGCTGTCGCCCATCCAGTATTTGAAGAAAGTGCGGCTAAACAAGGCGCGCGCCATGCTCGTGGAGGATGGGGTGCGTGCCAGCGACGCTGCCCGGCTCGTGGGCTATGAGAGCGTCTCCCAGTTCAGCCGCGAGTTCAAACGCTACTTCGGGGCCAGTCCCGCCAGACTGCCCGAGCTGCACCGCGGCTGAGTGCGTGGCCACCACGCCACAACGTCGTGGCGTGTGACATGCTCCGCAGGCCAAGGGACCTTCGGCCCCTTGGAACCCCATTCATGAAAAGCCCCATCGTCCATACACGCGAGGTTCCAGGGGACGCGCAGTCCCCTGGCCGCCGGAGGCACACCCAAGCCACAACGTCGTGGCGGGAGAATATGCTCCGCAGGCCAAGGGACCTTCGGCCCCTTGGAATCCCATTCATGAAAAGCCCCATCGTCCATACACGCAGGGTCCCAGGGGACGCGTAGTCCCCTGGCCGGTGGCACACCCAACGAGCGGTCAGCCCGCGGCGTCCGCCTTAGCGTGTCCCTTGCGCCAGGAGAGGGCCTCGATGGAGCAGGCGGTGAGCCCGCAGAGCGCGCCCATGACGCAGACGCCCTCCCAGCCGAAGGCGGCGAAGGCCCACGCGCCGCCGGCGGTGCCGACGGAGCCCATGCAGAACATGATGGTGACGAACACGGTGTTCAGACGGCTGCGCGCGGCCGCGTCGAGGCCGTAGACCCGGGACTGATTGGCGATCATGGCTGATTGCAGGCCGATGTCCATGAGCACGATGCCGGCGAGCAGGGCGGTCCAGGAGCCCTGCAGCGCGCCCAGGAGGGTGAAGGCGGCGGTGAGCCCGCCAGCTCCGGCGACGATGAGCCAGGCGCGGCCACGGTGGTCGCGATCGGCGATGCGTCCCGCGAGGGGGGCGGTGAGGACGCCGGCGAGACCGAGCACGCCGAGCAGTCCGGCCACGGCGCTGCCCTTTAGAAAGGGCGGCCGTTCCAGGTAGAGCGAGAGTTGGGACCAGAAGGCGAGGAAGGAGCTGAAGAGCAGTCCCTGCACGAGGCTGGCCCGGCGCAGGGTGGCGTGCCGGCGCAGCAGGCCGAACATGGAGGCGAGGGTTCGCCGGTAGGTGAGGCCGGCGGTGGGACGCGCCAGCGGCAGGCGCAGGCGCAGCAGCAGGCCCATGGCCAGGGTGACGAGGGCGGCCGCGCCGAACATGACGCGCCAGCCGAAGTATTCGGAAACCACGCCGCTGATCGTGCGGGCGAGCAGGATGCCGGCGAGCAGTCCGGCCATGACCGTGCCGACGATGCGTCCGCGCCGGCTGTCCGGGGCGAGGTGGGCGGCCATGGGCACCACCTGCTGGGCCACGGAGCCCAGCGCGCCGATGCACAGGCTGGCGGCCTCGAGCATGGCGAAGCCCGTGGCCAGGGCCGCGCCTGCCAGGGCCAGCGCCAGCGCGGTGGAGGTGATGACGATGAGCCGGCGGCGCTCCACGCAGTCGCCCAGGGAGGCGAGGAAGAGCAGTCCCAAGGCGTAGCCCACCTGCGTGTACACGGCCACCTGGGCCACGCGGCCCGGGCCGACGCCGAATTCGCGCGCCAGCATGCCCAGCAGCGGCTGGCTGTAATAGATGCTGGCCACGTAGAGCCCGGCGGCGGCGGCGAGCAGCCCCACCACCATGCGCGAGGGTCCGGTCTCCTGGTTTGTCATCGACCGACCGTTTTCATTCATGAGCGACATTGCGAACCTCCGATGCTGCCGCGCACCCCGTGGGGCGACGGCGGTCACGCCCGATTGATGTAGGCGCGGGCCGGCGGACGCGGAAGGGCGGTTCCTGCCCAAAAGTTGCCCGATTCTGCCGAATCGGCCCCGG
>JAIMKR010000017.1:54564-66145 GCA_020692325.1 Desulfocurvus sp.
CCCGGACCCCACCACAGGGCATACGCCATCGATGCTGTCGTCAGCCGTTAGAATCCCTCATTCGTCCGGCTCATCCGATGCGAAGCCGTCGGAAGTGCCGAACGACCTGTGCGAGTTTGGAATGCGTTGGTTATAACGAAGCGCCGCGCCCAGCATGGGGAGTAAACTTATCCCCTATACGCGGGGGGCAGAGGGCGCGCAGTCCCCTGGCCGCCGGAGGCATAACCCAGCCACAACGTCGTGGCTGGCGGGGAAAGATGGGTGGGGCCTCGCGATGCCGTGCGGGAGCGCAGCGGAACTCTGCCCGGAGGTTTGGGAAAGGCTTAGCGCAGGTCGAAGCCGGCGGCGGCGAGCGCGGCCGGGCCGGCCAGCAGCACGGGCACGCTCGCCCCGCGCAGAACGCGCGCGCACACGCCTTCCGCGTGGGGATGCGCGCCCGGGGCCAGAATGATGAGTTCGGCCTTGCGGGCCTCGGCGTTGGTCAGAATCCCGTCCGCCGGATCGCCGCAGGCGGCGACGAGGGCGAAGCGTCCGGCTCCCGGCAGCCCCTGGCACAGGGCGTTGAGCCGCTCCGCCACGGCTCCGGCCGGCCGCTGAGCGTCCTCTTCCGGGCGCGCCACGTGCAGCACGGTCAGTTCCGCGCCCTCGCGCGCGGTGAAGCGGGCGGAAAAGTCGAGCGCCGCGCCGGCGCTCACCGGATCGTCCTCGGGCTCGCCGCTCAGGTCCACGGCGCAGAGAATGCGCTCGAAGGGACCGCCGGGGCGGTCGTCCGCGCCGGGCGGCGGGACCACGAGCACCACGCAGGGTAGGTTGGCGGCCACCAGCTGGTTGGCCTCGGCCGGGCCGGTCGTCGTGTCGTCGGCGCGGCTTGCGCCGTTGGCTCCGGCCGTTCTGCCGATGACGAGCACGTCCGGGCGCGTTTCGCCGAGCGCCCGGGAGAATTCATCGCGGGGATCGCCGCGCAGGGCGCGCACGCGGGGTGCGACGCCGCTTGGCAGCAACTCGGCCAGCAGGCCGCGCACCTCGTCCTCGCGCCGCACGGGCGACCGTCCGTCGCCGACCACGGCCAGAACGTCCAGCTCCGCGCCGTAGCGCGCGGCCAGGGCCGAGGCCAGACGGGCGGCGGGCCTGTCCTCGGCTGCGTCGGTCAAAGCGAGAAGCACCAGTGAGATCATGCCGCCTCCGGTGAAAGTGCGGGGATCAGCGGCCTACTTGCCGCCGCGATTGCAACGGCCCTGGCCTCCCTGGCCGCGTCCGCCGGGTCGACCGTTCTGTCCGTTCTGGCCATTTGGTCCGCCGTTCTGTCCATTCTGGCTGTTTGGTCCGTCGTTCTGGCCGCCCTGTCCGTTCTGGCCGCAAGGTCCCAATCCACGTCCCGGCTTGCCGTTGCCGGCGGGTCCGGTTCCATCTTGATTCGGCATAGAGTCTCCTTCGCCGCGCATGCGGCTTTCCACGAGATAAGCATACGCCATACCGTACTTGAAAATGCGCGATATTTTAGCACGGTTGACTTGCATCGCGGGAAATGTTTGAAAGTGTTCAGGCGTGAAAAACGCCCGGTTGGCGCTGCGTGGACGCGTTTCGCTCCCAAACGATTTCCCGTACGGAGGAGGAACCTGTTGAGCACCTTGCGCGACATTTCCTGTGAGCACATCATGGACAGCCTGGCCGACGGCGTGTTCACGGTGGACGCCGACTGGAACATCACCTTCTTCAACCACGCGGCCAGCGCCATCACCACCGTGCCGAGAAAAGAGGCCATCGGCCGCAAGTGCTGGGAGGTGTTCCGCAGCAGCATCTGTGACGGCGCGTGCGCGCTCCGGGCCGCCCTCGAGGCCGGGGAAAGCCGCGGCAACCGCTCCATCTTTTTCGTCCGCCCCGACGGCACGAAGGTGCCCATCAGCATCAGCGCCGCCCCCCTGCGCGACCGGCGCGGCCGCGTGGTCGGCGGGGTGGAGACCTTCCGCGACCTTTCGGCCCTGGTCTCCATGCGAAAGAAGCTCGACGGCAGCTACGCCGTGGAGGACATCGTGAGCCGGAGTCCGGCGTTCCGGCGGGTTCTGTCCATTTTGCCTCAAGTGGCGGCCAGCGGCTCCACCGTGCTCGTCACCGGAGAGAGCGGCACCGGAAAGGAGTTGGTGGCCCGCGCCATCCACAACCTGAGCCCGCGCACGCGCAAGCCCTTCGTGGCCGTGAACTGCGGCGCTCTGCCGGAGCAGTTGCTGGAGAGCGAGCTTTTCGGCCACAAGGCCGGGGCCTTCACCGACGCCAAGCGCGACAAACCCGGGCGATTCCAGAGCGCGGACGGCGGCACCCTGTTTCTGGACGAGATCGGCGACATGCCCCTGCCATTGCAGGTCAAAATCCTGCGCGCCCTGCAGGAGCGCGTCGTGGAGCCGCTGGGGGCCACGCGCGGCGAGCCGGTCAACGTCCGCGTCATCGCCGCCACCAACCGCGACCTCGAGGGCATGGTGGCGGACAAGAGTTTTCGCAACGATCTCTATTACCGCCTCAACGTGGTGCGCCTCTCCCTGCCGCCCCTGCGCGAGCGGCCCGAGGACATCCCGTTGCTGGCGCGGCATTTCATCGCCCGGCAGAACGCCCTCACCGGCAAGGACATCGAGGACATCTCGCCCGAGGTGCTGCGTCTGTTGGCGCGCCACTCCTTTCCCGGCAACGTGCGCGAGCTGGAGAACATCATCGAGTTCGCCTTCATCCTCTGCCCCGGCGGGCTCATCCGGCCGGAGCACCTGCCCGAGTGGCTCGGGGGGGCCTTCGGCCCGGGGCCTTCGGCCCAAGGCCCTTCCGGCCCATTCGGCCTGGCGGAACCGACGGAAACGTCCACGGCGAACGTTCCGGGGGCGGGGACCGGCGGTGGCACGCTGGCCGAGATCAAGCGTCGCGCCGTGGTGGAGGCGTTGGCCCGCCATGGCGGGCATGTCATGGCCGCCTGTCGCGAGCTCGGCGTGGCCAAGGACACGCTCCGGCGCATCCTCTCCAAGGGGTGAGCCTCCAACGTTTTCTTCGGGATCGGCCGGTGCGCCTGCCCGAGTGGCCCGAGGCCATTCGGCTCGGGGCCATTCGGCCCGAGGCCATTCGGCCCGAGGCCATTCGGCCCGAGGCCATCCAGCCCGAGGCCATCCAGCCCATTCAGCCCGGAGCCTTCGGCCCATTCGATCCGGCGGAACCGGCGGAAACGTCGGTGGTGAAGGTTCCGGGGGCATTGCCCGGCGGCGGCACGCTGCCCGAGATCAAGCGCCGCGCCGGTTTTCATGCGGCGGCTCTGGCTTCCGCCGCGTCGTCCGTCGCCGCCTGGGCTTTCGCCGCGTGTGCGCAGTGCGTCGCCCCGGTCGATCCGGCTGCGGATTTTTTGGGGAAACAAATCGGGAGCGAAACGCGCCCACTTGCCTTGCCGTGATTTTACCAACTCATGCAACATGCCAAAATAGTATGCGATTAACTTTCGGCACGAATAATGCTTAGAATGGGACGACAGCGACGGAGCTTACCGCCCCGTTCAAGCCCGAGTCGAGGTGAACATGTCCTTGTGCCTGGCCTGTTACGGCGACCGCGTGGCCGTGCTGCTGGAGACGGCGACGCGCCTGCGCTTCTACGCCGAGGGCGAGACCACTCCGCGCCGGCAGCTGGATTTGCCGGGCCCGGCGCAGTTGGTGGGGCTTGCGCCGCTGCTGGTGGCGCTGCGGCTCGAGGACGGTTGTGTGCTGTTGTGCGGCGGAATGGCCTGTTGCTCGCAGCGGGCGCTCTCCATGGCCGGAGTGCGCGTGGAGTCATGGATCGGCGGCGCTGCCGACGAGGTCGCCGCCGCCTGGTGGAACGGCTCGGTCGAGCGGTGCCGCCTGCCGGGATGCCGGCGGGGCTGGCGTCGCCGCTGCCGGGAGAAACAAACGAGGGAGGCGCGAATCATGCCCGTGAACATCATCGCCATCACCAGTGAGGGCCCCGAACTGACCGACATGGTGGACCCGCGCTTCGGCCGGGCCGGCGGCTTCGTCGTCGTCGATCTGGCGACCGGCTCGACAAAATACGTGGACAACGGCGGCGCCCAGGCGCTGGCCCAGGGGGCCGGCATTCAGGCTGCGGAGAACGTGTCCGCCGCCGGGGCCCAGGCCGTGCTCAGCGGTTTCGTGGGGCCCAAGGCCTTCGCCGCGCTGACCGCCGTCGGCATCGCCGTGGTGCAGGACGTGGAGAACATGACCGTGGGCGAGGCCGTGGAGAAGTACCGGCGCGGCGAGTTCGCGGCGGCGAGCGCCCCCAACGCCCAGGCCGGGGGACGCCATTGATCTGCGCCGTCGCCAGTGGCAAGGGCGGCACCGGGAAAACCACGGTGACCGCCGGCCTCGCCGCCGTGTGGGACCGGCCCTTCACGGCCGTCGATCTGGACGTGGAGGAACCGAACCTGCATCTGTTCCTGCACCCGGACATCGAGTCCGAGGTGCCGGCCATGATGGAGGTGCCCGTGCTCGACGCCGAGCGCTGCACCAGTTGCGGCCAGTGCGCGGCCTTTTGCCGCTACAAGGCGCTGGCCTTCATGGGCGGCCATCTGCTCGTTTTTTCGGATATGTGCCACGGCTGCGGCGGATGTCTGGCCCTGTGCCCGGAGGGCGCGCTCTCGCCCGGCGAACGCGAGCTGGGCCAGGTGCTCGCCGGCTCCTTCGAGGCCTCGGCGGCCGTGGGCCGGGCGCGTTTCCTCATGGGCCGGCTGCGCGTGGGCGAGGCCATGAGCCCCCCGCTGATGCGGCAGGTGAAGACAAAACTGCCCCGGCGTCCCACCAAGGCCGATCCGGACGTGCTCATCGACTCGCCTCCCGGCGTGAGCTGCCCGGCGGTCAACGCCGTCATGGACGCCGACTGCGTGGTCCTCGTCACCGAGCCCACGCCTTTCGGCCTGCACGATTTGAAGCTCGCGGTGGAGGCCTTCCGTCCGCTGGGAATGCCGCTGGGCGTGGTGGTGAATCGCGCCGGCGTGGGCGGAACGGACATCCAGGGGTACTGCGCGGGCGTGGGTGTGCCCGTGTGGGCGGAGATTCCGTTCTCGCGGGCCATAGCCGGGGCGTACGCGCGCGGCGAGGTGCCGGCCCGCGTCGCGCCGGAGGCGGAATCCGCCGCCCTCACCCTCATGAAGGCCGTGCGCGCTGCCGTGGCCGGGAGCCGGGAGGCCGATCATGCGTGAGATCGTCGTCATCAGCGGCAAGGGGGGCACGGGCAAGACGAGCGTCACGGCGGGTTTCGCGCATCTGGCGGCGCGGCGCGCCATGATCTGCGACCTGGACGTGGACGCCCCGGACCTGCACCTGCTGCTTTCCCCGGACCGGGCCGAGACGCACGAATTCCGCTCCGGCGTGGCGGCGGTCATCGATCCCGGACTCTGCGCCAACTGTGGGCTGTGCGCGGGCATGTGCCGTTTCGACGCCATAGCGGCCGGACCGCGCGCGCATAAAGTGGACGCCCTGCGCTGCGAGGGCTGCGGCGTGTGCGAGCGTTTTTGCCCGGTCGGCGCGGTGCGCCTGGAGGAGAAGCTTTGCGGCGAGTGGCACGTGTCCGCCACGCGCATGGGGCCCATGGTCCACGCGCAGCTTTTCCCCGGCGAGGAGAACTCCGGCCGGCTGGTGGCGCTGCTCAAAAAAGAGGCGCGCGAGCGGGCGGGGAAGGCCGGTCTGCCGCTCATGCTCTGCGATGGCTCGCCGGGCATCGGTTGCCCGGTCATCAGCTCGCTCTCCGGGGCGGACCGCGTGGTCATCGTCACGGAGCCCACGCCGTCGGGCGCGCACGACCTGCTGCGCGTGGCCGATCTGTGCCGGCACTTCCGCATTCCGGCCGCCGTTCTCGTGAACAAGTTCGATCTCAACCCGGACGGTTGCGCTGCCCTGGAGGCGCGCTGCCGCGAACTCGGTCTGGATTCGCTCGGCAGGCTGCCGCACGACGAGGCCGTGGCGCGCGCCATGGCCGACGGGCTGAGCGTGGCCGAGCTGCCGGAAACGCCCGTTTCCCGGGCCTTGCGCGAGGCGTGGGAGCGCTTGTCCGCCCTCCCCGACGCCGCGCGCCGGTCCGATCCCTTCCACCACAAACCAAGCGCATAGGAGAATTCCCATGGATAGCATCACCATCGCCATTCCCTCGGAAATGCCCGGCGGGCTCGACGCCGGCGTGGGCCAGCACTTCGGCCACTGCGACATCTACACCCTGGTGGACGCGTGCGACGGCAAGATCGTCGCCGTGCGCACGCTGGAGAACGTGCCCCACCAGCAGGGCGGCTGCATGGCTCCGGTGAATCATCTGGCCCAGAACGGGGTCAACGTGCTCATCGCCGGCGGCATGGGCATGCGGCCGCTCATGGGCTTTCAGCAGGTGGGCATCAAGGTCTACTTCGGCGCGGGCGCGCCCACGGTGGGGCAGGCTGTGAACGCCCTGCTGGCCGGCGCGCTGCCGGCCTTCAGCAACGAGTTCACCTGCGGCGGCGGGCACTAGGCCATGCAGATCCTCATCGCGACCCGCCGCGCGGAGGAGCTGGCCCCCTTCGCCGATGCGCTGGCCGCCGGCGTGGGCGCGGAGCTGCGTTTCACGGACGACTGGCCGAACACCCTGGCCGTCGCGCGCGACATGCCCCCGGCCTTCGCCGTGCTCGACGAGGGGCTGGCCGGCGGTGGTCCGCTGGAGCTGGCGCGCGAGATCATGCGCGCCAACGCCATGATCAACGTGGCCGTGGTGAGCGCCCTCGACGCCAAGGCCTTTCACGAGGCGGCGGAAGGGCTGGGCATACTGGCCCCGGTTCCGGCGCGGCCCACGGCCGCGGACGGCGAGACCCTGGCCGCGATATTCCGGCGTTTTCTGCCGGAAGGCTAGACCACGCGTCGATCGGGCGCCGGGTCGCAGTTTGATCGGCGGCTCACCCCGTGACGGGGGGCGGAAATTGGAGTGTCACCCGGGAGGGGGCGGCGTGGTTCGCGTCGGCCCTTTTTTAGCGGGGGGGCCCGGGGATCAGTCCCCGGCGGGAAAGCGCAGGGTGAGCACGTTGGCGTCGTCCCGGCGCTCGTAGGACGCGCGGGACATGCCCCGGATGAGGATGAGGCCGAGGCCGCCCGGGGCGCGGCTGTCCAAGTCGGCGTCGAGGTTGGCCGCGAGGTCGATGGTGTCCGCGTCCTCGCTCATGGGGTCGAAGGGCCGGCCATGGTCGGCGACGACGAGGGTCAGCTCGCCGGGTGAGGTGTGGCAGGCGAGTTCGACGGGCCGGTCGGTTGCGTCCGCGGGGTAGGCGTGGCGGATGATGTTGACCAGCGTCTCCTCGAGCACCAGCTCCACATGCTGCCTGGTGGCCTCGTTAAGCCCGGCCTGTTCGGCGGCCTCGACGGCGAGCCGCTGCAGCTCCGGCAGGCTTTCTTCCCGCGCGGGCAGGCGCAGGGGGGCGCTCATGGCCGCCTCACGCCTTCGCCAGGGCTTCCTGGCGCGTGGGGAACACGGGCAGCAGCTTCACGAAGCCGGACACGGTGAACACCTCGGCCACGATGCCGGAGAGGCCGCAGAAGGAGATGCCGCCGCCCAGGGACTTGAGCTTCTTGGCCGCTCCAAGGATGCTGCGCAGCCCGGCGCTGCTGATGTACTCCAGCCCCGAGAGATCCACCACGATGCGCGTGTCGCCCGCGTCGGCGCAGGCGGCGCATTCGGCCTCGAACTGCGGGGCGGTGAGGGTGTCCAGGCGGCCGGTGACGGCGAGGACGAGCGCAGCGCCTTCCTTAGCTTTTTGAAATTCCATTGGTCTCTCCGGGCGGGGTGGACCCCGCGTTTGCGCCGGCCCCCAGATAACGCAGGGTCAGCAAGGTGATGTCGTCGGATTGCTCGGCCCCGGCGGCGTAGCTGGTCACCTCGGCGCGCACGTCCTCACAGACCCGCTGGGCGGGCTGACCGGCCAGACCACGCGCCCGGACCAGCAGCCGCTCCTCGCCGAAGAGCTCCTGGGCCGGATTCATGGCCTCGGTCACGCCATCGGTGTACAGCAGAATGGCGTCGCCGGGGGCGAGGGTCAGCTCGTCGGTGGAGTAGACCACCCCGGGCAGGGCTCCGGCCACGGGATCGCCGTGCGTGGGCAGGTATTCGGCCGTGCCGGCGGCAGCGCGCAGCAGCACCGGCGGATTGTGTCCGGCGCTGGCCACGCGCACGCGGCCCGTGCGCATGTCGAGCATGGCGCAGAAGATCGTCACGAACATGCAGGACTCGTTGTCCTGGGCCAGGTCGTCGCTGGCGCGGGCGAGGATGCTCCCGGGATCCGGGACGCCGGCGGTGTCGCGCCGTCCTCCGTCGGCGGCGCTTTCGGCCACGGCCTTGATGAGCGTTTTGGCCACGGCCATGTAGAACGCGGCGGGCACGCCCTTGCCGGAAACATCGCCCACCAGGAAGCAGAACTGATCCGGTCCGCAGGGGAAGAAATCGTAGAAGTCGCCGCCGACTTCACGCGCGGGGGTCAGCTCGGCGAAGAGATCGATCTCCGGCCGGTCCGGGAAGGGCGGGAAGAGCTTGGGCAGGATGCCCATCTGGATGTCGTGGGCGATGCGCAGCTCGCTGGCCATGCGCTCGCGGCTGGCCGTGGCCTCTGTGAGGTCGCGGATGTGCCTGCGCAGGCTCGTCTGCATGTTGGCGAAACTCTCGGCCAGCTCGCCCACCTCGTCGTGGGCGGAGATCGTGGGCAGCTCGGCCTTGAGGTTGCCGCCGGCCACCTCGCTCGCGGCGGCGGTGAGCCGCCGCAGGGGCCGCGTTATGCCCCGGGCGATGAGCGCCACGATGAGCGCCAGGATCAGGAACCCGCCGCCGCCCAGTCCCGCGCTGATCATGGCCTGCCGGTGCACGCGGGCGAGCATCTCGTCGCGCGGGAAGAACACGGCCAGCGACCACCCCGTGCTGGGCAGGGGGGCGTACATCAGGAAGCCTTCCTTGCCGGCGTGCAGGCTTTTCATCTGCACGAAGCGCGATCCGCCGCGGATCATGTCCTGGCCGAGGAGCCGCAGCTGCTGGTCGTGGAACTCCTCGGCCCGGCTGAATATGGTCTCGTTGAAGGCCACGCCAGGTTCGGGGTGGGTTATGTACGCGCCGCTCTGGGAGATGAGGTAGGCGTAGCCCGTGTCCAGCACGGAAACGCCGGCCACCAGCCGCGTCAGCCACTCCAGGGCCACGTCGGACGTGACCACGCCCGCCACCACGGGGCGTCCGTTTTCCATGCGGTGGAAGGGCATGGCGCAGGTGGTCATGAGCACGTTGCCGCCGCCGCGGTCGTAATAGGGTTCGCTCCAGACCAGACGGTCGAGTTCACGCGGGAGCTGGTACCAGTCCATGTAATGGTAGCGGTAGGAGTCGCTGCCCAGGTGCGTGGTCTTGAAGCCCAGCGGCGTGCGGAACATGTACGAAGCGAAATAGCGCTCGCCGGGTTTGTGCGCGAAGGGCTCGAAGGACACCGACGTGCCGAACACGGCGTCGTTGTCCGTGAGCATCCGCCGTTGCCGTCGGATGATGCCCTCGTCCGTGAGTCCGCCATCCTCCAATGCGTACACGGTGCCGCGCACCACGGGGGGAATGGGGGTGAGCACGGCCTCGATGCGGTTCACCAGCGACTGCGACAGGTTCCTGGCGTTGACCTCGGCGCTTTGCAGCAGCGCCTCGCGGGCCAAGATGTACGACACCGCCACCACGGCGACGAGCACCAGGCCCGTGGACGAAAGCACGAGGGCCGACAGTCGCAGGGCTATGCCGCGCCTCACTTGCCGCCTCCCGCGAAGTCGCGCCGGAACTCGCCGAAGGGCGGCTCGCGCCGGATGAGCCCGAGTCCGGCCAGGTTTTTGGACACCTGGTCGTAGCCCGTGCGGGAGAGTTCACCGAAGGGCGCGTCGCCGGCGACGCGCGGCAGCATCACGTCGCGCATGCGCGCGAGCATGAACCGCTGGTGCGCACGGCTCACGGGAAGGTGCGCCTCGCGCATTCTGGCGATGACGATGTCCAGGGCCTCCTCCTGATGTTCGAAGGCGTAGCGCCAGCCGCGCAGCGAGGCCGAAACCACGGCCCGGCAGAACGCGGGATCGGCGGCGACGGTCTTTTCCATGGCGTAGATGCCGTCCTCGGGGAAGTTGAGGTCCATATCGCGGTAAAAGAACACGCGCAGGTCGTGGGGATCGAGCCCCGAGGCCAGCAGGGTGTGGTATTCGTTGTACCACATGGCCGAGGCTGCGTCGACGCCGCCGCGCAGGAACAGTTGCAGGGAGTTGGACTGGGGGATGATGCGCGGATGGATGCCCAGGCGTTGGAACAGCGCGCGCGGTTGCAGCCCGAATTCGTTGTCCCACAGGCCCACGCGCTTGCCATCCAGGTCGCGCGGACTCTTGATATTGGACGTGGCGCGCACCACGAGCATGAGGGCCGAGCGCTGCACCAGCTGGGCCAGATTCACCACGGGCAGCCCATCCGCCCGGCGTTCCAGACCGGTGGCCAGGAACATGGTGGCGAATTGGGCCCGGCCGTCCGCCAGCAGGCGCGAGGGAACGACGTCCGCCCCGCCGGGGATGAGCCGCATGTCCACCCCCGCCTCGCGGTAGAAGCCCTTGGCCTGGGCCACGTAGAACCCGGCGAACTGGGCCTGCGGCTGCCATTGGAGCACCAGCGCGGCGCTTTTCAGCTCCGCCGCCAGACCGGGACGCGCCAGCAGAAGCAGCAGCGCCGTCAGCAGCGGTGGCAGCCAGCCATGAAAACGAACCATGTTCATACGCATACTATGCTGTGTACCTATTCGAGGAAGGCCTGTAAAGGGCGTTGTATCGGGATGTTACGGCGCGCCCTTTGGGGGCGCCCGCGGGGGACGATCCCGTTTTGACGCCGCGCGGCTTGACGCCGCCCCCCGGCGCTGGTTCAATTGTTCGCATGATCGTGAGCGCCAGCCGCCGCACCGACATTCCGGCCCTGTATCCTGAATGGCTTTTGAACCGCCTGCGCGCGGGGTTCGCCCTGGTGCGCGATCCGTTCAACGCCCGGCGGCTGCGGCGCGTGGATTTGACGCCGGAGGGCGCGCAAGCCTTCGTCTTCTGGACGCGCAACGCCGGGTCGCTGCTGCCGCCGGAACGGTTCCAGCGGGGGAACTCACGGGCTGCGCCGTCCAGGTCGCCCGCGTTCAGCTTTCGCAGCAGGGTGGAGCCGCCGAGCCCGTCCTCTCCAAGGCCGCAGTTGTAGGCGAAGCTGACGAGCGCCGAAAACTGGTTGCCCGTCACCTCGACGTCCAGCAGCCGCTCCACGCCGGGCTCGAACTCCGTGGCCAGGCGGCGGTCGAAACGCGCCTCGGCCTCCTCCTCGGTGATGGTCAGGCCGGGGCGGACGTCCGGACCGGTGTCGCCCCAGCCGATGGTCCACTTGCCCCGCGGGCAAAGGTAGGCGCGCAGCCGCAGCGACTCGCAGCTCTTGATGATTTGCCGGCGCGCAAGGTTGATGCGGCGCATGGGGATGCCTCCGGATTGGGGCTCCCTCCGTGACCAGCCGCCGTGCCCCTCCCCCTCTGAGTATACCAAGCGTAAGTTTGGGCTCTGGCCGGTCTGGTTTT
>JAIMKR010000005.1:0-13215 GCA_020692325.1 Desulfocurvus sp.
CGCTCCAGAGCGGAGCGCGGTCCCGTGCCGCCCCGTCATGATTCCCGGCGCGTCCGCTCGGCGGCATGAACGGACGCGCCCTGTCGGCGCGGGGCGGAGCGTCGGCGTCGACTGCGGATGGGGACATGCCGCCGGAAGCGTCCGCCGAGGAGGACCGGGTCCCTGGTCCCGTTCGGGCGCGGAAGGCGGGGAAAGTCGCCCGCGGCCGCAGTTGATGCGGGTCCCGGCCCCTGGGCGCGGCTGGCCGTTGCGTATGCGTGCGGAAGCGGCTCATGCGCACTCCTGAACGCTTGGAATTCGGACGTTCGCCGTGGCGGTGGCGCTCCGGGCGTTTGGGACAGCCTACGTATTCGCCCGGGTCATGTCCAGCCCGCGCGCGACGTGGCGCACCTCACACCCGGAATTCGCCGTCGGCGTAGATGACCTTGCTGCCGCCGCCGACGAGTTCCGCCGTGACGGTCTTTCTTTCCGTGTTCACCAGGTCCCAGTGCAGGGCGGAGTCGTTGAAGCCGAGTTTTTCCTTGAGGGCCGCGTCGAGTTCATTCTGGTCGCCGGCGTAGGTGTCGGCGTAGCTGGCGCCCACGGCCACGTGACAGTTGCCGTTTTTCCCGCCGTAGTTCTCGTCGAAAAGCGTGTTGGCCATGAATGCCGAGATCTTGGAGTGCCGCCGGTCTGTCAGGGAGAACTCCCCCAGCCGCGACGCGCCCTCGTCCATGGCCAGCTGCTTGTTCACGAAATCCTCGCCCTCCGTGGCCGAGACGGAGACCACGCGCCCGCTCCTGAACTCCAGCCGCACGCCTTCCACGCGGTTGCCGCTGCGGTAGGATGGCTGGTCCGCGTAGTACACGCCCTCGGTGCCGCGCCAGTCCGGGGAGAGGAAGACCTCGAAGCTCGGGATGTTGTGGCCGGAGACGCCAAGCCAGCGGCGTTTCTCCCCCGGAGTGAGGCGGAGGTCGCAATGCTCGCTCTCGATGTGCAGCCGCTCGACGTTCAGTGCGGCGAGCCCCAGCTTCACGTGGGCCACCTCGTCGTGCACGCGGGTCCACTCGGCCACGGGATCGTCGCGGTCCAGGAAGCAGGCGCGTTTGATCTGCGTGGCGTATTCCTCAGTGGAGAGACCGGCGCAGCGGGCCTGCTCCGGCGTGGGGTAGGCGCACAGGGTCCAGCCGAAGGCCCCGGACTGCTCGCGCTCGTCCATGATTTCGCGCAGGAACTTGCGCGCCACCGCGCCCATGCCGATGCGCGCGGAGTCCACGCCGGCCAGATGCGTGAGCGAGGACGGCGCGATGAGCGAGATGAGCCCGGCGAGGTTCTCCATGAGTTCGCGCTCGCCCGGCGCCACGCGCGTGATCTGCGCATCGGCCCCCTTGCCGTAGAACGAGAGTTCCATGGCGCTGGTGAGGTTCTGCCGGGGCACGGGGAGCATGCGCTTCTCGATGAGCAGATCGTACATGGCCTCGGCCAGCTCGCCCGCGTCGCGGTCGAAGCGCAGAAGCACCACGTCGCCCTCGACGAAGGGCTTGGTGCGGGCGGTGGTGAGACCCCACCACAGGGTGCGGGCGTATTTTTCGAGTTCCTCGCGGGTGAATAGCATGGCTTCCTGCCTTGTTTTCGTGGTGGTCGGCCGAAGGGGCCGAATCCCTCCAATATAGCCCACGGCGCGCCGGAGCTCAACCTGGCGATATGGTGGGAGAAGCCGGAGAATCCAGCTCGAGTCTTGACACAAGATGCTTGGTGGATATATCTGCAAAACCGGAGCCTACGCGCTTGCATGTGCGGTCCGAAAGGGCTCCGAATGGCCGGGACTCGGCGTATGGTTCAGCGGCCAGCCCCCCGAGGGAATGGTGGGCGAAGCTGGCGGTGGCCGACGGATATTGCCTTTTATTCTACACACCTGGAGGGAACAATGGGCTACAAGGTTACTGTCGATCATGAGAAGTGCATCGGCGACGGCGAGTGCGTGGACGTTTGCCCGGTCGAGGTCTACGAGCTTCAGGACGGCAAAGCCGTGCCCGTGAACATGGAAGAGTGCCTGGGTTGCGAGTCCTGCGTTGAGGTTTGCGAGCAGGACGCCATCACCGTCGAAGAAGAATAACATCAACAGCTTCGGCTGATGTGTGGGGGCGGCGGGATCGCCGCCGCCCCCCATTCGCCGCGCCGCCGCGAGAAATCGGCGGGACGGCGCGATGTCCGCCGCCGCGGGGCGGGGCTTGGCCGGGGCGATCCCGGCTTTTTTGTATTCGCGCCCCCTTGCGCGCGCATCGTCGCGATCCATCATTATAAGAAGTAAACGCCGCTGCTGGCCGTCAAGACGAGGAGTGTCGAATGCCCCTTGATTTCACCGAATTTTCCAAGCGCTACGAGGCCATCATCCAGGAGGCCGATCAGGTCTTCCAGGCCGTGCGCGCCAAATGCGCCGAGAACGTGCGCTGCGAGAAGGGCTGCTCCGACTGCTGCCACGCCCTTTTCGATCTCACCCTCGTGGAGGCCATGTACCTGAACCGGCATTTCAACGAGCGTTTTTCCGGCCGTGAGCGCGACGAAATTCTGCGCCGCGCCGACGAGGCCGATCGGCAGGCCTACCGTCTCAAGCACGAGGCCGTGAAGGCCGCGCGCGACGGCAAAAACGCCCAGGACATCCTGGCGGAGATGGCCAAGGTGCGCGTGCGCTGCCCCCTGCTCGACGATGAGGGCGCGTGCGCCCTTTACGAGTTCCGGCCCGTCACCTGCCGCATCTACGGCGTGCCCACGGCCATCGGCGGCACGGCGCACACCTGCGGCAAGTCCGGCTTCGAGAAGGGCAAGGCCTACCCCACGGTTTATCTGGACCGCATTCAGGACCAGCTCTATGCCCTCTCGCACGAGATGGCCGGGGCCGCGCACAGCCGCTATAAGGAACTGGGCGAGATGCTCGTGCCCGTGTCCATGGCCCTGCTCACCGAGTACACCGACGAGTATTTGGGCTTGCGCGACGAGAAGCAGGCCGCCGAGGAAGACGCCGCCGAGGAGAAGCGCAAGCATCCCGTGGCCGAGCGGCTGGCCGCCGGCAAGGCCGGCAAGGCCGCCAAGACCGGCGGAAGCGCGCCGGGCAAGGGCGCGCCGGCGTGCTCGGGCTGCGCCTCGGCCGGCAAGCCCGGGGCCTGCTCCGGCTGTTCGCCGCAGAGCATAACCCTGGGGCAGGCTCCGGCCGCGCCGGGGCGCGCGGCCATGCAGATGCCCGTGGCCGGGATGGGCGGCCGGCCCGCCCCCGGAAAGAAGAAGGTGTAGCCATGCAGCACGAGTCCATGTTCACCCCGGAGCAGATTGAGGAGCAGAAGCGCGCCATGTACGAGCGTCTTTCGCCCCGGCGGCGGCGCTTCGTGGACCGCATCGGCTATGAGAACTGGGACCCATATCAGGCCCCGTTCGACCCCATCGACATCCGCACCGACGTCCTGGGACTGACCACCCACAACCTGCTTTCGCGCTACCTCGCCACCCTGCCGGCCGAGCCAGATCCCGACTACAAGCAGACACTCTCCGAGTTCATGGTCCTGCTGGTGATGAACGTGGAGAAGGTCCGGCCCATCCTCGAATTCAGCGACTGGTACAACGCCCGGCTCCAGGAGCGCGGCATCAGCATCAAACCCAAGAGATCCGCACGCGCGGGCAAGCCCCAGGAGTGATTCCCATGAGCGAGCAGCAGTTCCAGAATGTCGACGAATACATCGCCTATCTGCAGGAGCATCTGGCCCAGGCGCCGGAGTGCGGCAACACCCACTACAACCTCGGCGTGGCCTACCTTTCCAAGCACGAGTACGTCACCGCCGAGAAGTACTTTCGCTCGGCCGTGGCCAACTCGCCCAAGATGGCCGAGGGGTACGTGCAGCTGGGCGGCCTGTGCCTGGAGCGCGGCGACCTGGAGGGCTGCCTGAACTACAACCAGCTGGCCACCCAGCAGCGTCCGTTCTTCGCCGTGCCCTGGGGCAACATCGGCTTTGTGCTGCTCCAGCTGGGCGATTCGGACAAGGCCATTCCGGCGTTGCAGAAGGCCCTCAAATACGATCCCAAGTTCGTGCAGGCCATGGCCACCCTGGGCAGCGCCTACTACTCCCGTGGCGAACTCGACGAGGCCCAGCCCCTGCTGGAGAAGGCCGTGGAGTTGCAGCCCATGTTCGGCCCGGCCTGGAACAACCTCGCCTTGGTGCATATGGCGCGCGGCGAGTGGACCAAGGCCGACGAGTGCGTCAAGAAGGCGGCGGAGACGGGCTACGAGGTCGAACAGACCGTCCTCGACGAGATCGCCGGCAATCTGAAATAGACGGGGAGGGCGCATGGCCCGGTTCCGCGACCTCAAAAGCGGCCTGCGTGGGTTTCTTTCGGCCCCGGACTGGCGGGAGCGTCTGACCGGACTGGACGGCGTGCCCGCCCGGCGGCTGCCAGGCCCGTTATTCTCGCTGTTGCTGGACCGCGAGGAGCCGGTGCGCTGGCGCGCCGTCGAGGTTTTCGGCCTGTCCGTGGCGCGCTTGGCCGAATCGGCCGACCCCGGCGAGGGCATGGAGGCGGCGCGCGTGGTGCTGCGCCAATGCCTGTGGCGGCTCAACGAGGAATCCGGCGGGCTCGGCTGGGGCGTTCCCGAGGCCCTGGGTGCGACGCTGGCGCTGCACCGCGTGCTGGCCACGGAGTTCCACCGCGTGCTGGCCTCCTACGTGCGGGTGGAAAAGCGCGGAGAGGGCAATTATCTGGAGCACGCCGGCTTGCGCCGGGGCGTGTTCTGGGCGCTGGGCCGGCTGGCGCGGGCATTCCCCGACCTCGTCGCTGGCGAGGAGGAGACGCTCCGCGAGGGCTTGACCGATGAGGACCGCGTGTGCGCGGGACTCGCGGCGCGGGCGCTGGGGCTTTTGCCCGGGCCGCTTTCCGAACCGGCGCGTGGGGCGCTCGCGGTGTTGGACCGGGATGACACGGCCGTGGATCTCTACGAGGACGGCGAGCCCACGCCGACCACCGTGGGCGCCCTGGCGCGCGCCGCGCTGGAACGGCGGAGATGACTTTTGATTCGTCGGAACATCTTTGATGATTTTCGGTTGACAAGCGCGAAGGCTTTGGATAAACGAACCTTCCCTTGAGCAACACAGGCGCGTAGCTCAGTTTGGTTAGAGCACTTGCATGACACGCAAGGGGTCAGGAGTTCAAGTCTCCTCGTGCCTACCATATTTAATCGAAGAGGGAGGCCAAGGCCTCCCTTTTCAATTTTTGGCGTCGGAAGAGGCCGGCGGGGTGCCGGTTCGGACGCAAGGAGCGCAACGTGCAGGTCAGTGTCGCCGGTCAACCGGTCTCGGTCGAGAATGGCGCGACCCTGGCGGACGCCTTTAAACAGGCGCTGTCGGGCAAGCAGTTCAAGAACCTCGTGGTCGCCCGCTCGGGCGAGGCCCTGCTCGACCTCACCGTGCCCGTGACCGAGGGTCTGACTCTGGAACCCGTGTTCGCGGACTCCCCCGAGGGCCTCGCCGTCATCCGCCACTCCACCGCCCACGTCATGGCCGAGGCCGTGAAAAAGCTGTTCCCCACGGCCAAGGTCACCATCGGCCCATCCATCGAGAGCGGCTTCTACTACGATTTTGATTACGAGCGCCCCTTCACCCCCGAGGACCTCACCGCCATTGAGGCCGAGATGCTCAAGATCATCGGCGCGGACAAGCCGTTCGCCCGCGTGGATGTCACCTCCGCCGAGGCCCGGGCAAAGTTCCTGGCCGAAGGCGAGCCCTACAAGGTGGAGCTCATCGACGATCTGAACGTGCCGGGCGTCTCCCTGTACACCCAGGGCGGCTTCACGGATCTGTGCCGCGGCCCCCACGTGCCGCGTACCGGCCTGCTCAAGGCCTTCAAGCTCACCAGCGTGGCCGGCGCCTACTGGCGCGGCGATGAGAAACGCCAGCAGCTGCAGCGCATCTACGGCACCGCCTGGGCCACTCCGAAGGACTTGAAAGTCTACCTGGAACGTTTGGAGGAGGCCAAAAAGCGCGACCACCGCAAGCTCGGCGCGCAGCTCGACCTGTTCAGCTTCAGCGACGAGGTGGGCGGCGGCATGGTGCTGTGGCACCCCAAGGGCGCGCTCACCCGCGCCATCCTTGAGGACTTCGAACGCAAGGAGCACCTGAAGCGCGGCTACCAGTTCGTGCAGGGTCCACTCATCCTCCGGCGCGAGCTGTGGGAGAAGAGCGGCCACTACGCCAACTACCGCGAGAACATGTACTTCACCGAGATCGACGGGCAGGCCTATGGCATCAAACCCATGAACTGCCTGGCGCACATGATCATCTTCAAGAGCCGTCTGCGCAGCTACCGCGACATGCCGCAGCGCTACTTCGAGCTGGGCGTGGTGCACCGGCACGAGAAGAGCGGCGTGCTGCACGGCCTTCTGCGCGTGCGCTCCTTCACCCAGGACGACGCGCACATCCTCTGCCGTCCCGACCAGCTGCGCGACGAGATCACCGGCGTCATCAAGTTCGTGGGCGACGTCATGGGCATCTTCGGCTTCGAGTTCGAGGCCGAGCTGTCCACCCGACCGGAGAAGAGCATCGGCAGCGACGAGGACTGGGAGCGCGCCACCAACTCGCTCAAGGACGCGCTGGAATTTTTGCACATGCCCTACGACATCAACGAGGGCGATGGCGCGTTCTACGGCCCCAAGATCGACATCAAGATCAAGGACGCCCTGGACCGCCGCTGGCAGTGCGCCACCGTGCAGTGCGACTTCACCCTGCCGGAGCGTTTCGATCTGACCTACGTGGGTGAGGATGGCGAGAAACATCGTCCTGTGATGTTGCACCGGGTCATTCTCGGATCCATCGAACGCTTCATGGGCGTTCTTATTGAACATTTTGCCGGAGCGTTCCCTGTGTGGCTCGCGCCGGAGCAGGCGCGCGTGCTCACTGTGACGGACGCGCATCAACCGCATGCCGAAAAAGTCTTGCGGTTTTTGCGGGAACAGGGCATACGCGCTTCAGTGGATCTGCGTAATGAGAAGCTCGGCTACAAGGTGCGCGAGGCGCAGCTTGAGCGGATCCCCTACATGTTCATCGTGGGAGACAAGGAAGTCGAGGCCGATGGCGTGAGCGTGCGTGTGCGCGCTGGTGCCGATGTCGGCTTCGTCACGCTTCCCGATGCGGCCAAGCTGATCAGGGACGCGGCCCAGGAACCTTTCAAGCGCGGAGGGATGAGCTATAGCTTTTCCTAGACGGCAGGACCAACATCCTAAGGATGATGGCGTCCGCCGAAACGAGCGGATACGTATTCCCCAAGTGCGCGTCGTCGACGACGAGAGCACGCAGCTTGGTATTATGGCGACCTCGGAAGCGTTGGCAATGGCGCAGGCCAAGGGGCTCGATCTCGTCGAGGTGTTCCCTAACGCCGATCCGCCTGTCTGCCGCATCATGGACTACGGCAAGTTCAAGTACGAGCAGCAGAAGCGACAGCAGGAAGCCAAAAAGAAGCAGAGCGTCATTCAGATCAAGGAAGTCAAGTTCCGGCCCAAGACCGACGAACACGACTACCAGACGAAGCTGAAGCACATGCGCCGTTTCCTGAGCGATGGCGACCGCTGCAAGGCCGCCGTGTTTTTCCGGGGACGCGAGATCGTCCACCAGGACCGCGGTCATTCCGTGCTCGAGCGTGTTGTGAACGACGTTGCCGACATCGCCAAGGTGGAGCAGCCGCCCATGTCCGAGGGCCGCACCCTGGTGATGATGCTGACGCCGGTCAAAAAATAGAACCGAAGCCTTCGCGGTGGCTCCGCCCCGCCCCGGCATATTTGAGGAGGACGTCATGCCCAAGATGAAGACCAACCGCAGCGCGGCCAAGCGCTTCGTGAGCAACGGCGCCGGCAAGTTCCGTCGTCGTCGGCAGAACCTGCGTCACATTCTGACCAAGAAGAGCCCCAAGCGGAAGCGTCGTCTCGGTCAGGGCACGGAAGTGGATGCCACCTGCGTGCGCGCCGTGAAGCGCCTGCTGCCCTACGGCTAACCTTTAAACACCAACGGTTTCGTGCCTGCCGGCGCAAGCTGGCCGTGCCCTAAACGAATCGGAGGAAGCAAATGAGAGTCAAGCGTGGAGTCGCCGCCCATCGTCGGCACAAGAAGTTTCTCAAAATGGCCAAGGGCTACCTTGGTGCCGGTCATCGCCTCTACCGCACCGCGCGTGAGCGCGTTGAGCGTGCCTTGTGCTTTGGTTTCCGTGACCGCAAGCAGAAGAAGCGCGATTTTCGCCGTCTGTGGATCGTGCGTATCAACGCCGGCGCGCGTCTGAACGGCTTTTCCTACTCCAGGTTCATCGGTGGGCTGGCCAAGGCCGGCATCGCCGTCAACCGCAAGATGCTGGCCGACCTGGCCGTGCGCGAACCCGCCGTGTTCGCCCAGCTGGCTCAGGCCGCCAAGGGCGCCAAGGCGTAAGCCGTGAACGAGATGCTCAAGTCCTTCCTGGAAGGACTGGATGGCCTGACCCTGGAGTGCAATGCGCGTCGGGGTCAGGCTTGCAGTTTGAAGGACCTGGAGGCGCTGCGCGTCGATCTGCTGGGCCGCAAGGGCAAGCTGGCCGCCGCCATGGGCGCGCTGGCCAAGATGGGGCCGGAGGACAAGCCCGCCGCCGGCAAGAAGGCCAACGAGGTCAAGGCCGCGTTGACCGCCATGCTGGAGGCCAGGCAGGCCGATCTGGAGAACGCCGCCGCGGGTGACTCTCTCGGCGGTTTCGATCCCTCGCTGCCGGGTCGCCGGCCCGCCGTTGGAAGCCTGCACCCCATCACCCTGGCCATGCAGGAAATCTGCGAGGTGCTCACCGGCCTCGGCTTCGAGGTCGTCTCCGGCCCAGAGGTGGAGAACGACTGGCACAATTTCGAGGCCCTGAACATGCCGCCGGACCATCCCGCCCGGGACATGCAGGACACGCTGTACATCTCCGACCGGGTGCTTCTGCGCACGCACACCTCGCCCCTGCAGGTGCGCACCATGCTTTCGCGTAAGCCGCCGGTGGCCGTCATCGCCCCCGGCAAGGTCTACCGGCGCGATTCGGACCTCACCCACACGCCCATGTTCCATCAGATCGAGGGCCTGCTCGTGGACAAGCACGTGAGCATGGGCGATCTGCGCGGAACGCTCACCGCCTTCGTCCGCCAGCTCTTCGGCGAGAAGACCGACGTGCGCTTCCGGCCCAGCTTCTTCCCCTTCACCGAGCCCAGCGCCGAGGTGGACATCTCGTGCTGCATGTGCGGCGGAGCGGGGCACATCAGCGGCGAACCGTGCCGCGTGTGCAAGCGGACAGGTTGGGTGGAGATTCTGGGCTGCGGCATGGTGGACCCCAACGTCTACCGCGCCGTGGGCTACGATCCCGAGTCCGTCACCGGTTTCGCCTTCGGACTGGGCGTGGAGCGCGTGGCCATGCTCAAGTACGGCATCGGCGATCTGCGCATGTTGTTCGAAAACGACGTGCGCTTCCTGGAACAGTTTTCGTAAGCCGCGCGGCCCCGGCCACGCTTGCCCCGTCGTCCCCAGCGGACGCGGCGCGACGCGGACCGGGGTCTTTCGTCACCACCGGGGTCCGGCCCGAATGCCGCCCCGAACATCAGCGAGGCGCTTATGCTCATCAGCTTGCAGTGGCTTCGGGAATTCGTGCCCTATGAGGGCACCGTCCAGGCCCTGGCCGACCGGCTCACCATGCAGGGGCTCGAAGTCGAGGCCATCCTCGATCCTTTCGAGTCCATCGCCAAAATCGTCGTGGGCCATGTGCTCACCTGCGCCGAACATCCCGATTCCGACCACCTGCACGTGTGCACCGTGGACGTGGGCGAGGGCGAGCCCTTGCAGATAGTCTGCGGCGCGCCCAACGTTGCCGCCGGCCAGAAGGTGCCCGTGGCCCGAATCGGTGTCACCATGCCCGACGGCACGCCGATCAAGAAGGGCAAGCTTCGCGGCGTTGCCTCCCACGGCATGATCTGCTCCGAGCGCGAACTAGGCCTTTCCGAGGACCACAGCGGCATCATGGTGCTGCCGGAATCCTGCACGCCGGGCGCGTTGCTGGTGGACGCCCTGGGGCTGGAACGCGAGGTCCTTGAGGTTTCCATCACTCCCAACCGGGCGGACTGTCTGTCCATTCTCGGCATCGCGCGCGAGACGGCGCTCGGCTTCGGCCTGCCCATCAAGATGCCCGAGCTGCACCTGCGCGAGGACGTCAGCGTTGGCAACGCCGCCGAGGTCATCCGCATCGACATCGCCGACGGCGAGCTCTGCCCGGTGTACCGCGCCCGCGTGCTCACCGGCGCGAACATCCAACCCTCCCCCGCGTGGATGCGCTACCGCCTGCTCTCCGTCGGTCAGCGGCCCATCAACAACATCGTTGACGTGACCAACTACATTCTGATGGAGCTGGGCCAGCCCCTGCACTCCTTCGATCGCGGCCTGCTCAAGGGCGGCGTCATCCGCGTGGCTCCGGCCAGGGACGGCATGACCATCACCACCCTGGATGGCCAGGAGCGCAAGCTGCTCGGTAGCGACCTGCTCATTTGGGACGCCGAGCGCCCGGTGGCGCTGGCCGGCGTCATGGGCGGGGCCAACTCCAGCATCTCCGCGTCCTCCAGCGACGTGGTCATCGAGTGCGCCGTGTTCCGGCCGGGCACCATCCGCAAGACCGCCCGTCGCCTGGCTCTGCCCAGCGAGGCCTCGTATCGCTACGAGCGCGGCGTGGATCAGGTGGCCAGCGCCTTCGCGTTGGAACGCGCGGCCCAGCTCATGGCCGAACTCTCCGGGGCCAAGGTCATGGCCGGTGTGGCCGTGAATGAGCCCAAACCCTGGGTCGACCGCGAGCAGATCTTTCGCATCGACCGCTGCAACGCGCTGCTCGGCCTGGAGCTGACGCCGGAATTCTGCCGCACCACGTTCACCGGCCTTGGCTGCCACGTGGACGACTCCGATCCGGCCCGCTGGCGCGTCGCCTCGCCCTCGTACCGGCTGGATTTGGAGCGCGAGGCCGACCTCTTCGAGGAATGCGGCCGCGTGCATGGGCTGGATCGCATTCCGGCGGTGCTGCCCAAAATCTCCAAGTCGCTGAATTCCACGCAGACCTCGGACACGGTCTATGGCTTTCTGCATTCGCTCAAGGTCTGGGCCGCTGGCGCCGGTCTGCGCGAGGCCATCAATTACAGCTTCGTCGGCACGGACGATCTGGATCGCCTGAACCTGCCGGTGGAGGGGCGCATCAAAATCGCCAACCCGCTTTCCGAGGATCAGGACGTTTTGCGCACGGAGGTCGCACCCGGCCTGCTCAACGATGTGCGCAACAACTTGGCCCAGGGCAACGGCAGCCTGCGTCTGTTCGAGATCGCCAAGGCCTTCCGCGAGGACGCGACCAGCGATACCGGCGCGCGTGAGAACTCGCGCCTGGGCATCCTCGTCCATGGCCCGCGCCACGAGCAGGAATGGCCGTGGGAGCAGGGCGAGGCGGACTACCTGGACGTGAAGGGGCTCATCGAGAATCTGTTGTCGCACCTGCGCCTGGGCGAGGCCGCCTATGTGCTCGATCCCGACCATCCGTACCTCGCGCCGTGTGTGCGCGTGGAGGTGGGAGGCCGGCTCGTGGGGCGCATCGGCCGTGTGCAGCCGAAAATCGCCGACGCGTACCATGCCCGCAAGGCCGTTTGGCTGGCCGATCTGGACGCCGATCTGCTGCGCGAGCTGTCGCGGGCGGTCAAACCGGCGTTCAAGGGCTTGGCCAAGTTCCCGCCCGTGCGGCGCGACGTCACCGTCATCTGCCCGGCCGATTTGCGCGCGGAGCAGGTGGAGGCGGCGGTGCTGGAGCTGAAGCCGAAGAATCTGGAAAGCCTGGAGCTGGTCGCGGTGTACGCGCCGGAGGCCGAGGAGGGCAAGAAGGCGGAACGCAACCTGACCTTCCGGCTCACCTACCGTCGGGCCGATCGTACGCTGGTGGACAAGGAGGTCGACAAGGAGCACGGAAAAGTGCTCGCCGGCCTGCCGCAGAAGCTGCCTGTGCGCATCTAGCCGAAATCAGGAATTATCCCGCGAAGGGAACGAGAAGGGGAGTCCGAATGGGCTCCCCTTCTCAATGCGACTATACATTTTTTACAAGTCGCCTACGCATGAGTTGATATGGTCCGATGTTTTGAATTAATGTTGCAAAATAAAAGCCTTTGTTCTTCTTGTGTATCTGTTGTATCCAATCATTTTTGTACGATGAATATATTTCAGATTCTGCATACCTAACTGTTCGTGAATTAATCCTTGTTATTTTAACTTTATCTCGTGAAGTTACAAATTTAATGCTGTTATCACCATGACTGGCAATTAAAAACACATTAGGCGAAATTGAAAGATGTATAGTAGAATCTTTTAGCGCGATCCCAACACCATATCCAGAACGGTTGACATTATTATTTACGGTATAGCAAGGGTTGTCAGATGTGATGAACTGCATATGTGGGATTCCATTGATAATAAATTCCCAGTGCATTTTTTGTAGAATTTCTGAAATTGTGATGCCGAGTCCAATATGCTCAATACTGGCGTTATTAGTCATTTCAACTTTGAGATTTTGTGCCATCCATTCTTTTAATTTATGTTTTCCGCCTGCAATAGCAACTATTGCATCTGGAACGTTGGCAATAAGATCGTCTGTATCTTTTGAGGTCATTATGGCGGATGTTTTAATCTTCTCGATACTTTGACGCATAAATTCTTCAACGCCACTTCTAAAGTTTGGATTCCTCGATTGCATAATACCAATAAATACAGACAAATCTTGCTTTTGCTGTGACGTTATATTTTTATATGATTTTATATCAGTAAGAATTGGTTCGGCGATAGATTCTAGTTCTGAAAGAGTATGCTCAACTTTTGGATTTAGTTCGCCAGAGCTGGTCTTTATGGAATAGTAATGTCTACGGACAGCAACGTTATTGGGGACAGCTTCAAATGATTGCTTTCCTTCTTCTTTTGGAAATACATAAAGATTGCCATAGCTATTTGTGAAGCTTTTAAGATAGAATTTAGGCACAATGTGATGACGAGTTGGCTTTGACATATTGACTCCTCGCAAATCGACTGTAGAAATATTAATATAAGACGCTTGAACTACCATTATAATACGTGTGCTAATTATTTGAAGTCAAGTTCGAATCGCTGGTCTCCTCCCCTCATCCTCCTCCCCCGCCCCCTTCCCCCCCGGCTGGTCGTCTGG
>JAIMKR010000005.1:13236-38943 GCA_020692325.1 Desulfocurvus sp.
GGGGCGAAGGAACGCACGTATAAAATAGGGCAGGCGGCCAAGTTGTTGGACGTCAAGCCCTTCGTGTTGCGTTTTTGGGAGGGCGAGTTCACCGACGTGCTCGTGCCCGTCCGCACGCCCGCCGGCCAGCGCGCCTACACCGAGGCCAACATCGCCACCGTGCGCGAGATCAAACGCCTGCTCTACGAAGAGGGCCTCACCATCGAGGGCGCGAAAAAGCGCCTGAGCGCTCAGGCCGAATCCGGTCAGCCCGCGGTGACATCGGCGGCAGCCATGCCTTCCACCGCCGCGTCCCCGGACGCCGCGCCCAGCCGCGACGCCGCGTTGCCCCTGCTTCAGCCCACGCTCCCGCCCGCCGCCGTCGCTGGACCGATGCCCGCCGCCACGGCCCAGGCCATCGCCTCAGCCAAGGCCCGGGGCGCGGCCGAGGCCGGTAAATCCGCCCGCGCCGCGCTGGCCGCAGCGGACTCCCTGATCTCCGCGGCGGAGGTTCGCGCCGCCAAGGCCGACGCTCGCGCCGGGGCCCTCGCCCGAGCCCTCGCCGATGCCGCGCGAGAACTCGCCGCCCTGCGCGACATGCTCCGATAGGCATTGAAAGGATGGGGGCGGATGCGCATCCTGCTCTATATTTGTGGCGTGGCCGTCGGCCTTTTCGTGCTGGCCGCCATTCTGCTGGTGCTCATGGTCGATCCCAACAAATACAAAAGTGAAGTCTCCACTCTGGTGAAGGCCAAAACCGGCCGCGACCTCGTCTTCGAGGGTGACGTCTCCCTGGCGTTCTTTCCGCGCTTGGGCGTGCGCACCGGCCCCGTGCGGCTGAGCAATCCGCCCGGCTTCGGCGACAAGCCCTTCGCCCACGCCCAGTCCGCCCGCGTGGGCGTGAAGCTGCTGCCGCTGCTGGTGGGCAAGGTGCGCGTGAGCCGCGTGGGCATGGATGGCCTGGAGCTGCATCTGTTGCGCGACGCCGGGGGCAAGGCCAACTGGGCCGACTTGGTCGATGACCAAACCAACGCCACCACGTCCTGGGGGCTGGAGGGGCTGGCCCTGGACGGCCTGCGCCTGCGCGACGGCACAGTCACCTGGGAGGACCGGCAGACTGGTTCGCGCTACGCCATCGCCAACGCCGACGTGGAAGTGCAGGCCATCCGACCGGCCCGCCCGTTTCGGTTCGACGCAAATTACGTGCTGCAAAGCGTCGCACCACGGTACGATGCGCAGGTGAAGCTCACCGGCACTGCCGCGCTCAACGTGGGCGAGGGCCGGCACGTCCTCAGCAATCTGAATTTGACCGCTGTGGCCCAAGGCAAGGACGTGCCCGGCGGCCGGGGGGACTTCAAACTGACCCTGCGCGAGCTGAAGGTGGACACGCCCTCGCACACCGCCGAGGGTGAGGGGCTTACTCTTTCTGCCTACGGAGCCAAGGCCGACGGGAATTTCCGCGCGACGAACATCGACGACGGGCCCGAAATCTGGTGCCGGCTCGACGTGCCGGACTTTGACGGCCGCAAGCTTTCCGCCGCGCTCACGGGCGTTTCCGCCGATTCGCCCCGGGCCGGGGGATACCGCCACATCGCGGCCAATGTGGAGTTCAAGCGCGGCCGTGGTCTGTTGGAGGTGCCGGAGTTCTCGGCCAGCCTGGATGACGCCCGCGTGGAGGGCAGCTTCCGTTCCATGGGCCTCGTCGAAAAGGCCTATCACCTCGACGCGCGCATCGTCGGCCTGGATGCGGACCATTTCCTGCCGGCCAGGAAGGCCGAGAATCCCACGGCCGAGGCGGCGGCGGAGAAAAAGCCGTTTCTCAACGTGGCCAAGTTGCGCGCCATCACTCTCGACGGCCGGATCGTGGCGGAACGTCTCAAATACAAGGGCCTGCGGCTAACCTCGCTCAACCTGCCGGTGACCGCGCGCGGCGGCGTTCTCGACGTGGGCCCGGCGGAGGCGCGTCTGTACGACGGCGAGGTGACAGGCTCCCTGCGCGTGGATGCGCGTGGAGCGGAGCCGCGCACGACCCTTTCGGCGCGGGTGACCGGCCTGCGGTTGCAACCGTATCTAAGCGACCGCGCGGGCAAAGCCAGTGCTTACGCCGGCGCGTTGGATCTGCACACCCTTTCGCCGCTCACCGGCCAGGGCGCGAGCCTGTACGCCATCAAACGCGGTCTTTGCGGCAAAGTGCATTTTTCCGTGCGCGACGGCGTGTTCCCCGGCGTTAATCTGCTCAGCGTGGCCCGCGACTCCACCAGGAAGCGCGGCCTCGTGCGCGCCAGCACCAACGACTCCACGCGGTTCGGCAGCGTCGATGGCACGGCTGTGATCGCTGGCGGCGTGGCCCACGTGGCCGATTTGGATTTCAAGGCTCCGTTCCTGCGCGTCTCCGGCTGTGTCGATGCGGACCTGACGACGAAGCAGACGGCCGGCGAGCTGCGTTTGCGCGTGGTGCCGAGCACGACGGGGCAGGGGGGCGGTTCCGGGGTGGTCGGCCTGCCGGTGCCCCTGCGCGTCTCAGGCCCCTACGATAATCCTACCTTCACCACGGATTATCTGCGGTCGATCGGACAAACCGCCCTTGACGCCGTTGGCGGCGTGGTGCACGGCATAAAGAACGTCTTTACCGGCGGTGGAGAGAAGAAGCGTCAGTCCGGCACGACGCATAAGAATTCCGGCGGGTTCCTTGATCGAGTGAAAAATCTGTTCTGAAATATCATACAATAGAAATGAGGATTCCATGTATCGTTTCGCCCTGTTCGTTGACGGATCGAATTTGTACGGCTCGCTGCGAGCCATGAATCTTGAAATCGGAAATTATGGGCAGCTCTACGCGCACATCTACCGTGAGGCGGTGAAAGGCTGGCGCGCGGCGACGTTGCAGGAGGAGGCTGCGACCGCCATGTTGCAGCGGGTGTACTGGTACGCGGTCGGCTCCGTGGACGAGTGGGACTTGTCCGCCCCGCAGTCGCGCGCGGCCCTGCGCGGGGCCTTCGTGCGCGACGCCGAAATTCGCGCCCTGTGGATGACCCGCGTTTCCGCCAACGATCAGAGCCTCCCCGAGGTCGAGCTGGAGGAGGCCGCCTGGCAGGCCTGCTCTAACGACTTCCGCGACTGGTACCAGCAGAAGGTGCGCGCCGTGGAGGGAATGCGCCGTTTCTACGCCGGTGTGCGCGCCTCCTCCGACCTCATCGACATTCGCGAGGCCGGGCATTGGAAAGTGAACTTCCTGCACCGCTGGGTGGAGGAGAAGGGGCTCGACACCGCCCTCGCCGTGGACATGGTGGCCCTGCAGGACAACTACGACGTGGCCATCGTCGTCTCCGGCGACGCCGATTCCATTCCGTCCATCCGCCACCTCAAGGAACGCGGCAAGCATATCGGCGTGGTGGAGTTCGTCAACGGCGGCGCGCAGGACGCGCGCGGTCGGACTTTTTCCTCGCGTCTCAAGGTTCACGCCGATTTCATCGTGCGCATTTGTGAGCACGATCTTCTGCCCCTCGATCACCGCAACCGCAATATCAGTTAGCCGCGCATCCCTCCGCCGCGAGAGTCGTGGCGTCGTCGATGCATCCTGCGGCCATGGCCCCGATCCGGGTGAGTCGCGCAATCGCCGCACCCTGTCGCGTGGGAGAAACTTCGGTTTTTCCTTTTCCAGGGTTCCAAGGGGCGGGATTAGCCCCTTGGCCCGCGGAGCGATTCTTCCCGGCATGATGCATGGCGTCGCTATGCCTTCGGCGGCCGGCCCCGATCCAGGTGAGCCGCGCGCCCCCTGGACCTCGCGAATACGGGAGATCGGCTGCCCGTGCGGGGGCGGACTAATGCTTGACGCCCGGCGGCAAGTCCACGATACTTCGTGATATTCGCCCCCCGGTGAAGAAACAGGCCCGCCGGCCAAGAACGAGCGCCATGCCTTTGCCTCTCGCCTTGCGCGTCGATGCGTTGCTGCCCGTGCTGCTTGGAGTCACGCTCGTGTGGTTCCTGGCGATGGGGCATTACGCGCTGCGTCACCGGGTGTATCCTGGTTTCCGAACGCTGGTCTTTGCCGAGTTCATCGGCCTGGGCGTCGTCGGCACCGTTTTTTTGCGCGCGGGGCTGGGCGACACCTCCACCATCATTTTCACGACGAATTTCCTTTTGCTGACGCAGCCGGTACTGGTGCATCGCGGCTTCGGGGCCTATGCGCGCGTACCGCGACTGCATACCGGCACCAAGCGCTGGATGGTCTTCGCGTTCCTGGTGAGCCTGTTCCAATTTTGCGATGTGGCCTTCGCGCCGGATTTGACGCGGCGAGTGCTGGTGTTTTCCAGCGCGCTCACGCTGCTGCACCTGCGCGTGGGTTTTGGGTTGCTTTGGCGCGCCAAGCGGCCGCTGCCGGGTTTGCGGCTGGTGTGCGCCAGCTACGTTGTCAGCGCGGGGCTGGGGGGTATGCGCCTTGTCTCCGCCCTGGGCGGGTACGGCCTGTCGTATTCGCAGATGCTGCGGGTGGATACGGTGCTGGCGGCTTTCGTGCTCGTGCGCATTTTGCAATCCGTGTTGGAACTGTATGCGGCGTTCACGATGAATTCCAGTATGTTGGAGGATGAGCTCAAGCTCGCCACGGCGCAGATCGAGCAGATGGCGCACACGGACGCGCTGACGGGCGCGTTGAACCGCCGGGGGCTGAACATGGCCGGGCCGGAGGCGTTGCGGCGCAGCGGGGAGGCGGACCGGCCGGCGGCGGTGCTCATGCTGGACCTGGATCATTTCAAGGACGTGAACGACACGCATGGCCACGCGGCGGGCGACGAGGTGTTGCGCGCGGCGGCGTTGCTATGGACGGATCAGCTGCGGCGCGATGATGTTTTCGCGCGGTATGGGGGCGAGGAATTCGTGGTGGTTGCGCCCATGACGGCCGAGGCCGAGGGGGTGGCCCTGGCGGAGCGGATGCGCTCGGCCATCGCCCGGCATAGGTTCGCGGTGCTTCGGGGCAGCCGCCTGACAGTGAGCGTCGGGGTGTCCGGCGGGGTGTGTGGATCACTGGGGCAGCTGCTCAAGAGCGCGGATGCGGCCCTCTATGAGGCCAAGCAGACCGGCCGCGACAAGGTGATCTTCCACGCGCCGGGGGAGATGGCGGAATGCGGCGCGAGCGGGGAGCGAATATAATGTCCGAGACGGAAGAACGGATTCAAGCGATTCAGCAACTTCTGGCAAGTATTTTGCCTCGCAAAAGGCGCTCAAAATTCTTGCCCCGGAATTCAACTGGGCTGGGCTAGGTAATTTGTTGGGGGATTTCGGAGAGCTTGTCGCCATCGACAACTATGGGTTGGAAAAAGCCTCGGGCGGGGCGAGCGGATATGACGCCCTGCGGCCGGATGGAAAAACCGTGCAGATCAAAACCGTGTATGCCGCGAATCAGATTGGCTTCAGAGGGCAGGCTGATTATTTGTTGGTTATCAAGGTCGAGTCGGACGGAAGCTGGAGAGAAATTTACTATGATGATTTCGCGGCTGCGATGCCTTTGTCGACGTACTCGAAGAGAGACAATAAACGGGTGATTACCCTGTCGAAGTTGAACCGGAAGGTCGTCTGACTTTCTAGCTCCCCGTCTTCGCCAGCTCCTTGAGCTTGCTGAAGCAGGTCTCCAGCGACTCGTTGTCGGCGACGTTCTGCTGGAGGAAGGCGTTGATGGGGCCGACCATGGTTATGGCGCGGTCCACCTCCGGGTTGGCGCCTTTCTGGTACGCGCCGATGTTCACCATGTCCTCCACGCGCTTGTACGTGCTCATGAGCCGGAGCACCGTGCGCCCCGCCTCGATGTCGTCGCGCGCCACCACCTCGCTGCGTAGACGGCTGATGCTTTTGAGCACGTCGATGGCCGGGAAGTGCGCCTGGTCGGCCAGTTCGCGCGTCAGCACGATGTGCCCGTCGAGGATGGAGCGCACCGCGTCGGCGATGGGTTCGGTGAAGTCGTCGCCATCCACCAGCACGGTATACACGCCGGTGATGGATCCCAACGCGCTTTTGCCCGCGCGCTCCAGCAACTGCGGCAGCTGGGCGAAGACGCTTGGGGTGTAGCCGCCGCGCGTGGGCGGTTCGCCGGCGGCCAGGCCGACCTCGCGTCCGGCCATGGCGAAGCGCGTCACCGAGTCCATCATGAGCAGCACGTCGAGGCCCTGATCGCGGAAATATTCGGCGGCGGCGGTGGCGGCGAAGGCCGCGCGCATGCGGATGAGCGGGCTCTTGTCGCTGGTGGCCACGATGACGACGCTGCGCGCCATGCCCTCGGGGCCCAGGTCGCGTTCGATGAACTCCACCACCTCGCGGCCGCGTTCGCCCACCAGACCGATGACGTTGATGTCGGCCTTGGTGTAGCGGGCCATCATGCCCATGAGCGTGCTTTTGCCCACGCCGGAACCGGCCATGATGCCGACGCGCTGGCCCTTGGCCAGGGTGAGCAGGCCGTTGATGGCGCGCACTCCCACGTCCAGTGGTTGGTCGATGCGCGGGCGCTCCATGGGGTTGGGGGGATCGCGGTAGAGGGGAACGTAGGCTTCCGGGGCGATCATGCCCTTGCCGTCCATGGGCTGGCCGAAGGCGTCGAAGGTGCGGCCCAGCAGGCCCTGGCCCACGGGAAAATGCGGCGGCGCCGCGGAGTTGCGAATGAGGCTGCCCGGGCGGATGCCGCGCATGTCGCCATAGGGCATGAACAGGCAGGCGTTCTCCTTGAAGCCGACGACCTCCGCCGGAATGGGCGCGGAGTTTTCGTCCTCGGCCAGCAGGTGGCACACGGAGCCGACGGGCGGGCGGATGCCCTGGCCCTCGGCGATGAGGCCGACGACCCTGGTGACCTTGCCAAAAGTTTGACAGAGGGTCAGGTCGTCCAGGGCCCGCGCCAGTCCATCAGGCCCGATCGCCACTGGCGTCCCCTTCCTGGGCGTCATCGCTTTTGACGGCCTGGGCCGGGTCCTCGGGGAGGGACAGCTGGTCCAGATAGGGCGCGATGAGCGCCATCCGGCTGGCGAGGCTGTTGTCGGTCAGCATCTGCGGCGTTTCCAGCACCACGCCGCCGCTCTCGGCCAGGGACTGATCGGCGGCCAGCCGCCAGCGGCCCAGGTCGGGCCGCGTGGTCTTTAGCTGCTCCAGCAACGCGCCGGCCAGCTCGAAATCCTGCGGGGCGACCTTGAGGGTGAAGTCGCGCGCGCCCTCCATGCTCTGGCAGGCCTCGTCCAGCAGGCCCTCCAGAATCTCGGCGCGGTGGGCGTCCATCTCCACGTTCAGCGTCTTGCGGACGAAAATTCTGACCAGCGCGGCGAAGTCGCTCCGCCTGGCCTCCCAGACCTCCGCGCCCAGGCCTTGCAGCCCGGCCACGAGCCGGCCCATGGACTGGACGTGGGCGGAGATCTCGGTGTCGAGCTGCTGCTGGGCCTCGGCCTCGGCCTTGGCGCGCGCCTCGGCCACGGCCTGATCCACCTCGGCCCTGGCTTGATCGCGCACGGCATTGGCGTCGGCCTGCGCCTTGGCCATGGCCTTGATGATGATGTCGCGGGCCAGGGCCTCGGCCCTTTGACGGCAGCGTTCCATATACTCGGCCTCGGTGGTCTCGTCCCACACGGGGCCGTTGCGCTTGCCCTCGATCTCCTGAATGGTCATGAAGTCCGGGCCGGGGGAGTCGCAGCCAAGAACCACGCGGCCGGAGTAGCGCCGGGTCGCGGGCGGGAGAGTCGGGCTAGATGAATTCATCGCCGCCGCCTCTGCTTATGGCGATGCGGCCCTCGCCTTCGAGCCGCCGCACGGTCTTGACGATATTCTGCTGGGCGCCCTCCACCTCGGAGAGCTTGACCGGGCCCATGATCTCCAGATCCTCGCGGATCATGCCGGCGGCGCGTTCGGAGAGGTTCTTCAGGAACTTGTCCTTGAGCTCGTCGCTGGCGCCCTTGAGGGCCTTGGTCAGTTCCTCGTTGGAAATATCCTTCAAAAGTTCGCGGATGCTGCGGTCGTCGAGGGCCTTGATGTCCTCGAACACGAACATGAGGTTGCGGATGTCGTCGGCCATCTGCTGGCTCTCCTCCTCGATCTCGGAGAGCACCTCCTCCTCGGTGGCGCGGTCCACGGCGTTGAGGATCTCGGCCACGGCGTTGATGCCGCCGACCTTCTTGCCCTCCTTGCCGCCCATGGCGATGAGCTGGCTTTGCAACACCTTGTCCACCTCGTGGAGCATGTCCTCGGCCACGGCCTCCAGCTTGGCCAGGCGCATGAGCACCTCGGGCCGGACGCCGGCGGGCAGGTTGGAAAGCAGCTCCGCGGCCTGGTCCGGGTGCAGGTGGCCCAGGATGAGGGCGAGCGTCTGCGGATGCTCGTTGCGCAGAATCTGGGCCAGAATGCGGGGGCTGACGTTGGAGAGCTCCTGGAAGGGCGTGGGCCCGGTGTCGATCTCCAGGGTGTCGAGAATGTACTTGGCGGTTTCGGAGTCGAGGGCCTTGGTGAGCATGCGCTTCACCTGATCCGCACCGCCCACAAGGGTCTCCGCGCCATAGGTGATGGCGTCGTTGAACTCCTTGAGCACGTCAAGCACGTCCTCGCGGGACACGGAATCGATGTCCAGCATGGCCTTCGACACGGCGGCGATTTCCTGACGCTCCATGCGCTTGAAGGCCTCGGCCGTGAACTTCTCGCCCAGGGCGAGCATGACGATGGCGGTTTTTTGCGGACCCGTGTAGCTGTTGGCCACGAATTACGCCTCCTGCTTGGTCCAGGACTTGAGCAGACGAATGGCCTGGTCCATGTTCTGTTCGGTAAGCTGCATGGCCTGGCTTTTCAAAAGTTCCAGGCGTCGCGCGGTGTCCAGAGCCTCCTCGGGGACCTCTGGGGCGGTCTCCTCGATGGCCAGGCGTTCCTCAGTGCTGGGCAAACTCGCCACTTCCTCAACCTCCTGTTCGGCCACCTTGGGCCGGATAAGGGCCATGACCACGGGACGGACGACCAGGAGCACGAAGAGCAGGATGAGCAGGCCGGTCAACAGCGGCTTGCCGAGCTTCCCACTCAGCTCGATGAAGTTGCGCACCATCGAGGGCTGTTCGCTGATGTCCTCGGCCCCGAAGGCGATGGAGGATACATCGATGGTGTCGCCACGGGTCTTGTCGTAGCCGACGGCGCTCTGCACCAGGCTTTGGATGCGGGCTATCTCCTGCGCGCTGCGCGGAACGTAAACCATCTTTCCGGTCTTGGCGTCCTTGGTGTACGTGCCGTCGACGATGACCGCAACCCCCAGGCGCTTGAGTTCGCCCACGGGGGAGACGATCTGCTGCTCTTCCTTGTTGATTTCGTAGTTGGTGGTGCGGGTTTCGCGGCTGGAGTCCTGGGAGCTCTGGGTGCCGTTGAAGCCGTCGCCGCGGAAGTTGGCCTCGGGCGAGGCCCCGTCGAGGGCGGCCTTGCCGTTGACCGTCTCCTCGGAGCGGGTTTCGCTGCGCACCACCTGGCTGTCGGGGTTGAAGAGCTCGCGCTTGATGGTCTTGTGGCTGAAGTCCAGATCGGCGTTGACGCGGGCGATGACCTTCTGCGGCCCCACGATGGGCGCGAGCAGCTCCTCGATGCGGCGCTGAATCTTGCGCTCCATCTGCGACTTGAACTCGAGCTGGGTGGTGTCCATGCCGGCGGTGTCGTCGTCGGGCGGGGCGTAGAGCGGCTGGCCGTTTTGATCGGTGATGGAAATATGCTTCTTGTCCAGCCCCTCCACGGCCATGGTCACCAGATTGACGATGCCCTGGACCTCCTTGGGGTCGAGCTTGGCTTCCTTGTCCTTCATCTTGATGACGACGGCGGCCGAGGGCGAGGTCTGCTCCTCGATGAACAGGCTCTTCTTGGGCACCACGAGATGCACGCGGCAGCTCTCCACCTGGGGAAAGCTCATGATCGTGCGGGCGAGTTCACCCTGCAGGGCGCGCTGGTAGTTGATGTGCTGGACGAAGTCGGTCTGGCCGATCTTGATGTCGTCGAAGATCTCGAAGCCGATGCCCTGGCCGTGGAGGTTGCCCTCGCTGGCGACCTTCAGGCGCAGTTCGTAGACGCGGTCGGCGCGCACCAGGACGGTTTGGCCGTTGTCGGCCAGCTGGTAGGGCTCCTTGGCGGCCTTGAGCATGGTCACGATCTTACCCGCGTCCTCGGTGGAGAGCTTGCTGTAGAGCACACGGAAGTCCGGGCGGTTCATATACATGATGCCCACCACGAACGCCGCGGTGAGCAGCGCCGCCAGACCGCCGATGATCATGCGCTGCGAGAGTGAGCGCGCGGTCCAGAGGGACTTGGCCTTCTCAAGATATTCCATGACTTTCGGCGGCATGCGTGGGCTCCTGTGCTCTTAGAATTTCGGCGTGGAGTTATTTGCCCTGGGGCGGCTAGAACTGCATCTTGGTGAGTTCCTGATATCCGGCCAGAATCTTGTTTCGCACGGCGCTGGTCATGTTCATGGCGAGGCCGGCCTTCTGCAGCTGGATCATCAGCTCGTGGACGTTGGTGCTTTCGCCGGCGGCGAAGGACTCGACCATGCTCATTTTGCGTTCCTGCATGTCGTTGACCTTCTCCAGGCTGCTTTGCAGCGTGTCGGTGAAGCTGTTGACCGGAGACTCCTGCTTCTTGAAGGCGGAGGTGGCGCCGCTGTATGCGGACTGCTGGGCCTTCAAAGCGTTCTGATACGCCTGCATGGCGACGGACTTGACGATCATGGCGTTCTCCTTTGCTCAAATATGCTAGCGCGCGATCTGCAGCGCCTTGTTGAACATGGCCTTCGCGTCCTGCACGGCCTGTACGTTGGCCTCGTAGGAACGCATGGTGGTGATCATGTTGGCCATCTCCTCCACCACGTTGATGTCGGGGTAGGAGACGTAGCCGTCCTTGTCGGCGTCCGGGTGGCCTGGCTCGTACACGCGCTTCGACGGGCGCTTGTCGGTGACGATGCCGCGCACGCTGACACCCTCGAGTTGGCGGTTTTGCGCGTCCTCCATGGCCTTGTCGAAGGGGTTGTAGACGGGCGTGGCGGCGAAGGAGACGCTCTTGCGGTGGTAGGGGCCGCCCTCTGGCGTCTTGGTCGTCTTGGCGTTGGCCAGGTTCATGGAGATGACGTTCATGTACGTGCGCTGGGCACGCATGCCGCTGGCGCTGACGTCGAGTGCGGTCATGAAATCCATGTTACTTGCCTCCATCCTGGATGACACTGGCCAGCGTGCTGAAATTCTTGGCCTCAATGTCGGAAAGCGCGTTGTACATCATGCTGTTCTTGGCCATGGCGGCCATTTCCTTGTCCAGATCCACGACATCCTCGCCGTAGACCATGCGCGGCTTGTACGCGGTGAGGCCTTTGCCCTGGAATCCGTTGACGTCGAGATTGAAGGGCAGGTGGTGCGGATCGGTCTTGGTCATCTTGCCGCGCCCGTTCATGTTCAGGGCGTTTTGCAAGTCTTCCTCGAAGGCCAGCCGGCGCTCCTTGTAATTAGGGGTGCTCACGTTGGCAATATTCGACATGACGACATTTTGACGTTCCAGGCGCAGGTCCAGCACCTTCTCCACAACGTCGATGTGTCGCTCGAAAAGTCCTTTCATGCCTAGAACCTCCTGACTTGGCCCTTGATCCACCCGACGACGGCGCCCGATGAGCGGCCTTCGTGCGACAGGGGAATAGCAAAGGCCGTTCCAACGTTTGACATGAAGGACCATGATTAAGAAAATATAAAAATAAACTAGGATGTTATGTTATTACATGGCGCCTCCCCCCGCATCGATTATGGACGCGTGGGGGCGATTCCGCGGGGGTGTTTGGAGGAGACGTCGTTTCCGCGTCGGTCAGGGACGCGCGGGGAAGGCGAAAAGCGAAAGCGTCGGGATCGGCAGGAATCGCCGTTGGCACGCGAAGTGCAAAAGCGTGGCAGGCCCATAAGGGCCGCGCAACATTTGCCGTCCGCGCGCCAGATGCGGACATTCAGGGAAAAACGGAGGGGAACCATGAGTCACTTGGATTACGAGATCAACAAGGAACTCGGCGAGTGCTACCTGTTCATGGGCGAGCTCGACAAGGCCGAGGACTACTACAAGAAGGCCGCGTCCTCCAATGGCGTTCACCCGGACCCGTACCTGGGCCTGGCCACCATCGCCGTGCAGCGTGGCGACCTCGACGGGGCGCTCGATCTTTACAGCAAGGCGCACGGCATCGACGCCACCGACAAAACTTTCGCCGGCATCGGCCTCATCAAGATGGAGCGGGGCGACAAGGAGGAGGCCTACGACCTCTTCATGCACGCTCTGGACAAGAATCCCGAGAACATGGTCGCGCTTTTGAGCCTCATCCGCCTCGGCCACGAGCTGGAGCGCCTGCCGCAGACCATGGTCCCGCTGGAACACTACCTTTCCATCAACCCCGGCAAGAGCGAGGTCCGGTATTCCCTCGCCGGCTGTCTGGTCTGCCTCGACCGCAAGGAGGAGGCCCGGACCCAGCTGGAGGCGGTGATCGAAAACGATCCCGACTTCGCCCCCGCGCGCGAGCTGCTGGCGCTGCTCGACGCCTAAAAAACGGTCTCCCCTCCCTGACGGTTTTCCGCCCCCGCCCGGTCGGTCGGGGGGGGCGGAGAACCACATATGGGCGGATGCGTCGGCCGCGTCAAAACCGCCTCGGCTTGCCTTGGGTCGGTTCTTCTGGCACAATCTTCGAAACACAGAGAGGGTGTCATGGATTTCCTACCCATCAAGCGGGCCATCCTGTCCGTTACTGACAAGTCTGGTCTGGCCGAGTTCGCCTCCTTCCTCACCGGCCGTGGCGTGGAGCTCGTCTCCACCGGCGGAACCCACAAGAAACTTGTCGCGGCGGGCCTCAAGGTCACCAGCGTCAGCGATGTCACCGGCTTCCCCGAGATCCTCGGTGGCCGGGTCAAGACCCTGCATCCGCGCATCCATGCCGGCATTCTGGCCGACAAGGACAACCCGAAGCACATGCTCACGCTTTCCGAGCTGCGCATCGAGCCCTTCGACATGGTCTGCGTGAATCTCTACAACTTCGCCGACGCCGCGGCCAAGGGCGTGGACCTGCGCGCCGCCGTCGAGGAAATCGACATCGGCGGGCCGTGCATGTTGCGCGCCGCCGCCAAGAATTTTCATTCCATGCTCGTGGTGCCCGACCCCGCGTACTATCCGCGCATCGTGGACGAGCTGAGCGCCCATCCCGAGGGCGTTTCCCTGGCCCTGCGCCGGGAGCTCGCCGCCGAGACCTTCTCGCGCGTGTCGGCCTACGACTCCATGATCGCCAGATACCTGGCGAACACGCCTTTGTAGCGGTCCGGGGAGGCCGCGGACATCGCCCAGAAACCGCAAGGCAATACCCAGGGCCTGAAACAAAGCCAGCTGCAACGGCTTTCGCGCCTGTCCACCCGCCGGTTCACGCCGACGGGTGGCGGGTACAGCACGGACCAGGCCCGCGAGCTGGCCATCCTCTCGCGTGACGTGGGCCGCCAGCTCGGCCTGCTCATCGACCGGCAGGGCCGCGTCGAAATGCTCATCGTCGGCGACCCCACCGCCATCTACATTCCCGAACTGCCCCGCGCCCGCCTTGGCGAAAAGCGCCTGCGCGGCCTGCGTCTGCTGCACACCCACCTTTCCGGCGAGGCCCTTTCGCAAGAGGACCTGACCGACATGGTGGCGCTGCGGCTGGACAGCGTTTCCGCCCTCACCGTGGGCGAGTTCGGCGAGCCGGGCGTTCTGCACATGGCCCACGTGGTGCCGCTGCACGAGCTTTCCGGCCCGAACGCCAAGCCCTACGACGTGCTGCCGCCCGTGCGCTGGGACCACTGCGAGGTGGACCACTCGGCGCTCGTGCAGGCGCTGGAGGACGAGTTCGCCCGGCAGGAGCGCTCGACCAAGGCCGACGCCGGCCGCGAACGCGCGTTGCTCGTCAGCGTGGCCGCCGCCCCGCGCGCCGTGCAGGAGCGCAGCCTGGACGAGCTGGCCGATCTGGCCAAGACCGCCGGTCTGGCCTGCCCGGCGTGCATGGTGCAGCGCGTGGACAGGGCCGATCCCCGGCACATTCTGGGCAAGGGCAAATTGCAGGAGCTGGAGGTCCTTTGCCTGCAAACCGGCGCGCAGATCGTCATCTTCGATCAGGACCTCGCGCCCTCGCAGCTGCGCAACCTGGCCGAGACCACCGAGCGGCGCGTGCTGGACCGCACCCAGCTGATTCTGGACATTTTCGCCCGCCGGGCCACCAGCCGGGCCGGCAAGTTGCAGGTGGAGCTGGCGCAGCTCAAGTACACGTTGCCGCGATTGGTGGGCAAGGCCTCGGCCATGTCGCGGCTCATGGGCGGCATCGGCGGCCGCGGCCCGGGCGAGACCAAGCTCGAAGTCGATCGTCGCCGCGTGCGCGAGCGCATCACCAAGGTCAAAAAGGACCTGGAGAGCGTGCGCCGGCAGCGAGGCGGCACGCGCGACCGCCGCGCCAAGGCCGGGGCTCCGGTCATCGCGCTGGTGGGCTACACCAACGCCGGCAAGTCCACGCTGCTGAACACGCTCACCGGCAGTTCCGTCCTCGCCGAGGACAAGCTCTTCGCCACACTCGATCCCACCAGCCGGCGCATCCGCTTCCCGCGCGAGCGCGAGGTCATCCTCACCGACACCGTGGGCTTCATCCGCCGCCTGCCGCCGGACCTCATGGAGGCCTTCCGTGCCACGCTGGAGGAACTCGACGCCGCCGACGTGCTGGTGCATGTGGCCGACGCCTCGCACCCCGAGGTGGAGGAACAAATCGCCGCCGTGGAGTCGATTTTGCGGGAAATGGAGCTGGACGCGCGGCCGCGCGTGCTGGCGCTGAACAAGTGGGAGACGCTCGACGAGGGCCAGCGCGAGGTCATGCACCGGCTGTATCCGGCGGCCATCCCCATCAGCGCGCTGAAGCGCGACACGCTCACCCCGCTGGTGGCGGGCATCCTTGGCTTGCTGCCCTCCGGCCTCACGTCGGGAACCTTCGTCGGACCGTCCCAGCCCGCGCGCGGCGAGCGGTCCGGGCAGAGCGGACAGGCCGAGGCGTCAGAGAATGGAGATGATGTGGCCGACGCCGATCCCTGGAGCGAGATGGGAAGCCGGGTTGTGCAGTAGAGGAAAGGGTTTAATCCTTTTCCTCCTTTCTGCTTTTGGAAGTATATTCATTAGGTAAAATCTGGTTATTCAAGATATTGAACCAGGAAAGCATTGTCCGTCTTACTTTGCAAATAACAAATAAAGTGATTGTAAGCGTTGTTGATGCTGTAGCCATGCCAATCGCTGCGGCTATATTACTATTGTTTAGCCTAATAGTTATTTGTGTGACGGATGTTGCTATACATAAGATGACAGTAGTAATAAATAAATTTCCAATGTCTATAAGAGGTAAAAAGATGCTAGAAACTTGCGGCTTATCTTTATTGACTTCTATCTGAATTGCAATATATTCATCACTCGCGTAAAGTTTGTCTTTCATTGTAAAAAGTATTGCAGTCATGAGTGCAAAAATAAAGCTACCCATTCCTAAGAAACTTGTAAAAAAATATTGTCTAAAATATTTATAATAAAGTTCATCTTTGTTTATTGTGCCAAAGTAAAATAGAAAAAAGTATAATGTAGAATATAATGCACAAAGAACGACAATTTTTTTATTAGAAAATATCATCTCTCTACGGCCATTCGTAAAGAGGATTTTTCGTATTCCGCACGAAGCCTTTTGATAATAGCATTTTCATTTATTGACCTTTCAGCATCATCTTTGTCAAGGCTGAGAGATGGGACAAGTGCGTCATAATCAAGCGTTGCGAATTTGTCATAGTCGTGAAACAACTTGTAAACGATCTCCTCTCCATTTGCATCGAGGCCAACAGCTTTTGCTTTTGTCATTCTATGCGTGGAGAACCAATTTGCAATAGAACTGACTTTTTCAGTTGTCTGGGAGCCGGCGGTAAAAGACATTGTGTGCTTTGACTTGCTTAAATATGGAAATAAAGGTGCATATGGTACTTCCTCAACGTTAAGGGACTGAAACTCAAATTCAATGGCTGTAATATCTTTCATTCTACGGATCCGCTCTTCAAACGCCCCTTGCCGTTCAATAATAGCACAATGAAGAGTCCCAGCATACTTCTTTCTCATTCTTTCAAGAAATTTAGTGTAGTCTTTGTCGTCTTTGTCATGAGTATCTATTTCAGTATTTTTTCTGTGCGACAAAAAGGCTGCATAGAGTGATTTTGCTATTACATTAAAAGCGTTCAATGAACAAGAGTGGTAGTAATACTGGTACATTCCTTTACATTTTTGCATATCAAAAATGAAAAAATTAAAATCGGCGACTTGCTCATTTCGGCTTAACTGATGCGCAGTTAGGCGGACTCGCCCTTCTTCTTGAAGAATTGTGCAAAATCTTCTCATGTCCTTAATCGTTACAACGAGGCCATTAAGATACTGCCCAGACTTGTTAATGTACAAGTACCGGTTACCCCTGTGCTCAATCGGTTTTCTTTGTGAAGTAAGAACCTGCGCAAAGTCGTTGATGGGAAGCTCATTGGCCTTGCAGTTCCACGAAAAAGCTTGGAATGAAATAATCATACAACCTCACACTCAGTAGGCATATTAATAACAGGTGTGTGAGTTATAGCTTGCCCATCATGATAGTGCAATCAATATTTTGTATGGGCTTGAGCTGAATATCCTTTGAAAACGGTTACGGCCTCACTCCTCCGCCTTCTTCTTCCCTTTCAGCCACGGCATTTCCTCCCCACGGTCCAGGCGCAGGATATTTTCCCGGTGCCGCCAGAAGAGGAAGAGCATCACGCACAGCGCCAGCGGAATCGTGCCCCAGTTGCCCGTGAGCAGGCAGAAGAACGGCAGCGCCAGCGCCAGCGTCAGCGAGCCCACGCTCACGTAGCCCGAGAGCCAGATCACCGCGATGGTGCAGATGGCCGCCAGGATGAGCGCCACCGGGGCCAGCGCCAAAAACACCCCGACCGTGGTCGCCACGGCCTTGCCGCCCCGGAAGTGCAGAATGGACGAGTACGCGTGCCCCAGAATCGCCGCCGCGCCGATGCACGAAAGCGCCACCCAGCCAATGTCCGCCGGGGCCGCCGCCGCCGGCACGAAGCCCTTGGCCAGGTCCAGCGCCAGCGTCAGCACGCCCCACGGCGCGCCGCACAGCCGCGCCACGTTGGTCGCCCCAACGTTGTGGCTGCCCGCCTCGCGCGGGTCGATGCCCTTGACCAGCCGCGCCACGTACAGCCCGAAGGGCACCATGCCGAAACAAAACGCCGCGATAATCAACACCAAAGCGAACATGAAGGCTCCTTGCCGCGCGGATCGCGGTTCCCCATTTGTACATGCTTCCCGCGCCGATGCAAAGTCCCGACCCATGGCGTTTCCCGATGCCGCATCGGCCTGATGCATGATTGCGCGTCGGCCGCCCCCGCGTCCGGCGTCGCATCGTCCTGACGTGTGAGCGGGCGTCGGCCGCCCCCGCGTCCGGCGATGCATCGTCCTGACGTGTGAGCGGGCATCGGCCGCCCCCGCGTCCGGCGACGCCTAGGCCTGCATCGCGCCTGTGCGGCTCGGGTCAGCGGGGCCAATCGCCCCTTATGGCGTCCCTTCGGCCCGGAGTGCGCGCAAAACCTTGTGCGGCGGAGCGCGAGGGTGTATGTGCTCCGAATACCCACTGTTATGGAGGCGTCCATGGCCGAGAGCAAATCCTGCGGCTGCGGCGAGCATCTCACCGGCTTGCCGGACATCGACTTTTCGACCTTTGTCCTGTCCATGTCCTCCTCGGCCATGGTGAATCTGGGCGAGGCCCCGGACCCCAGCTCCGGCAAGATCGATTTTCAGCCGGCCCTGGCCAAGCAGGTCATCGACGTGCTGGCCATGCTCCAGAAGAAGTTCCACGACGGCCTCACCGACGAGGAGTCGAACCTTTTGTGCGAGATGCTGTACACCCTGCGCATGAAATACGTGAGCAAGGCGGGCTAGCGCGATGCCCAACATGAGCGACACGCGCATTCCCGTCGGACTCGTCGGCGTCACCGGCTACACCGGCATTGAGTTGACCCGCGTGCTGGCGGGCCACCCCAGCCTGCGCTTGGCCCGCGCCACCTCGCGTTCCGAGGCGGGCAAAAAGCTCTCCTCGCTGTATCCTTTTCTTTCTGGACCCGGCGCGCTGGGGGAGATGGGCGGACTCACCGTCACCCAGCCCGACCCCGACGACATCGCCGGAGCCTGCAAGCTGGCCTTCCTGGCCGTGCCGCACAAGACCGCCCAGGAAATCGCCGCCGCGCTGGTCGAACGCGGCGTGAAGGTGGTGGATCTCTCCGCCGACTTCCGTCTGCGCGACAAGGCCACCTATGAGAAGTGGTACGCCACGCCGCACACCCAGCCCGGCCTGCTGGCCGAGGCCGTGTACGGTCTGCCGGAAATCTACCGCGAGAAGATGAAAAAGGCGCGGCTCATCGCCAACCCCGGTTGTTACCCCACCTCGGCCATCCTCGGGCTCATGCCCGCGCTCCAGGCGGGGCTGGTCCACACGGACGACATCGTGGTGGACTCCAAGAGCGGGACCACCGGCGCTGGCCGCAAGGCGGCGGTGGGGTCGCTGTTCTGCGAGGTGTCCGACTCCTTCAAGGCCTACAATCTGACCAAGCACCGCCACACGCCGGAGATCGAGCAGGAGGTTTCGCTGTTGGCGAAAACCCCCGTGGCGCTCTCGTTCAACACGCATCTGCTGCCCATCAACCGGGGCATTCTGACGACCATCTACACCCGGCTGAAGAATCCCGTGGACACGGAGGCCGTGCGCGAGGTGTACGCCGCGCGCTACGCGGGTGAGGATCTCGTGCGTGTGCTGCCCGTCGGATCGCTGCCGGAGACGCGCCACGTGCGCGGCACCATGTTTTGCGATATCGGCGTGGTGGTGGACGAGCGCATTGGCCGGCTCATCATCATCAGCGTCATCGATAATCTCTGCCGGGGCGCGTCGGGACAGGCGGTGCTGGGGGCGAACCTCATGCTTGGTCTGCCGGAAAAGCAGGGCCTGCCGCTCGCCCCGCTCGTGCCGTAACGGCCCGTTTCCCTTTCGCGTCATGAAAAGCGCCGGCCTGTCCGGCGCTTTTTGCGTCCGGAGTTCAGGCTTCCGGCTTTCGTGCCGAGAGCAGCAGAAAAGGCGGCCGTCGGCGGTGCAGATCGAGGTCCGGCACGCGGCGCGCGGCCTCGGCGTCCATCATTGGCCCCGGCTCCAGCAGGCGGCGCAACACCAGCCCGGCGTCGAGCAGAGCGTTGACGTAGGTCTCCACCGTGCGGTGGTATTTGATCACCCCGTCCACGAACCAGTGCGTGCGGCGCGGCCCCTCCTCGCGGTAGTCGTCGATGGGCCAGCACAGCGCGCGGCCGTCGGCGTCGCGCAGCCACCGCTGACTCGCCAGCGCCGTGCACACCGGATGCTCCACCGAAAAGACGAACGAGCCGCCCGGCGCGAGACGCCGCGCCACTTGGGCCACGGCGGCCGGGTAGTCCGCCACGTAATGCAACGCCAGCGACGACACGACGAGATCGAACACGCCCTCCGTCCCGAGGGCCGCGTCCATGTCCTCCACGCCCGCGCGCACGTAATGGATGGCGTCGTCGTCCGTCAGCTCCCGCGCTTGCGCGAGCATGTTGGCGGAGACATCCAGCCCCAGCACTTCACGCGCGCCCTTGGCCCTGGCCTCGCGGGCGAATCCGCCGAAGCCGCAGCCAAGATCCAGCACGCGCAGGCCGTCCAGTCGTTCCGGCAGCAGCGAGCGCAGCGCCGGTTGTTCCAAAACGTCGTTGAGGCCGGTTCCCGTGGCGCGCAGGTGTGTGTACCCGGCAAAAAACCGGGGATCATCGTAGATGTTCTGCGGCGCGATGCCGCCGTCATTCGGAAAATCGCCGTCGTGTCCGTCCATAAACCAAACCTCCCGCGTCAAGGTGTGGCTATTGCCCGCTCTGGCCGTCGTTCGCATTGCGTCTGCCCAGGGACAGGCCGAGGCCCACGAGGGACAGGGCGGTGAAGACGGAGAGCGCCCAGCGCATGCTGGTCAGGAAGTCCGGGACGGTGGCGGGGGAGATGCCCCGCGAGCCCATGAGCAGCGAGAAGAACATGGTGACGATGGTCATGCTGGTGACCATGCCCAGGGTGCGCATGGCCCCGACCATGCCCGAGGCCATGCCGAAACGCCGGCGGTCCACACTGCCCATGATGATGGTGGAGTTGGGCGTGATGAACAGGCCGAAGCCAGCGCCCATGACCACGAGGATGAGCACGAGCCACCAGATGGACGATTCGGGTCCGAGCGTCGTCACGGCGGCCAGCAGCCCCGCGCCGCTGAGGAGAATGCCGAGGCTGGAGACAGCGACGGGCCGCAACCGCTCGGCCAGCCTGCCGGAGAGGGGGGCCGCCACCATCTGGACCAGCGGCTGCGCCAGCAGCACGAAGCCGGCCTGCCGGGGGCTGAAGCCCTTCACGTACTGCAGAAAGAGGCTCATGAGGAAGGTCACGCCGAACGTGGCGGCATAGTTGCCGAAGGCCGCCAGACAGCTCAACGTGAAGTACCGGTTTTGCCGCAACAGGTTCACGTCGAGCAGCGGTTCGGTCAGGCGGCTTTCGAACAGCCACAGCAGGCACAGCCCCGCGAGCCCCGCGGATGTGACCACGGCCGCGCCCACTTCGCGGCCGCTTCCACCCGTCCCCAGGTGCGAAGCGCCGAGCATGAACAGCGCCACGCTCGCGGCATACAGCGCGCTGCCGCGCCAGTCCATGTGGCCGCATTTTTCCTCGCGCCACTCCGTGCGCACGCGCGTCAGGCACAAGATGAGCCCCGCGAGGGCCAGGGGGGCGCAAAGGAAGAAAACGTAGCGCCAGCCCCAGGCCGTGGTGATGAAGCCGCCAAGGACCGGGCCGGTGGACAGACCCGCGTAGGTGAAGGCGGAGACCAGACCGATCATGCGACCGCGCACGGCCGGCGGATACACCGAGGCCACGAGCGCCAGACTGCCCGAGAGCAGAATCGACGCGGACAGCCCCTGAACGAAGCGCTGCGCGATGAACATGGTCACGCTTTCGGTGAAGCCGAGGGAGCAGGTGACCACGGCGAAGGCCGTCATGCCGATGAGGAAAAGCCGCTTGCGGCCCACCAGATCGCCCAGCCGTCCGAAGGCCAGCATCGTCATGGCCAGGGACAGCGTGTACACCTGCTCTATCAACCCAAGCTGCTGCGCCGTGGCGTGCAGCTCGCGGCCCATGGCCGGCAGCGCCACCCCCACGGCCGTGACCATGGCCGGAACCATGTACTGCGCCAGACACACGGCGAGCAGCACCGCTCCCGGCGACACGCGCGCGCCCTCCCGCGCATTCCGTTTCCCATCGAATCCCATGTGATGCTTCCCGGCGTTTGTGTCCTCGTTCTGGCGGGGCGCGAACGCGAATCGTCCGCGCGCTCCCGCCCGAGGCGTCTATATTCCCTCCAGCGCCGCTTGCCCAGTCTCCACGGGGGGCCTGTCGCGACCAGGCGTCGCTTTACGAAAAGGCACCCGGGGGCCGCCCCGGGCCCTGTCAGGGGCACCGCTCCTTGGACCCGGTCAGGGGATAAGGGAACACCCAGGGGACTCAATCTTAGCCATTTGCCGCAAGCCTGCCATGAAGTTGGGCACGGCCTCTCGAACGACGTGCAAACAGAGCGCTGTGAACACCTAAAAATGATTTGACTCCTCGCAGCGCTGCGCGGGTAGATTTCAGACGACTTTTGCCGTGTGGTGTTGGAATGCGGTGCAGCCGTTCAGCCAACCTCGCTGGAGGCCCTAGACTGACGCAGGGCCAGAAAAGATATTCCCCGCGCTTTCCTCGCCAAGCCGCGCCCTTTGTGTTATGCTTTAGTATCTCTGGGGCACTCTCGTCTCCTGGGGCGCGTTCGCGAGTCACGTAGCCCCGGCCGACACGGATTTCTCCTCCACGTTCGAACTCACCTCTCGCCCCGCCTCTCAGCCTGTTTCCCGTACGTAGCTGGTGCGCAGTCCCATGAAAACCCACCCAGAGCAGTGGCCGCCGCGCTGTCTCAAGCCCCCCTAATGGGCGTCCGGGCTTCCGGCATGGCGGCAGGAGAAAGGATTAATGAAAAGTATCAACATCCGCCGATTGCCGGCCCCATGCGCACTGTTTGGCGGCGCGGCGCGGAAGACTGGCCATGACGAGCCTCCACTGCGTTCCGATCTTTTCAGCGCCGACCAGATGGAGCAGCATGGCAAGGTGCTTGCCGAGACGCATCAATTACGCTCCGGGAGCACGCGCGACCGTCTGCTTGGACGTTTGGCCGAGAACGAGGCGCTTCTGCTTGATGTCCACAAGCTGCTGACCCTGGATGTGAAGGCGGACCGTCGTATCACCCCGGCGGGCGAGTGGCTGCTGGACAATTTCTACGTCATTGAGGAGCAGATCCGCACGGCCGGGCGCCACTTGCCCAAGGGCTACAGCCGGGGGCTGCCGCGTCTGGCGGGGGGGGCCTCGGACGGGCTGCCGCGCGTGTACGATCTCGCCCTGGAGACCATTGCCCACGGCGATGGCCGGGTGGACCCGGAGAACCTGCGCCGTTTCGTCTCCGCCTATCAGTCGGTGGCGGCGCTCACGCTGGGCGAACTGTGGGCCATCCCCATCATGCTGCGGCTCACGCTCATCGAGAATCTGCGGCGCGTGGCCGTGCGCATCACCGGGCACCGGCTCGACCGCAACTGCGCCGAGGCCTGGGCCGACAAGATGACGGCCGTGGCGGCGCAAGACCCCCAGAGCCTGATCCTGGCCATTGCCGACATGGCCCGTTCCGATCCGCCCATGGTCAGCTCCTTCGTGGCCGAGCTGACGCGCCGCCTGCATGGCCAAGGCCCGGCGCTCGCCCTGCCGCTCACCTGGATCGAGCAACGGCTTTCCGAGTCCGGTCTGACCAGCAAGGAGCTGGTGTGTCTGGAAAACCAGCAGCAGGCTGCGGATCAGGTGTCCATAAGCAACAGCATCGGCAGCCTGCGGGCGCTTGGCGCAATGGATTGGCGTGGGTTTGTCGAGGCCACGAGCCTGGTGGAGCAGACTCTGGCCGAAGACCCGGCAGGCATTTACAGCGCCATGGATTTCGCCACCCGCGACCACTACCGCCACGTGGTGGAGCGTTTGGCCAAGGCCAGCCCGTTTTCCGAAAGCGAGGTGGCGCGCAAGGCCATCGACTTTGCGCAGGAAGCGCTCGCGCGCACAGGGCCAGGCGACCGCACCGCCCATGTTGGCTACCATCTTGTTGATGAAGGCCTGACGCGGTTGGTGCGCGCGGTCCAGGTGCGCAGAGGCCCCGCCGAGTTCTTGCGTGCGTTCGGGCGCAGGCATCCGCTCCTGCTCTATGGTGGTGGCATTATGTTCATGACTGTTCTTTTCGCCGTGAGCTTCATGGACAAGGCCGCGAGCGACGGCATGATCGGCTGGCGGCTGGCGTTGATCGGGGGTCTCTCGCTATTCTGCGCCTGCCATTTGGCCGTGGCGCTGGCGAATTGGCTGGCGACCCTGCTGGTCACGCCGCAAGCGCTGCCGCGAATGGATTTTTCCAAAGGCGTCCCGAAGGCATTCCGCACCCTTGTGGTCGTGCCTACCATGCTCACCAGCCCCCAGGGCGTTGAGGATCTGGTCAAGGCGCTGGAGGTGCGCTTTCTGGCCAACCGTGACGAGCATCTGCACTTTGGGCTGCTGACGGATTTTTGCGATGCGCCGACGGAGACGCTGCCCGAGGACGGGCCGTTGCTGCTGTTGGCCCGTGAGCGCATCGAGAACCTGAACATGAAATACCGGCCCCCCGGGGGCGGCAGCTTCTATCTTTTCCACCGGCCGCGCAGCTTCAACGCGCAGGACGCCGTGTGGATGGGACGCGAGCGCAAGCGCGGCAAGCTCGCGGATCTGAACCGGCTTTTGCGCGGCGGGGGGGATGACGCCTTCGCCCTTGTCGTGGGGGAGAGGGCGGTCCTGTCGGAGGTGCGGTACGTCATCACCCTGGATACGGACACGCAGCTCCCGCGCGACACGGCCCGACAGTTCGTGGGCGCCATGGCCCATCCGTTGAACCGGCCGCGCTTCGACGAACGCAAAGGGCGTGTGACGGGCGGTTATGGCATTCTTCAGCCGCGCATCGCTGCCAGCCTTTCAGGCACCAATCGCTCACGATATGCACGCATGTGCGCCAGCGAGATCGGAATCGACCCCTACACTCGCGCGGTTTCCGATGTGTACCAGGACCTGTTCGGCGAAGGCTCGTACATCGGCAAAGGCATCTACGACGTGGACGCCTTTGAGCAGGCGGTGGGCGGGCGCTTCCCCGACAACAGGATACTGAGCCACGACCTCCTGGAGGGGTGCTACGCCCGTTGCGGGCTTTTGAGCGACGTGCAGCTCTATGAGGAATATCCCGCGCGGTACAGCGCGGACGTGATCCGCAGGCGTCGCTGGATTCGCGGCGACTGGCAGATCGCCCGCTGGATTCTGCCTGGAGTGCCCGGCCGGGACAAGCGCCCGCAGCCGAACCCGCTCTCGCTTTTGTCCCGTTGGAAGATTCTGGACAACCTCAGGCGCAGCCTCACGGCCGCGGCGCTGACGCTGCTCCTGCTGGCTGGTTGGACCATGCTCGCCTCGGCCTGGTTCTGGACGCTTGCCGTGTGCGGCGTCATCCTGCTGCCGAGTATCGTCTCCGCAGGGCTGGATGCGCTGCAAAAGCCCGAAGACCGCACTCTGCGACAGCACCTTGACGCCTCGGCGCGCCTGCTGCCCCGGCATTTCGCCCAGGCCGTCTTCGCCCTGGTCTGCCTCCCGCACGAGGCCTTCTTCAGTCTGAACGCCTTGGTGCGCACGGCCTGGCGCATGCTCGTCACGCACCGGGGGCTGCTGGAGTGGAATCCCTCGGGCGATGCCGGCACACCGGACCGCACGGATCTCGTCGAATCCTATCGGGTCATGTGGTTCGCCCCAGCATTCGCCATCGCCGTGGGGCTTTGCTTGGCCGTGCTGCGGCCCATGTCGCTGTTCGCGGCTGTGCCCATGCTCGGTCTTTGGCTCCTGTCTCCGGTCATGGTCTGGTGGCTCAGCCTGCCTCTGGCTCGCCGCCGGGAGCGCCTCACGCAGACGCAGACCCTCTTTCTGCGCAAGATCGCGCGCAGAACCTGGGCCTTTTTCGAGACCTTCGTCGGCCCGGAGGACCACTGGCTGCCGCCGGATAATTACCAGGAGCATCCCGTGGCCGTGGTGGCCCATCGCACCTCGCCCACGAATATGGGACTGGCGCTGTTGGCCAATCTCGCCGCCTACGACTTCGGAACCATCACCTGTGGGCGGATGCTTGAGCGGAGCGCGCGCACGCTGGAGACCATGGCCGCCCTTGAACGGCATCGCGGGCACTTCTTCAACTGGTACGACACGCTTTCGCTCAACCCTCTGCCACCGCGGTACATCTCCGCCGTGGATTCCGGAAACCTGGCCGGTCACCTTCTGACCCTGCGCGCCGGACTTCTGCTTTTGGCCGACGAGCCTATCCTCTCGGCGCGATTGTTTGAGAGTCTTGCCGACACTCTGGAGCTGGCCCAGGACGCCGCCGCCAAGATGCCCGCGGCCACGTTGGGCGCGGATGTCCCGGCCCTGCTGGCCGGGCTGCGTCACGACCTCGCCCTGGCCGTCGCCACGCCGCCAGC
>JAIMKR010000005.1:38957-136794 GCA_020692325.1 Desulfocurvus sp.
TGCGGATGTGCCTCACGCGGCTGGCCGCGGCCACCGAGACCCTGGGCGCGACCCTGGCTGAACTGGGCGACACACCGGACAACGAACTTGACTGGTGGGCGCGCGTGCTGGCTGAGCAGTGCCGCGACGCCCTGGGCGAGCTGGATCTGTTCGCGCCGTGGGTGGTGGCCGAGGCCCGGCTTGGCGGTCTGGTGAACATTCCGGCCCTGCAATGCATGCCTACCCTGCGTGGGTTGGCGGCGCTGGAGCCGGAGCGGCTGGCGGCCCAGACGCTGGGGCTCGCTCCCTCCACGCCTTTCGACGCCGAACCCACCCTGGCGGTCCTGCTGGCCTCGGCCAAGGCGCGCGCGCAGACGCGAGCCGCGGCCCTGGAAGCGCTCGCCGCGCAGTGTGGCGAGCTTGCCCACATGGACTACAATTTCCTGTACGATGAGAAGCGGCGTTTGCTCACCATCGGCTACAACGTGGACGAACAGCGGCGCGACTTGAGCTGTTATGATCTGCTGGCATCGGAATCGCGGCTGGCCACCTTCGTGGCCATAGCCCAGGGGCAGCTGCCGCAGGAAAGCTGGTTCGCCCTGAGTCGTCTGCTCACCACGGCGGGAGGGGACCCTATCCTCCTTTCCTGGAGCGGCTCCATGTTCGAGTACCTCATGCCCATGCTGGTGATGCCGAGCTATGAGCACACGCTGCTCGACCAGACCTGCGTCGCGGCCGTGGCCCGGCAGGTGGACTACGGCAGGAAGCGCGGCGTGCCCTGGGGCATTTCCGAGTGCGGCTATAACGCCATCGACATGAACCGCAACTATCAGTATCGGGCCTTTGGCGTGCCGGGCCTTGGGCTCAAGCGCGGCCTGGCCGAGGACCTGGTCATCGCGCCCTACGCCACGGTCATGGCGCTCATGGTGGCGCCCCGGGAGGCCTGCCAGAACCTGCTGCGCCTGGCCGCGGACGGCTTTGAGGCCCGGTTCGGCTTTTATGAGGCCATCGACTTCACCCCATCGCGCCTGCCGCGCGGGCAGTCGAGCGCCGTGGTGCGCTCGTTCATGGTCCACCACCAGGGCATGAGTTTGCTTTCCCTGACCAGCCAGCTTCTGAACCGGCCCATGCAGCGGCGTTTCGAGGTCGATCCCCAGCTTCAGGCCACCTTGCCGTTATTGCAGGAGCGCATCCCCCAAGACGGGGCGTCGTTTGCGCACACCACTGAACTCTCGGAAGGCCAGCTGGTTTCCAGCCTCCACGAAACACCCCAGCGCGTGTACAACACTCCGCAAACGCCAAGCCCGGAGGTGCAGCTGCTTTCCAACGGCAGGTACCACGTGATGGTGACCAACTCCGGCGGCGGCTACAGCCGCTGGAAGGATTTGGCCGTGACCCGCTGGCGCGAGGACGCGACATGTGATGGCTGGGGTTCGTTCTGCTATCTGCGCGACGTGGCCACCCGGGAGTTCTGGTCCACGGCCCATCAGCCCACGCTGAGGCCGTCCGAGCACTACGAGGCCATCTTCTTGGAGGACCGCGTCGAGTTCCACCGCCGCGACAACGACTACGACACCCGCCTGGAGATCGCCGTCTCGCCGGAGGACGATATCGAACTGCGCCGGCTGCGCATCACCAACCGGGCGCGCACGCGCCGGGCCATTGACGTGACCAGCTACGCCGAGGTGGCCCTTGCCCCGCAGGCGGCCGACACGCTGCACCCGGCCTTCGGCAATCTCTTTGTGCAGACGGAGATACTTGGCCCGCAGCGGGCCATCCTGTGCGTCCGCCGCCCGCGCTCCCAGGGGGAGGCCGCGCCCTGTCTGCTGCACCTTATGGCCGTGCGTGGCGGCAAGGCCACGCATGCGTCCTATGAGACGGACCGCATGCGGTTCATCGGCCGGGGCAACACTGCCGCCAATCCTTTGGCTCTGCGCGCGAACGCCGCGGACTACGCCGTTTCCCTTTCCGACACGCAGGGTTCGGTTCTCGACCCCATCGTGGCCATACGCCAGCGCATCTCCCTGGAACCCGGCGAATTGGTGACGGTGGACATGGTCACCGGCATGGCCGAGACCCGCGAGGCCGCGATGTCGCTGGTGGAGAGGTACCAGGACCGCCGCTTGGCCGACCGTGTTTTCGATCTGGCCTGGACGCACAACCAGGTGCTGCTGCGTCAGCTCAACGCCAGCGAGGCGGAGGCCCAGTCCTACGGCCGGCTGGCCGGGGCCGTTCTCTACGCCGGGGCGGCGCTGCGCGCCGAGCCGGGCGTGCTCATCAAGAATCACCGGGGCCAGTCTGGGCTCTGGGGCTATTCCATCTCCGGCGATCTGCCCATCGTGCTGCTCAAGATCGAGGATGGGGCCAACATCGAGCTGGCGCGTCAGCTGGTGCAGGCCCACGCCTACTGGCGGCTCAAAGGCCTGGCCGTGGACCTTGTCATCTGGAACGAGGACAACGCGGGCTACCGGCAGCTCCTGCACGACCAGATCATGGGGCTCATCGGCGCGGGCACCGAGGCAAACCTCACCGACCGACCCGGCGGCATCTTCGTCCGCTCGGCGGACCGCATCGCGGAAGAGGATCGCATCCTGTTCCAAAGCGTGGCCCGGGTCATCTTGGCCGACGGTTGGGGAACCCTGGCCGAGCAGCTCGGAGGACGAATCATTGCGGGGGCGCTTCCTCCGTCGCTGAAGCCCATGCGGGAACCTCGGGCCAGTCCCCTGGCCGAGGTGCCGCAGCCCCGCCCCGACCTGACCTTTTTCAACGGTCTGGGCGGCTTCACGCCAGACGGCCGCGAATACGTCATCACCACGGCCCAGGCGCAACAGACGCCCACCCCCTGGGTCAACGTGCTGGCCAATCCCACCTTCGGCAGCGTGGTTTCCGAAAGCGGCCTGGCCTGCACCTGGAGCGAGAACGCGCACGAGTTCCGCCTTACGCCATGGAGCAACGATCCGGTGGGCGATTCGCGAGGCGAGGCTTTCTACATCCGCGACGAGGAACGCGGGCACTTCTGGTCGCCCACGCCTTTGCCCTGCCGCGGGGCCTCGCCATATGTCAGCAGGCATGGATTCGGCTACAGCGTGTTCGAGCACACGGAGCGCGGCATCGCCTCCGAACTTTGGGTCTATGTGGCGCTCGACGCGCCCATCAAATTCGTCGTGCTCAAGTTGCGCAACGAGACCGAGCGGCCGCGTAAACTTTCGGCCACCGGATACGTGGAATGGGTGCTGGGCGATTTGCGCGGCAAAACCGCCATGCACGTGGTGACGGGAATTTCCCCGTCCAGCGGGGCGCTCTTTGCGCGCAACGCCTATAGCGCCGAGTTTGGCGAACGCACGGCCTTCTTCGATGTGGACGACCCGGCGCGCACTGTGTGTGGCGACCGGGCGGAATTCCTGGGCCGCAACGGAACCCTGGCCGCACCCGCGGCTTTGATGCGGACGCGGCTTTCCGGCCGTGTGGGCGCGGGGTTGGACCCATGCGCCGCAATTCAGGTGGGTGTGGATCTAAAAGCCGGGGAGCAGCGCGAGATCGTGTTCCGTCTTGGTGTGGGCCGCGATGTCGAGGACGCCAGAATGCTGGTCAAACGCTTCCGGGGCGTGGCCTCCGCGCGTTTAGCCATCGACAAGGTGTGGCAACACTGGACGCACACCCTGGGCGCGGTGCATGTGGAGACGCCCGATCCGGCCTTCAACGTGCTGGCCAACGGCTGGCTGCTCTATCAGACCGTGGCCTGCCGCCTGTGGGCGCGCTGCGCCACGTATCAGTCCGGCGGGGCCTTCGGTTTCCGCGATCAGTTGCAGGACGTCATGGCGCTTGTTCACGCTAGGCCCGGGTTGGTGCGCGAACATTTGCTGCTGTGCGCCAGCCGCCAGTTCCCGGAGGGCGACGTGCAGCACTGGTGGCACCCGCCGCTGGGCCGTGGCGTGCGCACTCATTGCTCCGACGACTACCTGTGGCTGCCGCTGGCCGTGTGCCGCTACGTGCGCACCACCGGCGACACCGGCGTGCTGGAGGAGCCTGTCCCCTTCCTGACCGGCCGTGCGGTGAAGGAGAATGAGGATTCCTATTACGACCTGCCTGGCCGCTCCGAGGAGACAGCCAGCCTGTACGCGCACTGTGTGCGGGCCATCGCGCACGGCCTGAGGTTCGGGGAGCGTGGTCTCCCGCTCATGGGCACGGGCGACTGGAACGACGGCATGGATCTGGTGGGGCGACAGGGCCGGGGCGAAAGCGTGTGGCTGGGCTTTTTCCTTTTTGACGTGCTGATGGCGTTCGCCCCTGTGGCCCGCGTCCACGACGACAAGGTCTTTGCCGAACGCTGCGAGGGCGAGGCTGCGAGCTTGCGTCGGAATCTGGAATTGCACGGCTGGGACGGGCAGTGGTACCGCAGGGCCTACTTCGACGATGGCACCCCGCTGGGCTCCGCCTCCAACGCGGAGTGCCAGATCGACTCCATCTCCCAGAGCTGGTCCGTACTCTCCGGCGCGGGGGAGCCTGCGCGCGCGCGCCAGGCCATGAACGCCCTGGACAAACGCCTGGTGAACCGCGAGGCCAAACTCGTCCAGCTCCTTGATCCGCCCTTTGACGCCTCGGTTTTGAATCCCGGCTACATCAAAGGTTACGCCCCCGGCGTGCGGGAAAACGGCGGGCAGTACACCCACGCCGCCGTATGGGCGGCCATGGCCTTCGCCCGCCAGGGCGACGGCGTTCGCGCCTGGGAGCTTTTCGATCTCATCAACCCGGTGAACCACGCGCGCACGGCGGAGGAAGCGGCCGTGTACAAGGTGGAGCCTTACGTGACGGCGGCGGACGTATACGCCGTGGCCCCGCATATTGGGCGCGGCGGTTGGACCTGGTACACGGGTTCGGCCGCGTGGTTGTACCGGCTCATGGTGGAGTCGCTTTTGGGCCTGCGGCTGGAGGTGGACCACCTGCGCTTTGCACCATGCCTGCCCGCGCAGTGGCGGGGATTCGTCATGCACTACCGGTATCAGGAGACGGTCTACCACATCACTGTGACGCAGACGCCCGCCGGAAGCGGCATGCTCGTGAGCCTGGACGGCGTGCGGCAGCCGGACGGCCGCATTCCCCTGACGGATGACCGTCAGGAGCACTGGGCCGAGGTGCAGGCGCCCGCGTCGGAAAAACAAGGTGTTTTCGCGGCGGAGGGACGCGAGGCTTAGTTTTTTTGAAAGCCGGGGTCGCCAGCGGCGGAGTCCCCGCCAGCGGTCCGGAATGAACTCCCGCTTCTCTCTGAGAGTACGGCCTCCCGGCAGGCGCCTTTTCTCTTTCGTCTTGGTGCTTCCTCATGCCCGGGCAGAGACTTTTCGCGCCGCCTGTCTTGCACTGATATGTGTGCTAGCGTACAGATGCCGCAAGGAATCAGGCCTATGCTCCTGATTCCCTTTCCTCCCAACACAGGAGGTTGCAATGTCCAAGGCGCAGCTGCCATTGGATAATCATCTCTTGGCCGCCCTCCCTGCGGCGGTGCAGCAGCGTCTGCTGCCTTTTCTCGAACTCGTGTCCATGCCGCTCGGCCACGTTCTCTATGAGTCTGGCGTCACCATGCGCCATGTGTATTTCCCCATTGATTGCATCATCTCGTTGCTCTACGTGATGGAGGACGGCGCATCGGCGGAGATCTCCGTTGTGGGCAACGAGGGGCTCATCGGCGTGGCCTTGTTCATGGGGGGGCTCAGCACCCCCAGCCGGGCCCTGGTGCAAAGCGCCGGTTCCGCCTACCAGATGGCCGGACAGCGGCTCACGGAGGAATTCAACCGCCATAGCGATCTGATGCTGCTTCTGCTGCGCTACACCCAGGCGCTCATCACACAGATGGCCCAGACGGCGGTGTGCAACCGTCACCACAACATCGACCAGCAGCTGTGCCGCTGGTTGCTGCTCTCGTTGGACCGCCTGCCCAGCAGCAAGCTGATCATGACGCAGGAACTCATCGCCAACATGCTTGGCGTGCGGCGCGAGGGCGTCACCGAGGCTGCGGGCAAGCTGCAGAAGCTCGGCGTCATAGAGTACAGCCGGGGGCACATCACTGTTCTGGACCGGCCCAGGCTCGAGGCGCTTTGCTGCGAGTGCTACGCCGTGGTCCAAAGGGAGACCGCCCGCCTGCTGCCGTATCTGCCCACGCGCCCAAAGGGCTGACGGGGCCACGTTCAGTCGATGGCCGCGGCGTCGCCTTGCGGTCTGGGCGTGCTTCACCCCCGGCGGTAATCCTCCTTGCGTGTCGTGGCGAACAGACAATGCGCCCAGCCAAAGCCTATGGCTGCCCTATCGGGACAGATCGGCACATTTCCCGCTCCAATCCTTGGCCTCCTTCGTGCTCCAGGACGGCATAGCCATGTCGGAATCTTCGGTTGCGCCTGCCGTTGTCAACCTTCTGCTGGCCAGTCTCCCAACGGAAGAAGCGGAGAGGGTTTTCGGATGTTGCGAACGCGTGGACTTGGCCTTTGGCGACATTTTGTGCGAACCGGATCAGCCCCTTCTGCACGTGTATTTCCCGCTGACGGGTTTTGTGTCGCGCGTCACGGCGCTGGCCGGACATCCGGCGCTGGAGATGGGCCTTGTGGGCAACGAGGGAATGCTCGGCGCGACCTTGTCCCTTGGGGTCAACGGCGCGCCCATGCGCACGGTGGTGCAGGGCGCGGGTCTGGCGCTTAAAATGACCGCCTCGCAATTGCGCCGCGAATTGAGCTGTTGCCCGTGCTTGCGGCAGACGCTTAACCGCTATCTGTTCGTTCTGCTGGCGCAGCTGGCGCAAATAGCCGCCTGCACGCATTTCCACGAGATTGAGCCGAGGCTGGTGTGCTGGCTTTTGATGACCCACGACAGGGCCCACGTCGATCATTTCCACCTCACCCATGCCTTTCTGGCCGACATGCTCGGCGTGCGCAGGAGCGGCATCTCCATCGCCGCTGGCGCGTTGCAGCAGCGGGGCCTCATCCGTTATTCCCGCGGCGAGATACGCATCCTTGATCGCCAGGGTCTGGAGGCCGCATCCTGTGAATGCTACGCGGCCCTGCTGCAGGACTATTCGCAATTGTTCGCCTAAGACGCCTCCCAGCAAAAACAGCCTGCCAGATCCAAGACCGGCATGGCCCATCCGCCGCGCACGGCCTTTTGCCGTGCGCGGCGGATGGGGTACATGCCGGAGGAAAAAAGGCGCTGCCCCGACACGAACCCGGACAACCGGCATTTCGTGCAAGGGCAGCAGGAGGTGGGATAAGAGAGGAAAAGACCATCTAGGCGGGGGAAAGGGACTGCGAAGCCACAGCGGCTTCGCAGTCCCAAGCAAGGAGGGAAAGACTAGTTGGTCGTGATCTCCACGCGACGGTTCAGGTGACGGCCGTCGTCGGTGGTGTTGTCGAACTTGGGCTCGCTCTTGCCCTTGCCCACGATGTTCAGCTGGCCCGTGTAGCCCTTCTGGGCAATCCACTTGGCCACGGAATTGGCGCGGCGCTCGGAGAGCTTCTGATTGTACTGCACGGTGCCCACGCTGTCCGTGTGGCCGGTGATGTTGAAGCTCTGGCAGCTGGAGTTCTTGAGGAGGGCGAAGGCCTGCTCAAGGGCGGGTTCCATGTCCTTGGTGATCTTGAACTTGTCGAAGGCGAAGTTCAGGTTGCCGAAGGTGATGGATTCACATGCGCCGCCGGCGACGGCAGCGACCGGAGCCATGGCGCGGGGAGCGGGGGATTCGTCGGGCACCACGGTGTAGAACACGTCGCGCACGAACTGCTTCATGCCCGCGTCACTATCCATGACCTTGGGGTCGCCCACGACGCTGCAACTCTTGAGCGCGCGGATTCGGGACACGACTTCCTTGCCGTGGGCCTTGTCGGCATAGCTGACGATATGAATGCACAGGTCGGGGTACTTGCTGTACAGGGCCTGGGCCTCGGCCACGGGGTCGTTGCCGTAGTTGGAGTTGCCGTCGGTGAACAGGATCAGTGCGGTGCGGCCGTTCAGCGAGGCCAGCACGGGGTCTATCTTGTCCAGGCCAAAGCCCAGGGGGGTGATGCGGCCGTAAGGGTCGTACTTGGTGTCGATGGACTCGATGGCGGAGACCACGTCGGCCCGGTTGAAGGTTGTGGAATCCAGCTGGGTGGCCGAGGGCGCAAAGGTGTTCACGCCGCTCTTGTAGCCCAGTTCAGGAATCTCGGCGGCCATTTTGACACCGAGTTCCTTGGCCATCTTGAGCTTCAGTTCGCTCCAGTCCGGGCTGGTGAGGACCATGGAGCCGGAGTGGTCGAAGAGCAGGATGAAGTTGTCGACCTTGGGACGCAGGGTCTCGGCCTGGGACGGCCCGGCCACGGCCAGCACGGCGAAGGCGGCCAGCAGCAGGGTGGAAAGAAGGCTTTTGCGCATACTCATAAGCAATCTCCTGGAATTGTAGGGTGTTCAACCGTGGCCGCGTCGAGAGGAAAGTTGCGGCCGCCCAATGCCCTCAAAGCTCATCCGCATTTGATGCGGGCTTAATTCATGAGCATCATGCACGCGCCGGGGCCCATCGGCATGCGCACACCTGTTTCCCTGGTGATCCTGGTGTGCATTTCAATCAAGAGATCCCTTTCCCCAACCCGCAGCGTGGCGATTTCCCTGGAAACGGCCTTGGCGGCTATGGCGTCGGGCTGGGCCTGGAGCATGATGGAGTTCAGCGCCGCGGCCTTGGCGTAGATATCCTGGCGCAGTCGGAACAGCCTGTCTCTGTAGTCGTCCTGGATCAGGCGGATGGCCTCGCGCTTTTGCGGCGAGACCCCGAGCCGCCGCATTCCGCTGTCGTGGCTTTCCTGCATCTGGTTTTGGGCCATTGCGTTCGAACCGGGGTCAGACATCTGCTGGCCGAAGGCCAAAGAGGCGAAAAGGAGGAGCGTGGCCGCCGTTGCCGCCATAAGGGGAATTGTGCGTTTCATCTGTGTGCTCCGTGCGTTGTTGTTATGGCTAGTGCGCCAAGTTTCGACTGAGCCCAGGAAGGAAAAGAAGCCATGCCAAGGACGCTGAGGATGGTCGTTTATTGTATTGTCTTGTTCCGTTTTGTCCCTGGGCGATTTTTCCAGCCGCTTCGCGTGACTTCGCGGTCGTGCTAAAACGTATACCCTTGTGAATTGACGCTCCTGACGCCGCGCACATCCTGCGCAAGTTCAATGCCCAGGGCGCGTTCGGCACTGTTCTTGGCCTTGCCGGTCAAGGTCACATCGCCCCCAGTGGTGCTGACCGCGATGTTTGAAACGGAGGCGTTGGAGTAAAGGAGTGTGGACTTCACCTTGGCGGTGATCCAATTGTCGTCGGTCTGTCCCGGTGGGCGCGTTCCGCTGCCTTCAAGCGTGGAGAGGGGGCCGTTGGTGACGGTCAACTGGTTGTCCACCGCCGTGACGCCGCGGGTGGTCCCGGCCAAATGTCCCGCAAAGTCCTTGGCGGTTTGGCTGTCGGCCAAGCCACGCAGCCGCACCGTGCCGCGCTGGGTATCGACCAGGGCGCGTAGTGCGCCGCTGGACTTGCTCCAGGCGATCTTCGACTTGACCTCGGAGGTGACTCCGGCGTCGTCGATGACTTCACCGTAGCTGCGTTCTCCGTCCTTTGGGGTGGGCACATAGCCGGACCGTACGATGATCTGGTCGTTCACTTCATGTATTCCACCGACCGCGAGGGCTATTTCCGTGGCGAGGTCCCGCTGGGCCTCCTCGGCGACGGTGCCCGTCAGCCGAACGCGTCCGTTTTGCACCAGCACGGTGAGGTTGTTGGCGCGCAGGTAGGGACTCAACGCATAGGTCGTCCAAATTTGGCGTTCCTGCCGGGCGTCGATCAGGCTTTGCGAAACCGGATCCGCCAAGGCCGAGTTGCCACATGCGGCGAGCAACAGCGTGAGCCCAGCCCCGAGCGTCAGTCTCCGAATCAATACGAACATGGTGTTTCTCCGCTGAGGAAGTTGGTGCGCTCCCGGCTGCGCCGGCCGTTGATGGAAGGCGGAAAGGCTTGTCGGGACCGCCTGCCGCCCGGGGGCGCGGCGGCAAGCGGGTGAACCCAAGGTGGTTACGCTTTCGGTTCACCGGAAGCCTTGGCCGTGTTCTCCGCTTCGCCGTGGGCATGTTCTCCGCGTTCCTGGGCGCGGCCGGCCGAAACCTCCGCATGCCCCTCGGCCTTCAGCCGGTCGTCGTTGACCCATTGGCCCCAGGCGACCTTGGCCGCGCCGAGGTACTGCCTGCTTCTGCCCTGGATTTCCTCGACGAGGGAATTGGTCATGTCAGTTGTGCTCCCGGCCATGCGTGGTGTCCGCCCGGCAGGCGTCCATGCTCGCCGTGGCTTCACCACAGACGGTATGCGGCGGACGGGCCGGGATCATGGGTACGTTGCTCATGGTGGATCGTTTGCCCTTATGCTTCTTGTCCTGCGGAGCGCGGTCTGGTCTGGCTTCAGGCGTTGTTCCGGCTACGGGTGCCCGGGGCTGTTTGTCCGCAGGCTTTTTAGCGAGGCCGCTCGTGGATTTCTTGTCAAAGGGCTTCATACTGACCTCCGAATGCATCTTTGCCTCGCGGTATTGCGAGGGCTTGGTATGGTCACAATGGCAGGGGCGCAGTGCCGCGTCGGTGCGCTGCCGCGCATAGACCGGAAGCTCTTTTGGGGGGGCGTGTCTTTGTCGGACGAAAGATGAAGACGGACGGGCGGCGCAACGGATCGGAACGCGCCGGAGCCGCCTTTGCTCGGCACTTTCCGGCGCGTGCCTGCTCTCCCTTTTTGCCGGTGTGCGGTAACGCACAGACTGGGGCGCAAAACCGATTAAAGTCTAATGAGTTGTGAGTTTTTATTAATCCAAGGATGCTCTCGATGACCGAGCCCCCAACGCCAAAGCAGAACCATCTTCTGGCGGCCCTGCCAGCGGAAGTTTTTAACCGTCTGTCGCGGAAGCTTGAACTGGTGCCCATGCCCCTTGGCATGGTGCTGTACGAATCCGGCGACACCATGCGCCATGTCTACTTCCCTACGGATTCCATCGTCTCGCTGTTATACGTCATGGAGAACGGCTCTTCTGCGGAAATTTCCGTGGTGGGCAACGAGGGCGTCATCGGCGTGGCCTTGTTCATGGGGGGAGAGAGCACGTCGAGCCGGGCCATAGTGCAGAGCGCAGGGCACGCCTACCGATTGCTCGGCCAGATCTTCAAGGACGAGTGCAGCCGCCACACCGGACTGCTGCTTTTGATGCTGCGCTACACCCAGGCGCTCATCACGCAGATGGCCCAGACGGCGGTATGCAACCGGCACCACAGCATCGACCAGCAGTTGTGCCGCTGGCTGCTGCTTTCGTTGGACCGCTTGTCGGATAACCAGTTGAGCATGACGCAGGAGCTCATCGCCAATATGCTCGGCGTGCGGCGTGAAGGCGTCACCGAGGCCGCGGGCAAGCTGCAGAAACTCGGCGTCATAGAGTACAGCCGGGGGCACATCACCGTGCTTAACCGGCCCAGGCTCGAAGCGCTCTGTTGTGAGTGCTACGCCGTGGTCAAAAGGGAAACCGACCGGTTGCTGCCGTATCTGCCCACCGCTCCAGAGGTGTAACGCGCTCGGAGAGGGGGGGGCGCAAAAGCGTCTATTCCCGCTCGTCCTTCTCTTCGTCCGCCTTGTCGGCGGCTTCCGTGGGTTTTGCGCGTACGACGGCGACAACCAGCAGCAGCCCGGCCAGCATGGCCGTAATCAAGTCCATCCCGCGCGCCTCCCGGTGTTTAAATGATGCTGGCAGCGGAGCTTGCCGCGTTTTGTCCCGCCTGCCTTCTTCATTTCATCCGGCTCGCGCCAGCAGGATGCCTTCAGACGTCTTGTCCCGTCACCGGGCAGGGACAGCATCACTTGTCCTTGCCGATGTCATCGTCCGCGCCATGGTCCGCATGGAGCGAGTCGTACCAGGCCTGCGGTATGGTGAGGATCTTGAAGGGCCCCTTGGGTACTCTCGCCAAGGCCGTGTCCCGTATCGTCGGGCTGGGAAGCCCCTTCCCCACTGTTTCGGCATTGTTCGCCGCGTCATCGGAAGTTTCCGGGCGGGGCCCAAGGGAACAATGTGTGGGGACGTTCTTAACCTTTGGTTCCATGGGTGTGCTCATGTGGGCCTCCGAATGCAGCCGGGACTCGCAGGATGGCGGGACCTCGGTATGCGAACCATGACAGGGATCCGGCGTGGCGTCGGTGCGCTGTCCCGCTTACTCCGTCCCGCTTGCCCCGACCTGATCCGTTTTCCCCGCTTCTTTTGAAAGACATGCCGACCTATGCGCGGCAGCGCACCGACGCGCTGCACATCTTCAGCCATCCTCCTGACCATGGCTTCTCCCTTTTTGAGGGCGCTGGCTTTGCCGGCGTGACGGAGCAGGTGGCTTCATCACGCCAGGCGATTCCCGCCACATCGGACCGGAGTTTGTACGGTCGGCCCAACCTCGCAGGAGGAACGACATGAGCAGACGAGCCCACGCACGCATGACGCTGGACACCCACATGAGGGCGCTCGAAAGCCCCGACGGCATGCTTCGCCAGAGCGCAAGGGAAGGGCTGATCGCCCTGGGGGGGGCAGCGGTTACGCCGTTGATGCTGGCCTTGGGCAACGCCAAGGAGGCGCAGGTCCGCTGGGAGGCCGCCAAGGCGCTTGGCGCCATAGGCGAAGTCCGAGCCATTCCGGCTCTGGTGTCGGCCCTGGAGGACAGCGATTCGGATGTCATCTGGCTGGCTGCCGAGGCTTTGAGCCAGTTCGGCAGCGTGGCCTGGCCCGGGCTTCTGGCGGCCCTGGTCGCCGAGGGAACCGAGTCCGCGATTTTGCGCAAGGGCGCGCACCACGTTTTCGCCAGCCAGAAGGAAAGCGGCAACGGCGGCATGCTGGCTGTCCTGCAGACGGCGCTGGAAGCTGGGGCCTTGCCCGAAGCCGCGCCAATGGAGGCAAGCGAGATTCTGAAGTGGCTGAATGCGTAGACCGAGCGCGCCACGCGCGCGGCTAAGGCTGGCGCTTCATCTTTCAACGGTCTGAGGCAACGAACTGGAGCATGGAATGGAAGCGATTCTTCTATTCATCGTGATTGGACTCATCGCGGGCTGGTTGGCCGGGATTTTGGTGAAGGGCGGCGGTTTCGGCGTTCTGGGCGACATCGTGGTGGGCATTCTGGGCGCGGTCATCGGCGGCTACCTCTTTGGAGCTTTCGGCATTGGCGGCCGGGGCCTGCTCGGCGGAGTGCTCGTCGCCACTGTTGGAGCAATACTTTTGATTTTCGTCTTGCGGCTGATCAAAAGGGTGTAACCGCGCCAAGAACGGACCAGCCGCCTCCGTCCGGGCCTGCGCTACACCGGCGAATACGTGTTCAGAAGCGGGCCGCAGCCTCGCGAGTATGCCGGGCCAGCGACAACCTCCTTTGACCTTTAACCAGTTAGGAGCACCGAATGACTCTCTACAAGCGAATTATCCTGTTGTGCCTCAGCGTGATGCTGGCCTTCGCCCTTGGCTGCGCCGCCACCTCCACTCATGAGGGAACCGGCGGCTACATCGACGACTCCGCTATCACTGCCAAGGTGAAGTCTGGCCTTCTGGGCGAACCCGGCATGAATTCCAATGACATCCAGGTGGAGACCTTCAAGGGCGTTGTGCAGCTTTCCGGCTTTGTCACTTCCGCCGCGCAGATCAACACCGCTGTCGCCATAACGCGCAAGGTCCAGGGCGTGAAGGATGTGCGCAGCAATATGGTCGTCAAGGGTCAGCAGTAAAGTTTTCCGCCTCGGCCTCTGCGCCGCCCTGGCTGTTGTCCTCCTCTAACGCGGCTTGGCCCGGCGGGGCCGCCTCCCTCTCGCAAGCAGGGGGGGAGGCGGCGAACAAAGGTTCGCCCCCCCGCCCGGGTTTCTTGGCCGTCTCGCACAGTCCATGTGGAGAGTGTGGCCTTCTCTGTCCCTTGCCGCCGCACGGCGCGCGCGAACCTTGGCCCCCGCGGGGAGAAGTGGAGAGGTGGATGGGATCTTCGGACATAAGGAGCGGTGCAGACGGTTACGCGCCTCAGCGGTGGCAAGGAGGGAAGACGAATGAGAGACTTCATCTGGTACGCATTGATCGGTTTGGCCACGGGCCTTTTGGCGCGCGCAGTGAACCGCGGCGGGCGCTTCGGCGCCATTGGGGACGGCGGAGTCGGCGTCCTTGGCGCGGTGCTCGCCGTGCTGCTGTACCACTTCGCCCTTGAGGGCAGCGGAATTTTGAGTTCGGCCGCTGTGGCCGCCGTAGGAGCGGCCCTTCTGGTTCTCGATTTGCGGCTGATCCAAAGAGCTTTTGAGGAACGCAGCATGTCGCGGACCTTTAGGAGGCGCAGCTCCTCTCTCTTCAAGCACATTCCCTTTCCGCCAAGGCCGCGGAATGAAAGCATTGAGGCCTGCCGCGTATGCGGACGGAGGCACCTCCGCTAGGCGCCGCCGGCGCATGTGTCTGAGATCTTACGGACCTTGTAACGTGCACCATGAACCACCCTGCCACCCTCCAAGGAGCGATCGGATGACCTTGCGGAAACAACTCTCCCTGTTGAGCCTTGCCACGCTTTTGGCTTTGATCTTCGGCTGTTCCTCCACTCCCAACAAGGAGGGGACCGGGGGATATGTAGATGACGCGGCCGTCACCGCCAAGGTCAAGGCCGAGATCCTCCAGGCTCCCTCACTGAAGTCCGCCGAAATCAACGTGGAAACCTTCAAGGGCGTTGTGCAACTCTCCGGATTTGTCGGCTCCCAGGCCGAGATAGCCACTGCGGCCGAAACGGCGCGCAAGGTCCAGGGCGTCACCACGGTGCGCAACAATGTACAGATCAAGGGCGCCAGCAACGCCACCCAGGAAGGCGCGGGAGAGTTTGTGGACAACGCCGCCATCACCGCCAAGGTCAAGGCCGCCCTGCTCAGGGATGCCAGTCTGAAGTCCGCCGAGATCAGTGTGGAGACCTTCAATGGTGTTGTGCAGCTGACCGGCTTCGTCGGCTACCAGAACGAAGCCGACACCGCGGCCAAGCTTGCGGCCAAGGTCAAGGGCGTGAAGAGCGTGACGAACGACATCCGCATCAAGGGCAGGCAGTAGGCAGATTGGAAGGGACCGCGTGGGGATGTCTGATCCCCTGGCGCGGTCCAGCGCACAGCAAGAATCAAGAATCGCGCCCCCGTAAAAGGAGGCCACGGCCATGCCTTTCGGCACCTTCCCTCATTGTTCTGGTCCCCGCCTTTCTGGGGGGCCGCCCCGTGTGGCCGCACAATTGCCCCGGGGGCTACGGCCCAAGCCGCGGCTTCGGGTCCCTCGTCCTTATTCCGGTGATCTTACTTAGCGGCAGGCTGTAGCCCAAATGATCCGAACACCCCCAACAGCACAGGAGAAATATCATGAAGTCGAGCACCAAGGACCAGGTCAAAGGCAAGATGCATCAGGTTTCCGGCAAGGTGAAGGAAGTTGTCGGCAAGGTCATGGACAACAAAGAGCTGGAAGCCAAGGGCAAGGCCGAGAACGCGACCGGCAAGATCCAGCAGAAGGCTGGCGGCATTAAAAAGGTTACAGGAGAATAGCGTGGTTGCGGCGACCCTTTCGCCGCAAAGCGTTGATGCCCGTCCGACAACATGTAGCACATGAGGTAATAATGAAAAAGAATAAGCGGTTTTCGGTATTTGTGCTTTTGGGCCTGCTGCTCTTGGGCGTGAGTTCCGCCTGCGCCCAAGGTGCCATGAAGAGCTCCGATCCGGACATCGACGGCATGGTCTGGACGCATTCGACGGATTCCGACAAACGGGCGTTCATGCTCGGCGTCAGCAACGCCGTCGTTCTTGAATATCACCTGCGCACCAAGCATTCCGAGGAGCCTTCCCGGTTCGTCAAGGGCTGGCTCGCCGCCTTCAAAGACTCCAGCTGGTCCAGCATGGTCAGCAGGGTCGATGCCTACTATGCGAACAACCCCACCAAGCTGCACAGAAATGTGCTCGACGTGGTCTGGCACGAGATGATCGTGCCCAACTGGAAGAACGAGAGGTAATTATGAGAACAACATTCATCGCGGCGGCCCTGGTTCTTTGCCTGGGTCTTGCCTCCTGCACGCAGATGACCAAGACCCAGCAGGGAGCCTTGTCCGGCGGCGCCATTGGCGCTGGCGCTGGGCTCGGCATCAGCGCTCTGACCGGCGGTTCGCTCGGTGTCGGCGCGCTCATCGGCGGCGGTCTGGGGGCGGTGGCCGGCGGTCTGTACGGCAACCAGAAGACCGGCCACAAGTAGACAGAGCAGCCGGCATTCTCTCAGTGGGCAGGGCCAACCGGCCCTGCCCGTTTTGTGTGTTTTGTGCCGGGCGGCGTGTGCGGCGTTGCTCACCCTCCAGACCTTCCCAACAAGAGCAGGGGACTGCGGATGCGCCATGATTTTCTTTTTCTTGTGTTTGCCGCGGCGCTGCTGCTGGCGTTACCTGTCCGCCTTGGGCACGCCGCCGAGGCCACACCGCCGGCCCAAACGGCGTCGACCCTCATTCTCACGGAGGAAAACGACTATTTCGCCGGTACGGACGATCATTACACCAACGGCATCAAGCTTTCCTGGGTCTCCGGCGATCTCAAAAAATACGCTGAGGACGAACGCCTGCCGGAATTCGTGTTGCCGTATCTGCGCGTTCTGCCCTTTGTGAACGAACCGGGGCAGCAGTACAACGTGGCGCTTTCCCTGGGGCAGAACATGTACGTCCCCAGAGATACGCACAGCGGTATCGCGCAACCCGAGGACAGGCCTTTCGCCGGTTGGAGCTACATTTCCCTGGCCCTGCACGCCAAGACCGCAAGCCAGCTCGACACCTTTGAGACAAGCATCGGCGTTGTCGGTCCCTCGGCCCTGGCCGAGGAGACCCAGAACAATTACCATGCGCTTATGGGCTTTGAACGGGTTCGGGGCTGGGGCCGCCAACTGCACGACGAGCCGGGTATCGTGCTTTCCTGGCAGCGCACCCTGCGCGCAGCACGGCTGGACCTGGGCCATGACATGGCCTGGGACCTGCTGCCCCACGTCCGGGGCACGGTGGGCAATGTGCAGACTCACGCCGCCGTCGGTTTCGAGACGCGCCTGGGCTACCGTCTGCCGTGGGATTTCGGCACCTCCCTCATCCAGCCCGGTGGCGGGGTGAGCGCGCCGGTCAATGCCGACGACCCCCGCCTGCGGAGGGACACGGATTTCGGTCTGCACCTCTTTGCCGGAGCCGAGGGCCGCGCTGTGGCGCGCAACATCTTCCTTGATGGCAATACCTGGGAAAACAGCCCCAGCGTGTCGAAAAGGGTCTTCGTGGCCGACCTTATGGGAGGCGTCGGCCTTGTATTGGGGCGGGCCAAGTTGACCTACACGCACGTGTACCGCACAGAGGAATTTTACGGGCAGAATGGTGGACAGTTGTTCGGATCAGTCAGCCTGTCCATTACGTTTTAGGCCTGATCGCCGCGCGCCACGTCCTTCCGTCGGATGACGCAGAGGTTGCCGCTCCGTCGCCATACGTCGCGTTGCTTGGCGGCATTCGCCGGTTCGGCTTCGACACGATCCGCCTATGTGACGTCTGGGCCCCGGGTAGGAGTGACTCGCGGGCTTTCAGCGTGCACGGGAATCCCGTTGTCTGGAATCTGTGGGAGGAACGGCCTCACCGCTTCGGGACAAGGTGCTTTCGCGCTGGGCGTTGGAGCTTCAGGAACAAGACATCGGATGCGGGCTTGTCGAACGCTACGTTCCGCAGCAACCGCGCCTCTCCGTCTCCGTGTCATGTGGCGCGAATTTGAGACCGGCGACAAGGCCGACCAGCTGCAATCGTAGCACTCCCGCTCGCCCCTGATTTCCTCATCAGCTCTTGTGCTTGGTCTTGTGCGCGGCCGGTTTCTTGGCCGGCGTGTTTTTCTTGGCCTTGGCGGTGTTTTTTTTGCCGCTGGTTTTGGCGGGAGCTTTCGCTGCTTTTGGGGGCTGTCCGCCTTTTTGCACCTTGGCGGGCGCTTTGACCGGAGTCTTGGACGGCGTCTTGGCCGGCTCTGGAGCGGGCGCCGGCTTGACGGCGGGAGTCGCGGGCATGTCCGGTGCGGCGGGCCCGCCGAGGGTGGAACGGTAGTTGGCCCCGCGGTGCAGCTGGTAGAAGGCCACGGCGCGGTTGTGCTCCTCCAGTGTGCTGCTGAACTCGTGAGTGCCGTCGCCCTTGGCCACGAAGTAGAGGAAGTCGCTGCGTTCCGGGTTGAGGGCGGCCTTGAGGGAGGCGAGCCCGGGCGAGCAGATCGGGCCCGGCGGCAGACCCGCGCGGGTGTAAGTGTTGTAGGGGTTGTCTGCGTTCTCCAGGTCGGCGCGGGTGATCTTGCCATTGAAGGCCGGCCCCATGCCGTAGATGGTGGTGGGGTCGCACTGCAGACGCATTCCCATACGCAGGCGGTTGGCGAACACGCCGGCGATGCGCGGGCGTTCCTCGGGCGCGCCGGTTTCGCGCTCCACAAGCGAGGCCAGGATGACGACGCGCAGCAGCTCGGCCGGCGGCGGCGGTCCCTTGGGCCACAGCTTTTTGGCCGCGCGGTCGAAGGCCTTGAGCATAGTCTCGACGGCGGCGACGCCGGTTTCCGGGCCGCGGGGCAGCTGGTACGTGTCGGGGAAGAGGAATCCCTCGGCGTTTTTGGTCGGCACGCCGTATTTGCGCAGCAGGGTGGCGTTCTCCATGGCCTGCTCGAAATCGGTCTGATTGGAGAGGCCTTCGGCGGCGAAAAGTTTGGCGGTTTCCCACCAGGGCAACCCTTCGCGCACGACGACGCGGTGCTGAATACCCTTGGTGGTGGCCAGCACGCGCAGAATGCGCATGGGCGTCCAACCGGTGTTGAGGAGGAACTCGCCGGCGCGGGGCGCGCCCTGGCCGGACTCGATACGGGCGAGGAGGGTGAAGACCTCGGCGCTGCGGATGAGTCCCTTCTCCTCCAGCTCGCGGCCGATGGCCGGGGCGGCGAGACCGGGGCGGATGAGCACGATGACGTCGCGGCCGGGCACTTCCGCCGGTCCCAGACAAAACGCCACGAGGGCGGCCAGCACGACGACCAGGGCCGGGGCCGCACCCATGAACAGCCAGTGGCGGTTGTTCACGGGCGGTTTTGGTTCAGCCACGACTCCAGGATCAGCGTCGCCGCCTGGCTGTCCAGCCTGCTTTTCATCTTCCGGCTGCACAGGCCGGCCTCCTTGAGTTGCTCTTCCGCCTCGGCGGAGCTGAGCCGTTCGTCCATGAGATGCACGGGCGCGTTGATGCGCCGGGCCAGACTTTCCGCGAAGTTTCGGGCCTGCCGGGTGGTGAGGGAGTCCCCTCCGTCGAGCGTCAGCGGCAGGCCCACCACCACGGCCTCCACGTTCTCGGCCTCGACGAGCGAGACCAGCGCGGCGAACAGGGCGTCGCGGGTGGTCTTTTTGATGGCCGGACGGGGAAAGACCATGCGCCCCTCGGGGTCGCTCATGGCCAACCCCACCCGCGCCTGGCCGTAGTCGATGCCGAGCACGCGCATGGTGGTGTTCCTTGGGTTCGCGTGGGGGCGAAAACCCGCCACGGGAGCGGGCGGAGTTTGGGCCAAGGCCGCCGCGCTGTCAAGAGCGCGCCCCCCCTTTGCAGCGCCGGCGCGCTCTGGTAGAAGGCACACAGCACATCAGCGAGGCGCACATGCATCTGAACGTCCCGCCGCGGCGTTTCGGCTCCAAAGCCGGCGCCGCCCCAGAACCATCCCGCCCGCGCAAGCCGTGGCTTGCCGCATCGCTCTCCCTTCTTTGGCCCGGATTGGGCCAGATCTACAATGGCCGTTTCCGCAAGGGCGTGGTCCTGATGTGCGTGGCCGCCGCGTGGCAGGTGCTCGGCATTGGCGCGGTGGAGAGCTTCCAGCGCTGGATGTGGTCGCTGGCGGGGACGCTGATCCTCTCGGTCTGCGCCGCGTGGGAGGCTGGCCGCCAGGCGCGGGGGCTGGACGAATATCTGCCCGGGCCGAGGAATTCGCTGTCGGTGTATCTGGGCGTCATCGCGCTCATGGCCACGGTGAGCCTGTTGTCCGGCCAGGCGGAGCGCCGGGCCTATCCGATATTCGTGGTGGCGCAGACGTCCATGCGGCCCACGCTGCGCCCCGGCGACCGCCTGCGCTGCCAGACCATCGGCCCGCGCGACATCATCCGTCGCGGCCAGCTGGTGGTCTTCGCGTATCCCACCGGCCGGGACCTCTACTTCGTGAAGCGCGTGGTGGGCCTGCCGGGCGAGGTGGTGGAGGTGTCCGACGGGCTGGTCTACATCAACGGCGATCCCATCGACGAGGGGTATTACGCCTCGCGGGTGCCGGGTTTCAACAGCCTGGACATGTCGCCGGCGCGGCTGGCTCCGGGCGAGTACTACCTGATGGGCGACAACCGCCATGCCAATTTCGATTCGCGCAGCTTCGGCCCCGTGAACCGGGCGCGCATGGTGGCCCGGCCGCTCTACATCATCTATTCCGAAAGCGCGCGCGGCGAGATGTTCTGGGACCGCGTGGGCCTGCCAGCCCGCTAGGCGGGACAGTCCGGGCGCGTCTTTCCGCATCGCCCCATCGGTGAACGGCCGTTTGCCGTCTTGCTCTGTCCCGTCTCCCCTGGGGGACGGGAATGGTCCATTCTCCCTCGGCGTATGTTTCGATCGTTGGGCGAGGGGGGGCGTGCGGGGGGAAACGACGAGCTTTGATTTTCGGCGGCTTCGATCCTCGGGCCTGCCAGCCCCTAGGCGGGACAGTCCGGACGCGGCGCGATGTCGCCGTCCAACACGCGTCGCATGATCAGCCGCAGGTCCTCCATCTGCACGGGCTTGGTCACGTGCTCGTCCAGTCCGGCGGTGAGGAAGCGCTCGCGGTCGCCGGGCATGGCGTAGGCTGTGAGCGCGATGATCGGCGTCGGCTGGGCGTCGCCCGCCGTCTCCAGCGCGCGGATGATGCGCGTGGCCTCCACGCCGTCCATCTCCGGCATCTGGATGTCCATGAGCACGCAGTCGTACCGGTCGGCTTTGAAGGCCTCCACGGCCTCGCGGCCATTGGTCGCGCAAGTCACCGCGCAACCAATGCGTTCCAGAAGCAGCTTCGTGGCCAGCCGGCTCACCTCCTCGTCCTCCACCAGCAGAATGCGCTTGGGGGCCGCGTCGCGTCTGGGCGCGGTTCGCTCGTCCACCACTGGAGTCGAGATGTCGGGCGGCAGGGACAGCGGCAGCATCAGGTGGAAGGTTGTGCCGTGGCCGGGTTCGCTCTCCACGTTGATGGTGCCGTCCATGAGCAGGACCAGCCGTTTGACGATGGCCAGCCCGAGCCCTGCCCCCTGGTAGCGCCGGCTGAAGGAGCCGTCGGCCTGGGTAAAGCCCTCGAACATGTCCGCCAGCCGGGAGTCCTCCATGCCGATGCCCGTGTCGCCGATGGAGAGGTACAGCCGCACGCGGCCGAAATCCGCGGCGTGGGGCCTGGCCCAGGCCTCCACACTGACCGAGCCCTCCGGCGTGAACTTCAGGGCATTGGCCAGCAGGTTGAACAACACTTGGCGCAATCTCGCCTCGTCGCCCACCAGGGTGGCGGGCAGGCTCTCGTCGGCCACGAGGGTGAGCGTGAGGCCGTGTTCCGCGCAGGCGGCGGAGAAAACGTTGGCGGCCGAGGCGAGCAGATCGCGCGTGCAGAAAGGCGTGACCGCGAGTTTCATCTCCCCGGTCTCGATGCTGGAGAAGTCGAGGATGTCGTTGAGCAGCGCCAGCAGCCGCCGGCCGGAGTCGTAGGCCATGTCCACGAAGCTGGCCTGATCCGCCGGCGAGTTCTTTTCGCGCAGCAGCTGCAACATGCCCAGAACGCCGTTGAGCGGCGTGCGGATCTCGTGGCTCATGTTGGCCAGAAACTCGCTTTTGGCCACGCTGGCGGCCTCGGCTGCGACGCGCGCCTGGCGCTCCGTGTCCATGCTGGCCTTGAGTCTGCGCGCGCCGACGATGATGCCGGTCAGCCCGATGGCCCAGACGAGGCCATAGGCCGTGGCGGTCTTGGCCGTGAGGATGTGGAACTCCCGCAGGTGCGTGGCCAGCGGCACGGAGACGCTGATGCCCCCGCGCACTTCGCCGAGGCGGTATCCCTGCTTGGCGTGGCAGCGCAGGCAGCCCGGCTCGATGAGCACCGGCCGCATGATGCGCAGGTACGGCTGGCCGCCGATGTCTTCATGGGAGAAGGCCTCGGGCAGGCCGTTGTGGAAGCTCTCCAGCGCGTGGTGCTCCCAGGGGTCGGCCATGTTCTGCGGGTGGAGGGGGTTGAGGCTGGTGATGTGGTTCTGCACCTCGGTCGCGCCGTGCTGAATCTCGTATGCCTGGCGCGTCATGTAGGCCGGATTGATCATGGTGAGGGTGACGCCCTCCACGGTGTGCAGGTCGCGCTCGGGCACGTCGAGATAGGGATTGGGCTGATTTTGTTCGTTGACGCGGACGTATACGCCACCGCGCAGGGCGTTCCAGCGGCGGTAGGTGATGTCCTTGTCGAAGGCCACGCGGGCGGCCACGCGGGCCTGCTCCATGGTGCTCTCGTAGCTGGCCTTGATGGAGACGCCGGCGGCCATGGCCACGAGCGCGGACCAGGCGATGCCGGCGAACAGAATGTAATTGACGCGCAGCCGCATGGGGCACCTCGCGAGGACGCGCGCCGTAAGGGCGCGATGAAGGGGGCTATATGAGCATACCCTTTCGTTCGCGAATGCACAACCGCAAGGCGTGAAAAAGGCCGGAGCCCTTGCGGACCCCGGCCTCGTTCGGAAGCGGATGTTTGCGCGGAAGCGGTCTAGTACATGCCGCCCATTCCGCCCATGCCGCCCATTCCACCCATGCCGCCGCCGGGCATGGCCGGAGCGGCCGCCTTGGGCTCGGGCTTGTCGGCGATGGCGCACTCGGTGGTCAGCAGCAGGCCGGCCACGGAGACGGCGTTCTGCAGGGCGGTGCGGGTGACCTTCTTCGGGTCGATGACGCCGGCCTGAATGAGATCCTCGTACTTGGCGGTGCCGGCATTGAAGCCGAAGCCGTCCTTGCCGGTCTTGACCTTCTCGACCACCACGGAGCCCTCGAAGCCCGCGTTGGCGGCGATGGAGCGCAGGGGCACCTCGATGGCGCGACGGATGATGTCGATGCCGGCCTGCTCGTCGTCGTCGATGGCCTTGACGGAATCGAGCACCTTCTGGCTGCGGACGAGGGCCACGCCGCCGCCGGGCACGATGCCCTCCTCGACGGCCGCGCGGGTGGCGTTGAGGGCGTCCTCGACGCGGGCCTTCTTCTCCTTCATCTCGGTCTCGGTGGCCGCGCCGACGTGAATGACGGCGACTCCGCCCACGATCTTGGCCAGGCGTTCCTGGAGCTTCTCCTTGTCGTAGCTGGAGGTGGTCTCCTCGATCTCGGCGCGGATCTGCTTCACGCGGGCGGTGATGTCGGCCTTCTGGCCCTTGCCGTCCACGATGGTGCAGGACTCCTTGTCGATGACGACGCGCTTAGCCTGACCGAGCTGGTTGACGGTGATGCTCTCCAGCTTGACGCCGAGGTCCTCGGACACGCAGGAGCCGCCGGTGAGGGTGGCGATGTCCTGCAGCATGGCCTTACGGCGGTCGCCGAAGCCCGGGGCCTTCACGGCGGCCACGTTCAGGGTGCCGCGCAGCTTGTTCACCACCAGGGTGGCCAGGGCCTCGCCCTCGATGTCCTCGGAGATGATGACGAGCGGCTTGCTCATCTTGGCCACCTGCTCCAGCACGGGCAGCATGTCCTTCATGGAGGAGATCTTCTTCTCGCAGATGAGGATGAGGGGCTCATCCATCTCGCAGGTCATCTTCTCGGGATTGGTGACGAAGTAGGGGGAAAGGTAGCCGCGGTCGAACTGCATGCCTTCCACGACGTCCAGGGTGGTCTCAAGGCCCTTGGCCTCCTCGACCGTGATGACGCCTTCCTTGCCGACCTTGCTCATGGCCTCGGCGATGATGCCGCCGATGGTGGCGTCGTTGTTGGCGGAGATGGTGCCGACCTGGGCGATTTCCTTCTGGTCGCGGGTGGGCTTGGCCATTTTGCCCAGCTCGGCGGTGATGGCCTCGACGGCCTTGTCCATGCCGCGCTTGATGGCCATGGGATTGCGGCCGGCTGCCACGAGCTTCACACCCTCGGCGAAGACGCCCTGGGCCAGAATGGTGGCGGTGGTGGTGCCGTCGCCGGCAACGTCGGAGGTCTTGGAGGCGACTTCCTTCACCATCTGCGCGCCCATGTTCTCGAACTTGTCCTCCAGCTCGATCTCCTTGGCGACGGTGACGCCGTCCTTGGTGATGAGCGGGGAGCCGAAGCTGCGGTCGATGACCACGTTGCGGCCCTTGGGGCCGAGGGTGACTTTGACGGCGTTGGCCAGTTTGTCCACGCCGATCTTCAGCTTTTCACGCGCCTTGGCGTCGAAGATGATCTCTTTGGCCATTGTGTGCTCCTTGAAAATTAGTGCCTTGCGGCGTTGTTGCGTTTTTGAGGGCACGAGGCCCCGAAAGTTCCGAAGGGCCTATTTCTCGACGATGGCGAGGATGTCCTCCTCGCGCAGGACCAAGTGCTCCTCGCCGTCGATCTTGATCTCGGTGCCCGCGTACTTGGTGAACAGCACCACGTCACCGGCCTTGACGGCCATCTTCACGAGCTCGCCCTTCTCGTCGAGCTTGCCGGGGCCGGCGGCCACGACCTTGCCCTTCTGCGGCTTCTCCTTGGCGCTGTCGGGGATGATGATGCCGCCGGCGGTCACTTCCTCGGACTCCAGGCGTTTCACCAGAACACGGTCATTGAGCGGCTTCAACTTCATTGCGGATCCTCCAGGGAATTTTGTGTGACGTTCGCGGCGCGTCTCTTCCCGTCCTGGCGTTCGCGCGCGGGACGTTGGCGACTGGACGCGTCGGTTCTTTTCTCGTTGAAGAGCCCCGCCACGGGCGCGGGGCCTCTGCACGTGCCATACATAAACACGCGTCGTCGCGTGTCAACACGGGTGCGCGCAAAAAATGCGCCCTTGGGGATGTCGAATCAAATGGGACGTCCCGGCCCGCAGCGCTCGGATCCTCGCCGGTGGCTCTTTTCGGCCGGTGGACGCGGAAATCGCGCGGCGACTGGCCGGGTGGGCCGGGCTGCGGTCCACCCCGCGTTCAGCCCCGGCCGGGGCACGCGGCGTCCGTGGACGAGGGGGGGACGTCCGCCGTTTCCTCATTTTGCGCCGGAGCGGCCGGCGCGGGATCGCAGCGGTCGAAGAGTTCGCAGGCGGAGCGTAGACGTTCGGCCAGGGCGCGGCCCCGGCCCTCCAGGCGCAGGGCGCCCTCCGGCGCGCGCCAGCCCCAGTTGCCTCTGGCCCGGCCGGGCACGTTCATTCGCGCCTCGTCGCCCAGGTCCAGCAGGTCCTGCGCGGGGATGACCGCGTGCCGCGCCGGGCTGGCCAGGGCCATGCGGATGAACTCGCGCGTCACGGTGTCCTCGGTGAGCTCGTGTCCCAGATACCGGGTGAGCACGCGGCGCAGGGAGGCGTCGGCCTCGGCGTGGAACCAGCCGCGCGTGGTGTTGTTGTCGTGGGTGCCTGTGTAGACCACGCAGTTTCGCTCGTGGTTGTGCGGGGCGTCCGGGCTGGTGGGCGTGTGCGGGCCGAAGGCGAACTGCAGCACCCTCATGCCCGGCAGGCCGAGCCGTTCCCTCAGCTCCACCACGTCCGGCGTGATGACGCCAAGGTCCTCGGCGATGAACGGAAGCGATCCGTGCGCCTTGCGCAGGGCGTCGAAGAGCGTCGCACCCGGGCCGGGGACCCAACAGCCCTTGATGGCGGTCTTCTCCGCCGCGTCGATCTCCCAATAGGCGAGGAAGCCCCGGAAGTGGTCCAGCCGCACAAGGTCGAACAGCCCCAGGTTGTGCCGCAGCCGGCTGATCCACCAGGCGTGCCCCTCGCGGGCGGAGGCGTCCCAGTCGTACACGGGATTGCCCCAACGCTGGCCGGTCTTGCTGAAATAATCCGGCGGCACCCCGGCCACGCACAACTGCCGGCCGGCCGCGTCCAGCTTGAACAGGCGGCGGTTGGCCCACACGTCGGCGGAGTCGTGGGTCACGTAGATGGGCACGTCGCCCACCAGCTCCACGTCGAGCTTGCCCAGCTTCCACTTGAGCCGGCCCCACTGGCGGAAGAACAACCACTGGCAGAACTGGTGGAACAGAATCTCGCGGTGCAGCTCCTCGCCGTACCTGCGCAGGGCCGGTTCGGTCCGGTCGCGGATGTCCTCAGGCCATTCGGTCCAGGCCGCACCGCCGAAACGTGATTTGAGCGCTATGAACAGGGCGAAGTCCGCCAGCCAGGTGACGTTTTGTTCCCGAAAGGCCGCGAAGGTCGGGTCGTTCTCCAGTCTCCCCCCAGCGTGTCCGGCGAGCCGGTCGAACACGCCGCGCAAAAATGCCTCGCGGGCGGCCTCCACGGCCGGAAAGTCAACCTTGGGGCCGGGCGGGGTCTTTTGCGCCTCCACCTCCACGCGGGTGGCGAGGCCGTCCTCGAACAGCCGCTCCGGACTGATCCACAGCGTGTTGCCGGCGAAGGCGGAAAAGCCGGAGTAGGGCGAGCTGCCGTGACTGGCGGCGGTGGGGCCGAAGGGCAGCATCTGCCAGCGGCGTTGCCCGGAGAGCGTTAGAAATTCGCCGAAGCGCACGGCCTCGGGACCGAGGTCGCCCACGCCGCAGGCCGAGGGCAGGGAGGTGAGGTGCAGCAGCACGCCGCAGGTTCGCCGGGAATCGGTCATGTGGCCTCCTTGCGGCCCGGATGGGCCGGTCGCCAGTGTATCCGGCCATGCGTCGTGGCGTAAAGTCCCGCCACGTGTCCTGTCCGGGGGACTTTCTCCGCCGACGGCGCGGAAAGAATATGAAGACCGGTCGACGGCTTGGAAGGCCGTTGACCGATGCGCGTTGTCCGGGTTCCTGGCGCGCAAGTTGCAAACTCTCCCCCGTCGCGGCGGAATTCCGTCGCGGCGTCGAGGAGGCCGCCATGCGAAACCCGACCCGCGTTTTTTCCACTCCCGCGCCGGAGCGACAGACCCCGCCCACGCGCGAGGAAGCCCTGCACGCCCTGGACTACGAGGATCTGACCCTGTCCGAGCAGGGGCTCAGGCTGGTGCGGCGCGCCGCGGTGAACGTGATGCGCCGTTTCTCCAGCGTGGAGGCGTCGCGGCTGTCCCCGTCCGGGGCGCTGGCCCTGTTTCTGGACCGCGTGTTTTGGGACGAGCGCACCGGCGGGTTGCTGCTGTGCGCGGACTTTCCCGGATGCAGCTTCTGCCTGCCCATTCCGCGCGGGCTGTGGGGCCTGCGCCGTCGCGCCGTCTACGCGCAGTAGATCTACAACGTCACCACGGAGTTGTCCTCGCCGGCGAAGCTGTTGAAGACGTAACAGTCGGCGTCGGTGTCGTTGATCCAGCGGCCGCCCTCGGTGACGAAGTGGTACTGGTAGCTGGCCCTGGCGGGCAGATCCACGCTGAGGCGGAAAACACCCTTGTTTTTGCGCATGGGCGCGGGCTTCCAGTTGTTGAACTCTCCGGCCAGCGCGAGCTTCTTGGCCTCGCCGGCGCTTTCTGCCGGCAGGGTGAAGCCGACCTTGCACACGGTCCCGTCCTTGGAGAACTTCTTGGTGAGCGGCATTGCCGTAACCTCCTTCCGTTTTCCTCTGCGCTGCGGTTTGGCGTGTTCGGCCGGGGCGGGTGGAATGCGCGCTACAGGCGCGCCCCCAGCGACCGGTACAGTTCGATGTATTCGCCCGCGGAGCGTTCCCAGCTGAAGCTCTGGGCCATGGCGCGGTCCATCATGCCCCGCCAGGCGGGCTTGTCGTTGCGCCATAAATCCAGCGCCCGGCACAGAGTCTGGTAGAGGGCGTCCGCGTCGGGCTCGGCGAAGGTGAAGCCCGTGGCGCGCGGGTCCGGCCAGGGAACGATGGTGTCCTTGAGGCCGCCCACGGCCGTGGCCACCGGCGGCGTGCCGAAGCGCAGGGCGTACATCTGCGTCAGCCCGCAGGGCTCGTAGCGCGAGGGCATGAGGAAGATGTCCGAGCCCGCCTGAATGCGGTGCGCCAGGTCCTCGGAGTAGCCCACGAGCACGCGCAGACGGTCCTGGTGGGTCTCGGCCAGCTCCTGCAGGCGCGCCTCGTACTCCAGCTTGCCCTCGCCCAGCACGATGAGTCCGACCTCCTGCTCCATCAGCTTCGGGATGATGTCGATGAGCAGGTCCATGCCCTTCTGGCCCCGGAAGCGGCCGATGAAGCTGAGCACCGGCTTGTCCTCCAGCTGGTCGGGCAGGTGCATTTCGCGCAGCAGCGCGTTCTTGCATTCCTGCTTGCCCTCGGGACAGTCGTGTTTGTAGATGCAGGGCAGGTACTTGTCGTCCTGCGGATCCCACACGGTGTAGTCGGCCCCGTTGAGGATGCCGCGCAGCGCGCCGCGCCGCCGGCCCAGAATGCCCTCCAGCCCGCAGCCGAAACGGGAGGTGAGGATTTCATCGGCGTAGGACGGGCTCACGGTGGTCACGGCGTCGGCGTAGGCGATGCCGGCCTTGAGCAGGTTGAAGTCGCCGTAGAACTCCGCCCCGTTCATGTTCCAGGCCTCGCTCGGCAGGCCGGATTCGAAGAACAGGCGCGAGGCGAAGCGTCCTTGGAAGGCCAGGTTGTGGATGGTGAGCACCGTCTTGGTGTCCTTCCAGTAGGGATCGGCGCGCCGCCAGAAGTGCAGATAGGCGGGCACCAGCGCGCTCTGCCAGTCGTGGGCGTGGATGACGGCCGGGGCCCAGTCGAGCCGGCGGGCCCATTCCAGCGTGGCGCGACAGAAGAAGTTGAAGCGCTCGCAGTTGTCGAAGTAATCGCCGGCGTGGGTGTTGTAGAGATTGCGGCGGTCGAAGTATTCGCCGCGACCCACGAAGTACACGGGCATCCCGTAGTACTCGGCCTGGTAGATCTCGGCCGTGATGGGCGCCCAGGGATAGCCCACGGGGCAGCGCTCCGTGAGCAGGCGCAGGCCGAAGCCGGCGGTGTTGATGCGTCCGTACAGCGGGGTGACGACCGCCGTGTTCACGCCCATGCGGTACAGGGTGAGGGGCAGCGCCCCAAGCACGTCCGCCAGACCGCCGGTTTTGGAGAATGGATACATCTCCGAGGTCATGAACAGGACGAGCGGCTTGTTGCCCATGCGTTCCCCCCCTCTCGAGAAGGCCGCGCGGAATTCTCCGTCGCGGGTCGTCGAAGCCCCAGCCGGTTACGGACGCAGCCGTGAAAGCCCGGCGGTGAAGTCCCTCACGATTCGCCCGTGGTCAAAGGCCAGGGGCGGCAGAGCGTCCAGATCGTGGAAAACGGCGCGGCCCGCGTCGTCGCCGGCGGCGAGCCGGCTGAGGTCCAGCGCCTGCGCGCTGTAGACGACGCTCATGGTGTGGCCGCGTGGATCGCGCGCGGGATCGGAGTACACGCCGACGAGTCCGGTGAGCACCACGTCGAGCCCGGTTTCCTCCCTGGCTTCGCGCACGGCGGCTGCCTCGCAGCTCTCGCCGTATTCCACGAAGCCGCCCGGCAGCGCCCAGCCGAACGGGGGATTCTTCCGTTCCACCAGCACGATGCCGCGTCCAGGCGCGTAAATGATGATGTCCACGGTGGGGGCGGGATTTCTCGGGTGCGTGGCGGGGGGCATCTTTACGTTCCTGCGTGTCGTTCCAGCGGTTTTGTGCTGCAAATTGTCACAACTTCTATGAAGTAGTGCATAACAATCCGGCTGACAAGCACAAAAGCGGGCCGCGTCCGTGACCGTTGCCGCACGGCTGGCGGACCGGAAGCGTCGGCCTGCCGTGTGTTCGGGCGTTTCTTCCCTTTCCCCATGTCGTCCGGGTGCGGGCCTAGCGAATGGCTGTGGCCGATGGGACGTATCGGCGGAGACGATCGGCCTCCCGTTCCTTCGTTGTGCCCCCCATCCACGGCGTCGCGTCCATTCCGCCTTTCGAGACGGGACGCGCGGCTGGAGCCGGTCGTTTCAACCTCTGCTGCGCACAGTGTTCGGGAAGGACGCTTGGGGGCGCCTCGTTTCTCTTCCCCCCATGAGCGTGGTGAAGGCCTGCGGCCGATGCCTCATGGTGGCGCGCGTTTGGGTTTGCGGACAGTCGGGGTTGCCAGCGTGCGATTTGCTTGGTCGGGCCTTGGGAGGGGCCGGACTGGATGGATTGAGTCCGGGGCGCGGTGTTCGAAGTGGGCGACGCGCATTCGGCCCGGCCGGGCATTGGACGTGGCGCATCGGCTTCGGCGTTTTGAACCCGGGGCGTGGCGCGTGTTCGATGTGAGAGCGTTCCTCCGGCGGCGGCTCCGCCAGGCACCACTGCGGTCAGCTTCGCCTGCTCAAACCAAAGCGCCAGGGAGGCGTTCCACGCGGAAAGCCTCCGCCGGGCGCGTTCGTGCAATGGGACAACGTTCGGCAGGTCGAAGCGGACGCCGGAGGAACAATGCCCGGCGATTCGGGGGACTGGTCCGGTCGGAAGGAGGGCGCAATGCCCCGGTAAAAGTCTTTGCACTGACCACGCGACCGGTTTCGCCTCGATTTTTCCCGCTTCCGGCGTCGCGCGTCGTCCGTGAAACCTGTCCCGGTGGCGTGGCCGTGTGGTGGGAAACGGCGGAATCTAAAAACGTATCAATCTGATATTACAGAAGCATTGCGGTGGGGTCAGCGGAATGCGCGTGGAGGGGAAAATTCGCGGAGGCACAAACGAAATCGGCTTCCCATGGGACCGTCCCAGGGGAAGCCGCTTTCAGCAAAGGAAGGAAGGATGATCAGGATAGAGCAAGAGCCGGGCCAAAGTCCGCGATGTGATGATTATATTTTAAAAGTTTAATTATAACAGAATGTTAGAATGAAATGGTCGAATAGCATCTTCGACCAGCGACCCGATTTGGCCTGAAATCGGTTAAAGTTTTTAAACCGGATTCCCGCTTATGGCCGGATGCCGGCCTTCGCCGGTTCAAGGATTTATACGGGGTGCGACGCCCCTCCCCGGAGGCGGATCGCATGGCCTGAAAAAAATGCATTCGCGTCCGGCCATGGGAAAAGTGAAGGGTGGTCGACGGGCGTGCATAGCGTCTCCGGCCGGAGCGTGTCGTCGCCTGTGCAGGGACGCCGAAAGGGAAACGGCTTTGGACGACGATAGCGTGAAACGGCTGGCTGCGACGTCGGGGATGGACTCCCCAGCAAGGAGCGCGTGGGAAAGGGCGGTCGTCGGACTCGGACCTATGCGTTGCGAACGCATCGTTCTAGCCTTTTCGACAAAATCCTAACCAATTTAATAACGCTTTGTTTTCTATTATTACACATATTAATTCGGAGCATTAAAGCGTCTTTAACCCATAGGTCGTTTACTCAAATTCAATCAAGTTTGACCTGCGTGTTAGGAATAGGTTAGGAATTTTGAGGGATGAAAACCTATGCGTTGCTTATGCAAACAGGCCAACGGGACACCAGAGGGAGGCGAAAATGGCGACCAAATACCACGTGGTGGACTCCGGACGCTGGCCCGGCGTGTACAACTACGAAAGCTCTGAGAGGCGTTTCCAGGGCAAGCCTGACGTCTGCTATGTCGTCGCCTACCGGCTGGATCGCAAACTGCGCTGGGAAAAGGTCGGCTGGAAGTCCGAGGGCTACACACCTCAGGTGGCGGCGGAAATCCGCGCCGGCCGCATGAAACAGATTCGCCATGGCGAAGAGGTTAAGACTTCCAAAGAGATCCAGCGCGAGAAGCGCCAAGCCAACCGGAGCATCGACGACATCGCCGCAGCCTATTTCGAGTCAAAGAAGGGGCAACGCTGGCGGCGAATCGATGAAAACCGCTACAAGAAGCACATAGCTCCATTCCTTGGTCAGAAGACCGTCAAGACGCTCTGTAGCCTGGACGTGGCCAGAGTGAAACAGGATATGAAGGAGCTCTCCGCCGCGTCCATCTGGGGAGCTCTGGAGATACTGAGGCGTGTGGTGAACTATGGGGCCAAGGTCGGCATGTGCCCGCGCTTGGCCTTTGTCATTGAGATGCCCAAGAAGGATAACGAGGTGGTGGAATATCTAACGCCTGAAGAGGCTGCCCGCCTTCTCCACGTGCTTGAGTGCTGGCCCTCGCAAGATGTCGCGCGCATGCTCAAGCTCGCCATGTTCACCGGCATGCGCCGGGGTGAGATATTCAAGCTCCAGGACAGAGATCTAGACTTTCTTGCAGGCCTCATCACTATCCGGTCTCCGAAGGGTGGCAAGACTGTTTCAATTCCCTTGAACCCGGTCGCACGCGACATTTTGGAAGCTCAGCAGGTTTGGCGCGACGAGCACTTCCCCGATAGTCCCTATCTCTTCCCTGGCAAAGGCGGAGAGCTGCGCACGGACTCCACCGCTGTGGACCGTATCAAGCTAGCGGCAGAATTGCCCAAGACCTTCCGAATATTCCACGGGCTACGACACCACTATGCCGTGACACTGGCCAACTCAGGCAAGGTCACGCTCGATATGATCGGCGAACTCCTGACGCACAAGAGCGCGGCCATGACAAAGCGCTATGGACAATTTCTACCTGGCACGATCAAAGATGCCGGGAATCTTGCCGCGAAATTGATCCAGGCGGCTGCTCAAGTTCAAGCGACTCCGGTGATCAAGCGGCAGCAGACCACCGGACACGGGCATAATGACAAATACTAAGATCAGCGCAATGGGCATATTCTAACCAGATGATATCACACAGGGGAATTCATGAGTCGCAGCGATGATGACGACAATGTGTGTGAAATAAGAAATTCTAAAATTATGTCGTTTTACGAGTTCTGGTCATGGCAATACAGCAGAAGAAATCATCATGTCATCACGTTGTGTAATAAATTACAAGAGTTAATCAGAAACAAAGAGGCAAAGGCAAAGGATACGACCATCGGTCATGAATCGGATCAAAGTAGATTATCATATGAGATATTCCGTTTATCTAGTAAAATTTTTGACATCGCGCACTACACTTGGCAGGACTTGCTCGACGTTGATGCACCGAGCGATCGCGTATTGCACGATATTTGCACAGGCGAAGATTACGCAGGCGAAGTTCTGAGGCAACTCAATGGCACTCGTCTTTACAGTACAACGGCTGTCTTTGATAAGGGTATTGTCACGCAACATGTCGTCCGCAGATGCTTTGAATTCTTCACGGATCTGAACGACGTCGGGAGGCAGTGCATAACGTTTGATCCACTGAGCCCAGTGGACGAATTAGTCAATGACTTTCGACGAATCGCATGCCTCGCCAAGTGCAGGGCTTTGGGGAAACATCCCTTTTCAGGCTGCCGGGCGACATGCGAGAATGGCGCAACCTGCCAATACGAGGGCGATCCCGGTGCGGACAAAATCGTTGGACAAATCATGGCCAACGAAAACGTCGCGTTCGATCCAGATAAACCCCAACCGCGGGCGGTCGGCGTGTGGTTATGGGAGTATGCAGACGCAAACGCCTGCCCCATCGCGGAAGCGATTCGCGCACTGAAAGCAACACATGGCGAGACGCTACGCCACCTGGGATATGCCCGAACCGACGACCGCGTCTTTCGTAGTTTTTACCGGCACACCGCCGCGTGTATCGCCGCCTGTGAAGTCTTGAGCTTCAAATAGACTTCCATCCCGCCCGCCCCCTCACGGCGAGTCGGACCAGGACATCCCCCCGCTTCCGAGCGGATGCCGGACTTGCGTTTTGTGGCATCCGTGACGGCCCGCCGCTCCTATCCTATTCAAAGCGGAAATCCCATTACGCCCCAGCAAGGGGCTTAGGAGTTCCGCCAATGACCAAGACGCTTAATACCCACGAGGCTGCGGCCTTCCTCAATCTTTCCGCAGGAACCCTTGAAGTCTGGCGCTGCACCGGGCGAGGTCCGAGGTACGCCAAGCCCGGTCATGCGCGTCATTCAGGGCGACATGGAGCGGGCGGTGGAGAAGAATTTCCAAAGCGAGGGGCGGCCGGCCTGGCTGGGGCTCGCGCCTGGAACCATCGCCGGCCGCGTGGCCGAGGGCACCTGGCCGGGCAAGATACTCCAGCGCAGCGGCCAGCTGGCCAGTAGCATAGAGGGCCGGTCCGACGCCACCAGCGCCACGGTGGGCACCAATTTAAAGTACGCCGCCATCCAGCAGCTGGGCGGCAAGACCAAGGCCCACACCATTACCGCGCGCAAGGCCAAGTTCCTGCACTTCGGTGGCGTGTTCCGCCGCTCGGTCCACCACCCCGGCTCCAAGATTCCCGCCCGGCCCTTCCTCGCGCTGGACCATGACGACGAAAGACAGATCCAAGAGGACGTGCTGGCGTTTCTAACCGGGCGGCTGGGCTGAGCCTTTAGGCTGCCCCGTTGCTTTTTCAGCCAATTTGCCGCAGGAATAACGATATGTTCGCGCCAATTTCCAGGCGCACAATCGTGACGTTTCGAGGTCCGCGATGCACTGTTGCAAATGCGAAAAGTACAAATGGAATGATCCGCAACCTGTCGAGTATGTGGACGAGGGAGGTTATAAAATATGATTTGCAACAAATGCATAGAACTTCACTGGCCTATAAGGCAAAAAGCGTTAAACGATGGCCTATGCATATTCCATACTAGTAGAGAAAATAAAGCATGCGATGTCAAAACATTCAATGCAAAATTTTTTGATTTATTTTCTGCATATGTTTCCGGTGGTGTGAGAGGCAAGACGTATAGACAATATAATTTTGATGGCATAATATTCCCTGGTGATATTGTATTCTTTGCATATTTTCAAAAAGTCGCAAGAAAACCGCAGATATCATTTAAACACTGTATATATTATGGATTTTCAGATTTTTCAAACGTTGTATTCCACAATAGTGTAATGTTTACAGGATCAAAGTTTTATTCTGCATCATACTTTACGAACGCGGTTTTTTTGGAAAATGCTAATTTTTTTGACTGCAAATTTAATGATGTTGCATTATTTAAAAACACAATTGTCAATAAAAAACTAAACTTGGCAAGAATACATGCAAAGAGAAACATGGTGCATATTGACGGTATCGACGAGGATTCAGTTTCAAAAATCATGTTTGACCCTAGTGAGGTGGATGCAATACAATTTTCTATTCAGAAATGGCCTGAAAATCTTTACGTTGAGCGTAGAGCAAAAGATTATTTTATAAAATCTGAAACATTATACAGATGCCTGAAACAAAAAGCTGCAACTGAGCACGATCAACGCATGGTTTCGCATTGGCATTACCGCGAGAAGATGATGGCCCTGGCGCAGTTGCAGGGGGGGGCGGTGTGGAAGCCGTGGAAAAGTATCACATGGTGGTACTACTGTTGCAGTGGTTTTGGGGAAGACCCTAAGCGAGCCATTAAGTTTTTTGCGGGCATATTTTTTGCCGCGTTCCTAGTTCTTTGCGGCTTCAAACTTTGGGAGACCGGATGGAGTCCGTACCCAGACTGGAACAAATTTTTTGAGATTTTTGCTGAGACGCTCGCCCTCATTCCTTTGGTTAAGTCCGGGGCCGTCGCCGATCCGAGTAAAGTCAGCCTAATTGTCCCCATCAAGAGATTCGTTGTCAGCCTCATGCAAATCCCCGTCTCCGTCCAAATCGCCCTTTTCGCCTTCGCCCTGCGCAACCGCTTCAGGCGCTAAGGGCAGGCTTCCGGCCCATGGCTAGCTGAAAACCATTAAACACGCTGTTAAACGCTCCTGACGCATTTTTAACGCCCCTTGCGCGCTCGATCGCCTCCCAACAGGACGGGGCTTGCAACCCTTTCCGCTTTCGGCATAGGGTCGCCGCGCCCTCCCTCCGATAAGAAATTCCCCGGGAATCTTACTCCCCCGGACATTTGCCCGCGTTATGCCGCACCGTGCCATCGCGCATGATGCGGCCATGAAGACACCCGCACCCATCCACATCTTCGGGCAGGCCGACACACGGACGTCAGTGGCAAGACGCTGTCGTTCGGCGAGGCAGACCTGGACGGCCGGGAGGCGGAGATCAGGACGCTGCTCGCCAAGCGCGTGAGCAAGGCCAGTCTGGCGCGTATTCTGGACGTCTCGCCGCCGACGCTCTCCCGCTTTATCAAGTCGCGCAAGATCGTGCTGTAGGCCGCCAAGGCGCGGGGAAGCTGATGCTCTCCCTAGAGCATCCCGATCGGTTGCGCCCGGCATGACGATTGGGCTTGGCGCGGGCGGCGCGCAGACATAAAAAAGGCTCCCCGAGGCTTGGCGACAGGTCCCGGCTGCAATTGCCGGGGGTGACCAAGGCGGGGAGCGCTGAGGTGGAATTTATATAGCCAACGTCCCCTGCACAGTCAAACACGCAGCCTGCGGTACTGCCCTCCCTCCCTTGAATCCCGCACGGAAAACCGATATCCTGAAGGCGGGACAGCCCATTCGTCCCCATCCCCCAAGATTTCAGGAAGTGCCATGACCTCCGAGACCCACACCCAACTCGCCAACTTCATCTGGAGCATCTGCAACCTGCTGCGCGGCCCGTACAAGCGCAACGAGTACCGCAAGGTCATCCTGCCGCTGACCGTGCTGCGCCGCTTCGACTGTCTGCTGGCGCCCACGAAAAAAAACGTCCTCAAGGTGCACAAGACCAACAAGGAACGCCAGGAAAGCGTGTTGATTCCGATGCTGACTAACGCTTCCGGCTACTCCTTCTATAACCTTTCAAAACTCGACTTTCCCCGCCTGCTTGACGACCCGAACCAGCTGGCCGCCAACCTCGTCAGCTACATAAACGCCTTTTCGCCCAACGTGCGCACCATTATGGAGCGGTTCAAAATCGAGGCCGAAATCGAGCGGATGGCGGAAAAGGACATCCTGTTCAACGTCATCAAGGAGTTCTGCGACCCGCGCCTGGACCTTTCGACCGAGCACGTGGACAACCTGCAAATGGGCTACGTGTTCGAGGAGCTCATCCGCATCGGGTCGGAGCAGGCCAACGAGGAGGCCGGCGAGCACTTCACCCCGCGCGAAGTCATCAAGCTCATGGTGAACCTGTTGCTTTCGCCCGAGGAAGACCTGCACCGTCCCCACGTGGTCAAAAAAATTTATGACCCGGCCTGCGGCACCGGCGGCATGCTCTCCGTGGCCGAGGGATTCATCCGCTCTCAGAACGCCGCCTCCCATCCCATCCTTTTCGGCCAGGACGTGAACGACGAGGCCTGGGCCGTGTGCACATCGGACATGCTCATCAAGGGTGAGAGCGCGGAGAACGTCCGCCTGGGCGACACGTTCACCCAGGACCGTTTCACCATCGACGAGCATGACCGCAAGTGGACCTTCGACTACATGCTGGCCAACCCGCCCTTTGGCGTGGAGTGGAAGAATCAGCAGAAAGTCATCGAGGCTGAGCGCAAAAGCCTTGGATATGCCGGCCGCTTCGGCGCGGGCACCCCGCGCATCAACGACGGCGCGCTGCTCTTTCTGCAGCACATGCTTTCCAAAATGCAGCCCCCGGCGGACGGCGGCAGCCGCATCGGCATCGTGTTCAACGGCTCGCCCCTGTTCACCGGTGACGCCGGCAGCGGCGAGAGCGAAATCCGCCGGTGGATTCTCGAAAACGACTGGCTGGAGGCCATAGTGGCCCTGCCGGACCAGCTCTTCTACAACACCGGCATCTCCACCTACATCTGGGTGCTCACCAACCGCAAGGAGAAGCATCGCAAGGGCAGGGTCCAGCTCATCGACGCCCGGCGGTTCTTCATCAAGATGAAGAAGAGCCTGGGCAACAAGCGCAACAAAATCGCCGAGGGCGTGGACAACGAGCCCGACCACATCGGCGACATCACCCGCATTTACGGCGAATTCCTGGACGACGCGACGCACACCTTCGAAAACGGAACGCGCCAGACGCTCGCCGTCGGCAAAATCTTCGACAACGAGGACTTCGGCTACCGCAAGATCACGGTGGAGCGGCCCTTGCGCCTGCGTTTTTCCGTCACGCCGGAGAGCATCGCCCGGCTCGACCAGGAAAAGGCCTTCCAGGCCCTGGCCAGCAGCGGCAAGAAAAACGAGGCGGCCCGCCAGGCCGATATTGCGGAGGGCCGCAAGCGGCAGGAGGCGTTGCGCCAAGTGCTGCACGCCCTGTTGGCCGATCACAAGGCCGCGAGCGCCAACTCGGACGGCGATGAACACGAGCTGCGCTTCATGGACCGCGAGGCGTTCGTGCTGGCCCTGGCCGACGTCGCCGGACAGCTTGGCGACCGCCTCTGCGCCACGGAGAAAAAGATGTTCGTGGCGGCGCTGGGCGAGCGCGACGAGGCCGCGGAAATCTGCCGCAACCGCGACGGCAGCCCCGAGCCGGACCCGGAGTTGCGCGACACCGAGAACGTGCCGTTGAAGCAGGACGTGGAGGAGTACTTCGCGCGCGAGGTGCTGCCCCACGTGCCCGATGCCTGGATCGACCACAGCAAGACCAAGGTCGGCTACGAGATCCCCTTCAACAGGCACTTCTACCGCTACGAGCCCCCGCGCGAGCTGGCGGACATCGAGGCGGACATCAAGGGCCTTGAGAATGAGATCATGACCCTTCTGCGCGAGGTGACGGCATGAGCACGGAATCGCTCCCCCCCGCTTCACTGTCCGAGTTCGTCCTCTATACGGCGGAAGACGGTCGCAGCGTCATCCAGGTACGCTTGGAGGACGAAAGCCTCTGGCTATCCCAAAAGCAGATGGCCGAGCTGTTTCAAATCCGCGTCCCCACGATCAACGCCCACCTGAAAGGTATCTTCGCCGAGGGGGAGTTGTTGGAATCGGCAGTTATTAGGAATCATCTAATAACTGCAACCGACGGGAAACACTACAAAACAAAGTTCTACAATCTGGATGTGGTGCTCGCCGTGGGCTACCGGGTGCGGTCGCCACGTGGCACCCAGTTCCGGCAGTGGGCCACGGAGCACCTGCGCGAGTTCCTCATCAAGGGCTTCGTCATGGATGACGCCAGGCTCAAGGAGGGCTCGCCGCGCGGCATCGACTACTTCGACGAACTGCTTGAGCGCATCCGCGACATACGCAGTTCCGAGAAGGTCTTCTACCGCAAGGTGCGCGACATCTTTGCGCTCTCGGCCGACTATGGCGACCATGCCCAGGATGCGCTGACCCGCTTTTTCCAAAAGGTGCAGAACAAGATGCACTGGGCGGCGACGGGCAAGACCGCAGCGGAACTCATCCGCAGTCGGGCCAGCGCAAGCAAGCCCAACATGGGCCTGTTCTCCTTTTCTGGCGACAAGGTGCGGCGCAAGGACGTGACCACGGCCAAGAACTACCTTGGCGCGGAAGAACTGGACACACTCAACCGCATCGTCAGCATGTTCCTTGAATATGCGGAAATGCAGGCCAAGCGCCGACAGATGATCTACATGGCGGAATGGGAGGAGCGGCTGGACGCGTTCCTCGCCTTCAACGAATTGCCTGTGCTGACCCACCCTGGCCGCATGCGTATGGACGTTGCCAAGGCCTATGCGCTGGACCAGTATGAGGCGTTCCATGCCGCCCGGTTGGAGCGCGCTCGCTTGGCGGAAGAGATGGAGGACGCGCGGGCGGACGGCGCGCTGGAGCAGGCGGCCAAAGCCATCGAGGCCGCTGCTTCAAGCCGCAAGGCAGCAGCCAAAGGGAAGGCCGGAGGCCACCAGTGAACCTGCCCCGCTACCCCAAGTACAAAAACAGCGGCGTGGACTGGCTGGGCGAGGTGCCGGAACATTGGGAGACCAGGAAGATCAGTCGCATCTTTAAGTCTGTAGGAAGTGGAACGACCCCTCCAGCAGGTGAACAAGAATGGTACGATGACGGCACGGTCCCCTGGGTAACAACTGGCGAACTACGCGAGAGTATAATTACAGACACCGCAAACAAAGTAACCGAGCAGGCTGTACGCAACTTCTCTGCACTTAAAATTCATCCAGCAGGATCATTGGCCATTGCGATGTATGGTGCAACAATTGGCCGCCTCGGAATTCTCGGAATTGCTGCTACGACAAATCAAGCCTGCTGCGTTCTTTCTGGCTCCACAGTCGTCAGCACCATATTTTCATATTATTGGCTTCTTGCCTACAAAGACAGGCTGATTGACCTCTACGCAACCGGAGGTGGACAGCCAAACATCAACCAAGACACAATCAAGGGCCTCCGAATCCCTGCGCCCCCCCTCCCCGAACAACGCGCCATCGCCGACTTCCTGGACCGCGAAACCGGGCGCATCGACGCGCTGATCGCCAAGCAACGGGAACTCATCGACAGGCTCAAGGAGAAGCGCGCCGCCCTTATCACCCGCGCCGTCACGCGCGGCCTCGACCCCGCTGCCAAGCTCAAGGACTCCGGCGTGGAGTGGCTGGGCATGGTGCCGGAGGGGTGGGAAGTCTTGCCACTCAAGCGCTTCGTGAACCTACGCAGCGGTGAGTCTATCACGTCCGAACAAATTGAGGAGGAAGGCGAATATCCTGTTTTTGGGGGCAATGGGCTACGGGGGTATACCAACAGATATACCCATGAGGGACACTTCGTTCTGGTTGGACGCCAAGGGGCGCTCTGCGGAAACGTGAACTATGCGCAGGGCAAATTTTGGGCTTCTGAACATGCTGTCGTCGCAACGCCAATCAGGCCGCTTGCTACGTCTTGGCTCGGTGAAGTAATGCGGGCCATGAACCTGAACCAATATTCAGTGTCAGCAGCGCAGCCGGGACTGTCTGTAGACTTGATCGCGAACCTCCGAATCCCAGCCCCTCCCCTGCCCGAGCAACGCGCCATCGCCGAATATCTGGACCGCGAGACGGGGAAGCTGGACCGCCTCACCGAGCGCATCACGACGGTCATCGAACGCTTGAAGGAGTACCGCGCCGCCCTCATCACCGCCGCCGTCACCGGCAAGATCGACGTGCGGAAAGAAGCCGCCAAGGAGACCGCATGAAATTCGAGACGTTCAAGGCCGGAATTTGGCGGCAGCGCTACGAATACAAGAGCTTCGAGCCGACGCCGGTGAACCACGAGTGGTCCTGGGAGGACGCGAGAATCAATGCGCTGCTGGAGCAGGCCAACCGCGCGCTGGGCGAGCTAAACGCCTTCTCGCTCATCGTGCCGGACATCGATCTGTTCATCGAAATGCATGTGGTCAAGGAGGCGCAAACCTCCAGCCGTATTGAGGGGACGCAGACGGGCATCAACGAGGCACTCATGCCCGAGGAACAGATCCAACCGGAAAAGCGCGATGACTGGCGCGAGGTGCGCAACTACATCGGTGCCGTGAACACGGCGATCAAGGAGCTGGAGACGCTGCCTCTCTCCAACCGTCTGCTCAAGCGGACGCACGAGATTCTCCTGCGCGGCGTGCGCGGCGAGCGAAAACAGCCGGGTGAGTTCCGCACCAGCCAGAACTGGATAGGCGGCTCCAGTCTCATGGACGCCGTGTTCATCCCGCCGCACCCGGACGGTGTGCCCGATCTCATGGGCGACCTGGAGCTATTCTGGCACAACGAGACCATCACTGTGCCCCATTTGGTGCGCGTGGCCATCAGTCACTACCAATTCGAAACCATCCACCCGTTTCTGGATGGCAATGGCCGCATTGGGCGGCTGCTCATTCCACTCTATCTTGTGGGTAATGGCCTTCTCGCCAAGCCCTCGCTCTACCTCTCCGACTTTTTCGAGCGCAACCGTGCCAGCTATTACGACGCGCTCATGCGCGTGCGCGCCTCCAACGACATGATCCACTGGATACGCTTTTTCCTAGCGGGTGTTGCGGAAACAGCCGCCAAGGGCCGCGATGTCTTCCGCAAGATTCTGTCCCTGCGCACAGATGTGGAGCATGCCGTACTCGGCCTGGGCAAACGTTCGCCCAACGCGCGCCTCGCCATCAATCTGCTGTACCGCAACCCCGTCGTCTCCGCGGCAGACGTCGAGCAAGGCCTTGGCGTCAGCACCCCCACCGCCAATAAGATCATCCGCGACTTGGTGGGACTGAACATCCTCACGGAAACGACGGGGCAGCAAAGAGGGCGTTTGTACTCGTTTGATCGTTACCTTGGGCTATTCATTAGTTAACGGAAACGACATTCCGTTAACTTAAATTTACCCCAAGGAAAGGAAGCCGGGAAATTCTCGGCGGCGCGCCAATCAAGGCATAAGGGAAGAGGGAAGGAGACCATGAGCGACATCAAACTGTTCCGCACCGGCCCCCAGGGCGTGGCCGAACTCAAAAGCCATTCCGTGGCGCTGGAGCGCTCGCTTCAGGCGCTGATGGAACGGAATCTGGAAACGCTTCTGGGCGTGCGCTTCCTGGCCTCGGAGTATTCCACCGGCCCCAAGCACAAGGGCCGCATCGACACCCTGGGGCTTGACGAGAACGGCTGCCCGGTCATCATCGAGTACAAGCGCGCCACCAACGAGAACGTCATCAACCAGGGGCTGTTCTACCTGGATTGGCTGCTCGACCATCAGGCGGAATTCAAGCTGCTGGCGCTGGAGCGGCTTGGGCAGGAGGCGGCGGACGCCATCGACTGGTTCGGGCCGCGCCTGCTGTGTATCGCGGGCGACTTCACACGCTACGACGACCATGCCGTGCTGCAAATGAACCGCAACATCGAGCTCATCCGCTACCGGCACTACCCGGAAGGCTTCCTGCTCCTGGAGATGGTCAACACCGTGAACACGGAGGCCCAGGCCGCCGCCGGCTGCGCCGCGCCAACCAACGGGACCAGACATCCGGTCAAGACCGTCTCGGAATATCTGGCCCAGGCGTCCGAGCCATTGCGGGAGCTGTATCAGGCCCTGGAGGACATCCTTCTGTCCATGGGCGACGACGTGGAAAAGAAGGTGCTCAAGCACTACATCGCCTTCAAGCGCATCAAGAACTTCGCCTGCGTCGAGGTCAAAACGCAGAACAAGTGCCTCATCGTCAACGTGAAATGCCCACCGACCGGGGAAAATCTCATCCCCGGCTTCACGGCGGACGTGACCAACGTGGGCCACCTGGGCACGGGCAATCTGGAAATCACCATCCGCGGCATGGACGACCTGGCGCGCGCGCAGCGCCTGTTGGAAATGAGCTACCAGTTGAGCTGAATGGAGTTCCCCCATGAGTCAGACCGATGAGCACGCCTTCGAATCCTGTGTGACCGCCATGCTGACCAAGGCCGGCTGGCGTGGCGGCGATGTGGCCGACTGGGACAAAAAGCAGGCCTTGTTCCCAGCGCATGTGATTGGGTTCATCCAGGCCACGCAACCCAAGCTCTGGGACGACATGGCGAAGCTACACGGCCAGAGCCTGCCCGCCATGCTCGTGGCCGCGTTGGTGAAGGAACTGGACGCCAAGGGCTCGCTGCACGTGCTGCGGCACGGATTCAAATTCTTCGGCAAAACGTTCCGCCTGGCCTACTTCAAGCCGGCCCACAACCTTTCGCCGGATGTCCAGGCGCTCTACGCCGGCAACGACCTCACCGTCACCCGGCAGGTGCCGTGTCACCCGGACAAGATCGACACAGCCGACATGGTTTTCGCGATCAACGGCCTGCCCGTGGCCACCTGCGAGCTCAAGAACCCGTGCACCGGCCAGACCTGGCGCGATGCCGTCGTTCAGTACAAGGAAGACCGCGACCCGCGCACGCCCCTGTTCCGGTTCAAGTCGCGCGCGCTGGTCCACTTCGCCGCAGACCCGGACGAGGTGCACATGTGCACGCGTCTGGCGGGCGAGGGATCCGTCTTTTTGCCCTTCAACCGGGGCAGCCACCCGGGCCAGACCCGGTGCGGCAAAGGCAACCCACCGCACCCCTCTGGGTACCGCACCGGTTATTTCTGGTCGGAGGTGCTTGAGCGCGATGCCTTCCTTGGCATTCTCGGCAACTACATGTTTCTTGACCGGAAGACGGAGAAGGTGGCCGACGAGCACGGGGAACGCCATGTCACCAGGGAGAAGCTGATCTTTCCGCGCTACCACCAGCTGGACGCCGTGACGCGGCTGATCGCCGCCAGCCGGGAGCAGGGACCCGGCCACAACTATCTGATCCAGCACTCCGCCGGAAGCGGCAAGACGAACAGCATCTCCTGGCTCTCGCACAGCCTCTCAAGCCTGCACGACGCCAAGGACAACAAGCTTTTCGACTGCGTCGTCGTCATAACCGACCGCAAGGTGCTGGACCGGCAGCTGCAAGACGCCATCTACCAGATCGAGCACGCCCAGGGCGTAGTGAAGGCCATCGACCAAGACGCGCGGCAGCTCGCCGAAGCGCTGGTGGATGGTACCAAGATCGTCATCACCACCCTGCAGAAATTCCCCTTCGTGCTGCGTGGGCTGCTGCACGTGGCCGGGGCGGCCGGCCTGGAGCAGGCGACCGAGGGCGAGCGTAAGCAGGCCAAGGACTGGGAAGAGGCCATCGCCCACCGCAAGTACGCGGTCATCGTGGACGAGGCGCATTCCAGCCAGACGGGCGAAAGCGCCCGCGAGCTTAAGTTCATTCTCGGGGCTGGCGCCGCGGCGTCCGGTGATGGGGATGACGACGAATCGCCCGCAGACTGGGAGGACGGGCTCAACCAAGTGATGCTGTCGCGGGGCAGGCAGCCCAACCTTTCATTCTACGCCTTTACCGCCACGCCCAAGGGCAAGACACTGGAGCTCTTCGGCCAGCCCGGTCCGGATGGCAAGCCGGCGCCTTTCCACATCTACAGCATGCGGCAGGCCATCGAGGAAGGCTTCATCCTGGACGTACTGTCCAACTACACCACCTATGCCACGTACTTCCAACTCATCAAGGCGGCAGCGGACGATCCCGCCTTGCCGAAAAAAAAGGCAGTGAAGGAGCTGGTGAAGTTTTTGTCCCTGCATCCCTACAACCTCGAACAGAAGACCGAGGTGATGGTGGAGCACTTTCGGCGCAGTGTGCGCCACCGGCTCGGCGGCAAGGCCAAGGCCATGGTCGTCACGGGCTCGCGTCTGCACGCCGTGCGCTACATGCGGACTCTTACCCGCTACATCGAGGAGAAGGGCTACACGGACGTGCGGCCTCTGGTGGCCTTCAGCGGAACAGTGAAAGACCCTGATACGGGCCAGGAGTTCACCGAGCCGGGCATGAACATCGACTGCGTCACCGGCAAGCCCATCGGCGAGGGACAGCTTCCCGAGCGCTTCGACAGCCCGGACTACAATGTGCTGCTTGTGGCCAACAAATATCAGACAGGGTTCGACCAGCCCTTGCTACACACCATGTACGTGGACAAACGCCTGGACGGGGTGCAGGCGGTGCAGACCCTCTCGCGGCTCAACCGCATGATTCCGGGCAAGGAAGCGCCCTTCGTGCTCGACTTCGTCAACAAGGCCGAGGACATCTACAGGGCCTTCAAGCCATACTACGACGCCACGAGCCTGCATGAGGCGGCCGACCCTGGCCAGCTGGAGAAGCTCAAACACGAGCTGGATCAGCTCCAAGTCTACCACGGCAGTGAGGTCGAGGCCTTCGCCAGGATCTTCTACAAGCCCGCGGCCAGCCAAACTCCCGCCGACCATGCGGCCATGGAGCGGCAACTTCAGCCTGCGGTGGATCGCTTCGAGGACCTGCCAGACGAGGACCAGCGCGGGGCATTTCGTGACAAGCTCGTCAGCTACGTGAACCTCTACGCCTTCCTCAGCCAGGTCATTCCCTATGGCGATCAAGACCTTGAGATGCTGTACACCTTCGGACGTTTTCTGCTGCCACACCTGCCACATGGCGCGAATACAAGGCGCGTGCATCTGGGCGACGAGGTGGCCTTGCGCTATTACCGCATGGAGCGCCTCTCCACCGGGGCCATAGATCTTGATGCCGGAGATGCTCCCGGAGTCAAGAGCCCGACCGAAACCGGCACCGGTCAAACAGAGGAACAGCAGGCTCCCCTGTCGGAGATCATACAGACCCTCAATGATCGCCTCGGCACGCAGTTCACGGAGGAGGACAGGCTCTTCTTCCAACAGATCAAGGAGCGCGCCTGTGCAAACGATCAGGTGGTCCAAACGGCACTAGCCAACCCGCTGGACAAATTCGCTTTGGGCGTCAAAAAGCTTCTTGCCGACTTGATGCTCGAGCGCATGGCTGAGAACGACAAGATCGTCACCCGATACATGTCGGACAAGGATTTCCGGGGCACAGCCTTCCCGATCCTCGCGCGGGAGATCTTCAACACCGTGAGAGCGGGCAGTCCAGTCCGGTGATAACCCTCTTGAAGGCACCACAAATTTCAGGCCGGCTGTCGTAACTATCCCTGTGACCTGCCGGGATTCTTCGGACCACTCAATTCTTGAGGGTGGCCTCCCAATTAGTGTTGGCCTGAGCAATGCGGCTGTAGGCCGCTGGTGTCATGTTGCCTAAGCTTGAGTGGGGCCGCACTTGTAGTGCTGCCGCCACTGTTCAATAACCACCTTCGCCTCTTGACGATTCCGAAACCACTCCATGGATAGGCACTCGTCGCGGAATTTGCCGTTGAGGCTCTCTGCCGTCCCGTTCTGCCACGGCTTGCCAGGGGCTATCAAGGCGATGTCGAGTGACTCGGCTACCGCCCAACGAAGCAATGCTTTGGACACGAACTCAGGGCCGTTGTCGGAACGCAGATGCTGCGGGGCTCCGCGCTCGCTGACCAGCCGCGACAGCACTTCAATCACACGTCCGGAGCGGATGCTCCCGGCAATGTCGATGGCCAGGCTCTCGCGGGTGAACTCATCGACCACGGTGAGACACTTCACCTGCTGGCCGTTGGCGCAGGCATCAAACACGAAGTCGTATGCCCAGACCTCGTTGGCGAAACTCGGTGTCTTGGGCCTGGGCCGAGAGGCGGTGTAAAGTCCCCTGTTGTAGGGCCAGCTAGGAGTAGAGATTCTGGGTTGGAGGTTTTGAGGTAGCCGGAGGGCAGGGGGTACCTCCTGCCCTCCGGGCGGCGAAGCGTTTGGCCGGCCGTTGCTGGTCCTCCAACTCGGCGTATATCCACGGGATGAAGCACATGTAGCGCACACGCCTCTGGATGGTGGAGGTGCCGGGGAAAAGCCGGTCGGCGATGGCGTCGCGGATGCCGCCGATGCCGAGTTCGTCTCGGGAGTCTTTCTCGCGGAACAACGCGAGCAGTTCCATGACGCGTTCGTGAGCCACGCCGTCGTGGTCGAGCCAAATGATGGTTGACGTCATGAATTGTTGTACCTTTGGGCAATTATATTGTCTGCGGAGATATGTTGATAAAATTGCAATCATGCAATGATGCTTGCGAGTGCGCGCTCAAACGGAGCGTTGCCTCTGGCAGCAGGCGCGCCATTGCCCTGCCGACCAGTGCATTTGCTACGGCCTCGCTCTAGTAGTGGAGACCAAGCATTTTCGCCTAAGGGATAATATGTGTATTTATGTAGGATAATTTATAATTACTTCAGCACCAAGTTCTCGCCATCCCTCTCAATATCGGTAGCCAGCGCCAGCAGAGTCACGCCCTTCTGCATGTGCGCACGGACATTCTGCGCCACGCGTCTAAAGCCCAGGAGGTGGGCGGTTTCCTGCTCCAGAACATCGCGCGAGGCCGAGATGTATTGGCGGAGGATGTGGCGTGCTGCGTTGGCGATTTCCTCGGGCGGGATTTCACCGGAGGCGCGGTGGCTCTCCTCGCTGCCCCCCTGGATCCTGAATCCCGTGTAGGCATCTGGTGGTGTCTGCCTCTCCCAGAGGAACGTCTCGTCCTTGCCTCGCTGAACAAGGACGTCACTCGTGTTCTTGGCCACTCCGAGCACCCGCTCCTTGCACTTCTCCGTCGCCTTGGCGAAGCCCCAGCGCGCGCCGACGCGCCGCGTGAGCAGCGTCAGGCTCATGGGCGCCTCGCAAGCCAGAACCTCCTGTAGTGCCTGCCGTATCCGATAGGTGCTCTGCGGCAAGTAGTAGTCCTCCTGCGTGCCCAAAGAGGTTGTAATATAACTTGGCGCGTATTCTTCAAGCATCTCTTCCGGCTTTGCCGAATCCGTGGAGGGGGCGTTGGCGAACTGCTGCGCGCAGGCCTCGGGAGCAATAAAGGCCGGGGGAGGACAGGCCTCGGGGGCTTCCTCCTTTTCCGTCCGGTGGAGCATAGCCTTCTCGATGGCGGCCTCCACCTTGGATAAGGCTGCCTGCGGGTTTTGCCACCAGTCCGTGGACCAGACACGGGCGATTTCCCAGCCCAGTCCGCGCAGCACCATCTCGCGCAGTCTGTCGCGGTCGCGGGCGTTGTGCGAGCGGTGGTAGTTGGCCCCGTCGCACTCGATGCCCAAAAGGTATCGGCCCGGACACTCCGGGTCCACAACGGCCAAGTCGATGCGATAGCCGGAACAACCCACCTGGGCATGCACCATGTGTCCTTTGGAGCGCAGAGCTTCGCAAACCTGCTTCTCGAACGGCGAATCAAAATCCGCCGAGGGGTCGCGGGTGATGGACTCGTGTATGGCCGCCATGCCGCGCTGCGCATACTCCATGTAGCATTTCAAATCCTGCACGCCCCTGGCCCGCGTGCGCGCCAAGTCGATCTGCTCCGGCTTGAGGGAGGAGAACAGAACCACTTCCTTTCTCGCGCGGGTCACCGCCACGTTGAGCCGCCGCTCGCCGCCGTCGCGATTGAGCGGGCCAAAATTCATGCTCACCTTGCCTACGGCGTCCGGCCCGTAGCCCACGGAGAAAAAGATGGCGTCGCGTTCGTCGCCCTGGACATTCTCCAAATTCTTGATGAACACCCGATCTGGATTCTCGGGGTCGAAGAAGCGTTCAATCTCCGGGTGGTTTCTGCGCTCCGCCTCCAGCAGGTCGGCGATGAGGTCGCGCTGCGCCTGGCTGAAGGTCACCACGCCAATGCTCGCCGACGAAAGCACGGGGTCGATCAGGCGTCGGATCATCTCGCTCACCAGCGCCTCGGCCTCGATGCGGTTGGTGCGGGACTTGGACTTATCATAAACGCCCGCCACGTGGCGGAAGCTCACCGCCTTTTCCAACTGCGGAGAAGGGAACGTCAGCAGGCTGTTGCCATAATACTGGTGGTTGCTGAAGGCGATGAGGCCCTCGTTACGGCTGCGGTAGTGCCAGCGCAGGTGCAGCTGCGGCAGGCTGGCCGCAAGGCATTCGTCCAGGATGCTTTCCGCATCCTCCACGGTCTCCTCGTCCTCTTCGGTTTCGCCGTCCTCGCGCTGAAAGAAATTCGTGGGCGGCAGCTGCTTGGGGTCGCCCACGATGATGGCCTGCCGTCCTCGGGCGATGGCGCCCACGGCGTCCCATACGGGAATCTGCGAAGCCTCGTCGAAGACCACGAGGTCGAAGGGAGTGTGCCCGGCGTCCATGTATTGGGCGATGGACATTGGGCTCATGAGCAGGCAGGGCTTGAGCCGGGGCAGGAGGTTGGGAATCTTCTGCACCAGGGCGCGGATGGACATGTGGCTGCGTTTCTTGTTGAGCTGTCGATTCAAAATGCCCATCTCGGAGTCGTCGTTGGCCTTGGCTCCGGCGATGGGCACACGGGCGGACAGACGCGCATAGATCTCGTCGCGGGTCAGCTTGGTGTAACGTTCGTCGGTCTCGCGGAACTGCCGGATCTTGTCCTCGAAGCCCGAGCTGAAGAAGTTGCGCAGCACGGGCTCGGCGTGGACGATGCTCTCTACCCACCATTGGTAGTAGCCACGCCTAATGGTTGATTCGATTTCTTCGTCCTGGAGTTTCCCCTTCTCCAGAAGGGTGACGATGGGTTTCAAACCGATGGACAAGGCCTCCCTGCGCGCACCCCGCCACTGGCACCAGCCTTTGAATCGCCCCAGCTCTTGCAACAGCGTTTCCGTCCCTTGTTCGAGGGCCGAGAGCGGCCCTTGCTCCTGTGCCTGCCTGAAGGCGTATGTTTCCGGGCCAAGAAGGGAACGGAGAGCCTCCTTCTGTTTTTGAATCCCTGCATGGGCAGCGAGAAATACCTCAGCGACCTCCTGAAGGCGTCCAATTCGACTCGAATGAAGCAGCGCGGCCCAGCCGTCCAGCAGCTCCTCCGCCCCTCGCGAACTCAGTTTGACGGCAGCAGGGATCTGCGTGCGAATGGCGTTGGCTCTGTCAAAGAGCGTGACAACACGCTCATCCGTGATGCGTCCGCCATTCCACTCATCCTCAAGCGCTCCCTGGCCATATGCATCTAGGGATTTCCAGCGTGCAAGGAGGGCGTTGTATTCCGTCGTTTGGTGGATGACCGAAGCGAGTTGTTCATGGGTGGAACGCTGGCCAAGGGCAGAGGCCGCGTACAAGGCATCGCGCCACCGCAACCAACGTCCCAGGTTCGCCTCTTCTGCCAGGAGCCCTTCGACACCCTGCTCCAGCATGTCCAACGCAGGGATGCCGCGCTCGATCTGCCACGGGGATTTTGGGAAACCGAGCGCGCGACATACCCACTCCAGCTGTTCCCAAAATCCGTTGGTGGCGGCGACAACAGCCTCCACACGGCTGGGAAGCAAGGCTCGGCGCGACCAGACCTCACGCACCCATATTGTGATGATCCCCGCCGTGTTGCGCCCCGCCATGGCGGCCACGGACTCCGCGCAGTGATGCAAACCCTCTCGGCGGGCCAGGAGTGACTCCACCGCCCTATCCGTCGCCTGCCCATCCGCCCAGGTCTGTCCAAGGAGTTGCTCTGCCTTGTCGCATATGGCGGCCCACTGGGCGTTCAATTCGCGAAGCTCGCGCGCTTGGGACAGGATCTCCTCAAGTCTCTGCGTTTCCGGAGCGTTGCCCGCCAAAGAGACTGTCCGAAGAGCCTTGCGGATGGTTCGATGCTTCAACCAACGCTTAGGGCCCCAGCTTGCCTTTGCCACATTCAGCATGGCGATAAGCGCGTCCAGATCAAGAGTGTGCAGATCCGGCGTGAATTCCGCCGAAAGAGTCTGCGACAAGGCGCGCCGTCTCCTGCTCTTTTCGAGCACGGCGGCGACTTCACGCTTTGCTGCGAGCCAATCCTGCGCCTGCATGAGAGCGGGCGTGGGGAAGGGATCGGCGCAAATACTCGCGGCGATATCCTGGTACTGGGAAATCTGCATGGGGTTCAGCGCATCCAGACCAAGACATGGCAACACCTCCCGGGCAGCTTTGCGCATAGCCCGGATGCGCTCGCCAAGGCCTTTGACAAGTCCCAGCGCCTCTCGTTCGAATTCCGACGACCACGAGGGGGCCTCCAGCCCGCCCCACGGTTGCAGGCCCGCAGTTCCTCCGCACGCGGCCGCAACTTTGGCGCCGATGGTCTCGAAGTTCAGATCCAAAAGCTCCCGTGGGAATAGGGCGCCAAGCCACTCCTGCAACTGGAAGAGTCTTTTCGCCTGAATCAGCACCGCGCCCAGCTCTGTGCGCAGAGTCTCAAGGTCTCCGGAACGAAGCAGAGGAGCCGGGGGCTCAGGCGTGGCGGACAGCGCCCCCACCAGCCCAGGGTATTGGGAAAGCCGTTCCTCGTCCAATGGCCCGAGGTTGAGTAACGGCAAAAGCTCCAGGGAGGAGGTGCGCAAGGCTTCAATGTTGTCGGAGAGCGTCTGAAGAGCATTCCCCACATCGCGTTGGAGCACGGGGCTCCAGACGTCACACTGGACGTCTCCCCATGGGTGGTTTTCCAGGTTCCCGCAATCCGCAACAGTCAGGTTCAAGTCGCGGGCGCTCTGCCACAGTTTGTCCAATTTGGTTTGGTCGAACTCCTCCGGAGCCTTCCAGAACAGGGCCACATGTGGCACGTCCGTGAGCCCGATGAGCTTGGACAGGCCCTGGAAGGCGGTTTCGCCGGAACTCTGCACCTTGTGCAGGGTCTGCACGTATTCATCCAGCTCGGCGCGCAGGGTGGCCAGACGTTCGGCTTCCCGCCGCCAGTACTCGGAATCGAAGGTGGAGGCCCCGGTGAGGGGCTGGCCAAGCTGCTTGATGACCTCCTGCTTGCTGCTTTTGTTGGAGTGCAGCTCCAGACAGAAGTTTCCCAGCCCACACTGGGCTAGGCGGTCGCGCACCACAGTGAGCGCGGCCATTTTCTCCGACACGAAGAGCACGGACTTGCCGCAGGCCAGGCAGTGGGCGATGAGATTGGTGATGGTCTGGGACTTGCCCGTGCCCGGGGGGCCATGCAGCACGAAGCTTTTGCCTTCCGCGGCGGCGTAGACCGCCGCCAATTGCGAGGAGTCGGTCAGTACCGGGCAGAAGGTTTCCAGAGGCGAGTGTGTGCGATCCAACTGCTGGGCGTCGGGGAAGCCCCCGGAGTCCGGGAAGGGAAGCTTGGGCGTGTTGACCAGATGCGACACGACGGGATTTTTGAGCAATTCGTCGGTGCGTTCCTCAAGGTCCCGCCACATGAGGAATTTGGCGAAGGAGAAGAATCCGAGGCAGGCGTCCTCCACAACCTCCCAGCGGTCGATCTTCTTCACCGCCTCGCGGAAGGTGCCCAGGATGAAGGGCACGTCAACACCGTGGTCGTCCTGGGGCACGGGGTCCATGCTGGGCAGGGAGAGTTCAAAGTCCTTGGCCAAAAGTTCCAGGAGAGTGGTGTTGATGCGCACCTCGTCATCGCGCTTGCGCAGGCGGAAACCCTCTAGGATCGAGCCGCGCAAAATTTCCACCGGCACGAGGATGAGCGGCGCGAGCAGGCGCCTCTGGCTGGCCGGCGTCTCGTACCAGGCCAGAAAGCCAAGGGCGAGGTACAGGGTGCTGGCCCCGCCCTCCTCCATTTGCAGGGTGGCTTCGCGGTAAATCTCCAGCATCTGGCGCGACAACTTGTCGCGCCCGGCCCCGGCGCGCAGGCGCTTGGCCTTGAACTCCTCCTGGAGCACGACCTTGCGGGCGTCGTCGCCCGTCCTGCGGCGGAACACCTCGGCGCTGCGCGGGTCGTCCTCGGCGAATTCGCTCGGATTGGCCAGCACCTCGAACTTGTCGCCGTCGGCCAGCGCGTCCTCAAGGCTCGCGATGTCCGGGCAGAGGATCTGCACGGCCTTGTTGGTGAACTTGAAGTTCAGCAACCTGTTGCGCAGGGAGAGGTCGAGCAGCTTGCGCTTCCAACGGTCCAGACGCGTTGCCGGCGTCTCCGGCTGTTCCTCAGGTTGCCCGTCGGGGCGCACCGCCCCTTCCACCAGCGAGAGGTCCGGGGGCAAAGCCGCCCCGTCTGCCGCCTGCCCGGAACTCGCGCGCTCCGTTCCGCCATGCTCGCCCCGCAGCGGCAAGGGACGGATGGCGGCCTTGCGGCATCTCGCCACGTCCACCACGCAGACGAAATCCTGCTCGTTTTCAAGTTTGGCTTTGCCCAACTGTACGGCGATATTGAAGTCGTTTGGCGGCGCGGAAGTGAGCGTCATCGCCTCCACGAGGCAGATTTCCGCCAGCTCGACACGTTTGTGCAGCCGCAGGACGTCATCGCCGACCACGTCGGAGAAGGTCTCCTCCACCAGCCAGAACCCGGCGGAGGCGTGCCCTTTGGTGAACACCACGAGGGGATGAAGCCCGGCCTGCTCGAAACAGGAGGCCAGGAACAGGGCCAGATCCAGGCATGTGCCCAGGCCGTTCTCCAGGATGCGCTCGGCCAGGCGCACCTTCTGCCCGGCCTGCTCGAAGCTTGCCGGCGGCGATATGTATTTGAGTCCACGGCGGCGAATGGCCTCGTAGATGGCCGCGCCCTGCCGGAGCGTGTCCTGCTTCTTTTTCGTCTGGTAGGCGCAGAGCGAGGCCCCGCGCTCCCAGCCGGTAAGAATATCTGCCGCTTCGGCCAGGATGCCTTCCACCACCGGATGATTCGGGGTGACAAAGGCCGCCAGCACCTCGGGCAGGGAGCGCAGACCGCTCCATTCGTCGTAGGCCAGCACGTCGATGCGCGCGGTTTCTTGTTTCAGTTCCTGGCCGGAGGCGCTGATCGACACGGTGAGGGTTCCGGCCACGCGCTCGGTGAGTTCCGCCAGGAACTTGGGCGAAAGTTGCAAGGGCACATGGTCGAAGCCATATGAGGCCCCCGGCTCCAGGCTGGTGACGCGTCCCTCCCACGTGCTCGCGAAGTCCGGCTCGACCTCAATACGGACCAGCACATCCTTCAGGCACTTGTCGCCGGAATTGGTGATGCGAAGTTGCTTGATGACCGGGACGTCATTCTGCTGGAGAGCATAGTTGACCGTGGGGTCGTGGATGAGTTCAAGGGCAAGCGTTTCCGGCATGGCAGGCTCCTAGGGATTCGATAACGAAACGACTACGTACATGGCTCAATCCACGCAATATGTCTAGTTGCGTGAAGAAAATTGGCTGGTTAGGTGTATTTGCATGGAATCATGGCAGGTTGTATCGCTTGGTAAATGTTTTGGCTGACATCCTAGCCCAGGAACATGCGGCGCACGGAGGAGACGGAAGATGGTGACGGGACTGGAAGGCGAGCTGCTCAGAGGCGCGGCAAAGACATTCCTCGGTTTGCTCGCCAAGTGGGGTGGGAAGCTCCTGGCGAACGCTGCGGATAAGCAGCGCATTGAAGAGGCCCTCTGGGCCGCTCTCGATCAGTCCTTTGTGGCGTTCTCCACGCAATATCCAGCATTCAACACCGGAAAGATGGACAAAAATTTTCTCGACCGGGTGGTGGCGGCAGCCGCGCTAAAATTCCTTGCGCCAGGCGAGGCTCCTGATCCAGACCGCCTGGCGGCGGCTTATCATACGCTCAATCCGCACATCACCGTCGAAAGGGGCATTCCCGCATTTGAATGGCTCCTTCGGAAAATCCATGAGGAATTGGCAAAGCAGCCGGATTTGGCGGAGCTGGTTCACCTGCAGCACGGTGCTGCGGCATGGCGAAACACGGAGGAGCTTCTCCCTCTTGGGGCAGACACAAATAGCACGGTCCAGGAAATCAGGCGGATGCTTGAACGGCCCGTTTTCTCGCCCGAAAACCTGCCGCACATTCGAGAAGTGCTCGGACGCAAATCCGCGGCGTTGCTCGCATGGCCGCAGTCCCTTTGCACCGGGGACTGGATTGATCGCCCCGAGGAGCAACAGCTGCATGGGCTCCTGACGGATGAGGCGACCAGCCTCGTGTTGCTGCTCGGGCCAGCGGGTTGCGGCAAGTCCGCACTCATGGCGCGTCTTGCCCACAAACTCCAGTCGCAGGGCACGACTTTTCTCGCCCTCAAGACGGACACCTTGCCGCGCGGCATCGGCAGCCTTCCTGAGCTACAGGCCCATCTTGAAATGCCAGAACCGCTGGCCGTCTGCTTGGAGCGACTGGCGGATGAAGGGCCTGTCGTCCTGTTTGTGGATCAGCTGGATGCCTTATGCGAACTGATGGTGACCAAGCATTCGGAGCGGCTTTCCGTGTTGCTCAACGTCATCCACGAAGCGTTTTTCCTGCGCCACCGTAATCTCAAGGTCATCGCCTCCACGCGCACCTTCGAGGCCCAGCACGACAGGCGGCTGCGCGACCTCATTGACTTTGCCGAGCGTGAGGAATCCCGCGAGGCAGTGGCCCGAGTTGAGTTGGGCGAGGTGGCATGGGAAGCCGTCGAGGCCGTCCTCACCCGGAGCGGGGTGGCGACACAAGGCTGGCCCGCAGAGCTTCGGCGCATGCTCACGACCCCGCAGCACTTGGACGTTTTCCTCAACTTCCTGAAGAATGCGCATGACGTCTCGGCATTGACGGCCTATCGCCCAATGCTTGAGGAGGTCTGGCGACGCCACATCGATGAGGCGGAAGACTCCGCAGACCGGCAGGATTTGGTCATCACCCTTGCCAAGAAGCTTGCCGAAGATGAGGAGCTATGGGCACCGGAGCTTCAATACGCTTCAAGCTGGTCCGACGCCCTCAAAGGTCTCAAGTCCTCTGGCTTTCTGTGCACCGAAGGCTCCAGTGCGGTCCTCGGCTTCCGGCATCAGACACTGTTCGACTTCACACGCTCCAAAGCGTTCCTGCGGCGTGAGGATTCGCTCTCGAACTACGTGTTGGGCAAGCAGACCAGCCTCTTTGTTCGGCCCATCCTTTGGAGCGCGTTGGGGTACCTTCGGGAATTGTCGCCAAGGCGCTATCGCGAAGAGTTTCAGAAGCTATGGGACGGAGTGACGCGGAAGCATTTGCGTTTTCTGCTCTTGGAGTTTCTGGGGCGGCAGCAGGCCCCGATGCCCGAAGAGCGGAGCTGGCTGCTGCCCTGTCTCGATGATCCGGCGCTTCAGCCGAAGGCCATGCTCTCGATGGCGGGCAGCCATGGGTGGTTCGACGTCCTTGAGCCGGAGTTGCTGCCTCGCATGATGGCGGAAGGCGAAGCCAACGCTGGCCCCTGCCGCATGCTACTGTTCGCAGCGCTTTCCTTTGCCCAGGCCCGCGTCGTTGCACAGATCCGCCGCATATGGCTTCCCCGGCAGGAGATGGACAACGAGACGCTCTGGACGCTTCGGAATGCTCCAGTATGGGACGAGGCAACCATCAGCGTGCTGGAAACCATTGTGGAGCGCAGAGATGTCGACGCATGGCTCGTGGAGGATATCGTCGGCAAAATTGCCAAGGTGGACCCTACTCGTGCGGCAGCGTTCCTGAAGACCCACTTGGACTTTGTCTTTGCGGAGATGGAACGTGCGGAGAAGCCGGAGTATTCGAAACTGCTGAAGGCGCGGGACGGCTACGCCATCGTCAAGACCGCCGCCGCGCACCCTGTGGAGTTTTGCCAAGTGCTCTTTCCCTGGTTCGTCCACGTTGTGGAACGTGAAGAGACGTATGAGGGGAAAAGCCAGAGATACGCTTCAATTCATTCGTTGATAGCTGACGATGATGACGAAGATGACCTTCGTGATTTCCCGCTTTTCCATGCCGTTGTGGAAGCCCTCTCTGGATATGCGCGGAGCGATGCGGCTGGATTCCTGAAAGACCTCCAGAGCTGGAAGGGCAGTGACCGCATGGTCGTTCACCGCCTGCTTGGCCGCGGTCTCGAAATCGTCGCGCCTGACCATCCGCAGGAGGTGCTGGCATACCTCTTGGAGGATTCACGCAGGCTCGGTATAGGAACCGCTCTCATACCCAACAAGACAACTCAGCGGGTTACCCACCCGCTCGTTCCTGCATTGTCTCCCGCTGAGCAGCAAAAGCTCGAGCAAGCGATATGGGCTTGGGAGCTATATCCCGCCGAGGCCGATGATGACGACGAATTGAAAGCGAAATGGCATGGCTGGAATGAGGAAAAGCAACTTAGGCTGCTCTGTGCATTCCCGGAGTCATCACGGAGTCCCGAGCTTCAACGTAAGATCGACGACATGCTAAAGGCTTATGGACCCGCGCGGGATGAAGACTCGTATACTCGCCTGGAGAGTATTGTCTCTCCTGTGAGCGCCGAGGAGATGTCAGCCCAGACGGATGACCAGATTGTCGACCTGTTCAAGCTCCTCCATGATGGCCAGGACCATCATCCTGAAGATTGGCTGAAGGGGGGCAGCGTCGAGGCCTCGCGCGAATTCGAAAAGTTTGCGGAGAAGCATCCAGAACGCGCGATGGCGATCATCGATCGATTCGAGCCCGGAAAGCAGGAGCGTCCTGCCGCGCACGGTTTTGAGGGACTGCACAAGGGCGGACTGGACTCGGCGCACCTTCTGAATATGTTTCGTGAATTGCACCACAGGGGATTTGCTTCGGGCGATATCCGGCATGTGGCAGCTTCTGTCCTCATAAGCCGAGCGCAGAGCGAGAAAGGTCTGCCGGACGACATCTGTCACATTCTGCGTAGCTGGCTGGCCCAATATGAAGATGTTCCAGAGCAGGAGTCGGCAGAGACCGCTGAACATGGCATCTTGTGGGACTCCATGCGGAGGGGGGACTTCACCACCAACAGCATGCTGCTGGATGCCGTGGCCCTTGGATACATCTACCGGGATAAGGCGGCATACCCAGAATGGCTCCTGGCGCTTGAGGAAGCCTTGGCCGGGCCGACGAATACACGAAGCTGGGTGGCTTCGGTCCGCTCGCTGCGTTACCTTGGCGGAGGGGACCGCGCGCAGGCGGCGACATTTGTCACAACCCTCCTGGCAAAACACCCCGCAATGAGGTGCAGCGTTGAAGGCGCGATACTGCTGGCCCATGCGCACTGGTGGGGAGACGACGGCGTTGTTGCCGGATGGTTTGCCGACATGCGCAATGCCTCCACCCCCTTCACCGACCAAGCCTTCGGCGAACTGGTTTCGCTCCGGTGCCTTGCCCAACCGGAAGACGGCTGGTGCGCTGAGCAGGTCCAGGCAATCCTCGATGGCAACGGCGTCGACCCCGAACGTTTGGCCCTGTGGCGGCTCGGCTGCGCCCATACCGCCGCCCATTGTTGGAAGGGTGAGGAGACGCGGCCTCGGGCCACGGAACTGCTGGAACAGCTTGGCCCGACTGCGGATGAGGCCACCGCCAAGGCGCTATTGACCATCTTTCGGGTGGCAGCCCCCCTGCCGCTGGACGCGTATTCGGAGAGGCTTTTTCAATTGCTTTTGGGGGCGCCTCACCTGTTGGAAAAGGGCCACGAACATTTCTTGGGGGAGGCGCTGTCCGCATCCGTTGAATGGCGTCCGGATCTGGTTTGGGGCATTTGCGACCGCATCGTGGCCATGGCCGGCACCCAGTTGGGAGACATCAGAACCCGTTGGCCGCTTGAGTCGGAGCAACTCGTCGGAATTGCGCTGACGTTGCACCGCCTCCCGGGCTATCAGGAGAAAGGACTCGCCCTCTACGAGCAAATGCTGGAGATGGATGCGTATGGGGCCAAGGATGCCCTGCGGGACATTGATCGGCGTGTGCTGGCCTAGCTGTTGCGTTGCAAGACGTTGTTCACGGTCTTTCCGATCCGACTGATTGGGTTTATCCTGTAACGCTGTGCGATTACGGTAGAGGTTGTATTCATGGAGCCAGCGCGGCGACTCGCTGGCTCTTTCGTTTGAGGATGGATAACTGGCGGCGTAGGCCCACTCCCGAAGCGCTGTTTGGATGAAGCGCTCGGCCTTGCCGTTGGTGCGCGGCGTGTATGGGCGGGTGCGGATGTGCTTAAGGCCCAGTTCCGCGCAGACATAGCGAAAAGCTTTGGAAACATAGCCGCTTCCGTTGTCCGTCATAACCCGCCGCACGATGATGCCCAGTTTTTTGTAAAACCGAAGAACCGACGAAAGGAAAGCCACGACGCTCTCCTTGCGCTCGTCGGTGAGGATTTGGGCGAAGGCGATGCGGCTGGCATCGTCGATAGCCACGTGCACGAACTCCCAGCCCGCGCCGGGATTGTCCTGGCGACGATCGCCATGCGCGTGATGTCCAGGCCGTGCAAACCCGCCCCAGCTTTTTGATGTCGATGTGCAGCCCCCCCTGGATTTTCCCATTGATCGCAGCGCGGAGGCAGCGGGACATCCAGACGCTCAAGCCGGTTCAGAGCTAGGCGGCGCAGCTCGGCGACACGGGCCATAATTTCTGGCGAAGGCGCAGCCGGCGAGCGCTTGGGACGCGAGGACTTGTCCAGCAAACCTTCGCCTTTTCTGTGACGCGACAGCCAGTTGTAAACCGTCCGCAGGGAGACGCCCAGGGCGAACGCCACGTCCCTTGGCCGTTCGCCCGCCGCCACTCGGCGCACCAACTCCTCTCGACGAACCACCGTCAATCTGGCATTGACATGGATGTTAACTTGGTCCTTCCTTCGGCAGTTGAGCTTTCGCAAACCCAATCTGACCGATTTGGACCGAGTGAACAACCTCCTATAACTTCACAGCTAGCATTCCACATGGGGTGCCAATTTGTGGTTAAAAGGTGAGAACCAATTTTAACCTTTCCCCAAACGTACAGCAAATTGTACAATAATAGTTTTTTAAATTAACAAATAATGGTATTTTACCATGTTAAAAATAAAATTCGATTGACTACGCCGCGGGGGTAGTTCCCGCACGGCCTGCTGGGTGCTGGTCTGCATGACGTCTTCCCCGCCCGCGCGGGGGTAGCCAGCCCCACCGGTGTCTCCGTCGCCATGCCGGGTTAGAGTCCCCGGATGGGTGTAAATTCTGCGGGTTGCGCTGGCGATCAAACATCGCATGACGGGTGTCTCCCGGCATAGCGCGGGGCGGACAAGACAATGTCCATTCCACCGGCAAGCCCGAGCCCCTGCTGCGCGACCTGTTGGAGGAGGCGAGGCCCGGCGGCCTGGCGCTCGCCCCCTTCACGTGCAGCACCACCGGGTGGCCTGTCTCGCCACCGGCCGCCGCTTCGTCAGCGAACTGTCCGAGGAATACTACCGCATCACGGTCGAAAGGATTGCGGGGCGCCCCCCGCATAGCCCAGACCCCTGGTCCTCCCGCGTCGTGGCGACCAGGGGCTCTAACGTTTCCGTGCCCAATTGCGCGCCAATCGATGCCAACTCGCGCGCCGGTTTACTCTAATTGTTTCGCTTATACGTTAGGAATAGGTTAGGAAAAAGGAAAGGGGCTCACGGATTTTATTCCGCAAGCCAATGATTTCATTGGTGGAGATGAGGAGGATTGAACTCCTGGACTATGCGTTGCGAACGCATCGTCCGCCTTCCGGTCGCCCGCCAGCTTGCGACGCGGGGTGGAGGGGAGTCGCGTCGGATTGCCACCCCACCGGCCGCGAGACATTGCCGCCGGTCTCTCGTTTGGTGGGCCGGAAGGAACGCGCTCGACGGAAGGGGGGGAGCCCCGGGCCCTACACGACGGTGAACGTCCGCGCCAGCTCTTCGAGGGGGATGGCGCCCACGCGCAGCACGCTGACGCGCCCGCCGCCGAGCAGGCGGATGAGCGTGGAGGGCGCGCCGCCGCCGGGGAGGGGCGGGGAGAGCAGGGCGGCGTCGGCCCCGGCCAGCAGGTCGGGGTCCAGCTGGGCGGGATCGGATGTGGCGGCGCGGCCGCTTTTGTTGGCGCTGGTGGCCACCAGCGCCTGACCTACCAACCGGCAGAGTTCACGAGCGGTGGGATGCGGGCTGATGCGCACGGACGTGTAGCCGCGCGCGTCGCGCACGAATGCGGGCAGGTCCTCGCGCGTGCGGATCAGCACGGAGAGCGGACCGGGCCAGAAGCGCTCCACCAACGGCAAATCGGAGGGCAGTTCGGCCGCGATGCTCCGCAGCCCGTCCATGTCCGCCACGATGAGCGGAAAGGGCTTGTTCTCCGGCCGGCCCTTGAGGGCGGCCACGCGCGCGCAGGCATCGGCCGCGTCGGCCCGGCAGCCCAGGGCGTAGAGGGTCTCCGTGGGGTAGACCGCCACGCCGCCGCGCCGGACGGCATCGGCCGCGGCCATGAACTCGTCGTTTCGCTTGTCGCTTTTCATCCGTGTCCATATCGCCTATATCTGGGCGGTCGTCATGCATTCTCCCGGAAAGCGAGGAACCATGCCGCCGCACTTCGGCGTCCCTGTCCCGTCCATAGCCCCGGCCGCCCTGGCTGACAAGCTCCGCGCCCTGCCCCAGTGGGGCATGGGAATGGAGGAGCCCGGGCTGGCGCGTTACCTCTCCCTGGCCGCACTCGGTTCGGGCGATTCCGAGCTCACGGTCTGCGGCGCGGGGCTGGCCTGCTGGTCCTGGCAGCGCGCGCCTTTCGATCCGACGCGCGCGGCGCTCGTCGGCAACGCCATGCCGGGCTCGTCCGCCGCGGCCTTCTGCGCCGCGTTGGACCGGCGCATGGCCTGTCCTGTCGACGCCGAGGGCCTTTCGGCGTTGCTCGCCTGCGGCGACGCCTCGCTCATCGTCCGCGTGCTGTTGCCGCGCCTGCGCGAGCCCTCGGGCTGCCTCACCTGGATGGCGCAGGCCTGGGACGGTCTGCTGCGCCTGGGCTCGGCCGATCTTGCGCGCGCGGCGTTGGAGGCCTGCCGCTGGCCTTCCGCCAGGTCGGTCCTGCGCGCCCGCCTGACGGCGGAGGCCGAATTCCTCTACGGTTCGCCCGAGACGGCGCTCAAGGCCGTGGACGCCTTCATCGCCATCGACGCGGGCAAGGTCTTCGCCGCGTACGCAATGTACTTGCGCGCGCAGGTGTTGCTGCGCCTGGGCGAAAGACGGGCCGGGCTGTCCTTGCTGACCGAACTTTTCGCCGCCATGCCCTGGCACGTCAACCTGGGTCTCAAGCTGCACGCGCTCGCCGCGCCGCTTCCCGTGGCCCCGGCCGAGGCGGCCGGACGCGCCGTCATCCTCGTCTATTCATGGAACAAGGCGGAGCTTGCACGCCGCACCCTGGAGTCCCTGGCCGGCACGGACATGGCCGGCGCGCGCGTGCTGGCGCTGGACAACGGCAGCACGGACGGCACCGGCGCGGCCATGGAGTCCTGCCGCGGCCTCTTTTCCGAGGGGACCATGCGCGTGCTGCGCCTGCCGGTGAACATCGGCGCGCCGGCCGCGCGCAATTGGCTGCTGGCCCAGCCGGAGACGCTGGCCTCGGACTACGCCGTGTTCCTGGACGACGACGTGGTGTTGCCGGAGCGCTGGCTGCTGCGGTTGCTCGGCGCCTTGGAGGCCGATCCCGGCGCGGGTGCGGCGGGTTGCCGCATCGTCTCGGCCATGCCGCCGCCGTGCCTGCAATCGGCGGACTATCAGCTCTTCGCTCCGGCCGGGGAGCCGCGCACCTTCCGCGACCTGCCGGAAAACGTGGGCGTGTTCGACAACTGCGCCGGCGCGTTGGATATCGGCCTGTTCTCCTACGCGCGGCCGGCGACGCACGTCTCCGGCTGCTGCCACGCTCTGCGCACCGGCCTGGCGCGCTCCCTGGGCGGCTTCGACATCCGCTTCGGCCCCACGCAGTTCGACGACCTGGACCGCGACCTGACCAGCGCCGCCGCTGGGCATCCGGCGGTCTACGCCGGCGACGTGGCCGTGGCCCACGTGCAGCACTCCAGCCTGGCCAGAGCCAAAAGCGCCGCCGCCACCGGCCAGGTGCTGGGCAACAAGATCAAGCTGGAGGGCAAGCACGGGGGTGGGGAGATGGCCCGCCTGCACCACGCCGGACTGGCCGCCCTGTGGGACGACTTGGCCCGTAAGTGGCGCGAGCTTGGTTCGTGACGTCATTTGCATCCTCCCGCGTTTGTGCTAGATGGCAAGTCATGAGAAACAGAACGCGCGCCCTCGTCATCGTCCGCGTCGTCGTGTTGCCGCTCATGTGCGCGCTGCTCTGGGGTTGCGCGCAGACGCCGCTCACCGTGCGCCACCTCCCGCGTGATCCCTGGTCGCTGGAGGAGCCACACTCCCTGCACACGCGTTTCATGCGTTTCGACTACCAAGTGATTCCCGTGGGCGATCGCGCCGGGGTCAAGGGCTGGGCCTACCTCGACGTGGGCAAACTGCCGCCCTGGGCCAGCTGGGTCGAGTCCGTGAGTCTTTCCGCCTATCTCTGCGATCCCGGCGGCCGCGTGGTGGCGGAGGACTCGCGCACCTTCCTCCCGCGCGAGGTCCGCGCCGACGAGGGCATCGGCTTCGAGTTCTCCCTGCGGCCGGAGACCTGGGGGAAAAAGCCCCTGTTCATCGCCTTCGGCTACCGGCTCGTCATCACCGAGGGTCGTGAGGCCAAGGGCGGGCGGGCGCCATTCTTCGCCAGCGAAGACGCGATGTCGAGGTGAGCGCCGCTGGTGCGGTGAGCCCATCTTCCTCGGCAGGAAAAGCGCGGGCGTGATCCGCCTCGCAGGCGCGCGGCGTTTGTCTCGATGGCGGCGTGGCGGGACGATTCCCTCCGCCGGAAGCCCGATCGTTCCCCTCCATATTTGGTCGACCGCCCCTGCGGCCGGACCGGTGTTGGCGTTTTTCTCGTCCGTATAGATGGAAGATGCTCCGATGGCGCAAACTTATCGAAAAAAGCACACGGACGAGCTTGACACGCTGAACCCGGCGTCGGTAAAAATCGCCAGCGCGCCGCTGTGTCGCGTCGCGTCAACCAAATGGGAGAGGAGTCGGTCATGCAGTCGATTTTCAATTCGCGCGTGCTGCGCTGGACGGCGCTGGTGCTCGTCCTGACGTTCACCAATTGGATATCCTTCACGCCCAGGGCCGAGGCGGCGCTGGTGCCCACGGCCATGAGCATGGTCTCCGAAGCGCGCGCGTCCGATCTGGCCTCCGTGCAGCGGGTTCTGGAGAACAAGGCGGTCAAGGCGCGTCTGTCCGCCCTGGGCTACAGCGACGCCGAGATCAAGGCCAAAGTCTCCATGCTGTCGGATTCCGAGCTGCACAAGCTCTCCACGCAGCTGGATTCGCTGGACGCCGGCGGCGACGGCGTGGGCCTCATCATCGGCTTGCTGGTGATCGTGCTGCTCATCGTCGTCATCGTGAAGGTGGCGGACAAGACCATCTCCATCCGGTAACATGCGCCCGCAGGCGCATCCGGTTCGGACGCTGCTGAACGTCCTCCTCGCGTGCTGCTGCGCGGGCGTCCTGTGCGCCTGCGCGGCGGCCGCGCCGGAGGGCTTCGTTCCGCCTCCGGGCGGGCGGATGCTGACGGGCGTGCCCTTTCACCCGCAGGAGGATCACCAGTGCGGGCCGGCCTCGCTGGCCATGGTGCTGAATTTCCTGGGCGACCCGGCGAGCCCGGACGACATCGCGGCGGCCATCTACCGCCCGGGGCTGCGTGGCACGGTGAGCCTTGATCTGGCTCTGTATCCGCGCACGCGGGGCTTCTTCACGCGCTTTTTCCGTGGAACGGCGGCCGACGTGGCTGCGGAGATCGACGCCGGCCGGCCGCTGCTCGTCATGATCGATTACGGCTTCGGCGGCGTGCATGTTTTCCATTACATGGTTGTCACCGGCTACGACGCCGAGGGAATCCGCGTGAATTCCGGCCGCGACCGCGATCAGCGCGTGTCCTGGGGGCGTTTTCTTTCACTGTGGTCCGGCGCGGACGACTGGGGGCTTTCGGTGACGCGCAAGGCATCCGCCCCGGCCGGGCCGGAGGCCCGCTGATGCGCCGCGCGCTGTGCGCCCTGGTCCTGGCGGCGTTCTGCTGCGCCGGTTGCGCTCTGCCGAGGGTCGCCATCCTCGACGATCCGCTTTCGCCCGAGGAGCATCTCAAGCTCGGCATGGCCTACGAGGCCAAGGAGCCCGAGCGCGCGCTGGAGGAGTACCGCCATGCCGCGCGCAAGATTCCCCTGGCGCACCTGTATCTGGGCAACACGCTGTTCGGATTGAAGCGCCTGAAGGAGGCCGAGGCCGAGTACCGCGAGGCCGCGCGGCTGATGCCCGACAACGCGGAGGCGCTGAACAACCTCGCCTGGGCGTTGCTGACGCGCGGCGGCTCCCTGCCCGAGGCCGAGGAGCTGGCGCGCAAGGCCGTCGCCCTCGATCCCAAGCGTCCGGCCTTTGTCGACACGCTCGCGGCCGTGCGGGCGGCGCGCGCCAGAATCAACGCGGGCGGGAAATAGCCGGCCCCGCTACGTCAGCGCCACCAGCTCCATCTTTCCCCACACCGCGAGTTTGCCGTCCACCTGGGCGAACACGCCTTCCAGACCGAGGGGCGCGAACCGCCGCGCCCGTTCGAGCACGAGGTCCAGATCGCGCGCGTCGTCGATGAGGTTGGCCAGCGCCGTGGCCGCCGCGTCGGCGAAGGGGCCGCTTTTCGACCGCACCACCACGAGCTCCCCCCTGCCCAGACTGAGCGACGGACCGATGGTGGCCGAGGAGGCGCACAGGCTCACCGGAAAGTCGGATTTTTCCAGCCGCAGCCCAAGCCGCGCGCCGGACTTTGGATCGCCGAGCAGGGCGGCCACGCGCTCGCGGGTGGAGTGCATGTAGATGTCGCCGCCGTTCTCCACGATGATGTCCGGGCTTTCGGAGACGAAACGGTCGGCCACGAACTGGGCGAAGGCCCCGGCCACGGCGGCCATGGGGCCGACGTTCACGGCGTTCGCGGCGCGGACCATGGCATGGGCGATCTCGGGCGCGCCTTCCGGCGGCGGCGGCACGGGGGTCAGACTTTCGGCGAACCCCGGGGTGAGCAGCATGTAGCTTTTGAGGCCGCCGCGCAGCTCCCGCACATGGTCGAGCATGGGCGTGGAGAGGTCGCGCCGGGCGGTGACGAAGAGGTCCGTTTGCTCCAGCACCACCTGGAAGGTGGTCTCGCCCTCGTGGGGGCGGATGGTCTCGCGGTAGGCGCGACGGGGTGAAAGGAACGCTTGCTTCGCCATGCGTTAAAGGGTACCAGAACGGACGAGAAGCGCAAATGGCCGCGCGCCCCGGGAATGGTCCCGGAACGTGGCTTGACGCGCACTTGTTTCATGCCTATAAAGCTTGGTTCCGCGTCGTCGGAAAACGAAATCATCTCGCAGGAGAAAGCATATGAGCAAACGCACTTTTCAGCCTCACAAGACCAGACGCAAGCGCACCAATGGTTTTTTGGTGCGCTCCCGCACCAAGAACGGCCAAGCCGTCATTCGCCGCCGTCGCCAGAAGGGGCGCAAGAGATTAGGCTGCTAGACTGGCCCAAGGGTCGCCGCCTGCTCAAAAGCCGGTGCTTCGGCGTCTGCTACGACCATGGCCGCAAACTCTACACCCGCCGCTTCGTGCTCTTCGTTTTGCGACGGGAGGACGACGTAGCGGGCTTCCGGTTGGGGCTCACGGTCAGCCGCAAGGTCGGGTCGTCGGTGGTGCGCAACCGCGTGCGGCGCGTGGTGCGCGAATTCTTCAGGCTGCACCAGGCCATGATCGAACAAGCCTTGGACATTGTCGTTGTTCCCAAGCGGAGCCTGGATCCGAAGAGCATCGACATGGCCCTGGTGGAACAGGAGTTTCTTCCCGTGCTCTCCCGGTTGGCCCGGGAGGGCGCGGGCGGAACGGCCGACACGAGGTCTCCATGCTGAGAGGTACGCGCGCGGTGGGGCGCGGACTTGCGCAATCCGTTCTGCTGGCGCTGATTTGGCTTTACCAGAGATTTTTGTCCCCCATCTTCGCGGGTTCTTGCCGTTTTGAGCCCTCCTGTTCGGAGTACGCCCGGCGGGCCGTGCTGCTGCATGGCCCGCTGCGCGGCGGCCTTTTGGCCGTGTGGCGCCTTTTGCGTTGCCAGCCATTGTGTCGCGGAGGGTACGACCCCGTGCCCGTGGGCATCTCCGTAAACGTTTCAGACCCCCACGCGAGCTGACAATGGACACCAAACGCCTCATCGCAGCCCTGACTCTTTCCCTCATCATTCTCATTGGCTGGAGCTATCTCTTCCCGCCCGAGGCCCCCAAGACGACGCCGGCCCAGCAGGCCAACACCACCCAACAGAACGCCACGCCGCAGGCGACGGCTCCGGCTCCCGTCGCGGCCGTCGATGCGGCTTCCGCGACCCTGACCGGACGGCCCATCACCGTGGTCACCCCGCTCTTCACCGCCCGCTTCAACACTCAGGGCGGCGTGCTTGAGAGCTTCGTGCTCAAAAAGTATCACGAGACCATCGCCGAGGACTCCCCGCTCATCGACCTCGTGGGCCAGGGCGCTCGCGACAAGGCCTCGCTGGGGCTGATGATTCTGCCCCAGGGCGGCGAGGTGCACACCTGGAACGCGCCGAACTGGACCTGCGACGCGACCGACGTGAACCTCCAGGATGGTCAGAAGACCATTCTCGTGTTCCATGGCGCGGCCGCCGGCCTCAACATCGAGCGGCGTCTCACCGTCTCGGCCGATTCCTACCTTGTCACCGAGCAGACCACCCTGACCAACGTGGGCGGCACGCCGGTGAATGGGCACGTGGCCTACAACGTCGCCACCGCCGGGCTCTCCCCCAAGGGCGAGGACAAGTACAACCCCACCCGTGTGGCCTTCGGCCGCGTGAAGGGCGGTTTCGAGGACTTCACCAGCCACGACGATTTGGCCAAGAAGGGCGCCGCCAGCGAGGGGGCCGTGAACTGGGCCGCCGTGGAAAGCAACTATTTCCTGTTCGCAGTGCTGCCCGGGCAGTCCGGCGCGCTTGGTCGCGGACTGATGAAGGACGGCACGTTCCACGTGGCCGCCAGCATGGCCGCCAACATCGCGCCCGGCCAGACCACTGTGGTCAAGACCAGCTACTACATGGGACCGGCCGATCGCGGTATTCTGTCCGACATGCCGAACAAGCTGGAGCAGGCCGTCGATTTCGGTTGGTTCCACATCATCGCCGTGCCTTTGCTTAAGGTTTTGGATATATTCTACAAGGTGGTGCACAACTATGGCATCGCCATCATCCTGCTCACCCTGCTTATCAAGCTCATCTTCTGGCCCCTTTCGCAGAAGAGCTACCGCAGCATGGAGCAGATGAAGCGCATTCAGCCCATGATCCAGAAGCTGCGCGAAAAGTACGCCGACGACAAGGAAGCCATGAACAAGGAAATCATGGCGCTTTACAAGACGTACAAGGTCAATCCGGCCGGCGGCTGCCTGCCCATGATCGTGCAGATTCCCGTGTTCTTCGGCCTGTACAAGGCGCTGCTCGGCAGCATCGAGCTGCGGCACGCCGCGTTCATCACGCATCTGCCATTCACGAATCTCGTCTGGTTGGCCGACCTCTCGGCCAAGGACCCCTACTACATCACCCCCCTCATCATGGGGGCCACCATGTTCCTCCAGCAGAAGATGACCCCGACCGGAGGCGATCCCACGCAGGCCAAGATCATGCTGATCATGCCCGTGGTGTTTACCTTCCTGTTCCTGAACTTCCCCTCCGGGCTCGTCGTCTACTGGCTGGTGAACAACGTCCTGTCCATCACCCAGCAGTGGTGGATGATGCGCGGCAGCAAGAAGAAGGCGGCGGCGTAACGGGCGGACGGTGCGAAACCGCTGCTGGGAGGATGACTACCCGTGAGCGAATCCAAGGAATTCCAGGGCAAGAACCTGGACGAGGCCATTGAGGCCGCATGCAGGCACTTTGATCTGAAACGCGACAAGCTGGAGATTGAGATCGTCTCCGGCGGATCCTCCGGCATCTTCGGCCTCGTGGGCGTGAAGAAGGCCGTGGTGCGCGCCAAGCCGCGCGGCAGCTTCAAGCCGCTGACCCAGGAGCCGGAGCGCCGTTCCGAGCGAGCTCCCGAGCGCCCGGTCGAGCGCCCGGTCGAGCGTTCGACGGAACGTCCGGCCGAAAAAGTCCCCGAGCGGGCCCCCGAGCGCGCACCGGAAAAGCCCGCCGAGCGCCCGGCCGAGAAAGCTGTCGAGCCAGCGCCCGTCGCCGGGGAGGCCGAGGCTCCCGCCCAGACCTCCGAAGAGCGTCCGGCCGGTGAGGAATCCCGTCAAGACGGCCAGTCCCGCCGGTCCGATCGCGGCCGCCGGGGCCGTGGACGTGGCCGGGGCGAGCGTTCGGGCGAGAGGGTCGAGGGTCAGTCCGGCCAATCCGAACATTCCACCGACAGGCAGAGCGACAGGTCGGGAGAGCGCCAGGGCGACCGGCCGTCCCCCCGCCGCCGCGAGCGTCCGCGTCGCGAGGCCCAGCCCCCGCGTGAAGTCCGCGAGCCGCGTGAGCCCCGCGAAAACGACGAGAACGCCCCGCAGGGCATCGCCCACCTCGATCAGGCCAAGCTTGAGGCCGTGGCCCGCGAGGTGACCGGCAAACTGCTGGAGGCGCTGGTGGAGAACGCGCAGGTCAACGTGGAGCTCCAGTCCGACCGCGTCTGCGTCAAGATCGAGGACCCGGACAACACCGGTCTGCTCATCGGCCGCGAGGGACAAACCCTGGCCGCCATTCAGTATTTGGTCAACCGGCTGGTCAGTAAGCGTATGGACGCCTCCGTTCGCGTGCAGATCGACGCCGGCGACTACCGTGAGAACCAGGACGAGCGCCTGCGGCAGATCGCCCGGCACTTGGCCGAGAAGGCCATGGCCACCGGCCGCACCCAAAGCACCCGCCCCATGAGCAGCTACCACCGCCGTGTGGTGCATTTGACCCTACAGGACGACGAGTTCGTCTTCACCCGCAGCAAGGGCGAGGGCGCCATGAAGTGTGTGCTCATCATGCCCAAGCGCAAGGACAAGGACGGCGAGCTTATTGAGCCAGCCGACGCCGACGCGCCCATGATGGAATCCGAGACCCCGATGGAGTCCGCCCCGGAGGCGACGCCTTCGGCCCCCGTCGAAACGCCGGCCGCCCCCGCGCCCGCGGAGAAGCCCGCCGAGGCCGCTCCGACCGAACCCGCCGGCGAGTAATCCACTCGCGCACAGACACACCGACGCCGCCGGGGCAGGAGGTTCGCCCTCCGCCCCGGCGTTTTTTTTGAGGGGGAATACGCATGGCCCAGCCTTTTGCCGGCGAAACCATCGCCGCCATCGCCACCGCGCCCGGACCGGCCGCCGTCGGCGTCATCCGCGTGAGCGGCCCGCGTTCCCGCGAACTGGCCCTGTCGCTGTTCCACTCGTCCCGGCCGGACTTCTCCGGCCTCAAGCCCCATCGTCTGCACCATGGCCGTTTGGTCGATGCCGCCGGCCGCGTCCTCGACGAGGCGCTGGTCGTCCTCATGCCCGGTCCGGGCTCGTTCACCGGCGAGGACTGCGTGGAGTTCCAGTGTCACGGTGGTCCGGCCATCCTGCGCGCCGTGCTCGACGAGCTGCTGGCGCGCGGGGCCCGGCTCGCGCGGCGGGGCGAATTTTCCCTGCGCGCCTTCCGCAACGGCAGGATCGATCTTGCCCAGGCCGAAGCCGTGGCCGAGGCCATCGCCGCTCCCACCCGCGCCGCCGCGCAGTTGGCGCAGATGAAGCTCGCCGGGGCGTTGTCGCGGCGCATCACCGCCGTGCGCGAGCGCCTGGCCGATCTGTCGGCGAAGGTCTGCCTCGCCGTGGATTTTCCGGACGAGGAGGTGGAGTGCCTGCCGCCGAACGAGTTGCGCGCGGAGGCGCTGGCCGCCGTGGGCGCGCTCGAGGAACTCCTCGCCGGGGCCGAGCGGGCCCGCGCATGGCGCGATGGACTGTCCGTGGTGCTGGCCGGGCGCGTCAACGCCGGCAAGTCCAGCCTGCTCAACGCGCTGGTCGGCCGGGCGCGGGCCATCGTCTCCGCCGCGCCGGGCACCACGCGCGACTATCTGGAGGAACCCCTCAATCTTTCCGGGCTGCTCGTGCGGCTCATCGACACGGCGGGGCTGCGCGCGGCGGGGGGACTGGACGAGGCCGAGGCCGCCGGGCAGAACGCCGGGCGCGAGCTGTTGGCCCGGGCCGACGCAGCGCTCTATGTACTCGATGCCGCGCTCCCCGTGACCGAGGAGGATCGCGCGACTCTGGACGGGCTCGACCCCGCGCGCATGCTCGTGGTGTTGAACAAGCGCGATCTGCCCGGGGCGGCGCGGAGCCTGGGGCAAATGGCCGGAGCTGAGGGGATGGCCGCGCGATTCACCTCCGCGCGCGTCTCGGCCGCTACTGGCGAGGGATTGGAAAATTTGTGCGCCGAGCTGCGCACGCTGCTGTTGCGCGACGTCGGCGAGCCGGATCCCGATGCGGCCGCGCCCAACACCCGGCAGGCGGCGGACATCACGCGCGCTCGGGACGAACTCACGGCCCTGGCCGAGGAAACCACGCTCGGCCTGCCCTACGACATTCTGGCCCAGCGTCTGGATGCCGCGCGCCGAGAGCTGGCGGGCATCACCGGCGAGATCGCGCCGGAGGACGTGCTGGAGCGCATCTTCTCGAAGTTCTGCATCGGCAAGTAGCGCATTCTGAACATTCTCCGGCCGTGACCGCGCGGATCGGAGAGGACGTTCCCCTCCGCGATTCCACGACCCGTCCGCGCCGGAAATTTCGTCGGGAGCTGGCTGGCGTCACCGGTGAGATCACGCCGGAGAACGTGCTGAGGCGCATCTTCCCGAAGTCCTGCGGCGCGAGCCGAATTCATAAATATGGGCACCACGTTCCCGCGTGTAGCTCCAGCGCCGGGAAGCGGGCGGGTTCCGTCCTTGTTGGCGGCGACGCCATTTGCGGCGGTTCCAGGTCCACGCGGACAAAACGTCGCCATGCGCCGTTTGCCGGACGTCGGCGCGAAAAAGGCCCGGAATCGCTTCCGGGCCTTTCGCTTCATCGGAGGGTTGATCGGCTAGTCGCGATCGTGGCCCCAGCCATGACCGTGGGGGCCATCGCCGTGGGGGCCTTCACCGTGGGGACCTTCGTCCCGGTCATGCCCCCAGCCGTGTCCGCGACCGGGAAAATCCTCGCCATGGGGACCCTCGTGGTGAGGAACCCAACGCCCCGGTTCGTAGTGATGCCAGTTGCCACGATCATCCCAGCGGGCGGGCGTCCACCGGTAGCCCGGACGCTCGTGCTCCCAGTGCCCACGGGCCCAGCGGTGATGATGGCCGTCCCAGAACCATACTCCCGGAACCCACACGTAGCCCGCGCGCGGCGCTGGCATCATCTCGACGCGGGCTGGCGGCGGGGCCATGCCCAGGTTGATGCTGATGTCGACCTGCGCGAAGGCGGGCACGGCCATGGCCCCGAGGCACAGGACCGTGGCGGCGAGAATTTTGAGGGACTTGCGCTGCATGTTTGGTCTCCTTGTCCGGTTTCCCGGAATGTGTGCGTGCTTTGCGATGTCGTCCTGTCACGTCCGGGGATGGAGAACCGCGGCGTGTCGCGCGGGAGAGAGCAGAAGCCATGCCAAAAATTAACATTGTGTTTTTATTGACTTAGATTGTCGTGACGGGCGTCGCTGCGCAAAATCTGCGCGCAAATTGCGCAAAAAAGTCGTCGCCGTGCCGGGCGGGGGCGTCGGGCGGGCCAGCGGCTCGACGGCTCACGCGCCGTCGCCGTGCGAAAGTGGTCCGCCCGAACGTCGCCCGGGGCAGCGCTCCGGCGCTATTCGGCCTTGAGTTCGCGGTTCATGAGGTCGCGCACGGCCTGCGCCGGGTCCTTGTCCTCGTAGAGGATGCGGTACACCTGTTCGGTCAGCGGCAGCTCCACGCCCAGCTTGTGGGCCAGCTGGTACACGCTCTGCGTGGTGCGCACGCCCTCGGCCACGGTGTTGGTCTCGGCCAGGATGTCCTTGAGCTTGCGGCCCTGGCCCAGCTTCATGCCCACGGTGCGGTTGCGCGAGAGATCGCCCGTGCAGGTGAGCACGAGGTCGCCCATGCCGGAAAGTCCCATGAAGGTCTTGGGCTTGGCCCCCATCACCTTGCCCAGACGGCTCATCTCCGCCAGACCGCGGGTGATGAGCGCCGCGCGGGCGTCGTGGCCGAAGCCCAGGCCGTCGGCGATGCCGGCCCCGATGGCCATGACGTTTTTGAGCGCGCCGCCCAGCTCCACGCCCAGGAAATCGGGGTTGGTGTAGACGCGGAAGTGCTCGGTGGAGAAGAGCGCCTGGAGCTCGCGACCGAGCTTCTTGTCCGCGCAGCCAAGGCTTACCGTGGTGGGCATCCCCTGGCTCACCTCCTTGGCGAAGCTGGGGCCGGAGAGGGCGGCGTAGCGCGGGGAGAGGCCCTCCAGCGCCTCGGCCACCACCTGGCTCATGGGGGCCAGGGTGCCGTTCTCTATGCCCTTGCTGGCGCAGACCATGATGGGCTTTGGGGGCAGGATGTCGCGGAAGCTTTTGAGGCTGTCGCGCATGTACTGGCTGGGCACCACGAGCAGAAAAACGTTGGCCCCGGCGAATGCGCGCGCGGGGTTGGAGTGCAGCCGCAGCTCCGGCGAGAGTTCGAGATCGGGCATGAACCGGCCGTTGCGGCCGGTCTCCTTCATCACGGCGAGCAGATCGGGCTCGCGGACCCAGAGGGTGGTGGGAACGCCCTTGCGCGCGAGCATGTCGGCCAGGGTCGTGCCCCAGCTGCCCGCGCCGATGACGGCGATCTTCATGAACTGCGCTCCTTTGGCGGGGTTTGGCGGCGTGCTGCGGGCCGCGCATCAAGAGGACTTCATACCCGCCGGGCGCGCCCCTGGCAAGCGTTCACGGTCTTCCATGGGGGCGCCGGGATGACGGGCCGTGTTGCCAGCCGCCGCCCGCTCGGCTACAACGGGTCCTCGCGGCGCGAGTCGTGCGCTGCGCTTTCGTCCGCAAGTCAAAAGCCGGAGAGTGCCATGCCCAAAAAAATCGCCCCCATCGCGTTCACCGAAACCGAGAAGCGCATTCTGGCCCTGGCCGGCGGCGATCTGCCCGACAGCCCCACGCCCTTCGCCGACATCGCCGCCGCAGCCGGCTGCGCGGAGGATGATGTGCTCGCGCTCATCCGCCGCCTCAAGGAGCAGCGGATCATCCGACGATTCGGGGCCACGCTGCGCCACCAGAAGGCCGGCTACGGCCACAACGCCATGGTGGCCTGGCGCGTGGACGATCCCGAGGAGGCCCTGCGCGTGGGCGAGATCATGGCCGACCGGCCCGAGGTGAGCCACTGCTACGTGCGCAGCACCTGCCCGCAGTGGAGGTACAACCTCTACACCATGATCCACGGCCGCACCCCCGGTGATGCCGCCAAGGTCGTCCAGGCCATCATGGACGAGACCGGCGTCACCGACCATCAGGTGTTGGCCAGCCTGCGCGAACTCAAGAAAACCTCCATGCGCTATTTCTGAACTTTCAAGGAGACGTGCCCATGTCCAGCAAATCCGAAGCATTGTTCGCCCGCGCCCAGAACGTGATGCCCGGGGGCGTGAACAGCCCCGTGCGCGCCTGCAAGAGCGTTGGCTGCGACCCCGTGTTCATCGCCCGCGCCGCAGGCGGCCGTATGTGGACCGTGGACGGCGAGGAACTCGTCGATTTTGTCATGAGCTGGGGCCCCATGCTGCTGGGCCACGCCAACCCGGTCGTGGAGGCCGCGGCCATGGCCGCTCTGAAAAACGGAGCCAGCTATGGCGCGCCCTGCCCGGCGGAGGTGGAGCTGGCCGAAATGATTCGTGGAATCATGCCCTCCATGGAGATGGTGCGCATGGTCTCCAGCGGTACCGAGGCCACCATGAGCGCCGTGCGCCTGGCGCGCGGCTGCACGAACCGGCCGCGCGTGCTCAAGTTCGACGGCTGCTACCACGGCCACAGCGACGGCTTTCTCGTCAGCGCGGGATCCGGCGTGGCCACCCTGTCCATTCCCGGCACGCCGGGCGTGCCGGACGCCATCGCCGACCTGACGCTGCTCGCCCCGTACAACGACCTCGACGCCGTGGCCGCGCAGTTCAAGGCCCACGGGCCGGAGATCGCCTGCGTCATCGTGGAGCCCATCGCCGGCAACGTGGGGCTCATCGAGCCCGCGCCGGGCTTTTTGCAGGGGTTGCGCAGGCTGTGCGACGAGAACGGCGCGCTGCTCATTTTCGACGAGGTCATCAGCGGGTTCCGGGCGTCGCTTGGCGGCGCGCAGGGCCGCTATGGCGTGAAGCCGGATCTGACCACGCTGGGCAAGATCATCGGCGGCGGCTTCCCCGTGGGCTGCTATGGCGGCCGGCGCGAGCTGATGGAGCAGGTGGCCCCCAGCGGGCCGGTGTACCAGGCGGGCACGCTCTCGGGCAATCCCGTGGCCATGGCCGCCGGCATCGCCACCCTGAGCGAGCTGGGCAAGCGCGACTACGCCGCGCTGGAGACCCGCACGCGCGACTTCGCCGGGGAGCTGGCGTCGATTCTGCGCGCCAAGGGGCGCGACGTGACGCTCAACCAGACCGCCTCGCTGTTCACGCTGTTCTTCACCAAAACCCCGGTGACGGACTACGCCACCTCCAAGACCCAGGACACGGCGGCCTATGGCGCGTTCTACCGGCAGATGCGCGCGCGCGGCGTGAACCTGGCCCCCTCGGGTTTCGAGTGCGGCTTCACCTCCTTCGCCCACACGGACGAGGACTTCGAGCGCGCCCTGGCCGCGGCGCGGGCCGTGGAGCTGTAGCCCATGACCTTGTAGGACGCGGAAGCGCGGGAAGGCGCGGCGGATTCCGATCACCATGGGATCCGCGCGCCTTTCCGTGCGCCGCGTTTCCGTCCCCCCCACAGGGTACTTCGCCGTGGCGTGGCACGGCAAAAAACACCGGGGGCGTGTCACCTCCGTGAATCGATGGCGCACCGCCCGGGGCTGGCTGGCGTCGGGCCCACTGCCCTGGGTATCGGACCGTCGCCGGTTTCACCGAAGCGGTGGCGTCGCGTTCCCACTCCTGCCTCATTTTTCTCCATCTCCTCTATATTGAATTCCTTGAAAAAATCGAATTTGTAACGATTTTGTTTCAATTATGAGTAGTGGGGTAGTCTTTTCTTGACAGGGGGAACGCGCCCGGCCAGACTCCGCTCCGTCGCTTGGCCGTGCGGTGACGCCCAACCGGGCCGACGCTCCGGCGCGATGGAGTTTTTTCCCCACATCCGCAAACACGCCACGAGGTTTCCGTGCTCCGCAATCATTCCATTTCCACCCGCATCTACGCCCTGTTCGTCATTCTGGCCCTGTTCGTGGCCGGCCTCTTGTGCGCCTTCTATTTTTCCGCCCACAGCGTCTCCGAGGCTGGCGTGGCGGAAGCGAAGAAAATCATGCTCGATGAGGAGCGCGGCCGCATCAAGGCCATCACCCACGCCGAGGCCCAATCCCTGTCCGATCTCGCGTCGGGGCTGAACGACGACGAGTCCAAGCTCGCCATCATAGCCAAGGCTGTGGATCACGTGCGCTTCGAGACCGACGGCTCCGGTTATTTCTTCGTCTACAAGGGCACGGTGAACGCCGCGCATCCCACCCTGAAGGATCTGGTGGGCAAGGATCTGGGCGACACCAAGGACGCGGGCGGCGTGTTCTACGTGCGCGAGCTGTTCCAGGCCGCGCAGAACGGCGGCGGTTTCGTACGCTTCGCCTTCGACAAACCGGGCAAGGGCGTGCAGCCCAAGCTCGGGTACGCCGAGGCCATTCCCGGCACCCCGTACTGGATTGGCACCGGCATCTACATCGACAATGTGGACGCCGCCGAACGGAAGCTCACGGCGAGCCTGAGTTCCCTGGCCGATACGCGCATCTGGCTCACACTCGGCATTTCCGCCGCGCTGCTGGCCCTCCTCGTGCTGCCGCTGTGCATGGCGCTTGGCGCGTCCATCGTGCGTCCCTTGCGCGAGGCCATCGACACCGCCCGCGAGATCGCCGGAGGCTCGCTTTCCGTGAGCATCAAACCCACAGGCAAGGACGAGATCACCGACTTGCAGACTGACCTGCACCTCATGGTCGACACCCTGCGCGCCAACATGGAGCGCATCACTGCCCAGGAGGAGTCCGCGCGCAAGCAGGCCGGGGAGGCCCTGAGCACGGCCGAGCGCGCCGACGCCCTGGCCCACGAGGCCCAGGAGTCCCAAAAGGGCATGTCGGCCGCGGCCGTGAAACTGGAGGCCGTGGTGGCCGAGCTGGGTCAGGCCAGCGAGGGGCTTTCACACCTCTCCGGCGAGTTGACCACCGGCGCGGACGATCAGATGTCGCACGTGACCGAGACCGCCACCGCCATGGAGGAGATGAACGCCACCGTGCTGGAGGTGGCCAGGAACGCCGGTCAGGCCGCGGAGCAGACCGAGGCCTCCCGCGGGAAGGCCCGCGAGGGCGAGGCCGTTGTGCGGCACACGGTGGAGGCCATGCGCAGCCTGCGTGAAATGAGCGAGAAGCTGCGCGACAGTATGCAGCGGCTGGGCAAGCAGTCCGAGGCCATCGGCGAGGTCATGGGCGTCATCAACGACATCGCCGACCAGACGAATCTGCTGGCGCTCAACGCAGCCATCGAGGCCGCCCGGGCCGGTGAGGCCGGTCGTGGATTCGCCGTGGTGGCCGACGAGGTGCGCAAACTGGCCGAGAAGACAATGGCCGCCACCCGTGGCGTGGGCGAGACCATCGAGGGTATTCAGAATCTGACGCGGGCCAACGTGGCCAGTATGGACGACGCCATGTCGGCCATACAGGAGGCCGAGACCCGTTCCGAGGATTCCGGCAGGCGTCTGGCCGACATCCTCACCACGGCCGAGCAGGCCGCCGGACAGGTCGCCTCCATCGCCACCGCCGCCGAGGAACAGTCCGCCGCCAGCGAGGAAATCACCCGCAGCCTTGGGCGCATCGACGACATCGCCAAGCAGAACGGCGCGCTGGCCCAGCAGGCCGGGCAGGCCATCGGCGGCCTGGCCGAGCAGGCGGCCACACTGCGCCAGCTCATCGTCGCGCTGCAGAAGAGCCACGCCGCGTAGTCCGCCGGCATTTTCCCATGCGCAAAGGCCCTGCCGGATCACCTCCGGCGGGGCCTTTGTTTTTCGCGCGGAGTGGATTTGCTGGACATTCCACGATTGGTGGCGATATATCGACATGGCCTATATGACCACGACACCTAATCGTTGCGGAACTGGAGGCGGATATGCGGGCGCGTCACTTTTGGTTGGTTCTCTTGCTTGCGCTGTGCGGTTGCGGCGGGCAATCCGTCACGCTCAGCCGCCTCGAGCCCGCCGCCAACGGCGAGGCGGCCCGGATGCAGACTCTGGCCGTGGGGACTCTGCGCAACGATGACGGGGCCGTGGCCGGCGCGGCTCTGGAGAGCGCTCTTTCCGGCGTGCGCCTTGGGAACCGGCCGTATTTCCGGTTGCTCGCCGCCGACGCCGAGCTGGAGGACCAGATTCCCGGCCTGCGCCGCCGGGGCGTGCTCGCCGGCGTGGATGGGGTGGTGCTGGGCACCGTGACCTACAGCGATTGGCGCGACCGGCGTTCCGTGCGCCAGCGCTACGTCTGCGTGGACTACCGTGACAACGGCAATTGCCGCAAGATGGCGTCGCGCGATGTGCGCTGCGTGGACCGCGAGGGCGTTTTCGCCTTCACCCCCCGGCTGGTGGAGGCGGCCACCGGACGCGTGGTGTTCGCGAAGGAGATTTCGGAGACGGTGGGCAGTTCCTTCTGTCCCGGCGTGGATAACGAGAGCCCGCGTTCGGGCGCGGACCTTGTGGCCGAGGCCCGGGTCCACGCCATGGAGCGCTTCCGCGACGAAATCGCGCCGCATTTCGTCAGTTTCGACGCGCCGCTGCTCGTCGATGACGACTCCGCCATGCCGACCGCGGTCAAGAAGTCCGTGGACGATGGGGCGGCCTTCGCCGCCGCCGGCAATATGGGGCGCGCCTGTTCCCTGTGGCGCGCGGCGGAGGGCGCGCACAAGACGGGCTACGCCATCCCGTATCTGCTTGGCCTGTGCGCCGAATCCTCCGGCGACGAGGTCCAGGCCCTGCGGCGGTACGAACTCGCGTCGCAGCGGACCCCACGCCCGGTGCCGGCGGTTTCCGATGCGCTCGCCCGCGTGCGCGCGGCCATGGCCGAGGCTCCGGCCCTGCGCACCCAGATGCGCTAGCCGGTTCCCCGCACCAGCCAGGCGGCGAATTCGGCGTTCGGCTTGTAGCCCACGCCCACCGCGCCCTTGCCTACGTACAACACGAAGGCCCAGGCCGGATCGTAGCCACTGGTGGTGGCGGACCATAAGCCGTCGGGCCATTCCAGCGCCCGGGCGCCGAGCGTTGCGACGAGGGCGTCCGGCAGGGCCGGGTCCGCGTTCCCCGCATCCGTCAGCGATTCCAGCTCGTTGATGTCCGGCAGCCGCCAGCCATCGACGCCAAGGCCCATGGTCGCCTCCCACGTGAGCATCGCGCCGCCCGGTCGCGCCCACTCCAGGCCGGTCAATTCGTCGCGCGCCGTCCTCCCTCCATCAAGGGCCACGAAGCGCGGCTCGGGCCAGGGAGCGCCGGCGCGCAGCCAACCATCTTGCCCCGACCCCTCGCAGGCGATCGCCGCGCCTTCCACGCCGAAGCAGGCGGTCTGCCCGGTGCGCGGCAAGACGTCGCTGACCCTGGCCACGGGCCAGAGCAGGCGGTATTCGTCCTTGCGGCTGAAGAACGTGCGCCCGCCCTCCATGTGCGTGTTCCAGGCATAGGCCGGCTGTCCGGCCTTGGTGGTCGAGCTCCAGTACCACCCCCAAAACACGTCGCGGAAGGGATGCCCGGCGGGCAGGGCGGGCATTTTACGGCCGTGGTCGACGAGCGAGCGCAGCTCCCGGCGGTTGGGCATCCGCCAGTCCGCGCGGTCGAGGAAACGCCGCGCGTTCAGGTCGCCCACGGCGGCGAGCGCCTCGGTCCAGGGCAGGGGATAGCCGAGAAGGTTGGCCGGGCGCGGCCAGAAAAGCCCCGTGGCTGTGTCGAGGGCGAGGTCGTCGCCAACGATGCGGAAGCGATGAGGATCGGCGGATTCTGGCGGAAGGAGGTGTCGGCTCATGGACGGAGGATACGCCGGGGGGCGCGCTCCGCGCAAGGCCGGCTGCTCAGGCTTTGGCGGTTTCCTCGCCGGCGATGGCGCGCACGGCGGCGGCGAACGTCTCCACCTCGTCCGGCGTGGTGGCGAAGGAGGTCATGAAGCGCGCCACGTTGCGCTCGAAATCCCAGGTGTAGAAGGCGAAGCGCTCGTGCAGGCGGTCGAGCGCGGCGGCGGGCAGTTGGACGAACACCGCGTTGGTCTGTGGCTGCTGGTCGATGACCACGCCCGGCGCTCCGGCCAGCCGCTGCGCCAGCAGTGTGGCCATGGCGTTGGCGTGGGACGCGTTTTCGCGCCACAGGCCGCCTTCCAGCAGCGCCAGGAACTGCGCGGCGATGAAGCGCATCTTGGAGCACAGCTGCAAGGCCTGCTTGCGGATGTACGGGAATTCGGCCGCGAACTCGGGCCGGAAGAAGACCACGGCCTCGCCGAACATGAGGCCGTTTTTCGTGCCGCCGAGGGAGAGCGCGTCGACGCCGAGGTCCGATGAGGCCTGCCGCAGGGTGAGGCCCAGCGCCGCCGCCGCGTTGGCCAGCCGCGCGCCGTCCATGTGCAGGAACATGCCGTTCTCGTGGGCGAAGTCGGCCAGGGCGCGTACCTCGTCCGGGGCGTAGAGGGTGCCCAGCTCTGTGCACTGGGCGATGGAAATGGCGCGGGGCTGATTGTGATGCTCGTTGCCCTTGTGGACGAGCAGGGGGCGCAGCAGCTCGGGGGTCAGCTTGCCGTCGGGCGTGGACACGCTGTAGAGTTTGGCGCCCAGGTGTTTTTCCGGCGCGCCGCATTCGTCCACGTTGATGTGCGCGGTTTCGGCGCAGAGCACGGCGTGGTGCGGCCGCGTCATGGCCGCCAGGGAGAGCACGTTGGCCGCCGTGCCCAGGAACACAAAAAAAGGCTCAGCCCCGTGGCCCAGTTCCGCGACGATGCGCTCCCGCGCGGCCCGGGTGATGTCGTCCTCGCCGTAGGCCCTGGCCGGGCCGACGTTGGCCCGGGCCAGCGCCGCGAGCACGGAAGGATGCGCGCCGGCGTAGTTGTCGCTGGCGAAACACGGGCCGCTCATGCCCGTGGGCATGGCGGCCGTGGTGTCGTCCCTTGCGGTCATTACAGGCTCAACAACGCCCGTTTCACGCGCTTGAGCGCCTCGTCCTTCCCCAGGGCGCTCATGGTCTCGAAGAGCCCGGGGCTGGCGGTCTTGCCCGTGAGGGCCACGCGCAGCGGCTGGGCCACGGCCTTGAACTTGAGTCCCCGCTCGTCCAGGAAAGCCTGGGTGGCGGCCTCCAGGGCCTTGTGGTCGGCGTAGTCGGTGGCGGCCTCGTAGATGGGCAGAAGCTCGGTGAGCAGCGCCTTGGACTCCGGGGTGAGCTGCGCGGCCACGGCCTTGGGGTCGTACGCCAGCTTGTCCGCCGGGGTGACGAAGAACAGGGCCATTTGCGCCATTTCGACGAGCGTCTTGGCGCGCGGCTGCAAAAGCGGGATGAACGAGGCCAGATACTTCGGGTCGAGGTTCAGCCCCTCGGGATTCTCGAAGAATTCCGGCAACAGGCCGGCCAGGCGCTCGGCCGTGGATTCCTTGATGTAGTGGGCGTTGAGCCAGTCGAGCTTCTTCATGTCGAACACGGAGGGCGAGCTGCCCAGGTTGTCCGTGCTGAAGAGCTTGATCAGCTCCTCGCGGCTGAAAATCTCCTGGTCGCCGTAGGACCAGCCCAGCCGGGCGAGGTAGTTGACCAGCGCCTCGGGCAGGTAGCCCATGTTCTTGTACTCCATGACGGAGAGCGCGCCGTGGCGTTTGGAGAGCTTGGCCTTGTCCGGTCCCAGAATCATGGGCACGTGGCCGAACTGCGGCTCCTGCCAGCCGAAGGCGTGGTAGAGCTGGATCTGCCGGGGCGTGTTGGCCACGTGGTCGTCGCCGCGCAGAACATGGGTCACGCCCATCTCGTGGTCGTCCACCACCACGGCGAGGTTGTACGTGGGCGTGCCGTCGCTGCGGCGCAGGATCATGTCGTCCATCTCGGCGTTCTGCACGGCCGTGGGCCCCTTCACCATGTCGTTGAAGGCGGTGACGCCGTCCAGCGGTCCCTTGAAGCGCACCACCCAGCCCGAGCGGTTCTCGCCGGGGTCCAGCCCCATCTCGCGGCAGTGGCCGTCGTACTTGGGCTTCTTGCCCTCGGCCCGCGCCTTCTCGCGCATGGCCTCCACCTGTTCGGGCGTGCAGTTGCACCAGTAGGCGCGGCCGGTCGAAAGCAGCTTGTCGATGTAGCTGTTGTAGATGTCGAAGCGATCGCTCTGGAACACGGCGGTTCCCTCGGCGGCGAGATCCAGCCAGGCCATGGCCTTGATGATGGCCTCGGTGGCCTGTGGGGTGCTGCGTTCGCGGTCGGTGTCCTCCACGCGCAGCAGAAAATGCCCGCCCTTGCTCTTGGCGAGCAGCCAGCTGAAGAGCGCGGTGCGCGCGCCGCCGATGTGCAGGTATCCCGTGGGCGAGGGGGCGAAGCGGGTGGTGATGCCCATGGGCCTACGCTTCCTCGACGGCTTTGACCTGGGGCACTTCCTTCAGGATGATGCGCTCCACGCCGTTTTTGAGAGTCGCCCTGGACATGGGGCAGCCGTTGCAGCGGCCCTTGAGCCGCACCTTCACGATGCCGTTCTCGGTCACGTCCACAAGCTCCACGTCTCCGCCATCGGCCTGCAGCATGGGCCGGATACGGGCCAGTGCGGCCTCCACCTTCTCGCGCATGGTCAACGCCTCCAAAATAAAGAATGCGCCGCCTGGAACGCGGCGAAAATGTCTGGCGCAGAACTACGGCCTTTGCGTTGGGCTGTCAAACCGCCAGCGCCCGGCGCGTGGTCCGCAAGATGAATGATTTGGCCCGTGCGCTGGAATATGAGTAGCGCCCCGGCCGGAAGTCCGCATGGCCGGGCCGGCGTCGTTGTCGATGTTTCGACAGCCTTCAACCGGCGAGCAAGCTTCTCTCGGCGCTCCCGCGTCCACCCGGCATCGGCATGGCTGTTCACTCGGTTCTCCTCCCGGCGGTTGGGCTTTCGCCAACTGACAGATTCGGGCCGAGTGAATATCCTTATACCTTCATCGCTGGTGTTCGTGCGCGCACTCATGTCCGGGGGCGTGGGCGGCGCAGAGGATGTCGCGGTCCTTGATCTTGCCGTCCAGCCAGTTCTGCACGGCCTCGCCCACGTCGCCCGCGACGCCGCGGAAGACCTTGATGCCGGCCTGCCCCAGGCGCACCGCCGCGCCCTCGCCCATGTTGCCGGCGATGAGCACGGAAACGCCCATCTCGCTGAGCGTGCCGATGAGGTTCGACTTGCAGCCGCAGGCTGGCGGCGGGGTGAAGCGCTCCTGGTCGACCACGGATTTCTCGTCGTCGATGCTGTAGATGGTAAAGGACTCGCAGTGGCCGAAGTGCTCGTCCACCTGTCCGGCTCGCGTGGGAACGGCGATCTTGATCATAGGTCGTCTCCGTTTGGTTGTTGGAGGGCGGGGGGCCGGCCGCAACGCCGGCGGCGGAGCCCGCCGCACACGGGGCAAACGCGGGGTCCGCTCCGGTTCTGGCCCTTGGGCGGCGCGTCGTGCGCTCCCGGGGCGTCGGCGTCATCGGGGGCGTCGGCATTCGGGGCGGCCACCCGCAGGGCGCAGCCCAGCACCAGCGCGCGGGCGACCTTGCCCCTGGCGCTGGTCACGGCGCGGCCGAAGGTCTGCCGCGAAACGCCCATGCGCCTCGCCGCCTCCTCCTGATATAACCCCTCGTGGTCCGCCAGGCGGATGGCCTCGAACTCCTCCAGGCTGAGGACGATTTCCTCCAGCCGTGCGACGGGCCGTCCAGCGGGCTTGAACACGAGGCAGGCGGGCGCGCCGTCGATGTGGCGGCGGCAGCGTGGTCTGGGCATGAAACCTCCGATCGGATCATGTTATGAGCATATGCTCGTTCAGTCAAGGGCGGAAGACCATTTTCGCGTATTCTGGACGCATTGGGGAGGAAGTGGTAAGCGGCCCGTGAAACCGAGGCGGGGAAGGACAAAATCATTATGCGCATCGCGTTCGTGAACGCCACGAGAAAGTGGGGCCGCGTAAAGACCTGGTGTCTGGACATGGGTGTGGAACTGTCCGGGCAGGGGCACGAGGTCTGGATTTTCGGCCAGCGCGGCGCTTTTGTGGACAAGGCCGCGCGCCTTGGTCTGCACGCGCGCGCCGTGCGCTTCGGGTTCGACTTCAACCCCGTGGCCATCCTCTTCTTTTTGTTCTCCTTCTGGCTGAATCACGTGGACGTGGTCGTGGTGAGCTTGGCCAGGGACCTGCGCACCGCCGGCGTGGCCGCGCGGCTGCTGGGACGACAGGTTGTGCAGCACGTCGGCAGCGGCGGCGACTTCGAGGACTACGTGCTCGTGCGGCTGATGAACAAGTTCATCAAGCCCCGGTTGTTGTGCGGCAGCGAGTATGTGCGCGAGCGCATCGCCGTCTATGTGCCCAGCGTGCGCGACCGCGAGACCGTGGCCCTGCACCCCGGCGTGCGCGTGCCGGAGGCTCCGGCCTTCGCCGAACACGACCCCCCTGTTGTGCTCGTCACCAGCCAGCTCAACGCGGACAATCGCCACGAGGACCTGCTGGAGGCGCTTGCCCGTCTGATGCACGACGGCGTGGCCTTCCGCGTCGTCATCGCCGGCACCGGCCGTCTGGCCGACAAGCTGCACACCATGACCCGCGATTTGGGCTTGTCGGACCGCGTGGAGTGGGTCGGCTTCACGCTGGACGTGCAGGGACTGCTGGTGAAAAGCGATGTGTTCGTGCAGCCCACGCTCATCGAGCCGCTGGGCATCGCCCTGGAGGAGGCCATGGCCGCGGGATTGGCGCCCGTGGCCCGGGCCGCTGGCGGCGTGCCGGAAATCTGGCCGGAGGCCTGCCGCGAGTTCCTCGTTTCCCCGGAGCCCGGGGCCGATGGCCTGGAACAGGCCCTGCGCTTCCTGCTGACCATGTCGTCCGATCGGCGCATGGCGCTGCGCCACGCCGCCTGGGAGTTCGCCCGCTCGCATTTCAACCTGTCGGAGCAGGCCGTGCGCTTCGCCGACTGGATCGCCCACCCGCCCAGGAAATAGCAGCGAGGCCCTCGCGGCGCTGTGGCTGCCTCCGGCGGCAGGCGCAGAAGATGCCTCCGGCGGCCAGGGGATATGCATCCCCTGGACCCGCGTGCCGGCGACTCCGCTGCCGCTGCGTCGCCGGGCAGGCGTTTTGCGTCGTTGTGCGCGGGAGGTCGGTTCCGGCGCGGGACATGCGAAAGGCGGGGAAGGCATATGCCTCCCCGCCTTCGTTGTTTTCGCCGTGGTGGATAGGTCTGGGCCGCGAGGGCTACGCCTTGGGAAGCGGCGTGAGGGACTCGCGGTAGATGGCGGCCACGCGGTCGCGCGTGCCGGGCACTGGGGCCACGGAGAGCAGCAGGCCGAGCGACGGCGTCTTCTCCACCAGATCGCACAGGCGCTCGATGTCGCCTTCACCGAAGCCCTCGTCGGTCAGCTTCTGCGCCACGCCGACGCTGGCGAGCCAGGTTTCCACACCGCGCGCGGCTGTGAGGGCCTCGTCCGGCATGCCCTTGAGCCCGGGAACCACGGGCTGAAGGATCTGGGCCAGCACATGCGGCCGGGCGGGGTAGCACTGGCGGATGACGGCCGGCAGCAGCATGGACAGTCCCAGACCGTGGGCGAGTTCCGGCTTCACGGCGCTGAGCGGATGCTCCAGGGCGTGGGTGAAGTGCAGCAGGCCGTTGTCGAAGGCGGTGCCGCCGATCATGGCGGCGTAGGCCAGGCAGTACCGGGCGCGCAGGTCCCCGGGGTTCTCGATGGCGCGCGGCAGGTACTCGGCCACCAGCCGGATGGTCTCCTGCGCGAGCAGCACGGAGAGGGGGTTGGCGACGATGGACGTGGCGGCCTCGATGACGTGGTTCACGGCATCGATGGAGACGTAGCGCGTTTGCGCGGGCGAGAGCTTGACCATGAGGGCGGGGTCGTCGATGGAGTAGAGCGGGTACAGGCAGTCGTAGGCGATGGCCGGCTTGTAATTCAGGTCGGTGATGGTGGCCACGGCGAAGCGGTTCACCTCGCTGCCGGTGCCGTGGGTCTGGTTGATGACCACGATGGGGACGGCCTTTTCGGGGACGAAGGTGAAGCTGTAGACCTCGCGGGCGGTGTGGCCGGGGTTGGCCAGAAGAATGGCCGCGCTCTTTCCGGCGTCGATGGGGCTGCCGCCGCCGATGGCGATGACGGCCTGCGCGCCCGCCTCGGCTCCGAGTTTGGCGGCCTCGTCGATGGAGTCTGTGGTGGGGTTGGGGGTCACGCGGTCGTAAAGGGTGATGCGGATGCCCTGCTCGTCGCAGGCGGCGACCACGTGGTCCCAGGCGCCGGTGAGCTTGTAGGAGTGTCCGCCGGTCACGCACAGCACGCTCGTCACCCCGCGCGCCTTCAGGGCCGCCGCGATGTCCTTCATTTTGGCGATGGCGCCCGCCCCCAGGTAGGCAGTCGTCCGGGTCCTCACTTCCTTCACCGCGTAGAGATCGATTTCCTCATCCCACATGGCTCGCTCCTTCGGCGGATTACGCCGTGCCGGATCGCTTCGCATCCGGCTGGTTCGTGTCGTGTTCTCACTATCGGTGACGGGCGTCGTTCGACCGTCTTATTGTGCATATAGGCACAATTTATGTCCGGCGGCGGCAAGAGTCAACCGCAACTCCCGCCGGATTTTTGGGAGGAAGTGCCCGCGGACCTTGAATCCCCAGGGCGAAACGGCTAGCCTGCGCCATCCTTTCCTTTTGATCCACAGGAGGCCGCGTTCATGGCGCATCCGAGCGAGGAACCGCAGTTTTCTGCCCTGCGCGGCATATTCGAGGCGGCGCTCGCCCGCATCGATCCCTATGGAATGCTGCGCGATCACATGCGCCTGCGCGACGACAGCCTGCGCGTGGAGCTGGAGGACGGCGCGTGGGAGACGGAGCTGCCGCGCGGCCGGCGGGTGCTGGTGCTGGGCTGCGGCAAGGCCTCGGCGCGCATGGCGCTCGCCGTGGAGGAGATCTTTGGCGCGCGTCCCGACCTCGAATGGGGCGGGCTGGTCTGCACCAAGTACGGCCACACGGAGAAGCTCACACGCATCGAACAGCTGGAGGCCGGCCACCCGGTGCCGGACGAGGCCGGAGTGGCGGCGGCCGCGCGCTTGGCCGAACTGGCGCGTTCGGCCGGGCCGGATGATCTCGTCATCAATCTGATTTCCGGCGGGGGCTCGGCGCTGTTGCCCGCGCCCATGACCTATTTCGACGCCGGGCGCGAGGTGCGGCTGACGCTGGAGCACAAGCAGGCGGTGACCCGCGCCTTGCTTGCCTGCGGCGCGGACATCCGGGAGATCAACTGCGTGCGCAAGCACCTCTCGGCTCTCAAGGGCGGGCGCTTTCTGCGCTTGTTGGCACCGGCGGAGAGCGTCTCGCTCATCCTTTCCGACGTGGTGGGCGACCGGCTGGACACCATCGCCTCGGGCATCACCAGCCCGGACGCCAGCACCTACGCCCAGGCGCTGGCCATCGTGGAGCGCCACGGCATCGGCCCGGCCATTCCCCGCGCGGCGCTGCGGGCGCTGGAACTCGGCGCGGCGGGGGCCATCGACGAGACGCCCAAACCCGGCGACGCGGCGTTCTCCCGCGCGACGAACCTGCTCATCGGCACCAACCGCGTGGCGTTGCTGGCGGCTTGCGCCAAGGCGCGCGAGCTGGGCTGCAACGTGGCCCCGCTCACCTGCCAGCTCACGGGCGAGGCCAGGGAGGCGGCGCGCTTCATCGCGGGCATCGCGCGTGACGTGCGCGATTCGGAAATGCTGGTCAAACGCCCGGCCTGCGTCATTCTTGGCGGGGAGACCGTGGTCACCCTCACCGGCGGGGGCAAGGGCGGCCGCAACCAGGAAATGGCGCTGGCCTTTTTGGCGGAAATGGAGCGCGATCCTCTGCGCGGCCGGGGCATGGCCTTCCTTTCCGCCTCCACGGACGGCAGCGACGGCCCCACGGACGCGGCCGGGGCCTACGCCTCGCCGGCCGTGCTGGAGCGCGCCCGCGCCGCCGGGCTGTCCATCGCCGACGCGCTCGCGGCCAACGATTCGTATCATTTCTTCGAGGCCGTGGGCGGGTTGTACAAAACCGGTCCCACGCGCACCAACGTCTGCGATCTGCACATGCTGCTGGTGGAGTAGCGGGAACGGCGTTCGCCGCGGCATGGTGTCGAGTCGTCGTGGAGCTTGCGGCCGACAAAGCGGGGACGCGGCGAGTCTGAGGGGACCGGGCTGCGATGGCCCTCTATCGCTTTCTCCGTCTCCCCGGATGGTCACACACGGATGCGGTGGAGCCTTCGTTGGACTGCGCGGCGAGGCGGGCGGTTTTCTGGGCTGTGGCGGTGATCCCCTCTTTCTCTCCGCCTCCACGGACGGTGGCGACGGTCCCACGGACGCGGCGGGAGCCTATGCCTCGCCGGCCGTGCTGGAGCGGGCCCGCGCCGCCCTTCCCATCGCGGAATGCCAGCGCGGCCTGGGAGCGGCGGCTGGCCCTGGCCGCGGCCGGGAGCCGGACGGCGCGCGACGCATCCCCGCCGCGTTTTCCAAACGGCGCGGCAGGTTGTCCAACCCGAAGCGTCCTTCCTTTGCCGGAGGGCCGGTCTACCCCGGCTTCCGCACCAACAGGAGCGAGAAGTAGCTGGGTTTTTCCGGCAGGTTGTCCAACCCGGAGATGACCTCCTCGCCCTCCAGGCCGAGCCGCGTGACAAACACGCAGGCGTCGTCCAGACCAAGTTTTTTCAGCACGCGGCGGATGACCGGCAGGTTCTTGTAGGCCTTCAGGATCACCGCGCTCTGGGCGTTCTCCAACACGCGGGTCAGGCTGGCCTCGTCGGCCACGCCGGAAACCACGGCCATGCTCTCGCCGCTCTCAACCAGCACCCGGCCGGTGCGGGCCGCCGCGGCCTGATAGCTGGTGACGCCCGGCACCACCTCCACGGGCGCGTTCGTGCGCGGGGCCAGGGCGCGGGCGAGGTAGCCGAAGGTGCTGTATGTCAGCGGGTCGCCCAGGGTCAGAAAGGCCGCACTTTTCCCGGCGTCGAGGATTTCGGCCACGGCCTTGGCGTTGGCGTTCCAGGCGGCGTCCAACACGGCCGCGTCGCGGGTCATGGGAAAGCCCAGGCGCAGGATCTCCACGCCGAGGGCGAGGTGCGGCGTGGCGATGGACAGGGCCAGGGAGGCCTCGTTCTTGGTGGAGGCGGCGGCCAGCACCACGTCCACCCTGTGCAGCGTTTTTACGGCCTTGAGCGTGATGAGGTCGGGATCGCCGGGGCCGACGCCGATGCCGTAGAGGGTTCCGTGGCGGGTCATTTGCCGTCCTTGTTCGGCGCGGCGGCGGCCGCTCGCGCGGTTGCGGGGAAAAGCTCGGGATGCAGCAGGCGGGCCAGCTCCTCGGCAGCGTCCACGCTCTGCCTGCCGGGTCGGGCGTATTTCTTCTCGTCCACGAACCACGCGCGGCCGGTCCTGGCCGCCGGAATCACGGCGAGGCGCGGACGTTTGTCCAGGGGCAGCGGGGTCTGATTCATTGGCCCGCGCTGGATGATGTAGACCTCGGGCGCGAGGCGGATGATCTCCTCCTCGCTCACGCGGGCGAATTTTCCGGGCGCGTCGGCCACGCAGTTCACTCCGCCGGCGTGGCGGACGATCTCGTCCACGATGCCGCCGTCGCCCGCCGCGAGCATGTCCGGCGAGCGCACCTCGTAGAACACGCGCGGGCGCTTGGCCGCCTTGGCCATGCGGGCGTCCAGCGCGGCCAGTCGTTTTTTCATGTCGCGCACCATGGCCTCGGCCCGTTTTTCCGAGCCCGTGAGGACCCCAACCCGTTGGATGACCGAGAACAGTTCGGCGAAGGTCTCGGCCCGGAACACGGCCACGGGCACGCCGCGCCGCCGCAGTGCCTCCACCGGTAGCGACGCTTCCTTGCGGCCGGCCATCTGGAGCACGAGGTCGGGCTTCCGCGCCAGCACGGCCTCGACGTTGGGCCGCATGTGCGTGCCGATGACCGGCAGCCGGGCGATGCGCGCGGGCGAGGTGTCGGCGTCGGTGCGGGCCACGATGGCGTCCACCCGGCCGAGGCCGTCCAGAATCTCGTTGAACGCGCCGTACAGGGCGATGACGCGGGTGGCCGGCCGGACCAGGGCGATGCTGCGGCCCGTGTCGTCGGTGATGGCGACCTGCCCGGCCTGTGCCCTAGCCGCGAGGCAGAGCAGCAGCGCCAGCGCCAGGAAGAAGATGCGCCTGTGGCGCGCCGGTGACGGGATGCTTTCCCACCCGGATGTCCGTTTCATAGATGTCCCTCAGGTTCGATTCGGTGAAGACCTCGCGCGTGGGGCCGTCCAGCGCCACGCGGCCGTTTTTCAGAAAGATCAGACGCGGGCAGTACAGCGCCGCAAGGTTGAGGTCGTGCACGGCGGCCAGCACCGAGCCGCCCTCGCGGTGCGTCCGGGCCAGCAGGTCGAAGGCCTCCACCCGCCGGGCCAGATCGAGGGCGGAGGTGGCCTCGTCGAGGAGCAGCAGCCCACGCCCCTGGCACAGGGCCCGGGCCAGCAGCACGCGCTGGAACTCCCCGCCGGAAAGCTCGGCGGCCTGCCGGTCGGCCAGATTCAGGCAGTGGGTGTCGACGAGCGCCGCCTCGCAGGCCGCGTCGTCATCCGCGCAGCCGCCGCCCCAGAACCCGCCGCGCGAAAAACGCCCCATGCGCACCAGCTCGCGCACGGTGTAGCCCGGCGGAGCCGAGCCGCCCTGCGGCACGCAGGACACCAGCCGCGCGCGCTCCCGGGCCGAAAGCCGCGCAGCGTCGCGGCCGTCGATCTCCACCCGGCCGGCGGCGGCGGGCAGCAGTCCGGCCAGAGCCAGCAGCAGCGTGGTCTTGCCCGAGCCGTTGGGACCCAGCAGCGCCACGAATTCACCGGGGGCCATAGTCAGGTTCACGCCGCGCAGCACGGTCGTGCGCCCATACCCGCAGGAGAGATCCACGGCGCGCAGCATCAGCCCCTCCCCGCGCCGCGCCCGGCGAGGCGGAAATTCCGGGCCAGCAGCAGGCAGAAGAACGGCCCGCCGACGAGCGCCGTCACCACGCCCACGGGCAGCTCGGCCCCGCGCGGCAGCACCGTGCGGGCCAGCACGTCGCTCCAGATGAGCAAAAGCGCGCCGAGCAGCGCCGAGGCCGGCAGCAGACGCCGGTGCCCGGCCCCCAGCATCAGCCGCGCCAGGTGCGGCACCACCAGACCCACGAAACCGATGACGCCCGACACCGCCACCGAGGCCCCGGCGAGCAGGCTCGCGCCGAAGAGCAGCCACAGGCGCGAGCGTCCGGCCTCCAGCCCCAGCATCCGCGCCTGTGTTTCGCCCAGGCTCAGCAGGTCCAGCTCGCGCGCGCGCCAGAACACGATCCCCGCGCCCACGAGCATGTACGGCCAGGCCAGCGCGACGTGCTCGAACCCCCGGCCCTGGAAGCTGCCCATGATCCAGAACACGATGCTGGACACGCTTTCCTCGTCCAGGCTCTTGAGCAGCGAAATGAGCGCCGAGAGGAACGTGGAGACCACGATGCCGGCCAGCACCAGCGTTTCGCGCCGCAGGCCGGAGAGCGGACCGCCGGCCCGGGCCAGCAGCAGCACCAGCGCCAGCGCGGCCAGGGCGCCCGCCAGCGCGCAGACGGGCAGGGCGCGCACGTCGCCGGCCAGCGCGGCGGCTCCGGCCACGCCGGAGATGATGCCCATGGACGCCCCAAAGGCGGCCCCCCCGGACACGCCAAGGGTGAAGGCGTCGGCCAGCGGATTGCGCAGCACGCCCTGAAAGGCCGCACCGGCCACGGAGAGCGCCGCGCCGGTCATGCCGGCCAGCAGCACCCGCGCCAGGCGGATGTCCACCACCACGGCGGCGAGATCCGCGTCCACGGGCGCGCCGAGGGAAACGCCGGCCGCCTGGGCCAGGGCGCGCAGGGTCTGCCCCGGCGTTGTGGGATAGCTGCCCACGCCGCAGGCCAGCAGCGTGGTGAAAAGCAGGGCGGAGGCCAGCGCGGCCAGCGCGAGGACGACGGCGCAAACGTTCCGCTTCCCCGGCTTTCCCTCGCCGTTCCCCGATTCGGGGGATGCGGCGCGCGCCTTGGCCTCCGCCGCCATGATTACAGGCCCAGCGCCTTGTCGGCTTCGCGCAGGTGGTCCATCCACAGTCTGGCCACGGTGGGACGGCTGCCCAGCCCCACGAACACCGGCTTGGGCGTGATGCCCGCGGCCGAAAGCCGGCTGGCCCAGGAGTCCTTCTCCGGGCCGGCCATGTCGTTGTGGGCGTGGTCGCCCGCCACGCTCATGAAGGGCACCAGGTAGGCCGTGCGGAAATGGCCGGTCTTGAGCTGCGGGATGATGTCCTCGATGGCGGGCTTGCTCTCCACGGTGCAGACGAAGACGCTCTTGTCGTGCTTCCACAGCTCCAGCTGGAGCGCGCTGTAGGCCGCGTTGGCCGGATGCTCCGTGCCGTGGCCCATGAGGATGACGGCCTCGCCCCGGGCGTGTTTGGGCAGCACGGGCAGAATGGCCTTCGCGGCGGCGGCGATGTCCTCCGGCAGGAAGAGCAGGGGCCGGCCCACACTCACGTGACGGATGCCCTTGGGCATGTGTGCGAAGAGCTCGGCGGTGGCCTTCACGTCGGTGTACTCGCGGCCGGGAATGGTCTGCAACGACTGTACGGAGACGTCGGTGAAGCCCTCGGCGGCCATGTCGGCCAGCGCCTGGGCCGGGGAGTTCTTTCTGATGCCCTCCTTCTCAATCTTGTCGCGGATGATGTGCGAGGAATAGGCCAGCCGCACGGGCACGCCGGGGAAAGCGGCCTCGGCGTCGCGTTTGAGCGTCTCGATGGCCGGAGTGGCCTCGGGCACGCTGGTGCCAAAGGCCACGAGAAGAATGCCATGCTTGGGCGCGGCGGATTTGTGCTCGCCGGCGAAGGCCGGCAGCGCCAGGGCCAGACCGAGCAGACAGGGAAGAACGGCGCGCATGATGGCGCGTCCTGCGGTAAATCGCATTGGCGATACCTCCAAAAGTGGAGGGCGGTGGGGGGGACAAAAAAATCCTCTTCCGGCGCAGCAAAACGCCGGAAGAGGATTCCCGTATTCGTCCCCTTCAAAAAGTCCCGTCGGACAAAAGCCCTCGTTGCCGACGAGAAGCCCTATGACACGCTCCGGCAGGTCTTCCGGCTCACCCCGTCGGCCCCGGCCTTCCCAGGATTTCTCCCAGTGGCGCACAAGGGGGCCGACCGTTTGCGGGGCTCACGGCGGCGGGTCCGCTCCCGAATCGCACGGGAATTCCCTTTTCACTCCGCCTCAGCGGGGCACCGGACGGCTTGTGAGTAGACGGCGGGGGGGCGGGTGTCAAGCGGTCGGTTGCTGGACCAGGTCGTTCAGCAGCTTCTCCACGTCGAGGACGAGCGCGTCGGTCTCGCCCATCATGCCGAAGCCGAGGATGGGCAGGGAGTAAATCTCCTGCACGGGCACGGTGAAGCCGGTGACCACCACCTGCTGCTGGCGCAGAATCTCGTCCACCAGAAGCGCGGCCGAGAGTTCGCCCATGCGCACGGTGATGACGAGCCCGTGCTCCACGTCCTGGCACGAGTCACCCAGGCCCAGGTGGCGGCACAGGCGCACCAGATGGAAGATGCGATCCCGCACGCTCATGGTTTCCGATCCGCCCGGAAGGGTCACCAGATCGCCGGGGGACGGGGCGTAGATCTCCACCACGTCGCGCGAGGGCACGATGAGGGTCTCCGCGCCCACGCGGCACACCAGCGCGTCCACGATTCCCTCGTTCACCGAGCGCGACAGGGGAATGGAGAGCAGGAAGCGCGAGCCGCCCTCCTTGCGGTTCTCGATGCTGATCTCGCCGCCGAGCTGCACGCGCACGGCGTTGGCCACGGCGTCCATGCCCACGCCCCGGCCGGAGACGTCGGTGACTTTCTCCGCCGTGGAGAAGCCCGTGGCCAGGATGAACTGGACGATCTCGGCCTCGGACGGGGTCTCGTCCGCGCCCACGAGTCCGCGCTCGCGCGCCTTTTTGAGAATTTTCTCCGCGTTCAGGCCCCGGCCGTCGTCCGTCACCTCGACGTAGGCGGTCTCGCCCTTGCGCCAGGCGGCAAGGACGACCTGCCCGGTCTCGTCCTTGCCCGCGGCGGCGCGTTCCTCCGGCGGCTCCAGACCGTGGTCCAGGGCGTTGCGCAGCAGGTGCACCAGCGGTTCGTTCAGACTTTCCACGATGGTCTTGTCCAGGGCCAGCTCGTCGCCGGTGATGGTGAAATGCACCTTCTTGTGCATTTTCTGGGCGAGGCTCTGCACCAGCCGATTCAGGGGCAGGAAAATCTGCCTGAGCGGGACCAGCCGGATGGCGTCCACCTGGGTTTGCAGGCCGTTGATGACGGTGTCCAGCTCCGCCAGGGTGGAGGCGGAGAGCGTGGCCCCGCGCATTCCCCCCTGCGAGAGCACGGCGAAGGTCACCATGAGCTTGCCCACTAGTTCGATGAGGCTGTCCAGGCGCTCGGTGGGCACGCGGATGCTGCTGATGCCCTGCTTGCTCGCGGCGATGGCCTTCTCGGCGTGGTTGTCGGCGTCGTCCGCCGCCGTCGGCGCGGCCTCCGTTGCAGTCGGGCCGTTTGTCGGCGTCCCGGCGTCCGTCGGTGTGCCCGCCGGTGCGCCTGCCGACTCCGCCGCCTCGGCGGCGGGAATCTGCATGGGCGCGCTCGCCCTGGGCTGGTCGAGGACGCCGGCCAGCGTGTACAGGAATTTCTTGTTGGCCTCGCACAGGCGCAAAAGCGCCGTGACGATGGCCTCGTTCACCGGGGTGATGCCGTCGGCCAGCATGTCCAACAGGGAGATGACCTGCGCCGAGGCCAGCTTGAGGTGCGTGAGGCCAAGTGCCTCCAGCACGTGCGTCACGTCGTTGGCCGTGGGCCGGCCGCCCTCCAACTGGAGGATTTTCTCCTCCAGCGCGTCGATGCATTGCCGGATGTGATCCCTCATTTGGCGGACTCCACGGTGCATTCCGCGAGCGGCCGGAACACCGCGTCGAAGTCCCAGGCGTAGAAGTTCTCGCGGCAGGCCCCGCACAGCCCGCGCACGGAGATGGACCACATGCCGGCCAGCCCCGCGAGATCCTCCCACACGCCGGAGCCGAAGCTCCTAACGCCGCTCACGTCGAGAATCACGGATTTTTCCTGGGACAGGGCCAAAATGGCGGCGGTGATCTCCTGCGACTGCGATTTCTTGTGCACGCGCGGGCAGACGATGCGGACCACGGCCGCTTCGGCCTCGTTTTCCACGCGCACGCAGGCGGTCTCCTCGGTCTTGCCTGGCTGCCCGTCCTCACCGGCGGCCTTGGCCAGCACCTGGCACACGGCGTCGATCTCGCTCTGGTCCGGTGCGCCCTGGTCGCGTATCTGCTCGATGGCGGCGAACACGGAGTTGACGCCATGGGCGGCCAGTTCGATGTTGTCACTCGTGTGCGGCAGGGTTCCGGCGTGCAGCTTCTTGAGGAAGCTTTCCACTTTGTGGGTGAACTGGCTGGCGGCCTCGAATCCAGGCATGAAGCCGGTGACGCCCTTGATGGTGTGCAGGGGCCGGGCGAGGATGTCGATGCCGCCGGTCACGTCGCCCGCGCCTAGGCGTTCGAGACCCTCCAGAACCTGCGGGTAGTACTTGTCGCTCACCTCGGCGAAGAATTCCTCGGACAGCGCGTCACTCACGCTTTATCCCCCCCCAGGTTATTCCGCGATGAAGCCGAGCTTCTTGAGCTCCTCGAACAGCTTGTCCTTGCGCACGGGTTTGACGATGTAACCAGAGGCCTCGCCGTCGTGAAAGGAACGGATGACGGTCTTGGGATCGTCGAGGGCCGTGGTCATGAGAACCTTCACGCTCGGCCGGCCGGGCAGGGTCTGCTCGTGGAGGCGGATGCGGCGCAGGGCCTCCAGCCCATCGAGCTCCGGCATCATGATGTCCATAAGCAGAAGATCGTAGGGCCGGCCTTCCTCGTGCGCCAGTTTGAAGGCCTCCACCGCCTCGTTGCCGTTGACCACCACGTCCACTTCGAACAAGGTGTTCAGGAACACCGAGAGCACCTTCCGGCCCAGAAATTCGTCTTCGGCCACCAGTGCGCGCATAGTTTTCCTCCAGGGGGGACGGACATACCGCCTGTTGTGCTTTATTCTATTCCCGCTTGCGGGATGAAAGTCAACACGCCGGCAAACGTTCTCCTGGACGATCGGCCGCCGGTCGGCGCGGGGTTGCGCCGCCGTCCGCCCTCGGGTACAAGGCCGCCCATGCGAGGCTTCATCACACCCGAGCGCGAGGCGCGCATCCGCGCCGTGCTCTCCCGCCGTCAGACCAGCTTCACCCTGGTCATGGACAACATCTGGAATCCGCACAACGTTTCGGCCATTCTGCGCAGCTGCGACGCCTTCGGGGTGATGCGCGTGCACCTGCATTACACCACGGAGACGTGGCCGCAGATGGGCGTCAAATCCTCGGCCTCGGCCATGAAGTGGGTGGAGCGCGTGCCGCATCCCTCGGCCGGGGAGATGCTCGACGGTTTCGCCAAGGCCGGAATGCAGGTCATCCGCACCGGCTTCTCCGACACGGCCAAACCGCTGGACACCTACGACTTCACCAAGCCCACCGCGGTGATCCTGAGTAACGAGCATCGCGGCTCCTCGCCGGAGATCGCCGAGCACGTGCCCGACGAGCTGTACATCCCCATGCTGGGCATGGTGCAAAGCCTCAATGTGTCCGTGGCGGCCGCCGTCATCCTCTACGAGATGAGCTCCCAGCGCCGGCAGGCCGGCATGTATGACGCGCCCGAGCTGCCGCCCGACGAGCTCAACGAGTTGTTTCTGGAGTGGAGCGACAAGTAGGCACGACGCTTCCGATCGTAACGCACCGACGACCCGTGGGGAATTCCCTGCGGGTCGTTTTTTTATCCCCCGCGCGAGTCGTGGGGGGGGGCACGCCCTCATTTCCTCCCAACATGCGTCAACCCGCTTTTTCCATCCTTTTCCCGGCCAAAACCACGCCCGTTCCGTCCAGTCGTCCAACCCAGCGGTATACTTGTCGATTCGCGCCGTCTCCCCTTTGGGGAATCCAACACCGGCGCGCAAACGCAAGGAGCCGTCATGCCCACTTCATCACCCGCATTTCAGCGCGACCAGCAGGGGCGCATCACAGCACGCAGCTTGAACCTCGGCGGCGAGGCCGAAACCCGGCGCTACGCCTACGATTCCGCCGGACGCCTGACCCGCGTCACCGACGGCCCGGGCAACCTGCTGGAATCGTATCTGTACGACGGCGAAGGCCGGCGGCTCGCGGACATCAACCTGCGGCGCTTTCGCGGCGAACGGCGCTACACGTACAGCCTGGACGACCGGCTGCTACAGGTTGGCGGCGTTCAGTTCGGCCACGATCGCGCGGGATTCCGCAATTTGAAGGTCGAGGACGCCGCCTCGAATCCGCGCGAGACGCGTTACCTCTACGAGCCTTCGGGCCTGCTGCTTGCGGTGGATATGCCCGGCGGCGAGCGCATCGAATACGCTTACGATTCCATTGGGCTGCGGCGTGAAAAACGCATCAACGGCGGGCTCGTGGAGGCCTTCGAGTGGCTGGACGCGCTGCGCTTGCGGGAGTTTTTCGATGGCGAGCGCTGGTGGCGGCTGGTGTACGATCCGGCGCGCCCGGGCCGCAC
>JAIMKR010000005.1:137049-204302 GCA_020692325.1 Desulfocurvus sp.
GCTCGACCCAATGGGCGTGAAGGGCGGCGCCAAGGACCTCTACGGCTACTGCGTCGATGACCCGGTCAACCGGCTGGACGTGTGGGGGCTGATGGGGGCGGTATGGGAGTTGCCCACAACCGTACTGACAAAAGTTCCAAAGCTCGTGCGTGATAAACTCGGTCTTGATCCGATGCCACCAGAACGGGTTATTAAAGAGATAGCAGACAAAGAAATCGCCACCCCTTCAAGCAACTCCACCGGGACTCAGCCTACGGAAGAACAATGGAAGGGGCTAAAGAAAGATGTGGATGAGAACGGTGTGCCTTCAGAATATTAGGCCATTAAACTTTTCCTCAAGGATAAAGGTCTCTGGCCTTTTTAGGAAATCGACGCAATGCGTGGAATCACATGGGATAGTTTAGCCCTGTTTGGGATTCTTTCCGCCATTCTATTGTGGCGTTTTGAGATTCCTCTGGCGACAATTCTCATTGTGGCCCTTGGTGGTGGCGCATATGCCGCAATCCGGTTGTCCTTGCGTGGCAAAAAGTAGCTTCCCCTGCGCTTTCCCATCAAGTTAACCTGCTGGCACTTCAACAGATTCACCTCCCGTGTCCATGGGCGCGAAGGGCGGCGCCAAGGACCTCTACGGCTACTGCGTCGATGACCCGGTCAACCGGCTGGACGTGTGGGGGCTGGCGGAGGACTGGTGGGACGGGGTCCAGAAGATCGGCGAGGGGCTGAACCAGCTTTGGGACAAAGCCCCCGAAGGGATAACCCAGGCGGTGTCCAAAGGCGCCCGGGGGACGGATGAAGCCGTGCGCAAAGCGGTCGAGGCCTATGAAACCAACGCAGACTTGCGGAAATACACCGCGATCGCTCTCGGCGCTGGCGCTCTTCCTGTCGCGGCGGCTGGCGGAGTTGAGGCGGCCCCGGCGGCCGCAGCCACTGTGGCGCGCAACCCGGAAAATGTCGAGAAGGCCTATGATTTTCTCACAGGCGCTTTTGTGCCTGGGCCGCCTGCAATGACTTGGGGCGGTGTGCGAGGCGGCGGTGTTTCTGCTGGCCTCGACTACATAAAAGACCTGACGAGGAATAAATAATGAAGCGAGTGACGGTATCGGATATTATACTGGGCGCAATCTTTGCTTTCGTCGGATGGTCTGGCGCTGATCGCGGTGTGATACGTTATTGGGGGGTTGCGTCCCCATATCCTAGGCAATTCGGCTGGGCGCTCATCGCGCTAGGTATCGGCATTCCCATTGCTGCGTACATCATGCGATCCCGACAGGATAGGAACAAGTAAAAGACTCGGCCGGTTGCTCTGCCCTTTGTGGGAGCCTTCGCGTTACCGAGGCTACTGCGTCGATGACCCGGTCAACCGGCTGGACGTGTGGGGGCTGCGGACTGATGTGCTTTTCGATTTCGGAGGCGAAGGTCGCAGCCCTCTAGATGGTCCCAAGTATGGCAATTACTGCGGGAAGAATTGGACTGGTGGCTGGAATCCCAAAGAACATGGGAACAAACCCGGGCCGCTACCTTCTACCGACAGTCTTGACGAACAGTGCAGGGCCCATGATTATTGTTGGAGCGATTGCGATGATTCCTCAAATATTGAACAGTGCAAAGGACGATGCGATCAAGTCCTTGTCGAACGACTTAAAGCGTTGGATGAGGACTCTGCCCAGTGGGAACGTCAGCCACCTCCGGGGCAGGAGGATCAAGCAGAGGCCATGCGCAAGGGAGCAATCTGGTGGTTCAACCGGTAATCCATCACCTTGTCGGTGGGAATAGGTTAAGCCAGCTATGCGGTGGGGCCGCCTTTCTGGCGGCCCTCCTCCCTATGTCTCTGCCATATTACTTTCTCGGCTTCGACATGACAGGAATTGCCGGGAACTTGGCGGCGAGGCTTCCCCTCTTGGCATGTATAATCTGTGCATTCGCATTTCATAAAGGCCCCAAGCAAAAACCGTGGTGGGCGCTCCTCGCCATTCCGCTCGCTTTTTTGAAGGCTCTTGGTTTCTGCCTCGCATATCTTGCGTGGAGCTGTAACGGTTTCGCTCCATAATGCCTGCCTTTAGTGTCTCCACGGTAACTTCGTCTGGCGCGATTACGACGCCGACACGGGGCGCTTCACCGCGCTGGACCCCATGGGTGCGAAGGGCGGCGCCAAGGACCTCTACGGCTACTGCGTCGATGCCCCGGTCAACCGGCTGGACGTGTGGGGGCTGGCGGAGGACTGGTGGGACGGGGTCCAGAAGATCGGCGAGGGGCTGAACCAGCTTTGGGACAAAGCCCCCGAAGGGATAACCCAGGCGGTGTCCAAAGGCGCCCGGGGGACGGATGAAGCCGTGCGCAAAGCGGTCGAGGCCTATGAAACCAACGCAGACTTGCGGAAATACACCGCGATCGCTCTCGGCGCTGGCGCTCTTCCTATCGCCGCTGCGGGCGGAGCTGAAGCGACTCCGGCCGCAGCGGCCGCTGCGGCGAAAAATCCAGACAAGATCGCGAATGCTTTGGATTTTGTGTCCGGCGTTTTCGATCCTGGTCCCCCGCCCATGACAGGAGCGGGAGTAACAGGATATATAACAAACAAGACTTATGAGCGGTTTAACAAATGAGAGTGACATTATCGGAAATTTATCTAGGTCAACTGTTTGTTGGCATAGGAGCGCTAGAGATCGGCGCAGGTGGAGGCTCCTGGCACGGCTATCCCATGCCATTGTGGACATCGTACCTCCTTCTCGCAACAGGTATGGCAATACCATTGCTTGCCTGGTACTTGCGCAGACCATCGCAGAATCCAGAGAGCAACAAGCATTGACTCAGCAAGGTGCGGACCACTTGTGATCTCGCTGCCGCCTTGCTTTCTCTACAGCACGCATCGCTCTCGACGACGAAGGGCGGCGCCAAGGACCTCTACGGCTACTGCGTCGATGACCCGGTCAACCGGCTGGACGTGTGGGGGCTGGAGAGAAAAAACGGGGCGGGGAGCGCGTAAACTTCCCACCCCGTTCGTATGATCGGTGTGCGCTGGGGGGGGAGGCTTGGTCTCGGTCAAGGAACGAAGCAGTGGTCCACGAGCGGACCCCGATTGCCGCGCGGGACAAAAGAAAAGCCGTCCGAACCGCGCGTGGCGGTCCAGACAGCTTTCTTGCGCCGATCAGGCCGAAACCGTATCGGACGAGCGGAGCCGGGAGGGAGGCGCGCGGGCGCTCCCCTATGGGCTAGTGCTGCTCGTGTTTGCCCTGGTGGATGCGGATGAAGGCCATGGCGAGGATCCAGGCCAAGTAGATGAAGATGAGAGAAACGCCCACAACGCCCTGGGGCGTGCTGGTGGCCATGTCCTTCAAAAGTTCGCCGAGCATGGATGAATCCTCCGAAAGTTCTCTCCGGCCTCGTGGCCGCAGGCGAATCCATTTCACTCGAAGCGGCGGAAATGTCAAGGGGGTGGCGAGGAACCGGAGCAGGGCGGGGCGGCTCGCGCGTGGATATCGTCCGGGAGGCGCGCGCCGCGCGCCTCCGAATGGGGTGCGTCATGTTCACGGGGCCTTGCCAAGGACCGCGCCCGGCGGGTACACCGGCGGTTCCCCACGCGGCCGCGCGTCGGGGGAAAGGAGACGCATCATGATCGGAAAACCGCGCATCGTCGTGCTCGACGCCTTCACCATGGGCCAGGACGTGTCCTGGGAACTCATCGAGGAGCAGGGCGATCTCGTCCGTTACGACCGCACCGCGCCCGAGGAGCTGCTGGAGCGCGCCCGGGGCGCGCAGGTGCTGTTCACCAACAAGTGCGTGCTCTCGGCCGAGGCCATAAACGCCCTGCCGGACCTCAAGTGCATCTGTGTGCTGGCCACTGGCTACAACGTGGTGGATCTGGCCGCGGCGGGCGTGCGGGGCATTCCCGTGTGCAACGTGCCGGGCTACTCGCCCAGGGCCGTGGCGCAGCACGTCATGGCCGTGGTGCTGGAGCTGTTCACGCACGTTTCGCGGCACGCGCGCGCCGTGAGCGAGGGCCGCTGGAGCGCCCAGCCGGATTTTTGCTTTTGGGAGGACCCCATCGTCGAGCTGGCGGGCAAGACCTTCGGCGTGGTGGGATTCGGCGACATCGGATCGCGCGTGGCCATGCTGGCCAACGCCTTCGGCATGAATGTGCTGGCCTACGTCCCGCGTCCCAAGCCCATGCCCCCCTACGGTCCCTTCGACTTCGCCCCGCTGGAGGCGTTGTTCGAGGAGGCCGATGTGGTGAGCCTGCACTGCCCGCTCACGGCCGAGAACGAGAACATGGTGAACGCCCGGCTCATAGGGCGGATGAAGAAGACGGCGTTTCTGGTGAACAGCGCGCGGGGGCCATTGGTGGATGAGGCCGCGCTGGCCGCCGCCCTCGTCTCGGGGGCCATCGCCGGAGCCGCTCTGGATGTGGTGCGCACCGAGCCCATCGCGCCGGACAACCCGCTGCTCTCCGCGCCCAATTGTCTCATCACCCCGCACGTGGCCTGGGCCAGCCGCGAGGCGCGTATCCGGCTGCTCGGCATCGCCGCGGCGAACCTGCGGGCGTTTTTTGCCGGAGCGCCGCAGAACGTGGTCAACGGCGTGCAATAGCCCGACGGGACGAATCCCGGCCTTCGGCGAGCTCATCCGCCGGGGGCCGGTGGACAAGCCGCTTCCGGCGCACCACCGTCAATCCGGCGTAGGCCTGAACGCCCCCTCGGTTCTTCCTTTGGCGGGAGGGTTCCCGCGAACACGATCCGGCCGGTTGGAACCGGGGAGACAGCTTTCTATGGTTTTTACAGCTAGAAAGTGTTGACCATGTCGTTGGACAGGGTGCGGTACAGATCGGCAACCAGCACCACGCCGAGGACCTTGCCGTTTTCCGCCACCACGGCCCAGCCGCGTTTTTTGCGCAGGAACAGCTCCAACACCACAGGCAGGGGATCGGTGGGCTTCAGCATGGGCACGTCCGGCTCCATGTGGCCGTCCAGGGCCACGTGGGTGCAGGCGGCGCTGGCCCGGGCGAAGGCCTTGTCGAAGTCGGACTCCTCGGCCACCTTGAGTTCGTGGTCGCGCAGGACGTTCTCGTCCAGGGCTGCCAGCACTGTCCAGATGGACACCGCGCCCTTGAGCACGTCCGTGCGCGAGCCCTCGCGGCCGAGGACGAGCACCACGTTGTTCTCCGGCGTCTTCTTCTGACTCTCGCGCAGAACGCGCACTGCCTCGGCCAGGCTGGCGCTTTCGTCCACGCTGGCGAAATCCTCGCGCATCAAATCCCAGGCCCTTTTGCGGAACAGCATTCGGCACACTCCCGGTTTCGTATCCGCCGCCCCTTTCAGGAAAAAACGCCAGGCGGTCTTTTCCGACACATAACCGGGCGCGCGACCGGAGGCAAGGGGGCGTTTGCGGCGGGAATTCCCTGGTCGGACCGGCGTCGCCCAGCAGCTGTCAGGCGGCCTCGGCGTGGGAGGGGCGCGTCGGCGTCGCCTGCCCGTCCGATCATTCGGACCGGGCGGAACAAGTGGACCGGCCCCGGGCCTGTTTCTTTGACGTGGCGTTTGCGGAAATCGCACGGCCGGAAGGTCTGGGGGGCGGGGCGGTCTTGGCCTCGCGACCACGGCCGAGGCGGTGGGCGACCATCTGGCCCTTGACCGCGCGCCGTTCGCACCATTTTTGCGGGAGACGATCGAGGATCCGTTCGAGGTCTGGAGTTGCTTCGAACGCAACCAGCTCACCGGCAAGGTCCGCCTGACCACACGTTTTGTGAAGTGTGTGGTGCTCGACGGAGACGACATGGAATTCCTCGTCGCGGCGCAGGCGAGCCATGGCTGCTTGGAAACGTGGACAGCCATGCCCGTGCGTCAGCTGAACTACATTCAGCGGCAGCGTGTCGGGATGCTCATGTGGGGGAGGGGAATCGGATAAGATCTCAAGAGCCGCCGCATCCTGGACCCCCAGCGAAATCGTTTCGGGCAGCGGCCCACGATTTCGCCTTCGCCCCTTCAAAATACGCATTTCCGCGCGGCCGTCAACATCCGTCCAAATACCATCCATAGCGCGCACAGTTTCAAGCGGCGCGCCTTTGCCCGGGCTATCTTCGCCCCGTGCCATGCACGCATATCTCCATCCACGACGAGGCAGTCCAAGCCACCCTGCACGGCATGTCCGAGCGGGCCGGCGACTTGTCCGGCGCGATGAAGGTCATCGCCGAAACCATCGTGGCCAGCGTGCAGCGCAACTTCGAGGTCGGCGGCAGGCCCGCCAAATGGGCGCTGCTCAAGCCCTCCACGCTCAAGAAACGCGGATCCGGCGGCGGCCCCCCCGTGGGCGTGGCTTCGACGGCGGTTCTTGGCGAGGGGCGGCCCGGCCCTGAGGCGGTCGACCTTTCTTGGTCTTTGGACCATCATAAGTGGCGTCGCGCCTGGGGCGATGCGTTTACCCGAATGCGGACGCCACCGGGAGCGGTGCGACCGGGGAGCGCGCCGGCTTGACAAGATGCGGCCGCGCACCGCATGCTCCAGCGTATGGGACGTTCCACGGCGTTCGCGCCGTCGCTGCTGGTCCTGGGCCATGGCCGGCGGGCGTCCGTCCGGGCGGAGATTCCTTCCGCCCCCGACGAGCGGCTGCGTCGCGACCTCTCCTGGATCTTCGCCCGGACCGGCGAAGCACTTCGCCCCGTTCTGAATCAATCAAAAAATCTTGAAACAAAAGGCGGCACATTGAGCACCAGACACAACGGCCGGGCCGGAAGACCCGGCGGACGCTCCGGCGGCGGGCGGGTTCAGCCGCTCTCGTCGCATTCCCCGCGCCCGGTGTATTCGGCCCATCCCCTGCAGGGCAAGGTCTTCGATTTCGACATCGAGCGTTTGGCGCTCGGCGGGGCCGGCGTGGCCAAAATGCCCGAGGCCGCCGGCGCGGAGCACGCGGGAATGACCGTGTTCGTGACCGACGCCTTGCCGGGGGGACGCGTGCGCGCGCGCATCGACGCCGTGCACCGCCGCCACGCCGAGGCCACCCGTGTGGAGACGCTGTCGCCCTCGCCGGACGAGGTCGCGCCGCTTTGCCCGCACTTCGCCGCGTGCGGTGGCTGCCCGTTGCAGAACCTCGACCCGGCCCGGCAGCTGGAGTGGAAACAGCGGCAGATTCTGGACGCGCTCGAACGCATCGGCAAGGTGACGCCCGATCGCGTGCTCCCGGCGGTTCCCGCCCCGGCGCTCATCGGCTTCCGCAACAAGATGGAGTTCGCCTTCCAGGGGCTGGGGGAGTCGCTCCGGCTGGGACTCTACGCCAAGACCGACTCCGGCCGCGTGTTCGACGTGGACGCCTGCGCCATCTTCCCCGAGGCCGGGATGCCGGTGCTCGCCGCCGTGCGCGAGGCCTGCCGGGCTGCCGGCCTTTCCGCCTACGACCGTCGCACCGGGCAGGGCCTTTTGCGGCATCTGGTGCTGCGCCACGGCGTGCTGCAAAACCGTCTGCTCGCCCAGCTCATCACCGCGCCGGTCCCGGCGGACAGCGCTCCGGCCGCGGCCATCCGCGCCATGGGCGAGGATTTGCTGCGGCGCTTCCCGGCGCTTGCCGGCTTTGTCCACGCCGAGCGCGCCCGCGCCGACGGCCTGGCCCAGGCCGAGCGCACCATGCTGGCGCTGGGCGAGCCCGCCCTCATCGAGGGGCTGGAGAACGCGCGGTACGTGGTGGGGGCCGATTCCTTCTTCCAGACGAGCACCGGCGGGGCGCTTGAGCTGTACTCGGCGGTGCGCGAGCTGGCCGTGCCCACGCCGGAAGACGTGGTTTTCGATCTGTACAGCGGGGGCGGCGGCATCGCGCTGTTCCTCGCCCTCTCCTCGCCCGGCCCGGACCGCGTGTTGGGGCTGGAGGCCAATCCGGCCGCCGTGGCCGACGCCGAGGCCAACGCCAGGTTGAACGGGTTGGCGAAGGGCTCCGGCCCGGCCGTGTGCCGCTTTCTGCGCGCCGATCTCACCGGGGAGCATCCCGCGCCCGAGCGCCTGCCCGACGGTTTCGCCAAACCGGACGTGGTGGTGGCCGACCCCCCGCGCGAGGGCCTGGACGCGGGCGTGGCCGCATGGCTGAACACCCTGCGTCCGTCGCGGCTGGTCTACGTGTCCTGCAATCCCGCCACGCTCGCGCGCGACGCAGGGGTGTTGGCCGGCCCGGACGGGAGCTTCCGCCTGACGGCCCTGCGCGTGGTGGACCTGTTCCCGCACACGGCCCACGCCGAGTGCGTGGGGCTCTTTGAACCGAGGTCCTTCGAACCGAGGTCCTTCGAACCGAGGTCCTTCGAACCGGGGTCCTTCGAACCGGGGTTCGTCGAACCGGGGCCTTCAGAGCCGCTTTAGGGCGGGAGAGTAGAAAACGATGCCGCGCGCTGTGGCGTATCTCTACGTCCCCGAGGGCATGGCCGACGGGGAGCCAACCCTCGTCATGGCGGAGCTGGCCTCGGGCCGGTTCTTCCGGCCCGGCGCGCCGGGGCTCGTGACGCGCGTTTGCACCGTGAGCGGCTGGCCGGCGCGGAGCATGGGCGGGCTGACCATCCGGTCAGCCTTCCCCCGCGCCACTTGCCGTGTGGGGCGAAGCGGGGTACTCTCCGGCATGGTTCCATACCCCCCGGAGGAATGAATGACCGCGGTCATCCGAAAAAGTCTGCTGCAACTCGTGTTTTCCGGCGCGTTCATGAAGCGCTGGAACGACCGCATGCGCCCCATGGAACTCATGGAGGTGGACAAACAGGCGCATAAGATGATCGCGGCCTGGATGATCCTCACCCGCGTCACCGCGAACATGTCCCTTCCCGAGCGCCTGGCCCTCACCGAAGAGGTCATCGAGGGCGGTTTGTTCGACTACTTCTACCGGCTGATCATCACGGACATCAAACCACCGGTATTCTACAAGATCAAGGCCAATCGCGAGGACTACGACAAACTGACGCAGTGGGTTCTGCCGCAGCTCAAGCCCCGGCTGGCCCCGCTTGGCGAAGCCTTCTGGGAGCGTATGACGACCGCCCTCATGGAGCCGGAGGAGAAGACCCCGGCCCGGCGCATCCTCCTCGCCGCGCACCTGTTCGCCTCGTACTCGGAGTTCCGGCTGCTCAAGCCCCTCAACCAGCACGACGAGGAGATGCCCGAGATCGAGGAGAGCTTCCGCGAACGCCTCACCGCGCTCATGGACATCCCCGGCGTGTCCGAGCTCGTGTCCGGAAACAACGAATTCAGCCGCTTCGCCGCGCGCGCTGGCCAGCTGCGTTTTCAGAAGCGCTGGTCGCAGACCCCCCGGGTGCCGGAGACAACGGTGCTGGGGCACATGTTCCTGGTGGCCGCCTACTCCTGGTTCTTCAGCGTGGAGGCCGGCGCCTGCCAGGCCCGGCGGCAGAACAATTTTTTCACCGGGCTGCTGCACGATCTGCCCGAGTTGCTCACCCGCGATATAATCTCGCCGGTCAAGGGCTCGGACGCCTCCATCGGCGCACTCATCAAGCAGTACGAGCGGCAGGAGCTGGAGCGCAAGATCCTCGGCCCGCTGAACGCCGGCGGCTGCGGGGATCTGGCCGATCGTCTGGCTTATCTGCTGGGCCTGGAGGTTGGGTCGGAGTTCATCGCCACAGTGTGCGAGAACGGCGAGGTGCACAACGTCTCCGAGTCCGACCTGCGCGGTCCCATGAACCGGGACGAGTTGGACCCCAAGGACGGCCCGCTGCTCAAAATGTGCGACCGGCTGGCCGCCTTCATCGAGGCCGACACGGCCCTGCGCAACGGCATCAACAACGAGCAGCTGCACCAGGCGTGCTGGCGCATCCGGCAGATTTACGAAAACCGGCCCGAGGTCATGGGCATTCAGGTGGGCGCGCTGCTTGCTGACTTCGACTGATTCCACGCACGAGGACGCGCGTCTGGCCCCGGGCCTGTACGTGGTGGCCACGCCCATCGGCAACACGGGCGATCTTTCCCCGCGCGCGGCGGACGTGCTGTGCCGCGCCGACGTGGTGCTGGCCGAGGACACGCGCCGCGCCGGACTGTTCTTCGCCCGGCAGGGGCTGACGCGCGCCGGCGGCCGCAAGGGCTTCCTCAGCCTGCACGACCACAACGAGGAGGGGCGCATCCCGCAGGTGCTGGAGCTGATCGCCGGCGGCGAAAGCGTGGCCCTCATCAGCGACGCCGGAACGCCCGTGCTCTCCAACCCCGGCTATCGTTTGGTGCGCGCCTGCCGGCGGGGCGGCATGTTCGTCACCAGCCTGCCCGGCCCCTTCGCGCCGGCTGTGGCCCTCTCCGCCTGCGGCCTGCCGCCAGCGCCCATGACCTTCCTGGGCTTTCTGCCCCGGCAGAAGGGGCAGGCGCGCAAGCTGCTGGCCCGGCATGCGGCCACGGGCGCGAGCCTGATTTTTTTCGAGCGCAAGGACCGGCTGGCCGGCACGCTGGACTTGGCCGCGGAGGTCCTGGGCGACCGGGAATTCGCGGTCTGCCGGGAATTGACCAAGCAATACGAGGAGTTTATTTTGGGCCGGTTGGGCGACCCCGCCGCCGTCCCAGGAGATGTGCTCGGCGAGGTGACGGTGGTCGTCGGGCCGGAGCCGCTTTCCGGCGCGCCCGCCGGCTTCGACGCCGACGGGACGGACGTTGCGAACGATCCCGCCGCGGCGCTGGATGTTCTGCTGGCCGAGGAGCGCGCCCATGGCGGCAAGCCGCGCGAGGTGGCCCGCCGCGTGGCCGCTCGGCTTCACGGCGCGCTTTCCGCCAAGGATGTTTACGAGAGGATGACGCAGCATGACTGAGCCCGGCATGGAGGATCTGGACAGGGCGCTGGCCCTGGCGCTGGAGAACCGCGCCCTGGACGACGCGGCCGTGACCGCCGTGACCCGCTGCCCGGACTGCGGGCTGCACCGTCTGTTTGACGGCGCGCGCGAGGTGCGGTGTAAATTCCTGGGGCGCTCGCTTTCGCTGTGCGCCATCATCAACGCCAAGAGCGGCGCGTGCAGCGAGGACTGCGCCTTCTGCGCCCAGTCCTCGCGCCACCATACGCAAAGTCCGCGTCACGGTTTCCTCGATCCCGACGCGATCGGCCGGGCGGCGGCGGAGATGCGCGCGCGGGGGGCGCACCGTTTCGGCATCGTGGCCAGCGGGCTGGCCCCCAGCGAGGGCGATTTCGAGAAGCTGCTGCGCGCGGTGGAGCTTGTGGTCCAAAACGGTCTGGCGGCGGATGTCTCCGTGGGCATCCTGACCCGTGAGCGTTTGCGCCGGCTGAAGGCCGCCGGACTCTCCGGCGTGCACCACAACCTGGAGGTCGCCCGCAGCTTTTTCCCGGGCATCTGCACCACGCATAGCTACGAGGACGACGTGGCCGCCGTGCGCTTGGCGCTGGAGGAGGGCCTGTTCGTCTGCTCGGGCGGTATATTCGGCCTGGGCGAGAGCTGGGCGCAGCGGGCCGAACTGGCCACCACCCTGCGTGAGCTGGGCGTGCGCAACGTGCCCATGAATTTCCTCATCCCCATCGTCGGCACGCGGATGCAGGACCGGCCGGTGCTTTCGCCGGCGGAGGCGCTGCGCATCCTGGCGTTGTTCCGGCTGATGCTGCCCACGGCGCACCTGCGCGTGTGCGGCGGCCGGGGCACCGTGTTCGGCGCGGCCGGGGGCGAGGGCCAGCGCGAGGTCTTCGACTCCGGCGCGAGCGGGATCATGATCGGCGACTACCTGACCATCGCCGGGGCCCCGCCCGAGGCGGACCTCGAACTGGCGCGGGCCATGGGCTTCGAGCTCGAAGACCGGCCGGCCGGCGGGCGGGGGTAGGGCGTGTCCCTGCGCGAACAGTTCTGGAGCGAGCGCGGCAAGGCGTACCTGAGCTGTTTTCTGCGCACGTACCTCGTGGGCGCGTCCATGAACCCGCGCGGGCTCATGAGCGTGGGGCTCCTGTACGCCATGCAGCCGGGGCTGTGGGTCATCCACCGCGAGCCCAGGGCGCGCGAGCAGGCCCTGAAGCGTTACGGCCGGCACTTCAGCTCGCATCCGTTCTGGGTGCCCTGCCTGGTGGGCATCTTCCTGGCGGTGGAGGCGGACATCGCCGGCCGACGGCTCCCGCCGGAGGCGCTGGAAAAGGTCAAAAACACCACGAGCTACACGCTTTCGGCCATCGGCGACTCGGTGTTCGCCGGCAGCCTGCTCATCTTCTGGGCGCTGGCCACCTCGTGTCTGCTTTTGCTGGGCCAGCGGGCCTTGCCCTTCACTTTGGGCGTGCTCTTTTTTCTTGGATTGCAGGCGTTCCGCGTGTACACTTTCGTTGGCGGCGTGCGCCGGGGCTTCAGTTTCCTGGCGGAACTCAAACGCTGGGATCTCATCAACTGGGGCCGGCGAATCAAGTTCGCCAACGCGGCGCTTCTGCTGTGGTTGTGGACCCTGCTCTTCCCCAAGGGGGACCCTCAGGCCTGGAGCTGGGGAATGGGGGCCTTGGGCGTGGCCGGCCTGCTTTCCATGCGGCCCGTGCTGCCGCGCTGGGTGGTCGCCGGGGTCGTGCTGGCCGTGCTGTCGGCCTTTCCCTGGCTTGCGCAGCGCGCCTGCGAACTGCCCCCCGTGGCGATGCCCTGAAGACTTTTGGACGGACGTTTGAGGACGGCGAGATCATGACGGAGACGAGCGGCATTTCCGGGCCGGGGGACGGCGCCGGAGAGGCGTGCGTGCGGCAGGTCCTGGTGGCCAACCAGCTTGGTCTGCACGCGCGGCCGGCCAGCCAGATCGCGCGGGAGGCCCAGGCCTTCGCTGCGGACATAAGCCTCGTGGCCCAGGGGCAGAGCGTGGACGCCAAGAGCATCCTCGACGTGCTCACCCTGGCCGCCGGCCCTGGCAGCACGCTGGAGATCCACGCCAGGGGCGCGGACGCGGAGGCTGCCGTGGATCGCATTTCGCAACTGTTCGCCGCCAGATTCGGGGAGAAATAGTGGCCAGAGCCATCGTTCGCGGCATATCGGTTTCCACGGGCTTCGCCATAGGCAAGGCCGTGTTCGTGAACCGTCGCCATCACTCGGACATTCCGCGTCACGCCGTCGCCGAGGCGCAGGCCGAGGCCGAGGTGGAGCGCCTGCGGCAGGCCTTCTCCGGCGTGGAGACCGAGCTGGAGGGCGCCCGCGACCGCATTCCGCCTGAACTTTCCGAGCACCGCCACATTCTTGAGTCGCACCTGATGATCCTGAAGGATCCCAAGCTGTGCGGCGCGGCGGTGAAGCTCGTGCGCGAGCTGCGCGTCAACGCCGAATGGGCGTTGGAAAAGGCCGTGGCCGAGGTGGAGAAGGCCTTTGGCCTGCTCGACGACATGTACATCCGCGAGCGCCTGCAGGACGTGCGCGTCATGAGCGACCGCGTCATGGCCCGGCTGCTGGGCACCGTGCGCGAGCTGCTCACGGTGGACGGCCGCGTCATCATCATGGCCCACGACCTCACCCCGGCGGACACGGTCATGCTCGAGGTGGGCAAGATCATGGGCTTCGCCACAGCCCAGGGCGGCAAGACCTCGCACACGGGCATCATGGCCCGCACCCTCGGCATCCCGGCCCTGGTTGGCGCGGGCGACCTGGAGGAGGCCGTGCATGATGGCGACCTCGTCATCATCGACGGCGTGGGCGGCCGCGTGCTGGTGGACCCCGACGAGGACGAACTCACCGAATTCAACGAGCTGGCCAGCCAGTTCGAGGACTATCAACGCCGCATCTACCGTGGCTGTCAGCTCCCGGCCGAGACCAGCGACGGCTACCGCGTGCAGGTGCTGGCCAACATCGAGCTCATCGAGGAAGTGGCGGCCGTGCTGGATAACGGCGGCGAGGGCATCGGCCTGTACCGTACGGAGTACAGCTACCTGAACCGCACCGACCTGCCCGGCGAGGACGAACTGGCCGACAAGTACGCCGACCTCGCCGCCATCATGAGCCCGCGCAAGGTCATCTTCCGCACCCTGGACCTGGGGGCGGACAAGTTCATCGCCAGCTTCGGCGCGCTGGACGAGGCCAACCCGGCCATGGGCCTGCGCGCCATCCGCTTCTGCATGCAGCACCCGGATCTGTTCAAGACGCAGCTGAAGGCCGTGGCCCGCGCCAGCGCCTATGGCAACGTCTCGCTCATGTTTCCCATGATCTCCGGCCTGCGCGAGGTGCGCCGCGCCAAGGCCAAACTGCGCGAGGCGCAGGAGGAGCTGCGGGCCGAGGGCAAGCGCTACAACCCGGACATGCCCGTGGGCATCATGGTGGAGCTGCCGGCGGCGGTGATGATGGCCTCCATGCTGGCCGAGGAGGTCGATTTCTTCAGCATCGGCACCAACGACCTCATCCAGTACAGCCTCGGCATCGACCGCACCAACGCCCACGTGAGCTACCTTTACCAGCCGCTGCATCCGGCGGTTCTGCGCAGCATCAAGCACGTGGTCGACGCCGCGCATCAGGCCGGCATCGAGGCCAGCCTCTGCGGCGAGGTGGCGAGCGACCCCTTCTGCGTGCCCATCCTCATGGGCATGCAGGTGGACTGCATTTCCCTTTCGCCGCAGGCCATTCCCGGCATCAAGCGCATCATCCGGCAGGCGCGCATGAGCGAATGCAAGGCGCTCTTGCGCGACGTGCTGGCCTGCCGCACGGTGAACAAGATCAATCGCCTCGTGCGCGATACGATTTTCCACAAATACCCGGAGGAACTGAGCTTCTTTGCGTCCCTCCTGGACAACGACGACCTCGGCGGCTGATCTTATGAGTCCGAATTCCAATCGTCACGCTGGCGAGAAACTCATCGCCACGAACAAGAACGCGCGGCGCCTCTACGAATTCGTGGAGGTGCTGGAGGCGGGCGTCGCGCTCATGGGCTCGGAGCTCAAGAGCCTGCGCGAGGGCCGCGTCAACTTCATGGACGGCTACGTGCGCTTTGGCGGCGACGAGGCCTGGCTCACCGGCGTGCATATCGCGCCCTACGTCAACGCGGGCATGGACCAGCATGAGGCCACCCGCGAGCGCAAGCTGCTGCTGCACCGCCGCGAGATCGAGAAGTTGCAGGCCGCAGCCGCGCAAAAGGGCCTCACCGTCATCCCCGTGCGCCTGTATTTTAAGAACGGCCGCGTGAAGCTGGAAATCGCGCTGGGTCGCGGCAAGAACGTCCACGACCGCCGCGACGACCTCAAGGAGCGCGACCTGAACCGCGACACCGCGCGCCAGCTGGCCGACTACAAACGCGGCTGACCCAACCCCCGCCCACGGGCGGGCCTCTCGCAGGACTTTCCCCCATGACCGGCAATCTCGTCTCCGCCCTCACTCCCGCCCATCTGCGTTTTTTGGAAGGTCTGTTCCCCGGCGAGGGGCTCGTCACCGACCCGGCCGCCATGGCCGTGTACGGCGCGGACTCCAGCCGGCGCTCGGCCATGCCCTGGGCCGTGGTGCGGCCCAAGGGAGAGGAGCAGATCGTGGAGCTTTTGAAGTGGGCCGACGCCGAGCGTGTGCCGCTTGTGCCGCGTTCGCGCGGGACGGGCATGAGTGGCGGGGCGGTGCCGGCCTTCGGCGGGATCGTGGTCTCCTGCCTGTGGATGAACCGCGTGCTCGACGTGGACGCCGACGACTTCGCGGCCGAGGTGGAGCCCGGCGTGGTGACGGCGGAGTTCCAGGCACTGGTGCAGAAGCACCGGCTGTTCTATCCGCCGGATCCGGCCAGCATCAAGATGTCCAGCCTGGGCGGCAACGTGGCCACCTGCGCGGGCGGAATGCGCGCGGTCAAGTACGGGGTGACGCGCGAGTACGTGCTCGGCGTGCGCGCCGTGCTGCCGGGCGGGCGCATCGTGAACGCCGGCGGCCGCACCCACAAGAACGTGGTGGGCCTGGATCTGACGCGGCTGTTCACCGGCTCCTGCGGCACCCTTGGGGTGTTCACCAAGCTCACGCTGAAACTGCTGCCCTTGCCGGAGAGCTCGGCCACGGTGCTGGCCGCGTTCCCCTCCCTGCACGACTGCCTGGCTGGCGCGCGTGGGGTGTTCCGGGCCGGCATTCTGCCCACGGCCATGGAATTTCTGGACGCCAAGGCCTGCTGGGCCATCAGTCAGATACGCGAGGTGCCCTGGCCCAAGGACACGACCCAGGCCGTGCTGGTGCTCAAGGTGGACGGCGGCCGCGAGACCATGGCGGCGGAGTTGTCGCGTCTGGAGCGGGCGCTGGCCCCATCCGGGCCGCTGTGCCTGTTCCAGGGCCTGGGACCGGAGGAGGAGGAGCCGCTGTGGGAACTCCGGCGGCTCGTCAGTCCGGCGGGCTTCCACCTCGGGGTGGACAAGCTCGGCGAGGACGTGGCCGTGCCGCGCGGCAAGACCGCGCAGGCTGTGGACGGCTTCCAGGCCATCGGCCGCGAGTTCGACACCCACGTGGTTTGCTACGGCCACCTGGGCGACGGCAATACCCACGTGAACATCTTTTACGACGCCAAGGACCCGGATCAGGCCGCGCGCGCGGTGAAGTGCAAGGAGGCCGTGTTCCGGCTGACGCTCTCGCTGGGCGGCACGCTCTCCGGCGAGCACGGCACGGGCATCACCAAGGGACCCTATGTGTCCTGGCAGTTGGGCGAGAACGAGCGTGCGGTCATGGCCGGCATCAAGAACGTCTTTGATCCCAACGGTATTCTCAATCCCGGCAAGGGGTGGTCGTAAATGGCCGAATGCGTGCTCTGCGGCTGCTGTCTGGCCGGGTGCCCGCTGCTGGCCGCCACCGGACGCGAGGAGCTGTCCCCCCGGGCCAAGGCCCTGCTGGCCGGTCCCAGCAAGTGGGACGCGGCCCTTTTGCGCGAGACCGACGTGGCGGCGCTGACGACCCTGTGCCTGGCCTGCGGCCGCTGCGAGAAGCTCTGCCCCCAGGGCGTGAAGGTGCCGCAGCTGGTGGCCGCCATGCGCGCGGCGCACCCGGATTTCCGACAGTGGCTGTGGAAGCAGTGGATCACCCGCCTTGGTCCGTGCTGGTCGCTGGCGGCGCGCGGGGCGGCGTTGCTGCCGGAGTCCTTCGTGCCGGCCTCGCTGGGATTGGCGCTTAAGGGTCTCAAGGGGCTGCGGCCGGGCGGGGGGCTCGACCCCTGGCTGCGCGTCACCGACTTGCCCGAGGCCGCGTTCGCGGCGAAATACGCCGATCACGAGGTGGCGGTGTTCGACGGCTGCGTCGGTCGCGGCCCCCGGGCCTCGTCGTGGGGCGAAAACGCGCGCTACCTTTTGCGCGAGCTGGGCGCGCGGCTGATCGACGTGAAGTTCGGCTGCTGCGGCAGCACGCTGGGCGTGGCCGGTCTGCCCGGGGAGCAGCGCGACACCCGGCGGGCGAACATCGACGCCTGGCGCTCGGCCGGCCGCCCGCTGCTGGCCGTGTACTGCGCCACCTGCGTCAAGGGTTTGTCCGACTACGCGGCGCCCGGGACGGACGTGACGGAGTTGTTCGCCGACGCGGCCGAGGCCGAGCTGTGGACGCGCGGCATGATGCCCCTTTCCGCGCTGCTGGCCGGAGCGCGCGGCAGGGTGACGTCCGGCGCGCCGGACGTGGTTGGGTATCATCAGCCCTGCCACGCGGCGCAGCTCCCCGGCGGGGGCGACGCGGACCAGGCGCTCCTGCACGGGCTGCTCAACTCCCGGCTGCGTGCGCCGGAAAAAAGTGCCTGCTGCGGTTTCGGCGGCATATTGCAACTGACCGCGCCGGATCTTTCGACCAGGGTGGGCGCGGCCTGCTGGGCCAATCTGGAGGGCGCGCCGGGCTCCGGTGACGCGCTGGAAGCCGCGCCCGCGTCGGTGCTCACGGGGTGCAGCGGCTGCGTCATGCAGTTGTCCGCCACAGCCCCGGCGGGCGTGCGCGTGGGCCACTGGCTGGAGGTCATCCGCAGGGATTAGGACGAAAAATCCAGCCGGCGCGCGGAGAAAGCGCCGCCGTGCGGGTTGACGAACAGGGCATCGGGGTTATCTCCAAACCAGCGATTTGACGCCGGGCCGGAAATATCCGAAGAACACCGCGGACGCGAATCTGGGGGAAAGCCCAGGTATGCGCCCGCGCGATCGTGGGGAATCCCCCCGCGCGAACGTCACGACACGCAGAAAATCCACCGGAGGGGGGACGTCCCGCCGCCGGATCGAGGAGTCCTCGCGAATGTTCACTTCCTTCATCAAGAAGATCATCGGTTCGAGCAACGAGCGCTATCTGAAGAAGTTGGAGCCCATCGTGGCCCACATCGCCGCCCTCGAACCCGAGATGCAAAAACTTTCCGACGAGGACTTCCCGGCCAGGATCGTCGCCTGGAAGGAGGAAGTGCAGCAGGGCCGCACCCTCGACGACCTCCTGCCCGAATGCTTCGCCCTCGTGCGCGAGGCCGGCAAACGCGCCTTGGGAATGCGCCACTACGACGTGCAGATGGTCGGCGGCATCACGCTGCACCAGGGCCGCATCGCCGAGATGAAGACCGGCGAGGGCAAAACCCTCGTGGCCACGCTGCCCGTTGTGCTCAACGCGCTCTCCGGCAAGGGCGTGCATTTGGTCACCGTCAACGACTACCTGGCCAAGCGCGACGCTGAATGGATGGGCAAACTCTATCATTTCCTGGGCCTTTCCGTCGGCGTCATCGTCCACGGCCTCACCGACGAGGAACGCCAGGAGGCCTACAACTCCGACATCGCGTACGGCACCAACAACGAGTTCGGCTTCGACTACCTGCGCGACAACATGAAGTTCTACAAGGAGTCGCTGGTCCAGCGCGAACTCAACTACGCCATCGTGGACGAGGTGGACTCCATCCTCATCGACGAGGCGCGCACCCCGCTCATCATCAGCGGCGCGGCCGAGGAATCCACCCAGCTCTACGACAAGGTCGACACCATCATCCCCCTGCTGGTGCGGGGCGAGAAGCCCAAGGACGACAAGGACGAGAACGCCGAGCCCACCGGCGACTTCATCGTGGACGAGAAGGCGCGCACCGTCTCCCTTACCGAGCGCGGCGTCACCAAGTGCGAGCAGCTGCTCAAGATCGAAAACCTTTACGATCCGGCCAACGCCACCCTGCAGCACCACGTTCTGCAGGGCCTCAAGGCCCACCACCTGTACCACCGCGACGTGGAGTACATCGTCAAGGAAAACCAGGTGGTCATCGTGGACGAGTTCACCGGCCGGCTCATGCCCGGCCGCCGCTTCTCCGACGGCCTGCACCAGGCCCTCGAAGCCAAGGAGCACGTGAAGGTCGAGGCCGAGAACCAGACGCTCGCCTCCATCACCTTCCAGAACTACTTCCGCATGTACGACAAGCTTTCCGGCATGACCGGCACCGCCGACACCGAGGCCGTCGAGTTCAAGGAGATCTACAAGCTCGACGTCACGGTGATTCCCACCAACCGGCCCATGGTCCGCAAGGACTACCCGGACATGATCTACAAGACGCAGAAGGAGAAGTTCCACGCCATCGCCGACGAGATCGCCGTCTGCCATTCCAAGGGACAGCCCGTGCTGGTGGGCACGGTCTCCATCGAAAAGAGCGAGCTCGTCTCCGAGATGCTGAAGCAGCGCGGCGTGCCGCACAGCGTCCTCAACGCCAAGCAGCACGAGCTGGAGGCCGAGATCGTGGCCGAGGCCGGTCAGGCCGGCAAGGTCACCATCGCCACCAACATGGCCGGCCGCGGCACGGATATCGTGCTTGGCGAGGGCGTGAAGGAGCTGGGCGGTCTGCACATTCTGGGCACGGAACGCCACGAGTCCCGCCGCATCGACAATCAGCTGCGCGGCCGTTCCGGCCGTCAGGGCGACCCCGGCAGCTCACGTTTCTATCTGGCCCTGGACGACGACCTCATGCGCCTGTTCGGCAGCGACCGCATCAAGGGCCTCATGAACACCCTGGGGCTGGCCGACGGCGAGGCCATCGAGAACCGCATGGTCAGCAAGGCCATCGAGGGCAGCCAGAAGCGCGTGGAGGCCCACAACTTCGAAATCAGAAAGCAGCTGCTCGACTACGACAACGTCATGAACCAGCAGCGCGAGGTCATCTACAACCGCCGCCGCGAGATCATGTACGCCGAGACCCTCGACGATATCGTCGAGGAGTATGTGGACCACCTGCTCACGGACATCTACTCCGTGGTGGTGGAGGCCCACGGCGGCCTGGACGAGGAGACCGAGGGCGTCGTCTCCTCCCGGCTGGACGAGGTCTTCGATCTTTCGCGCTTCCCCGACTTCGCCAACGGCATGCCGGACCGCGAACAGGCCGAGGCCTGGATCAAGGAGGAGCTTGGCGCGCTTCAGGCCGCCGCGCCGGACAATTATCAGGAAATCCTGCGCTACTTCATCCTGGAGACCCTGGACCGCGTGTGGAAGGACCACCTGCTCTCCATGGACCACCTGCGCGACGGCATAGGCCTGCGCGGTTATGGTCAGAAGGATCCCAAGGAGGAATACAAGCGCGAGGGCTTCGAACTCTTCCGGGCCATGCTCTACATCATCGCCGAGAAGTCCATGAGCCTCATCTGCCGCCTGCGCATCCAGAAAGAGGTCAAGGAGGAGGAGTTTCAGCACAAGGAGACCGCCAGCGAGCTGGAGTATTCCGGTTCCGCCAGCGAGCCCAAGGAGCCGAAGAAGCAGAAGCCGGTCAAGCGCGGTGCCAAGGTTGGCCGCAACGATCCGTGCCCCTGCGGCTCCGGCAAGAAATACAAGAACTGCTGCGGCAAGGGGAAATAGCCCATTCGCGATGGCGCTTCGCGCCGCTTGATGGCCGTTACCGGCCATGATGTCCGGCATGCGCGCGGCGTTGGGGGCGTTCCCCCGCGCCGGCGCGGCCGGTTTTTGCCGCCGCCCCCGGGGGACGCCGTATGACCAGAGTGCTCGTTGTGGAGGACAGCCGCTCGTTCGCGGCGCATGTCTCCAAACATATCCGTCAGGATTTGGGCTTCGATGTCGTCGTGGCCCCGAATCTGACGGCCGCCAAGACCATTCTGGAGCGCAACGCCGACTTCCTGGCCGCGCTGCTCGATCTCAATCTTCCCGACGCCCCCAACGGCGAGTGCGTGGACGTGGTTCTGGCGTACAAGGTGCCGGTCATCGTCTTCACCAGCGTGCTTTCCGAGACCCTGCGCGAGAGCTTCTGGAACCGCCACATCGTGGACTACGTCTTCAAGGACACCATGGAGAACGTGGACTACGTGGTGACCCTGCTCTCGCGGCTGAACACCAACCCGCGGATAAAAATCCTCGTGGTGGACGACTCGCGCAGCTACCGTCACGCCGTGTGGCGGCTGTTGTCCACCCACCGCTACCAAGTGCTGGAGGCCGGCACCGGCGAGGAGGCCCTGCGGGCTCTGGAGGCCAATCCGGACATCAAGCTCGTACTGGTGGACTACAACATGCCCGGCATGGACGGCTTCGCCCTCACGCGCGAAATCCGCCGCGAGCACGGCAAGGACGAACTCGCCATCATCGGCGTCTCCGGCGAGAGCGGGGCCCGGCTCTCCCCACGCTTCATCAAGAGCGGCGCCAACGACTATCTGCACAAACCCTTCCTGGCTGAGGAATTCTACACGCGTGTCACCCAGAATATGGAGATGCTCGAACGCATCGCCCAGGTGCGCGACATGGCCGAGCGCGATTACCTGACCCGCGTGTACAACCGCCGCTATTTCTTCTCCGCCGGCACGCAGCTGCTGGCCCTGCAGGGGCGCCGGGGCAATTCCGTCACCGTGGCCATGCTCGACATCGACCACTTCAAGAACGTCAACGACACCCTCGGCCACGATGCCGGCGACGCCGTGCTGCGCGGCATGGCCGGTCTGCTGGCCTCCCGGTTCCGCTCGTCGGACATCGTGGCGCGCATCGGCGGCGAGGAATTCTGCGTGCTCGCCACGGATCTCGTGGCCGATCAGGCATTGTTGCTTTTCGAGGATCTGCGCAAATGTTTCGAGTCCACGCCCGTGCGCTTCGGCGAGGACGTGGTGCGCTACACGGTGAGCATCGGGTTGTGCTGCGGCGTGGGCGGCACCATCGACGAGATGCTGCGCGAGGCCGATCGGATGCTCTACCGCTCCAAAACCTCCGGCCGCAACCGTGTGACCCTCCTCGGGCCGGGCCGGGAACAGGCTATCGGCATTTGAAATAAAACTCGGACCTCCTTCCCGCAATCAACGGCGTTTCCTACCGATCAGCCCGATTTCTCACACTATTTCCTCTTAGTGCATCCTGCCTTGCCGGCCCGGCGCTGGCGTGAAACACCCTTTGAAACCCGCGTCGGCCTGTGCTAGCTTCCCCCTCTCGCGCGAGGGAGCAGTGCATCGTTTTGACCTTTCGCGCGGCATCAATCGGGAGGTTCGCCATGACCATCATACCCAAGGGATACCGCTTCGCCGTGGCCGCCGCCGGCTTCAAACGGCCGGACCGCAACGACCTCGGCCTCATCGTCAGCGACGTTCAGGCCGCCGCCGCGGGCGTGTTCACCAAAAACCGCTTCCAGGCCGCCCCGGTGCTGACGTGCAGGGCGCTGCTCGCCGCGCGTCCTTACGCCCGGGCCCTCATGGCGAATTCCGGTCAAGCCAACGCCTGCACCGGCGAGGAGGGGCTAGGCAACTGCCGCGCCACGCTCAAGCTCGCGGCCGATCAGGCCGGGCTTGCGCCCGAGGACGTGCTGCCAGCGTCCACCGGCGTCATTGGCGCGCAGCTCAAAATGGACAAGTGGGAGGTCGCCGCGCCACAGCTGGGGGCCAGCCTGGGGCACGCCGCGCCCAGCGACGTGGCCAAGGCCATGATGACCACCGATACCTTTCCCAAGCTCGTCACGCGCAGCCTGGATTTGCCCGGCGGCGAGGTCCGCGTGCTGGGTATGTGCAAGGGCGCGGGCATGATCTCGCCCAACATGGCCACGCTGCTGGCCTTCGTCATCACCGACGCCGGCATTGAGCCCGAGGCCTGGCGCGGCGTGCTTTCCCATGCGGCGAACCGTTCGTTCAACGCCCTCACTGTGGACGGCGACACCAGCACCAACGACTCGCTCATCGGTCTGGCCAACGGAGCCTCCGGGGTGACGATCGGCGACGCCAAGTCCCTGCGCCAGCTGCGCAACGCCGTGACCAGCCTGTGCCAGGAGCTGGCGTATCGCATCGTGCAGGACGCCGAGGGCGGCACCAAGGTGGCGCACATTTCCGTGAAGGGCGCCAAAAGCCCGGCGCAGGCCGAACTGGCCGCGCGGGCCGTCGGCACATCGCCGCTGGTCAAGACCGCGCTGTTCGGCTGCGATCCCAACTGGGGGCGCATCATCGCCGCGCTGGGCCGCAGCGGGGCCGACTTCGAGCCGGACGCCGTGGAGCTGCGCATCGGCGGGGTGCTGGTGTTCGAGAAGGGCCAGCCCGCGCCGGAGGACTTGGACGCGCTGCTCGCGCCGAGCATGCGCCACCAGGACGTGGAGATCGCGCTGGACCTGCACGCCGGACACGGCGCGTTTACCCTGCTCGCCTCGGACCTCTCCAAGCGCTACGTGGAGATCAACGCCGACTACCGCACCTAGCTGTGGCGGCCCCGCTTCCTTTCCGGGCTCGGGGCGATTTTTATCTGGAGACAAGGGTCCGAAGGGGGCAAGGCTCCCCTCGGCTCCGTCGGAGGCAGTCCGCGCATGTCTAAACTCGATTCCCGCTCCCAGCTCACCCGTCTTGCCGATTTTCTGTTCGAATGCGGCATGTTGCGCAAAACACCGCGCAGCGGGTACCAGTTTCTGGGAACCGGCGCGGAGAACGTGGCCGAGCACAGCTTCCGCACGGCGATCATCGGCTTCGCGCTGGCGCGCAGGGCCGGGGCGGACGCGCAGCGCACGGCCATGCTCTGCCTGTTCCACGATCTGCCCGAGGCGCGTACCGGCGACTTCAATTATGTGAACAAGGTCTACAACCGGTGCGACGAGGCCCGGGCGCTCGCTGACGCGGTGGCCGGCACCGGGCTCGAGGACGCGGTGCCGCCGCTGCACGACGAACTCGCGGCGAACGCCTCGGCCGAGGCCCGCCTCGCCCATGACGCGGACCAGCTGGACCTGATGCTGAATCTGAAGGAACAGGCGGATTTGGGCAATCGCTACGCGGACAAGTGGCTGGCTGCCGCCAAGGAGCGCCTGCGCACGCCGCAAGGCGTGGAGCTTGGCCTGACGATTCTGGACACCGATCATGCCGACTGGTGGTTTCTGGGACAGGATGACGCCTGGTGGGAGCGGAAGGGCGGCGGGCGGAAATAGCCCCCGCGCTGACGAAAATTTCTTCAGCGTTCCCCGTATGTTTAAAATGCAAACCCGTGCCGGGCGCGCCTTGCGGGGGCGTACTGGCTGTGTTATTCATACGCTGTTGGCCGGCGGCGCGCCCCGGCTGGCGAACCGCCGCAGATCGCGGCCGATCCGCCGTACGCGTCGCATCCGGCCGAGAAGGAGAGCCGCAGACCATGATACAGGCCACTCGCGCCCGGCAGCTCTCGCCCATTGCGCATCTGGGCGACGCCACCATGCGCCTTCTGGGTGACACGGGGGCCATGTTCCTGTTCCTGCTGGAGGCCTTCGGGCGCATTTTCCGTTCGTGGGGGCAGTTCTCCAAAACGGTGCGGCAGGTCTATTTCGTCGGCGTCAAAAGCGTCAGCATCATCACGCTCATCAGTCTGTTCACGGGCATGGTCATTGGCCTGCAAATGTACTACGCCCTCGCCAAATTCGGGGCCGACGGCTTCCTTGGCGCGGCTGTGAGCCTCTCGTTGGTGCGCGAGCTGGGGCCCGTGCTCACGGCCATCATGATCACCGGCCGGGCCGGCTCCTCCATGACCGCCGAGATCGGCGTCATGCGCATCTCCGAGCAGATCGACGCCCTGCGCGTCATGGACATCAATCCCATCAGCTATCTGGTGAGTCCCAAACTGGCCGCCAGCATCATCTGTTTTCCCATTCTCACGGCGTTCTTCGACCTCATGGGCATTCTGGGCGGCTATCTCACCGGCGTGCTGCTGCTGGGCGGCAACTCCGGCGTGTATTGGTACCGCGTCGGCGCGTACCTCAAACTGAACGACATCAGCGGCGGGTTCATCAAGTCCCTTGTGTTTGGGGTCGTGGTGTGCACGGTGTGCTGCTTCATGGGCTACTACACCCACACGCGCCGCGACGCGGTCGGCCCCGAGGGCGTGAGTCAGGCCACCACGGCTGGCGTGGTCGTCTCCTGCGTACTTATCCTCCTGACCGACTACATCCTGACCTCGTTGTTGTTCTAGGAGCCTTGACGTGACTCAGCAGATCATACCGGCCACACCGGACATCCGCCTGGAGGGACTCTCCATCGGCTACGGGGGCGTTCCCGTGGTCAGCGGGATCGACGCTGTGCTGCCCGGCGGCAAGATCACGGTGATCCTCGGCGGATCGGGCAGCGGCAAGTCCACGCTGCTCAAGCACATTCTGAAGCTGCAACCGGTCATCGCCGGGCGCGTGGTCATCGACGGACACGACGTGAACAGCCTGGACCGGCGCGGTCTGCACTGCCTGCGACAGCGCATGGGGGTGCTGTTCCAGGACGGCGCGCTGCTCGGCTCGCTGACGCTGGGGGACAACGTTTCCCTGCCCCTGCGCGAGCATACGCGTTTGAAGGAGCGGGAGATCCGGGAACGGATGATGGCCACCCTTGCTTTGGTGGGCCTGGAGGAATTTCACGACTACTTTCCCAACGAGCTTTCCGGCGGCATGCGCAAGCGCGCCGGGCTGGCCAGGGCCATGGTCATGGAGCCGGCCCTGCTGTTCTGCGACGAACCCACCAGTGGTCTTGATCCCGTGACGGCCGCCGAGCTGGACCAGCTGCTGCTGGAGCTCAAACGTCGTTGGGACATGACGCTCGTGGTGGTGAGCCACGATCTGGACAGCATGCGCACCATAGCCGACCACGTCATCGTGTTGGGCGACGGCTGGATGCTTTTTCAGGGCGGACGGGTCGAGCTGGAGGCCACACAGGACGAGTATCTGCGGCGCTTCCTGGATCGCAAGGCCGCGGATCGCGACACTCCGCTGCTGACCCTGCCCCCCCTGGATATGAGAGTGATGAAGCGCGACTGCTCGGAGTATCTGGAAGAGAAATAGCCGGGCGTCGCAGGGCTGGCGGTGGCCGGCCGTCCGGCGGCCAAACGAGGTGAGGGATGAAAAAATATTCCAAGGAAACGCAGGTTGGCCTGTTCGTGCTGGTGGGGTTCCTCGCCATCGCGTACATGAGCATCAAGCTTGGCAACGTGCACCTGTTCGGTGACGACCGTTACGCGGTGAAAGCCATGTTCAACGATGTCACCGGGCTGAAGGTGGACGCTCCCGTGCAGATGTACGGCGTGGACGTGGGCTTCGTTGAGTCCATCGGCATCGACCAGAAATCGGGCATGAGCGTGGTCATCCTCAAGGTGCGCAAGGACGTGAAGCTCACCGACGACACCATCGCCTCGATCAAGACGAACGGGCTTATCGGCGACAAGTACGTCAAGCTTTCACTCGGTGGCGGTGATCCGGTGAAGCCCGGCGCGGTGCTGCGTGATACGGAGTCATCTATTGACCTTGAGGAATTAATCAGTAAGTATGTTTTTGGCGGCGTGTAAGAACGTTTCCGGCCACTCCATCTTCAGGAACTATTCATGAAAAAAACATCCTTGATATTCGGCGTGCTTGTGCTCATGCTCGCCTTGGCCTCCCCAGCGTTCGCCGGCGAGGCGCAGAACCGGCTGAAGATTGGTGTCGATAAGGTCCTCGCCATCCTTTCCGATCCCTCCATGAAGGGACCGCGAAAACATCAGGAACGCGAGCACAAGCTGCGCGCGGTGGCCGACAGCTTCTTCGATTGGCGTGAGCTTTCCCGCCGGTCCGTGGGTGCCAATTGGACCAAGTTCACCGTCGCCCAGCAGAACGAGTTCGTGGGGCTGTTCTCCGAGCTGCTGGAGAAAACCTACGTCCGCAAGCTGGAAAAGTTCAACAACGAGAAGATCGAATACCTGCGTGAGCAGGTCTCCGGCGACCAAGCCTTCATCAACACCCAAGTGCTGATGAAGGACAAAAAGGTCCCCCTGAATTACGTCATGATCAAGCATCGCGACTGGATGGTCTACGATGTGGTCATCGAGGGCGTGAGCTTGGTCAAAAACTATCGTTCGCAGTTCACCAAGATCCTTTCCCGCGAGACGCCCGACGTGCTGATGCAGCGCATCAAGGCCAAGATCAAGGCTTTGGACGAGGGCAAGAACGTCGATGACGCGGTAGTGAAATAGGGGGGCGCATGAATGTCCGCTTGATGAACTCGGCAAGCCGCATGGGGCGTCTGATCGGCGCTGCGGCTCTGGCCTCCCTGCTCTTCGCCTCCGTGGGCTTCGCTGCGGATCAGGAGCCGGCGCCCGGGACTGCGGGGAACACGTCAGCGCCTCTGCTGGCGGCGAACGAGCCCGTCGCGCCCGCAGTGGCGGCCCCGCAGGCGAGCACGGTCGGTTCCGGCCTGCTCGCCTATGGCGACGACGACATCTGGGACGAGAACGGGCAGATCATCAAGAAGGGTGATCACCCGAACATGAGCGTCGCCGACGATGTGGCCGCCACGTCCGACCCCCTTGAGGGTTGGAACCGCATGTGGTTCACCTTCAACGACAAGTTGTACTTCTGGGCTTTGAAGCCCGTGGCCACGGGCTACTCCTACGTCATTCCCGAACGCCCGCGCCTGTGGGTGCACAACTTCTTCCACAACCTGCTCTTCCCGGTGCGTTTCACCAGCCTGATGTTCCAGGCCAAGTTCGACGCCGCCGCGGTGGAGACCTCGCGCTTCATCGGCAACACGGTCTTCGGCCTGGGCGGCCTGGGCGACATGACCAGCGACCTCAAGCCGTTCCATCCCATCGGCAACACCGAGCAGGACATGGGGCTCACCCTGGGCTACTGGGGCATGGGCAACGGCTTCTACCTCGTGTGGCCTTTCATCGGCCCCTCCACGGGGCGCGACACCCTGGGCTACGCCGGCGACTGGTTCCTCACGCCCACGAGCTACCTGAACCCCTGGTACTGGTCCGTGGCCGCCAAGAGCTACGACAAGGTCAACGAGGTATCCCTGCGTCTGGGCGACTACGAGACCCTGAAGGATGCCGCGGTGGATCCCTACGAGGCCGTGCGCGACGCCTACCTGCGTCTGCGCTTCAAGAAGTTGAGCGAGTAACGACGACCAACGAGCGGGGGGCCTTCGGGGCCCCCTTTTTTATCGGGAACGAACAACAATGCGCTTGGCCGTCATCTCCGACACGCACCTCTCCAGCCCGGACGAGCGCTTCGCGGGCATCTACGAGCGTTACCTCGCCCCTGCCGACATGCTGCTGCATTGCGGCGACATGGTTGGCGCGCAACTCTACCACTTCCTTTGCGCGCATCCGCATTTCTTCTGTGTGCGCGGCAACTGCGACCAGTACATCCTGGACCACGACGTGCCCCAGAGCATGACCCGGGAGCTGCCCCTCGCCTGCGGCGGCGCGCTCAGCTTCGGCATGGCCCACGGCTGGGGCGAGCGGAGCACCGTGTGGCGGCGCGTGTACGACCTGTTCCCGTGGGTCGATCTCGTGTGCTACGGTCACACCCACCGTCGGGAATTCACCGAATTCGAGGGCACGCGCATCCTCAACCCCGGCAGCGTGGCCGAGGGCTCCCTAACCTTGCTCGACGTGGCCGACGACGGCGCGTTGAGTTGCCAATTCGTCGATCTCTGATTTGCTACATTCCCACGAACAGCTTCTCGGCGGTGATGACCTTTTGCAGGTACTCGCGCGTCTCTTTCGCCGCGTGCTCGCGGGTGATGGTCTGATAGACGGCCAGAGGCGGCTTGGCGTTGATGGCGGTCAAGACGCGCGAGCGGTTGCGGTCGAAGGTGCGCAGCAGCGCCCCGGCCCCGCCGTTGTAAGAGGCGATGACGCAGTATTCCCGGCTCACGGGGTCGCGAACGCCGGAAAGGTGCCGCGAGTCCAGCAGCTTTAGATATGCCGCGCCGTAGGTGATGTTGTTCTCCGGCTCGAAGAGGAAGGCCTTGCTCGGCTCCTGGCGGCGGCCTGTCAGGAAGGCCTGCACGTCGGCCCCGGCCGTCTGCGGAACCACCTGCATGAGGCCGATGGCCGGGACGGTGTTGATGGCGTAAGGGTTGAAGTCGCTCTCCACGCGGATGACTGCGTAGATGAGCGTGCGCGGCATGTCGAAGCGCTTGGCCGCGGCCTCGACCATGGGCTTGAACTTGGCTGCACGCACGTACATGTGGTCGCGTTCCATCTCGATGACCACGTAGCGGATGATCTGGCCGGTCTCGCCGGTGCGCTCCTGCACGCCGTCGGACACAAGCCGGCGGGCGAAATCCTCGGCCTGCCGCTCGGTGCGGATGTCGCGGCCGGCCTGGTCCTTCACCTCGCCGAGAAGGAAGGGCGTGCCGCCAAGCTTCACCGGCCCGCTGGAGAACATGTCCACCGCGCGCGGATCGTAAGGCGTCAGCACCGTGGTCACGATGGCCTCGCGCAGACGCTTCACCGGTGCGTCCTGGTCAAGTGTCTCGATGGTGATGCGGCCGGCCTCGAAGTCCACGCTGGCGCGAGAGAGATAGTTGTCGGTGTACTTGACGTATTCCTTGGGCTTGGCCTCGCGGGCGTCGCCCTGGCCCCACTTACCGCTGACGGCGTTGCGGAAGGCGTTCAGAATGCGCTTGAAGCGGCGGTAGTCCGTCAGAATGGCGTTGGGGTTGCTGGCGTAGCGCACGGCGCGGTTTTTGGCCATGTCCACGGCCCCGCCTGGATCGCCGCGGGCGACGCGCGCCACGTTCACCGCGTCGGACATGGAGCAGGAGACCAGCGGCAGGCAGCAGGCGCACAAGAGCAGCGTGGCGACGAGGACGTTCCCGCGTCGAGGAAGCCGCATTTTCGTAGACCGTGCGCTTGCGCGCCGCGACATCTCGTCTCCTTCATGGTTTTGGGACATCCGCCGGGCCCCCGTGAGTTTGTGGGACTGGCGGCGTAGCGCCGTGCGTCGCGACAAAATCGGCGGGAGGCCGAATCGGTGACGGGGCGAACGTTCGCAAGCGGATTGTAGCCAGCGCGGGCCGTCATGTCGAGGCGGCGGAGGAGAGGATCAGCGGGCCAGGGCGCGGGCTTCGGCCACATAACGGGTGGCGAGGAGATTGTCGCCGCAGGCCTCGGCCCAGTGCAGGTACAGCAGACGCAGGTCGCGGCGCAGCGCGGCGTCGGGCTGGTTTATGCGTTTGTCGGGCAGGTTGTCGTCGAATCCCTGGCGCAGCATGGCGGCGAAGGCCTCGGCTCGGTGCCGGGGCCGGTCGGCCGCGTCCACCAGGGCCGCGCCGGCGCGGGCCAGCATGTGGCGGCGCGGTTCATCGGCCAGCAGTTCCCGGGCCACGCGCGCGCAGTCCCCGGCGTCGTCCGGGGCGTACGCGGCGAAATGCCGGCCCTCCCGGAACAGCAGGTTCTGACCGTTGCCGATGCGGGGGGTGAGCAGGCACGCGCCGCAGGCCAGAGCCTCGAACACGCGGAAGTTCAGGTCGCCGCGTTCGGCGATGTTCAGCACCACGCGCGCGCGGGGGAACAGTTCGGTGAAGTCGCCGCGCGTGACGCGCAGACCGGGCAGCAGTCCGGCCAGACGACGCAGGAAGCGCTCGCGGCCCGGCGTGGTGAGGGGGTCCACGGCGCCGACGAAGAGCACGCCGTATTCCTTCGCCGTCGGGCGCGGAACGTAGCGGTCCTCGGCGAAGGGCGGCAGCCAGAGCACGCGGCCGTTGTCCGGCCCGGCCGCAAAACGGGGCAGCTCGTCGCGCAGGCTCAGGGCGCAGAGGTCGAAGGCCGCGGCGTAGACCGGGTACCAGCCGTGGATGTGCGCGTCGATGCAATAGAAGGCGGTAAGGCAGGGGTAACGCTCCACGCCGAGCAGCGGCGGCGGCAGGCTGCGGTCGGCATAGACCACCACGTCGGGCTCGTCGCCGCAGGCGGTCACGATGTCGTCCCAGGAGAGCGCGGCGGGCTTGGTCAGCGAGATCAGCCTTGTCGCGAATCCCCATGCGGTCATGTGCGGTTGGAAGAACTGCCCGCCGATCCAGGCGATGAGCGGCTGCGCGCGCGTCATGCCGACACCGCCCGCAGGTAGCCGATGAAGTCGTCGATGCCGGCCAGACGGCAGTCCACATAAGCCGCCGCGTATTCCTGAAAATTGCGTTCCCGGCCGTAAGTGGGGTAGCGCGTGTCCTGGCGGCCGTAAGCAAGACCGTAGAATTCCGCCGCCTGTGGATGGATGGGCAGGTGGAACTCCTCGTAACCGGTGGTGAAGCCGCCCAGCCGCGCCGGGTCCATGGGGGCGAACCCGAGGTGAGCCAAGACGCCCGCCGCCGCGAGCAGGATCAGCTCCGCGACGGGGTGGTTGACGGTGAGAAAGAGCGGCCGTTCGCGGAAATGCTCCAGTACGTGGTCCAGATAGGGCACGGACGTGCGGGTCTGGCGCGCCCGCTCGGTTCGCACGGTCTCGGCGAGCAGGGCGGACAGGTCGAACTTGGCGGCCAGTGGCGTGTGCAGGTATACGTGCAGGATGTCGCGCCGGGGCAGGCCCATGGCGAGCAACTTGTCCAGCAGCTTGTCGCGGTAATCGAAGCCCGGCTCTCCGGACCACAGGGGCCATGGCCCCCGGAAGAACATGTTGGGGATGCACAGCCGGGGCGTGGCGGCAGGCAGGCGTCGCAACAACGCGTCCGAGGCCAGCTCCCCCCATTCCGGCCCCAGATGCTGGTGCAGGAACAGCCCGCAGGACGCCAGCGCCTCGGCCGGAATCGGCTCGCGCGCGTAGTTGAGGAACACGCGCGGCGTGAAGGCGGCGTTGAATTCCGGGCTGGCTTGCAGCGCCCGGGCCAGCGGTTCTCCCTGGCAGTTGGCGTGCAGTATGGCGAGACGTTTTTTCACGGTGAAAAATAAGCAATCATCGTGCCATATTGAGGGCGGCGCGCCACGCCGGTTCTTGAAAACGCGGGGCGCATCGGCTAGAAAACCCACGCCGGGCGGACATCCCGGAACACGGTGCGATTCCGTGGCGATCCCGTCGCCGTAACCGGGGACCGGGGAACGTGGGGCGAAAAGCCCAGCCACTGCGCTTTGCGTGGGAAGGCCGTTCCCAGGAATGATCCGGAAGCCGGAAGACCTGTCCGCGCCGTGTTGGTGGAGCGGAGCCCGATGGCAAAGGGTTCCGGCGGACGTTTGCGCGTCGGCCGGGCCTTTTTTGGGTCCAGGCCGGCGCATTCCGGGCAACCTTCGGATTTAAGGAGCTCCCATGCGCCAGAACCTCGACGCCGTTCTCGCGGCGATCCAACCCGTGGACCCGCGCCTCGCCCCAGCCGGGCAGGCCCACATCGACAACCTGACGAAGCCCAAGGGCAGCCTGGGCCGACTGGAGGAGTTGGCCCTTCAACTCTATCTCGTGCAGGGCGGCAAGGCCCCGGTCGCCGACCCCGCGCGCGTGTACACCATCGCTGGCGACCACGGAGTGGTGGACGAGGGCGTGAGCCTGTTCCCGCAGGATGTGACGCGCCAGATGGTGCTGAATTTCCTGAACGGCGGCGCGGGCATCAACGTGCTGGCAAAAACCGCCGGGGCGCAGCTCTTCGTGGTGGACGCCGGCTGTAAGGGACCGGACTTCGAGCCGCATCCGGCGCTCATCCGCGCCAAGGTGGCCGAGGGCGCGGCCAATCTGGCCAAGGGACCGGCCATGACTGAGGAGCAGTGCGTGCGCGCCCTGCTGCTGGGCGTGGACCTGGCCGACCGCGCGGCGGCCGAGGGGGTGCGCGTGCTCGGCACCAGCGACATGGGCATCGGCAACACCACGCCCTCGACGCTGCTGTACTGCGCCTACCTGGGGCTGCCGCCGGAGGAGATGACCGGCCCGGGCACCGGGCTGGACCGCGCCGGCGTGGCGCGCAAGCTCGCGGTCATCCACCGGGCGTTGGCTCTGCACGCGGATGTCGTCGCCGGCGGCGATCCCCTGGCCATTCTCACCGCGCTGGGCGGGCTGGAAATCGCGGCCCTGGCCGGTCTGGTGCTGGGCGGGGCGAGGAACCGGCAGCTCGTCTGCGTGGACGGGTTCATCTCCACCGCAGCGTGTCTGGCGGCCTGGAAGCTCTGTCCGGCCACGGCGGACTACACGGTGCTCTCCCACGCCTCGGCCGAGCCGGGACACAAGGCGGCCGTGGCGCGCATGGGCAAGAAGCCCCTGCTCGACCTGGGCTTCCGCCTGGGCGAGGGCACGGGCGCGGTCATCGCCATGTTCCTGCTGCGTTCGGCCGCGGCCATGTTCAACGACATGGCCTCCTTCGATTCCGCCGGGGTGAGCACGGCCGACTAGCCGGTGGGCGCTGCCCGACGAAATAAGAAAGGCCCGGGGCTGTGTGCTCCGGGCCTTTCTGCTTTTGATCTATTTCATGACGGGTTTGAGACGTACCGCCGTGCCGTAGCAGGAGTAGTACTTCTCGCCCTCGGGATGGAAGGCCACGCTCTCGCGGTAGCCGAGGATGGCGTCGGCGTTGACTTCGAGCGCCTGGGCGATGAGGCCGTAGAAGGCGTTGTCGAAGTTGTAGCTGCGGCAGACGATGAGCCCGAAAGTGCCCAGCACCTCGCGGCCGCTGATGGCGTCGAGGGTGACGATTTTGAAGCGCCCCGCCATGTAGACGTCCTTGGCCAGGGACACGCGCGGCTCCGGCTTGGCGTCCTCCTCGGCGGGCTTGTTCTTGCCACCCTTGAATATCGTCATCGTTTTCTCCTTGTATCGTCCGGCCATCCGCGGTGCGCGGCCGGCGCGCCGTTGTTTGTAGCGCAGGCGCGCCCGCCGGGCAACCCTAGGGCCGCACCTCCACGACGGATGCGCCGTCCCAGTTCAGGACGCGAGCGGCGGCCTGCCGCACGTCCTCGGACGTCAGGGTCCTGGCGTGCTCCACCAGCTTCCGTTCCGCGTCGCGGTCGAAGCCCTGCACCAGCGCTCCGGCGGTCTCGGCGCTGCGCGCCATGAGTCCCTGCCGGCTCTGGTAGTAGTCGCCGATGAGGATGTTCTTGGCTCGGATGACCTCGGCCTCGGGCAGCGGATGCGCCGTCAGGTTGGCCGCGGCCTTGCGGAAGCCCTCCATGGCCTGTGGCAGCTTGTCCGGGTCGGAGCCGATGTAGAAGGCCATGTAGCCCGCCTGCTTGAGCTGCCACAGGAAGGCCGTCACCGTGTAGCCGAGGCCCTGCTTGTCGCGCATGTCGCGGAAGAGCAGACCGCTCTGGCCGGCCAGGGCCGCGCGCAACAGCGAGAGCCGGGCGCTCTCGTCCAGGTTCTCGCGGCCGGGGGTCTTGAAGATGACGAACAGGTGCGCCTGATTGCGGCCGGGCAGAGCGAGGTCCGCCCGGGCCTTGTCGCGCCAGACGGGTGCGGGGGGCAACGCGGCGTTCTGTGTGGGCGCGAGCCGTTCGGCCAGCTTCCGGGCAAAGGCCGTCACGGCCGCCTCGTCGAAGTCGCCGCACACGCTCAGAACGAAGGGACGCGCGGTCTGCCGCTTCCAGAAGTCCCTGGCCTGCGCCGTGGTGAAGCCGGCCACCGTGGTCGCGTCGCCCAGGCGCTGGTAGTCGTACGGGGCGGAGTCGAAGAGCACTCCCGGCAGCTTGCGGAAGGCCAGACCGAGTGGCTGATCCTCCGCGCGTTTGATGGCGTTGATCTGGTCGCGCCGCGCACGGGCCAGCTCGGAATCCGGGAAGGCCGGGACCGTCAGCATCTCGTCCATCAGGCCGAGCATGTCCGGCGCGAAGCGGCTGGGGAACTTGGCGCGCAGGCTGAAGGTGTCCGTGCCGGCGCCGGCGGAGAGTTCCGCCGCGCGGTCGGAAAGGAAGTCCTCGATCTGGTTGTTGCCGTGCGTTTTGGTCCCGCGCGTGAGCAGCGACGCGGTGAAGGATCCCAGGCCCTGTTCAGCGGGCGTCAACAAGGCGTCGCCGCCGGTCCAGGCGATGGTCGCGGCCGTGTAGGGCAGGGTGTGATCGGGCGTGAGCGCGAGCACGCAGCCGCCGGGCAGGGCGATTTGCCTGGGCTTGGCCTGGGCTGTCTTTTCCGCGCCGGCCGTGGCGGCGGGCTTGGCGGGCCAGTGCTTGCGCAGGGAGGCGAGCAGCGCGGCCTTGTCGAGTTTGGCGTCCTTGGGTTCGAGGATGGCGGCGGAGAGGGCCTCGGGCCGGAGGAACTCGCGATAGGCGGCGGAGAGCTGCGTTTTGTCCATTCCGGCCACGGCGGAGAGATAGTTGGCCTCGGCCTGCTGGCCGCCCTCGAAGGCATACTGCCGCGCCAGCTTGCCGGCCAGGCCTCCGATGGTCTCGCGCTCCAGGAAGATGCCGGCCTCGATGTTCGTGCGCGCGCGGCGGATTTCCTGATCGGTGACGCTCTCGGGATCGAACTTCGCCAGCGCCTCGGTCAGCTGATCCCAGAAGGCGGGCAGCTTGTCCGCGTCGAGGGTGGCGGAGACCATGAGGATGCCGCCGCGCTCCAGGTTGCTCACGCCCACGCCGATGGAGTCCACCAGCCCCTTCTCATATTTGAATTCGCGGTACAGACGCGAGGTCTCGTCGCCGCCGAGGATCTGCGCCAGCATGTCCAGGCTGGCCATCTTGCCGGAGAGGAAGTCCGGCGCGGGGAAAGCCAGCCCAAGATGCACCTTGTTCCACACGCCGGGCACCACCACGAGCCTTGGCCCGCCGTTCTCGACGAGCTTGAAGGGATGCGGCGGGGTGATGGGCGTGGTGTTCGGGATGCCACCGAGGAGCTTGTCAGCCTCGGCGATGACGTCGGCCGCCTTCACGCGGCCCACCACGCAGAGAACCATGTTCTGCGGCTGGTACAGCGGTGCGATGTATCCGCGCAGGGAGTCGCTCGTCACGGCGCGCACGGTGTCGCGGTAGCCGATGATGGGCCACTGGTAGCTGGTGCCGGCGAAGACCATGCCCTGCAGGGTCTGGAAGAGCATGCTGCCGGGGGTGTCCTCCCCGCGCTTGAGCTCGGCCAGCACCACTTCCTTCTCGCTTTTCAGCTGATCGGGCAGCAGGCTGGGACGGAAGGTCATGTCCGCCACGACCTTCATGCCGAGCTTCCACGAGGCGTCGGGCACCTCCACGTGATACACCGTGTCGTCGAAGCTGGTGGCGGCGTTGAGGCTGCCGCCCACGTCCTCGATGCGCCGGGCCACCTCGCCGGGTTTCATATCGCCCGCGCCCTTGAAGACCATGTGCTCCAACACGTGGCTGATGCCGGCCTGGGCGCGCGTCTCATAGGCGCTGCCGGCGTGCACCACCATGCGGATGTGCGCCAGCGGGAAGCGGTCATCGGGTTTCACCAGCACGCCCAGACCGTTTTTCAGGCAAACGAAGGTCACTCCCTCGATTGCGGTCCCGGGCTGGGACTGGGCGTCCGCCTTGGGAGCGTCCGTGGCGGGGGGGACGGGCTGCCGCTGGGCCTTGGACACGTGCGCCCCGGCCGCCAGCGCGCCGCCGGCGGGCAGAAGAACGAGGGCCAAGAGAAGCCAGGAAACGATGCGGCGCATGGGGACTCCTTGCGTTGAGGGAACGGGGCGCGGCCGTGGAGGACGAACGGGGCCGGGAGCGGCCCGCCGCGCGAATCATCCGCGTAGTGATAAGCCCGGGCCGGTCGCTCGGCAAGTGCGGCCGGGGGCCGGTTCACGCACAGGCGGGATCGCCGCTGGCGTTGACCGCGCGCGCGCGCCGGGCTAGGCTCCCCGGTCATGCGAATCCCTTGTTTCCGCGATCGTGTTCCCGGCCCGCTCGCGTGGCCGGTCCTTGGGGCCGCGTTTGTCCTTGTCTGCCTCGCCGTCCCCCTGTGCTGGACCGCCGAGGGAAGCCAGCCGGCCGGGCCCGCAAGGTCCGTCGCGTCCGCCAATTCGCCGGGCGTATCCACGCCGGGCGCATCCACGCCGGGCGCATCCACGCCGGGCGCATCCGTCGTTTCGGGCACCCCGGTCCATGCGGTCGCCGTGGTCAATCCGGCGACCCTGCCCGCCGTCGCGCGGCTCGATCTGGCCGTGTTGCGCTCGGCCTACCCTGGCGTCGTGGACGGCATGGAGCGCGGGACCGATGGCCTGCTGTACCTGCGCCTGCGCGACGGCACACGGCTGGTCTATGACGACGGGAAAAAACGCGCGCCCCGGGAGGCGCGGGAGCATCCCGACGTGCGAACCATGCTCGCGCAGATCTATCCGCTCGGGCCGCTCACCCCGGCCATGGCGCGTCCGGCTAGTGACTTCAATCCCGGCCGCCGCCGCGTGACGGCCTTGTTCAAGGCGCTGTACGGCAACAGTCAGGCCGAGGTGCGCGCCAACTGCGTCAAGGTGAATTTCGATGGCCACGAGGAGCTGTTCAACGCGCGCCACGGTGCTGCTGCGGCGCTTGCCCGCGTGGCCGCGCGCATCGGCGCGCTGCTGCCGGCGCATCCCGGATGGGCGCGCGTGCTACGGCCGCTTGGCGGTACCTTCTGCTGGCGTGAGATCGCCGGCACGGACCGCCTGAGCGCGCACTCCTTCGGCGCGGCCATCGACCTCAACGCCGGTCTGCCGTATTGGCGCTGGGAACGCTGGCCCGAGACCGTGCCGGCCAAGCGTCTGGCCTTCCCGAGCGAGATCGTCGAGGCTTTCGAGGCCGAGGGCTTCGTGTGGGGCGGCAAGTGGGACGCCTTCGACCTCATGCACTTCGAGTACCGCCCGGCGTTGATTCTCAAGGCGCGGGTGCTCGCCGGGCAGGTCAAACTGCCCCGGTAGCGCGCGCCGGGCGTTCGCGCGGCGTTCCGGGAGGATACGGTTAGAAGAGGTTGAGCTGGGTTTGTCTGGTCTGCACGCGGCGGGCCAGCACCGTGCGACGCACCAGCTCCCGGGGCAGCAGGTTCAGGAGGGACGAGGGCGTTTTGGCCTCGGTCTTGCCGTACAGCGTGCGCGACCGCGCGAAGGACAGGCACAGCCGGCTCTTGGCGCGGGTGAGCCCCACATAGAAGAGCCGCCGCTCCTCCGCCGGGTCCGTCGGCAGGGCGGACTGCCCGCCGAAGCCGGTGAAGGGGAGCAGCCCCTCCTCCAGCGCGGGCAGGAACACGGCCTCGAATTCCAGCCCCTTGGCCGCGTGCAGGGTCATGATGCGCACCTTCTGCGCGCTTTGCCGGATGCTGGCGAAATCCGTCTCCAGGCGCACCCAGTCGAGCAGGCCCACCCATCCGCCCTGAGCCTCGAAGGCCTGGCATAGGTCGCGGAAGGCCGGGCCGTCCCAGAAATAGCGGTCGAAGGGCGGGGTCTCGCGCAGGGCCCCGGGCAGCACGCGCGGGCCCTGCAGCAGCAGAAACTCGGGCAGGTCCGCCCGCACCGCGTCGTCCCGGCCCTCGTCCCCCATGTCGTCGTCGGGTTCTGGGCCGTGCCCCGGCAGGCCGAACAGACGCTCGGCCACGCGCAGAATGGCCGCCACGCGCGCGTCCTCCCAGAACATTTCCGTTTCCGGCGCGGAGCAGGGCACGCCGGCCAGCTCCAGCGCGGCCTTGTACGGTCCGATGAGCGCGCGCAGGCGCACCAACACGGCCACATCGCCAGGCGAAAGCTCCGCGCCGCCGGCCTCCATGAACGTGAGGCTGTTGCCGCCCAGGAGTTTGGCCACGCGCGCGGCCACGAGGTTGGCCTCGCGCCGGGCGTCCGGGGCCTCCACGAGTTCAATGTCGGCCGTGGGGGCCTCCGGCCGGGCCAGCAAATGCGGGTTCACTGCGGCCACGGCCCCGCTGGCGTCGAGGATGCCCTGGCCGCTGCGGTAGTTCTCCGCCAGGGTGATGACGGAGAGGTGCGGCCAACGGGCGCTCAGGCGCTGGCGCACGTTGCCGGCCGCGCCGCGGAAGCCGTAGATGCTCTGCTCCGGGTCGCCGATGGCGAAGAATCCGGCCCCTCCGGCCGGCTGCGCGGCGTCCGCCGGCCCGCCCTGCCCATTGGCCGGTCCGCCGTCCATCGCTGCCGTCGGCGTTGGTCCGGTCGCGGTTCCGGCCGCGTCCATGGCGGATTGGGCCGTGGTCCCGGCGGGCGCTCCGGCCGCCTCGGCGGGGCTCGCGGCGTTCATGGCCTCGGCGGTCCCTGCGGTGTCCTTCGGCCCGGCAGGCTCATTCGCCGCTGCGTCCGGCGCGGGGGAAGCGGAGTCTTCCCCATCGGAGTGGGGCGTGGCCGTTGCAACCGGCGGAATCGGCGCGTCCGGTGTGATCGTCGAGACCGATGGACGCGCCGGCGAGCCGGCCAGACCGAATACGGCCTCCAGCTGCAAGGGCGAGAGGTCCTGCACCTCGTCCACCAGCAGGTGGGCGAAGGGCGGCACGAAGCGCGGCCCGCGCACGAGGGCCAGCAGAAATTCCAGCAGATCGGTGAAGTCCGCCTGATTGCGCACGGCCTTCAGTCCCGCCACGTGAGCGGCGGCGGCCCGGGCCAGTTCGCCGCGTTCGCCGTCGAGGGGCCGGAGCGTCTCGCGCGAGAGGGCGTGGTCGCGGTGCAGGGCCAGACGATCGCGCCGGGGCATGGAGTCGGGCAGGGCCTCCATGAACATGCGCCGTGCCGCGTCCTCGGAGAGCAGCACCGGCGGCTGGCCGCGCCGGGCGGTCCACAGGTCCAGCGCCAGGGAGTGCAGCGTGTCCGCGATGGGCAGATCCACGTCCGGACCGAGGCGGGCGCTCAGCCGTTCGCGCAGTTCGTCGGCCGCGCGGCGGGTGAAGGTGACCACGGCGATGGATTGGGCCGGCGCGCCGGACTGCATGAGGCGCAACACGCGGGAGAGCAGGGTGTGCGTTTTGCCCGTGCCGGGCCCGGCCAGCACCAGCACCGGACCTGGGGCCTCGCCCGGGGCCAGGCGCGCGCGCACGGCGGCCTCCTGCGCGGGATTCAGGCGGGCGGGCCTGGGCGCTTCCGCATGGGGCTGCCGGATTGACCGAACGGACTGAACGGGCTGGCCGGCCCGCGGGGAGGCGGAATCGTCGGGAGAGGCGTTTTGCCCGGAATCGGCGGGGTCGGGGTCGGCGTCGGGGGCGGATTTCCCAGCCGTGGTCGGATCGCCGGATTTGGCGGCCGGCTTGCGGCCCCGGCGCGGGCTCATGCCCGTGAGCATCCGGCCCCGGCGCATCTCGGCGCGCTCCTCGGGCGTGAAGACCGTGATGACGCCGTACTCGCCGTCGAAGCCGGCGCGGCGCAGCACTTTGCCGGCGCGCATCCGCTCCACGGCCTCGGCCAGCACGGGCGAGACGCGCCCGATGTCGTCGGCCGGGACCTCGCGCAGGATGACTGGGGAGGCATTCATTTTGGCACTAGGTCAAGATGAAGCCCAAAGCCCGCGAGGCCCCACGGCGCAAGCGTTTCCGGCCGAAGCCGTCGCGCACGCACGTTTGGCACGGAATGGCTGGAAGTGGAACGGAAATGCGCTGGAATCGGCACTAAGTTGAACGAGGAACGGAGGGCGAAGTGTTAATACAGCTCACGTCCTATCCAAACCGCGCGACCGATGATGCGGATGCCGTCCACCAAGTCGCCCCGCGCATCGATCTCCAGCGGCTGATAGGCTGGGTTGTAACTCTTGAGAATGATCTTGCCCGGCAGCGTGTCCACCATCTTGATGTACACCACGTCCTCGACTCCCACGGCATAAAGCCCACCGGCCCTGGGCGTCGTCTGACTCTGGTCGATCAACACCACATCATTGTTTGAAATTCGTGGCTCCATGCTATCCCCGTCCACCCGCATGAGCACCATGCTTGACGGGTTGCCCTTGCGCGTGAGGAAGTCCACGCGGAAGGCGTAGCGCCGCTCCTCCTCGCCCCCCGTCACGAAACTCCCCGTCCCGGCCGAAAGCCGCGCCTCAACCATGGGCACCATGGCGAGCCGGCAATCCTCGCTGTCCACCGTCTCCATGTGTTGCACCGCAACAACAGGCGAAAGCGTCGCCGCGCCTTCGCGCCCCGTCTCCATCTGGGGGGGCGTGCTGCGGGCATCCAGCGTCCCCCCCGTCCGGCCGAACAGCAGCCAGTCCGCCGATGCCCCTGTCTTCTCCGCGATAGCCTCAACCCAACTACCTGGAATCTGTTGCCGTTTTTTTGCTGCGGCCACGGATGGCGGTTGGATGCCAAGAGCGCGGGCAAGCTCGGAGTCTGATTTAGCTTCAGCTGCCGCCATGAGACGCGCAAGGCGTTCGGTGAATTTCGCTGTTGGCATAGACAACTCCGAAAGTTACTCCGAAATAGACAAAAACTAAAAAACTAAGCTTAAATAATTAGTTAGACTAAAGTTATAAAATTAAACTACGAAACATATTTTTACCTTGCCTTTATTAGCTATAATTTATAATACAGATCCACGGGCAGTAAGGAAAACAGCATGAAAATTCCTACCAGCCCGCAAGATCAGGGTCAACGTCCGAGCCCCGGTGGAGATTGGACGCAGCCCTCACCACAAGGTGGACGGTGTCTATGCGACAGGCTTCCCTCTTTGACGATGACGACCACGGCAGGCTCTCCGGCCTGCTGCCAGCCATGCGCGCGGCCATGAACCGCGCCGCCGGCGAGGACGAGGCCGGCCGCAAGCAGCTGGTCGACCGCATCAACGCGGTGGCGCAGGCCGCCGGCGTCCGGCTCACCGCCGGCAACGCCAAGGTCATCAGCAAGGACACCCTCGACAAGTGGCTCAACCCCAACGACCGCGACCACACGCCGGGCATCCTGGCCGTGGCCGCCTTCTGCGCGGCGACAAGGGACATCGCGCCCTTGCGCGAGTTGCTGCGCGCCCTGGGTCTGGACGTGATGACCGGGGGAGATCGCAAGGAGCGTGACTACGGCCGGGCCTGCCTGTCCGAGCGCGCTGCAAGGAAGAAAAAAAAGCTGTTGGAGGAATCGCTATGAAGCCTTTGGAATGCCGCGCCGCGCGGCAACGTGTGCGGTTTCGGATTCGTGAGTGCCTGGACCGTCAGGGTCTCAACTCGGCTGAGGTCGCCCGGCGTCTTGGCCTGAAGCCGAATCAGGTGACCGAGACCATCGCGGGGAACCGCAACGATCTGCGCGTGCTGCTGGCCCTGCGTGACGAGTTCGGCGTGCCCGAGAATCTGCTGTACATCCCCGAGGGCAGGCGGGCGGCCTAGCTATGGAAGCGTACAGTTCAAAGGAAATTGCGCAGTTATTGGGCCGCACGGAACGGGCGGTCCAAATCCGCGCCAAGCGCGAAGGCTGGCAGGGCCGGCCGCGCCACGCACGCGGCGGAGGCAGCGAGTGGCTGCTCTCGTCCGTCCCCAAGCCCACGCGGGACGCCATAATTTCCGCCGAGCTGGCCGAACAGGGCGCTGCGTTGCCGACAAGCGCCGACACGGCCCAGGCGGACCCGCGTAAGGCCGCCGTGTCGCGCACGGCCGACCTCTCCGGCCTGACGGAACCGCAGCGCGCCACCGTGCTGGCCCGGCTGGCCCTGGTGCGCGAGGTGGAGCGCATGAGCGTCGTCACCGGCAAGGAGTCGGCCATCCGCCATTTGCTGGCCGCCGCCAAGGCCGGCACCCTCGCCGACCGCTTGGCGCAGCTCATTCCCAGCGCGAACGCCCGCTTTGGCGCGGGCGCGGGGCGCGGCCTGTCGCGCCGCCGCCTGTACGAATGGTGCGCGCTCTACGCCGAGGGCGGCGAGCTGGCGCTTGCGCCGCGCGCCCCGCAAAAGGACATGACCGTGCCCGCCTGGGCACCCCTTTTCCTGGCCGCCTACCAGCGGCCGCAGAATCCCAGCCTGGCCGAGGCCTACCGCGAATTCCGCGTGGACTGGGAGGACAAACAGCCCAGCCGCGCCCCATCAATCGACGCCGTGCGCCGCTTCCTGGGCAAAATCGCCACGCCGGATTTGCAGACCGGCCGCAAGACGGGCAACGCCCTGTTGCACCTCAAGCCGTACAAGACGCGCAAGACGGACTGCCTCATGCCCGGCGACGTGTACACGGCGGACGGCACCACCTTCGACGCCGAGATCGCCCACCCGGACACGGGCCGGCCCTTCAAGCCGGAAGTCGTCGCCTTTCTGGACGTCGCCACGCGCCGCTGCGTGGGCATTTCCGTGGCCCTGGCCGAGAGCGCCGCCGCCACGCTGGACGCCCTGCGCATGGCCTGCCTGTACGGTGGCATCCCGAGCATCCTCTACACGGACAACGGTCCCGGCTACAAGGCGGCGCTGCTCTCCGCCTCGGGCGTGGGCATGTTGGAGCGCCTGGGCATTGAGATGCGCAACGCCATCCCCGGCCGACCGCAGGGCAAGGGTCTCATGGAGCGCGCCATCAAGACGTTGTGCGTGCCCGCCGCCAAAAAACTGGCCACCTGCACCCACGCGGACATGGACGAGGACGCCGCGCACAAGGTGTTCAAAATCACCCGCGCCCAGCTCAAAAAGTACGGCCGCTCGGCCCTCTTGCCCACCTTCGAGCAATTCAAGCAGGTGCTGCTGGCCCGCGTGGAGGAATACAACGCCACGCCGCACCGTGGCCTGCCCATCATCGAGGACGCGGCCCAAGGCAAGCGCCGGCACATGAGCCCGGACGAATGCTGGCAAAGCTGGCTCGGCCGGGGCTTCGAGCCGCTGTTCCCCGAGCCGGAGCTGGCCGACGAGCTGTTCCATCCCGGCACCATCCGCAAGGTCAAAAACGGCATGGTGCGCCTCTGGAACCACACATATTTCGCGCCGGAGCTGGCCCCCCTGCACGACGAGCTGGTCGAGGTCCGTTACGACCTGTGGGATTCCGCGCAGGTCACGGTCTGGACCGAGGCCGGAGAGAAAATCTGCACGGCGAAACTCGACGCCAACGCCATGGACTACTTCCCGACCTCGGTGTTGGAGGGCGCGCGGGCCAAGCGCGACCGCGCGCGGCTCAAGCGCCTGGAGGCCAAAGCCCAGACCATCGCCCCGGGCGCGACACTTTCCGCGCCGGAAGAACGCCCCGCCCTCATGGCCGACAGCCTTTCCGCCCGGCGCGTCATCACCGTGCAGGCCCCGCCCGAGCCGGCCGCCGCCACCCCGGCGGACCTGGAGCGCATCGGCGCGGTCATGGCCGAGGCCGCGCGCAAGGCCGAGCAGGCCGCCCGGCCCGAGCCGGAAAAACGCCCCATCTTCCAGGCCTTTCCCGAAAAATACCGCTGGCTCATGCGCCACCAGGACCAGTGGTCGGACGCCGACCGCGCGTGGCTGGCGGACTACGCCCAGAGCACCGAGTACGCCCTCCTGCGCGAGCGCTACGAGCGCGAGGGTTTGGCGCTCACCCCGGCGCAACTTTTCCCGGTGTTGGAGACCCCGAGCCTTTGACCACAACCAACGGAGGCGGACCCATGCGCAAACTCTTCGTACGAACAAGCAATTACGAGAAATTCTCGGCGGCGGTGACGGCCGTGGAGAATCGCGGCGCGGCCGAGGCCGGCATGATGCTGGTCTACGGCCTGCCCGGCTACGGCAAAAGCGAGGTGCTCACCAGCTGGGCCGTCGATTCCGGCGCGGTGTTCCTGCGCGCCAACATCGACTGGACCCCGCGTTATTTCCTCGTGGAACTGGCCAAGGCGCTGGCCGTGGACCCGCGCGGCACCAGCGAGCAGCTGTTCAACCGGCTGCTCGCCGTCATCGCCACGCAGCAAATCCCGCTGGTCATCGACGAGGCCGAGGCCACGCTCAAGGACCACGCGGCCGTGCTGGAGAAAATCCGCGACTTTTCGGATCGCACGGAAACCATGGTGGTGCTGGTGGGCATGGAGAACATCCAAACGTCCATCGCCAAGTACCAGCAGATTTCGAGCCGCATCGCCCAGGTGGTGGAGTTCGGCGCGGCGAGCCTGGACGACGTGGCGCTGGCCTGCCAGCAGCTCGCGGAAACGCCCATCGCCCCGGACCTCGTGGCCGAAATCCATCGGCAAACCGCCGGGCGGATGCGCGAGGTCATGAACGCCATCGCCACCGTGGAGCGCGTGGGCCGCATGAACGGGCTTAAGCAGGTGGACGTGGCCGCCGTGGAGGGTCTGGCGCTGACTCACGACTGGCGGGCGCGCCGCCCGCGCGTGGTCGGCAAGGCCAAGAGGGCCGCGTAATGGCCTGGCGCGGACTCGAGGTGCTGCGCCTGTTGGCCGGCGGGGCCAAGCTGACGCGGGAAATCGCCGGGTCTCTGGGCGTCGCCCAGGACACCGCGCGGGACATTTGCCGGCGGCTGGCGGCCCGGGGGCTCATGGAGAGCGTGCGGGGCGTGCATGGCATCACCAAGGCCGGGCGCGAGGCGCTCGCCGGCGGGGAGCAAGTCGTCTCCGGCCCCGGCAAGGGCGGTTGCGCGGAGCGCTACAAGCACAGTGGCCGCGCCAAGGCGTGGCGGGCGCTGCGCATCCGCCGCAAGGTGGATCTGGACACGCTGCTCCCGCTGGTGCTGCCGCCCGCCGCCACCCCGGCGCAGGAGCGCAACACCCGTCTGGACCTGACCAACTACCTGCGCGCGCTCACCGCCGCCGGAATCCTGGCCGAACTGCCCGCGCGCACGCCCGGCATGGCGCGGCGCTGGCTGCTCACCCGCGACACCGGCCCTTGCGCCCCGGCCTGGAACAAGGCCGGGCACACCGTCACCGACCCCAACACCGGCGAGATCCACAATTTGCCCCCCAGGGAGGCCGACCATGCCTAACGGCGATTGGCTGGCCCTCTTGCGCCGGGCCGTGGACGAGGCCGGCAGCCGCGCCGCCGTGGCGCGCGAGCTGGGCGTCAGCCGCACGGCCGTCAGCCTGCTGCTCTCCGGCGCATACCCCGGCGGCACGGCGCGCATGGCCGCCCGCGTCATCGCCCGCTACGACCGCCTGCTCTGCCCGCACACCGGCAGAATCGTGCCACCGGAACACTGCCGGCGCATGGCCGGGCCGGTGCCCACCAGCAGCCCGGCGGCCCTGCGCCAGTGGCGCGCCTGCCAGACCTGTTCCAACAAGCCCACGGGCAAGCCCACTGGCAAACCCAACGCCAACCACCCCAACCAGGAGAACGCCGCATGATTTCCGAAACGATCACCAACGTTGTCAGCGTGTTGGACGACCTGCGCCAGTACACCGCCCCGGAAGAGGCGGAGGTGATGCGCCAGGCCTGCACCGTGCTGCGCGCCGCCGCCGAGGACGCGCGCAACCTGGAAACCCTGCTGCCCATCGCCGGCACCGGCGAGCCGCGCAGCGCAACGCCTGCGGCCGCCTAGGCCCGGCAAGGAGAAGAACATGCCCAGAACCAAGCCCCAGCCCTACATCATCGCCGACCTGCCCCAGGCCGACGACGCCCTGCGCCAGTTGGCGGAAATCGCCCGTGAACAGGCGCGCATCGAATCCGGCCTGAACGACCAGGTCGACCAGCTCAAGGCCGCAGCCAAGGCCCAGCTTGCCCCGCTTTCCGCCAACCGCAAGCGCCTGGAGGACGCGCTCGCCGTGTTCGGCACCCAGCGCAAGGCCGAGCTGTTCGGCGAAACCAGAAACCGCAGCCAGGAACTGGCGTTCGGCGTCATCGGCTTTCACAAGGTCACCGGCCTGCGCCTGCTGGCCAAGCACACCTGGGCCATGGTGCTCCAGCGCCTCCAGGACCTCGGCTTCGGCGAAGGCGTGCGCACCAAGCTGGAGGTGAACAAGGACGCCCTGCGAGGCTGGCCGGACGGCAAGCTGGAGGACGTGGGCGTGAAGCGCGAGACCACGGACGAATTCTACATTGAGCTGAAACAGGAAGAGCTGGCCGACAAGGCCGCCTAACGCTTGGGAGAAGGAAACCATGGCCGAGGTCATCATCACCATCAAGGACACCGAGGCGGGGCTTGTGGACGTCCGGCTCGACTTCACCCCACCCCTTAAAGGCGGCGTGCCGGCCACTCCAACGCAGGCGGCGGCGCTGGAGGCGGTTGAAAGCATCCAGGCCTATCTGGCCGGAACCGACGACGAGTAAGCGAAACCGCCCCGGCATTGCCGGGCGCGGTCGTCCGGGCGTGGCGGCCCGGGCCTGATGAGCAGCCACAATGGAGACCCCATGAAGACCGAATCGCGCCGCAGCTTGCTGGCCAAGGTGCATATCGCCGCCAAAACGCTTGGCCTGGACGACGACACCTACCGCGACATGCTGGAGAGTATCACCGGCCAGCGCTCGGCAGGCCCGCTCACGGATAGGCAGCTGGTGCAAGTCATCGCCGCGCTGCGCAAGCGTGGCTGGGACGATACGGACCCGCGCCCGGCGCGCAAAAGGCCCAAACCGCGCGCCACGCCCGGCACCGCGCCGCTGCTCGGCAAGATCGAAGCGTTGCTCGCCGACGCCGGCCGGCCCTGGGCTTACGCCGTGGCCATCGCCAAGCGCCAATGCGGCGTGGAGAAGCTGGAATGGGCTGGGCCGGAGCAGCTGCGCGGCGTCATCGCCGCCCTGGTGAAGGACGCCCAGCGCCGGGCCAAGCGCGAGGCCGCCGAACAGGAGATGCCCGCATGAGCGCCGCGCTGGACCACGTGGAGATCGCGCGGCTGCCGGCCATGGCGCGCGAGCTGGCCGAGGTGGTGGGCCTGCCCGCCGCCGTGCGGTTGGTGGAGGCCCTGGGCGGCACCACGTACCCCATTCCCAAACGCGAGACCAAACGCGGCGAGCTGCGCTACGCCTACCTTGCCGGCATCGTTGGGGCGGATGCGGCGGACAGGCTGGTGCGGCGCTATGGCGGCACGGACCTGTATGTCCCGCGTTGTTCCGACGCCCTGCGTCACGTGCGCGACGCGGCCATTTGCCGCGAGTACGACCGACTTATAGCCGACATGAGCGGCAACGCCGCCGTGCAGCGGCTGGCCCGCGCGTACAGCCTGTCCGACCGGCGCATCTTTTCGATTTTGAAGGGCACCCCCGCCCCCACCGTGGACGAGGGCGGGGCCGTGCAGCTCAAACTTCTGGGATAGCAAAACCGCCCCCCCATCCTTGGGGGCGCGGTCGTCCGGGCGTGGCGGCAGAAAGCGTGCGGGCGGAGATGGGTCGGGTGGTGGAGTTGAATGCGGCTTGCTAACCGCAGCATTGTCATATATCAGTTAAAACATTATTTAGGAATGGGGGGTCATATGCCAATGTTCCCATGCCCCGTTTGTGGCAACAATCTTTCCTCTGCTGCTGCTTCGTGCCCTAAGTGTGGGCAACCTTTCGCCCCATGTCCATATTGTACAAAGGCCATCATGCCCGACGCTAGCCGTTGCCCTTGGTGTGGCAATTCATTTTTAAGTTCCCCAGAGTCGAAGCCGAAAAGGCCACTAGACGGGAAAACCATGTACGGCTGCGGAACGGCCATCGTCCTCATTTTCTTGGTCAGCTTTATTTTTTCTAAATGCGATAGCAAGTCCTCCCCGCCAACAGTTGCAACGCCTTCTGCCCCGTCAGCGCAAGTTGCCGTTGTCTCCAACAGCGCTTGGGACGGCTCCGTCTATCAAGTGGAGCGATGGCTCAAGGACAACCTCAAAGATCCTGACTCCTTTAAGGCCATTGAGTGGTCCCCCGTGGTAGAGGTCCCGCCGGGCTCCAGCTTGCCCCACAAATTCATCGTGCGCTGCAAATACCGCGCGAAGAATTCCTTTGGCGGCTATGTCATTGAGCAAAAGATGTTCTACCTCGACAGCGAAGGGAATGTCGTCAACGTCCAGGCGTACCCTTGAGTAGTCACCGAATTTGACCCGAGTCATGGGCGGCCCTCCATCACCAGGAGCGTCGCCTTTTTTGTGCCTTCCGCTCGCAGAAGTCCAAAACCAGTCTATAGCGCGTACCGCTTCAAGATTGCTCCCGCTTTTCTCCCTATCCTCCACCTGTGGAACGGAGTTCCCCCCTGCGGCTCACCACGGCGCGCCGTCGGCGTATGCGGCGCCCGGCGGGCAGTGGACCATCGGCTGGGGACGGGCGCTTGTCCTGGCCGAAAAACTGTGCGAAACAACGGGGATAAATAGGGAGGCGACTCTATGAGGAGGGCTCTTTTCCCCCTAATGGGGATTCTGTTGTTCCTGGCGGCTTGCAAATCGTCCAGTGACATCGACAGCATGGAAGAAGCGCAAAAGTACGTCCTCGCAACGTGGACCTACACCGATCCTATCAATCTGGGCGATCCGACCCAGCTCGTCTGTCATTGGATGAAATGGGTAGTCAAGAAAGACGGGGTGATAGTGGCATATACGGCCGATCCGGTGGATAACTCATGGGGAAAACCACGGATGTTGCGCTATACCATCAGTACGGACAAATTCGCGGATACCGGCGAACGTTACTACGCCATCCACGTTTTGGACACGGGGGATATTGCCATCCTCAAGCCCGACGTGTTGGTCTACAGCACTAAGGGCCTGTGGATGGGCTTGGTCTCCATGACCCGCGGGGACCGGAATCCCTTTTCCAAATAGCCAGGAGGTTCTTATGCGCCGTTTTTCCCCCGCGTTGCTGTTCGTCGCAGTTTTGGCCCTTGCCGGGTGCCAATCGGGCACGAATCCGGAAGACTTCAAGGTGAAGGATGCCGATTTCGGGACGTGGGAGACGTTCGTAGCGAGTTGGAATATAAAAGAAGGGATGACTCGTATCGGAGAGGCCTATTACGCCAAGGAAGGGTCCTTTTCCCCTACGTCCTGTCCCGATTACCCTGGTTATCGGGTGGACTTCGACCATGGGGTAACTCTCTTCGTTTTTATAAAAAATGACCATGTCGTTCGTTTCAGCCTGGGCGTTGTCGGCTTTGACCAGAAGGCTTCGGACTGTTTTGCCGAATGCATGGCGAAGGCCATTGCAATCGTGGGCAGGACCGCCCACTGGGATACCAATATGTATTCAAAGGTGATCGACATGGTCGACCAGAACGACACCAAGAGTCACACCTTCATCGTAGGCAATTATGCTTTGAATATGGTGAACCAGACTGGACTGGAAAATTGTTTATTGTTTGATGTCGGCCACAAGTAGCTCCCGCCCACTGAACCCCTTCCGTCTGTCCCGCCCCTGCCTGCCGCCTATTCTAGGCGGTGTGTGGGGGCGGTTCTGTTTCCGCCTCCCGAATCGATCAGGAGGCGAAAATGCTCCGCACCAACCTTGCGGGCCGGCGAATCATCAAAAGCTGCGAATCGCTGCGCCTGCGCGCCTACCGCTGCCCGGCGGGCAAGTGGACCATCGGCTGGGGCGACACCGGACCGGACGTCCACCCCGGCCTGAGCATCACCGGGGAGGAGGCCGAGGCGCGTTTCGACCACCGTCTGGCCACGGAGTTCGAACCCGGCGTGGTGCGGCTGCTGGACGTGCCCGTCACCGGCAACCAGTTCAGCGCCCTTGTCTCGTTCGCCTACAATACCGGGCTGCCGGCCTTTGCCGGCTCCACCCTGCTGCGCAAGCTGAACGCGGGCGACTTCGTCGGCGCGGCGAACGAGTTTGGCCGCTGGACGCGCTCCGGTGGCCGGGTGCTGCCCGGTCTGGTGGCGCGTCGCGCGGCCGAGCGCGAGCTGTTCCTCACCCCTGGCGATGGGGAGGCCGCGTGAAAAATTTGCTGCGCGCCTTCAATTCCACCGCAGTTCCCACCGAGTCGCACACGGCCCTGGTGCTGGTGGCCTTCATCGTGCTCGTCACCTTTCAGGGGTTCGCCTTGTGGAAGGGGCAGGAATTCAGCGCGTCCGCCTTCGGCGAGGCGCTGGGCATCGTGCTGGGCGGTGGCGGCGTGGCCGCGATTGGCCAGGGCTACCTGACGCGCGCCCGGTCCGGGGCCGGCCTCACGCCCGATAATCCCGACGCGGGCGAAGGAGGCATGTAGTGGACATTTCCTGTTTGAACAAAGTGTTGGCGACAACAAAGGGCAAGCTGGCCCTGGGCCTGGGGCTGACGCTCGCCCTCGTGCTGCTGTACTTGGCCGTCTACTGGGGCGGCTACCGCCACGGCTACGGCACGGCCAAGGCCGCAGGCGACGCCAAATACAACGCGTTGAAGGCGTCACAGGAACACGCCAACAGCCTTGCCAGCGATGAGGCCCGCAAAGTGCTGGACGCCGAAATCATCCGCCGCGACGGACTCGCCAGGGACCTGGCTGTCGCCCGCGCGACCATCGCCGCCAAAAGCGGCGCAATCACGGAAAGGAGAATAGCCGATGTCTCGCGTTCCGTTACTCCCGCTGCTGACGGCCGTTGCCGTTTCAGCGTTGGCTGGGTGCGCCTTTACAACGAAGCCGCCGGTTTCGGCGACGGTGATTCAACCGGTTCCGCCGCCTCCCCCCGCGCTGACGGAGCCGCCGGAGGAGTTCAGGCCGCTGCGGGCGGGCAACTTCCCTCGGGCGTGACGGAAGAGGACGTGCTCATCACCCACCGCGACAACATGCGCGTGTGCCAGGACATCAAGGCCCGGTACCTGGGGCTCGTGAAATGGGCGCGGGGCCTGCCCCAAACCGTCAACGCCACGGAGGCCCGTTAGATGGACTGGTTGAGCATCGTCTTTAACGCCGTCTCACTCGTGCTGCTCATTTTTCAGGGCGTGCTGGCCTGGGGGCTGTGGAGCCTGCGCAAGCAGTTCGTCAGCCGCGACCACTGCGACGGCCAGTGCAAAGCCATGGATGACAAGCAAGCCCAGCTGGCCCAGGCCCAGGCCGCGCTGGAACAGGCGCAACAGGCCTTGCCCGACGCGGCGACCGTGCAGAGCCTGCAAGTGCAGCTGGCCAAGATCGAGGGCAGCGTGGAGACGCTGGCCGCCACGGTGCAAGGGCAAACCGAGGTCATGGCGCGCATCGAACGGCCACTGAACCTGCTGCTGGAGCACCATTTGCGGACCGACAAATAGCCTTGGCTGGCGCCCGACGGCATGGCGGTCGTCGGCCCAACCGTCGCCGCTCCTTCATCGCCGCCCATTCGACGTTGCCCGTCGGCACCGCTTCCGTCACCTCGCCCATCTGGCGTTACTCCCGTGTCGTTGTTTGTCTGGCTTCGCCCAGCCGTTCTCGCTGTCGCGCGGCGGGAACCTTGCCGCGTTCCCGCTTCGCCTGGCCACACGCTGGTCAGCCCCCACGCATCCCCCTCCCGGCGCGTCGGTCACTCATCCGCCGCGCCCTTCGTCATGCCATCCCGCTTCGGATCCGCTCGTCGCTTCGGACCGGCTCGACCGTCCAACGGCTGGTCCTCCGGCCGCCTCCACACAACTCGCTCCGCCTCCCTTGCCGACCCACCGTCCACCACCCTCCCGCATCTATAAATCGGCGCGGCCGTGATCGCGACTTGGCCGAGGCCGTGAGGCGGGTTCTAACGGGGGGGCAGGTGGCCGGAGGGGGCGAGTGTATGCGCGAGGCTATTGCAGAAGTTCTAACGGGGTGCTAACGGTCAAAAAGTTTCGTTCCCAATTAGGAACCACATAGATACAGGATGTCTGGGCTAGCTATTTCCCAAGCAGGTGGTGCCGCATGACTCATGATCAATTAAAAATTCTACGGCTTTGGCTTCCTGGTGTGTTTTTATGTGTTTTTTATTCTCTGGCAGGGCGCATTACAGGGGAATGGAGTCCTCTTTTTGTAAATCTAGATGATATTAAATATAGCACTCCAGCTTTGATTCTTGGCTGCTTATACTATGCACTACCTTTAAGGGAATACTCAAATCGGCGATACTACGATTCAGTCAATGAAAACCTTAGATCAAGACTTGTCGAAATTAGTGGGCTCACAGATAATAAAGAAATGTATAGTTGGAATAAAATGCGTTCGATTTTTTATATTATTATAGACAATGACAACAGTTTGACAATCAAAAGCCGACAGGCATATCAAAATGGTCTTATCTGGACAACAGTTGCAGATATTCGTGCTATAAGTGCGTTGTCTCTTGTTCTTAGTATTGTTTTACTTATACATAAGGTAAACAACTCCGGTGTTCTATGCGCTATGTTTATGACATTAGTATTGGTGAGTTACTTGTTTTCATATCTCATAACAAAGCGACATATTAGAATTGGCAACGAACAACTCGAAATCATCGATCAGGCATACCGCGAAAAGCTGCAAAATGAAATGGCAAAGCTTGATGATAGACACATTTAAAGAGGCTATTGATCTCACGGCTAGAGCTCTCGATGAGTTTGACCAGTCACATTGGATTATTGCATTTTCTGGTGGCAAGGATTCTACTGCTGTACTCAAAATTTTTTCAAATGCAGTTTTACAGGTGTCGCGTTTTTCTGGAATAATTGATGTAATATATTGCGACACAGGTGTAGAAAATCCTCTTTTGGACTCTTATGTTAAAAAAACTCTTTTTGATTTTTCGACTGAAGCAAGATCAACAGGACTACCATTTAATGTCAAAATACTAACTGCACCTGTCCAAGATAGATTTTTTGTGAAAGTCATTGGCCGTGGATATCCACCACCAACGAATAGTTTTCGTTGGTGTACAAAAAATTTACGGATCAAGCCTGTTTCTAATTTTATAAGCAATGCGGCAATTGGTGATGCTATTGTTGCAATTGGGCTTAGACGGTCAGAAAGCATTCAAAGATCAAGGTCTATTAAAAAAGCTGGCGACGACTATTGGCAATTTCAAAACGAAGCTGGACGAAAATATAAAGTATTTCTTCCTATTATTAATTTTGATATATCTGATGTATGGGGAACAATTTCAAGCATAAAACGTCCTGTGTCCATCGATACAGAAAAACTAAAATTATTGTATTATGGTGCGAGTGGAGAATGCCCAATGCTGCGATCCCCGACCTCCCCGCCTTGTTCGTCTGGGCGTTTCGGGTGCTGGACGTGCACCGTCGTACGGAAAGACCACTCGGCTTTAAAATTGATCGAAGCGGGATATCGCGAGTTACTGCCCTATTTAAATTTTAGAAATTGGCTTTCCCAAATCAGAAATGACCCGGAAAGAAGATGGCCACAAAGGCGAAATGGCAAGCATGGCCTCGGGCCTTTTACAATTGCAGCTCGTTCGGAGATACTAAAGGAACTTAGGCGGCTAGAAGGAATGACTGAAGAGCACATTCTTTGGGCTTCTGAATACGAATATATTCACATGCTGTGGGAAAATGACATTCAGACAGAGAACGATCTTTTGAACGGTAAAAACACTATTGCATCTTAGCTAATTCAGATTTGGCAATCTGTTTCCCCGCCTACTGAAACCCTTCCGCCTGTCTCCTCCCCGCCCGCCACCGTAAAACCGGTGGCATGAAGCGCAAGCACCCCGTCCACACAGACAACCACGCCGTCCTGGCCGAGCCCCTTTCTGGAGGCGCGGCCGGGACCGATTTGGTCCGCCCCAAGGGGGGCGCACCGTCGAGCGCGGCCATTTGGCTCCGCCCGGGCGGCGACTTCGCCACGCGCATCGAGCGGTCGGGCCGCTTCGTCGTTGGCGGGATCACCGCCGCGCTTCCGGGCGTGGGCGTCGCGACCGCCCGAAAGGCCAAGTCCATTCCGGCCCGCGGCGACCACTTCCCCCCTCTCGCCTTCCGCTTCGATTCAATCATCGGCGCGGCGCTCGAACCATCGGGCGTCGCACGCATCGAACAACCGGCGTCGCACGGCATGGACGTCGCGGCCTTGGCCGCGTCGTTTCCGCCGTCGCGCCCGAACCCGAGCTCGCCGTCGAGGAGGGCGGCAATCAATGGTCTATGCCACCGTTGACGACCTCATCGCAGCTTACGGCGCTCAGGAGGTGATAGCCCTGACCGACCGCAAGGAACGGACGGACTCGGCGGGCGCCGGCACGGTGGACGCGGCCGTCGCGCAGGAGGCCCTGACCCGGGCCTCCAGCGAGGCGGATACGTACATCGCCGTGCGCTACGCCCTGCCGCTCTCCAGCGTGCCTGCCGCCCTCAAGACCATGGTGTGCGACATCGCGCGCTTCCGCCTCACGGGCGGCGGAACCACGGAGACCATGCCCATCGTCGGCCGGTACACGTCGGCCATCGCCTGGCTCAAGGAGATCGCCTCCGGCGGGGCCGTGCTGCCCGGCGCGACGCTGGCCGCTAGCGGCGGGAGCGTGGCGTGATGGACATCTCCACCATCGAGGACGCCATCCTGGCGCGCATCGCCGGAGCCAAGCTGCCATATCTGCGCACCCTGGCCACCTATGGCGGCGAGCTGGGCGACAGGCTCGTCGAGTCCGTGCGCCAGTTCCCGGCGGTGTGGCTGGCCTTCAAAGGCGCAGGCAATGGCCGGCCCCTCAACACCGCCGGCAGCGTGTACCGCGTCCCGGCCACGTGGGTGGTGTTCGTGGCTGCGCGCAACCTGCGCAACGAGGCGGCCACGCGGCGTGGCGACCACGTGCTCGTGGGCGCCTACCAGATACTGAATGACGTGCGCGCGCTGCTCACCGGCCAGGACCTGGGACTGGAGATTGAGGCCCTGCGCCCCGGCCGCGTGCGGAGCATGACCAGCGCCAGGTACCAGGCCCAGGGCGTCAGCGTGTACGCAATGAAGTGGCACACCAAGTACGATTTTCGCGTGTTTGAACGCGGCACCGGCCAGCCCGCCACGGGCGCGGACGGCCAGCCAACCACGCCGCTGCCGGCCCTGTCGCGCATCGGCGTCAACTACTACCTCACCCCCGGCGACGACGTGCCCGACGCGGTGGACCTGCTGACCCTGCAAGAGGGCCGGCCCGCCGCCACGGCCGACGCCGAAACCGGCGAAGCATAGGAGGCGACATGCTCGTCAAAGCAGCCCCCGGCCTGCGCCTGCCCAAGGAGGGCAAGCCCCGCCAGTACATTACCGAGACCGACACCGTGGTGGTGCCCGAGACCGCATATTACCTGCGCGCCCTGGCCAGCGGCGACCTGCTGCCGGCCACGGCCGCCAAAGCCAAGGCCCCGGCCGCGACCACGGCCCAGGCAAAGGAGTAACCCATGGCCGACACCATCACCTTCGAGAGCATCCCGTCCTCCATCAGGAAGCCGGGCAAGTACATCGAATTCAACACCAAGCTGGCGGTGCGCACTCTGCCCGACAATGGACAGCGCTGCCTGCTCATCGGCCAGCGTCTGACGTCCGGCGCCGTGGCGGCCAACACGGCCACACAGGTGTTCAGCGACGCGGAGGCCGAGGTCTACTTCGGCGCGGGCAGCATGTTGCACCGCATGGTGCGCGCGGCCATCAACGCCTACGCCTACATGGACATCACCTGCGTCGCCCTGGATGACGCCACGGCGGGTATCGCCGCCGTGGGCAAGCTGGACATCACCGGTCCGGCCTCGGGCTCCGGTGTGGTCACCCTGCGCATCGGCACAGACCTTGTGCAGGTGGCCGTGGCGTCCGGCGACACCGCCACCGGAATCGCGACCGCCCTGGCCGCGCAGGCCGCGCAACAGACGGACCTGCCCGTGGCCGTCACCGCCCCGGAGGGACAGACCGGCTCGCTCACCATCACCGCCAAGCACAAGGGCGCGCAGGGCAACAGCATCCGCCTCGCCGCCGCCAGCACCGCAGCCGGCGTCTCCGGCGCGGTCACAGCCATGACCGGCGGCCAGGTGGACCCGGACATCACCAGCCTGCTGGCCCTGGTGGCGGACGCCGGGCACAACCTGCTCATCACCCCGTACAACGACCAGGTGAGCCTGGCGACGTTGCGTACGCACCTGGACTACGTGAGCGGGGCCATGGAGCAGCGCGGGGCCTGCGGCGTGTACGCGCTGGTGGGCACCCTGGCCCAGGCCACCACGCTGGCCGGCGCGGTCAACAGCGGGCGCATCACCGGCGCGGCCATCCGTGGCGTGTACCGCCTGCCCTGGGAAATCGCCTCCGGCTATGGCGCTGTCATCGCGTCCGAGGAAGACCCCGCCCGGCCGCTCAACGGTCTGGCGATCGCCGGCGTGGACGTGCCGGCCGTGGGCGACCGTTGGCTGCGCACGGAGCAGGAGGTGTTGCTCAAAAACGGCGTCACCCCACTGGAGGCCGCCGCCGACGGCACGTCCGTGACCATCGTGCGGGCCATTTCGACCTACACCAAGGACACGCAGGGCGTGCAGGACGTGAGCCTGCTGGACCTCACCACCATCCGCACGCTGGACTACGTGCGCAAGGCGGTGCGCACGCGCTGGGCGCTGCGCTTCCCGCGCTCCAAGCTCTCCACCCGCACGCCGAACGCGGTGCGCAGCGAGACGCTCGACGTGCTGCTCAAAATTGAGGAGCTGGAAATCATCGAAAACGTGCTGGCCAACAAGGACAAGCTCATCGTCCAATTCGACGGCCAGGACCCGAACCGGCTGAACGTGCGCATCCCCGTCGACGTGGTCAACGGCCTGCACGTCATCGCCGGCGTCATCGACCTGTACCTGTAACAACACCAAGGAGACAACGCATGGCGCTGAAAGAATACCTGGGGGCCATCATCCTGGAGGTTGACGGCATCGAGTACGAAGTGGAGTCCGTGGACGTGGACCACAAGCCGAACCGGAACATGGTCAAAACCATGAACCGCAAGGGCAAGCCCAGCGGCTATTCGGAGGGAGTGCACGAGTGGTCGCTCAAGGTGGTGGCCCCCATTCCCGTCACCGACGCGCCGGACTGGGACGCCATCAGGGGGGGTAAGCTGACCGTGTTCCCCGTCACGTCCAGCGGCGTGCGCACCAGCTACCTGGACTGCGTGAGCATGGGCGATTCCAAATCATTCAATGTGGGCAACGAGGCCAAGGTGACCGTGACCCTCGCCGCCTGCGACGAGATCAAGGAGTAGTGGATCATGGGACTGACCGAAACCGGCAGCCTGAAATACGGCGTGGAAGTGGACGGCGTGCGCCACAAGGACTTCGAGATGCGCGTGGCCACGCTGGAGGACATGGAGGAAGCCATCGAGGACGCGGGCGAGGGCGCGTGCAACGCCCGCGTGAGCCGCCACCTGTGGGCGCGCACCCTGGTGCGCCTGGGCACGCTTGAGCCCAAGGCCATCACGGCCGAGCTGCTGGCCACGTTGCCCGCCAACGAATACGGCCAGCTCGCCGCCGCGGAGGAAATTCTGCGGGGAAAGCTCGCGGCCGCGAACGACAGCTCCGCGAGCTAAGGCTCGCCCAACTGGCGTTGACGCGGCACGGCATCAGCTTGACGGAGGCCCGGGGGCTCACCGTCGCGGAAGCGGAAAGCTACCTGGATTTGTTGGCGGACATGGCCGCCGGAAAGACCGGCGGCACGGGCAAGACGCATGTGAACCAGCGGCTGCTGCGCAAAAGGCGCAGCGCGGAACGCAAGAGGAATAAGGGCGGACGATGAGCGACATGGAAATGCAGGTCACGCTGAAATTGCGCGACCAGTTGAGCGCGGAGAGCGCCGAGATGCTGGAGACCCTGCGCAAGGGCATCAGCGCCACGGTCACCGCGTTTGTCCAGTCCGCCACGGCCAGCCAGGATTCCGGCCGGGCGGCGGTGGAGGCGGGCAAGGCCAGCCAAACCGCCGCCGTCCGGGCCACGGCCGCAGTGCGGCAGCAAACCACGGCCACAGCCAGCGCGACCCAGGCCACGCGCGCCCTGGCGAGCGCCACGGCCGAGGCCAAAACCCGCGCCGAGGGCATGTCCAAGGCCCTGCGGGACCTCGGCTACCGGGATCGCAACATCCTTGGCGTGGCGGAGCGCATCCGTCAGGTGGACCAGTACGCCCGCCGTGCCGAGCAGGGTCTGCTCGGGGCCGCCCGCGCGGCCGGTCGCATGGGCCAGGCCGTGGTCCGGGGCGGAGCGGCGCTGGCCGCCGGCGGCCGCGTGGTCGGACAGGCGCTGTCCGGACCCGTCGCCTACGAAAACAGCTTGGCCGACATGGCCAACACCGCCTACGCCGACAAGGGAAAGGCCGGAAGGCAGGCCGGCGAGCTTCAGCTCCACGGCGCGATCCAAAAGGCTTGGCATGAGGGGGGCGGTTCCGACAGGAGCGCCACCGAGGCCATGAAGGCGCTGATCGACAGCAAGGCCGTCTCCACCAACGACGCCATGAGCATGCTGCCGAAGATCCAAAAAGCCGCGACGGCGGCCAATGTCGCCCCTGTGGACTTGGCCAAAGTTGTCGTCAGCGGCATCAAGCAAAAGTTCATTCGGCCGGACCAGGTCGGCAAAGCGTTGGACATGTTCATCGCCTCCGATCGGACTGGCGGGAGCCAATTGCAGGACCTGGCCCACCGGTTGCCGCAGGTGATGGAGAACGCGCCGGGCGCGCGGTCCCTGGGCGGCTTCGGGCGCATCCTGACCGCCGTCCAGGCCGACGCGGCGGGCACCGGCGGCGGGGAACAGTCCGGCGAGGGCCTGACCAGCCTGATGCGGAGTCTCAACAATCAGGGAACCATTCAAGACTTCCAAAAGCGGCATCTCGACCTTTCCGGCGCGTTTGACAAGACGGGGAACGGCACGCTGTCCGTGGACTCCTTCGCCCAGATCGTCGACCAGCGCGTGATGGGCAACGACAAGAGGTTCCAGGCCCTCAAAATGCGCGCCATGTCGCCCGGCGGCGACCCCGCCGCCACGAACGCCATGGTGGACATGCTTCAGGGATCGGCTGTCGGTAAGCAAATTTCGGACCGCGAGGCCCTGAGGGCGCTTGTCACCCAGATTATCCAACGGAATGTCGCCGACAAGACGATGGCTGCCATCAATCAGTCGGACGGAGCGGCGCAAACTGGTTGGGAAGTGAAGAAGGACACGATCGGCTATAAAATCCAGCAGGCGCAGAACGAGAAAAACGCCGCGGCGTTCAACCTGCTGCAAGCTGTGCACAATCCGCTGGCCGGAGCGCTCGACGCCGTGAACGGTCTGGCGCAGCGTTTCCCCGGTCTGGCCACGGCGGCCTATGCGGCCACGACGGCGCTTTCCGCCCTGGGCGCATCCGCCGGCGACGGTCTGGCCTGGGGCGGCCTTGTCGGCGCAGGCCAGCGGCTCTTCGGCGGCGGCGCGGCGGCGGGGATGGCTGGCGCAGCCGGAGTGCCCACCTCACGGCTCGGCCGGCTCGGTGGGCTGTTCGGCCTGGGCACGGCGGCCTTGAGCGTCTACGACACGGAGACCAACGCCAACCTCACCCGCGCGCAGAAAAACGCGCAGCACGTCGGCACGGCCGCCGGGACCGTCGGCGGCTGGGGTGGGGCCGTGCTGGGGGCCAAGGCCGGGGCAGTGATCGGCGGGGTCATAGGGACCGCCGTTCCCATCATCGGCACGGCGGCCGGCATGGCGGTGGGCGCGGCGGGGGGTGCCATCCTCGGCGGCTTTTACGGCTCGAAGTATGGCTCCACACTCGGCCAAAAGGCCGGGGATGTGCTCTTCGGCGGCGGGCAGACCGTGATCCGCAACGAGATCAAGCTCGTGGCCGACGGCCGCCAGTTGGCCGCAGTGGTCAACGAGGTCAACGCCCGCCAGGCGCAGCGGCACTAATAAACCGGGAGAAAGACACATGGCCTGGAAAGACACGCTGTTGCCCGCCAGCTTCCGGGGCGCGGCCTTCGAGGTGCTGCGCACCCGCGACATGGGCAAGGCCGCCGTGCCCGAGCACCACTACCCCTACCGCGATGGCGGCGCGGTGGAGGACATGGGCCGCGACATGCGGCGCATCGAGATCGTCGCCGTGCTCTGGGGCGACACCTACGAGCCCGCGCTGCAAAAACTGCTCAAGGCCCTTTCCGAGCGCGGCAAGGGCGAGCTGGTGCATCCGGTGCTTGGCCCCGTGCAGGCCCAGGCGCTGGACTGGGACGCCCCGCACTCGGCCGAGCGGCCCAATTACGTCGAGGTCACCATGCATTTCGTGGTGCCCGACGAGGACCCCAAGTTTTTCGACCGGACCTGGCCCAAGGCCGACGCCAAGGCCGAGACAGCGCGCACCGGCGCGGCCTCCGTGCTGGAACGCGCGGCGGCCGCCGCCAAGAACGCCAAGGCCATGAGCACCGCCGGCCTGGACGGGCTGGCCAATCTCAAGAGCCTGGCCACCGGCTTCATCACCAGCGGCGCGGACATCGTCACCGCCCCGGCCGCCTGGGCGGCGGACGTCACCAGCCTCGTTTCCGGCTTCATCGGCCTCAAGAGTTTCGCCTCGTCCTCGCTGCTGTCGGACTACGAGAGCGTGTACTCCCGGCTATCCGGCCTGTTCCCCGCGTCGTCGTCCACGTCGTCCTCTTCGTCGGGGTCGTCCTCAGGCAGCTCCGGCACAGCCCCCGCCGCCGTCACCCCGGCCGCAGCGGCGGCCGCAGCCAAGGTCGAGAAGCAGGTGCAGGCGCACGTTGCGCTTGAGGCGGCGCTTGGCGTGGCCGAGGCCGCGCAGGCGGTGCTGGAGAGCGAGGCCGAAACGCCCACCCTCACGCCGGAGGAAATCGAAAAGGTGACCGCCACCAGCCGCGAGCAGGTGCAGGCCAGCATCACCACCTACCGCGAGCTGTACGACCTCGAGCTTTCGCGCGCCGTCACCGAGCCCGCCAAGGACGTGGCCGCCGCCATTCAGGACGCGGCAAAGGCCGTGCTGGCGGCGCGCCCGCCGCTCGTCACGCGCGTCGTGGCCGCGCGCACCTGCCCGCGCCTGCTCGCGCACCAGCTGTATGGCGACCACACCCGCGCGGCGGAGATCGTGCGGTTGAACGCCTTGCGCGACCCCAACTTTTTAACGCCGGGCCAGGAGTTGCGCGTCTATGCCAGTTAGCCAGCAAGCCGAGGGCGACAAGCTCTCGCTCATCGTGGACGGGCACGAGCACCGCGACTGGGAGACGGCGGAGGTGGACTCGGACCTGCTCACCCCGGCGGACGCCTGGCGCGTCAGTATCGGCCTGCCCAGCGCCAAACTGCCCGCGTACCTCATGCCGTGGGCTCCGGTCACGCTGGCCATCGGCGGTCAGGTGGTCATGCGCGGCCGAATCGACACGGTCGAGCCAACGGTGGGCTACGGCGAGCATACCCTGGCCCTCGCCGGGCGCGATCTGGCGGCGGTGTTGGTGGACTGCTCAGCCCCCATTTTCAGCGCGCGCCAGTGTGGCCTCGCCGAGATCGTGGCCAAGATGGTGCGGCCGCTGGGCATCACCAACATCCGCGTGGTCGCGGGCAGCGCCACGCACGACAAGATCAGCGTGGACCCCGGCATCACCGCCTGGGATGCGCTCCAGCGGGTCTGCGAGGAGAACGGCTGCTGGCCGTACATGGCCCCGGACGGCACGCTGGTCATCGGCGGGCCGGACTACAGCGACGCCACCAACCCGGCGGTTGGCCAGCTCACCCTGCGCGAGGATGGCCGGGGCAACAACATTTTGCGCCTGGGGCTGCGCCGCAGCATTCAGGACTGGCACAGCCCGGTCACGGTGCTGGGGCAGGCGCACGGCGGCGTCTCCTCCTCCGGCGCGCACAACATCAAGGCCACGGCCAGGGACGCGGCCGCGCATTTCAACCGCCCCAGGATCGTGGTGGAGGCCGATTGCGACAACGTCGGCCACGCCCAGCGCCGGGCGCGCAAGATCGTGGCCGACGGCAAGCTGGCCTCGTTCGAGATCCACGCCACCGTGGCGGGGTACCGCGTCCTCGGCGCGCCCGGCTCGCCGTTGTGGACGCCGGGCCAGCGCGTGCGCGTGCTCTCCGAGCCGCACAACCTGGACGGCGTGTACTACCTCATGCACCGCACGTTTTTGTGCAGCCGCTCGGCCGGGCACACCACGGAACTGGTGCTCAAGCCGGACGCCCTGTGGCAGCCGGACGTGGCGCACCACAAGCGGCACCACTTCCGCAAAAAGAAAAAAGGCCGCAAATCGTTGGGGCCTGGGGAGATCATCGACTTATGATGGATGCCATGCGCGATGTGATGCGCTACGTGGAGCGCCGGTTGGCGGGCGTGCGCCTGGCCTACCGGGCCAGCCTCTCGGCCTTGTCCAAGGGCGCGGCCGTGCAGCTGGCCCAGGGCGACGCGCTCGCCGGTGAGGTCATGCAGGGCGCGGAGGTGTTCCAGCAGTTCGGGTTCACCAGCGCGCCGCCTGCGGGCACGCAGGCCATTGTGCTGCCCCTGGGCGGCAGCACCGCGCACAGCGTCATCATCGCCACCGAAAACGGCGCCTACCGCGTGGACGTGGCCGGCGGCGAGGCCTGCATCTATAATATGTACGGCGACAAGGTGCATCTCAAGCAAGAGCGCATCGACGTGGAGACCAAGACGCTGCACATCAAGGCCAGCGAGCAGGTCATCTTCGAGACGCCATCCATCGCCATGCAGGGCACGGGCGGCGGCGACGCGGCGGCCACCATGACCGGCAGCCTGCATATCACCGGTGGCATCACGTCCGACGCGGACATTGTGGCGGGCGGGGTGAGTCTGGAGCACCACACGCATCCTGGGGATAGCGGCGGGGTGACGGGGGAGGCTATTTAGTCTCTGCTCGTATTTGTTTTACTGCCCAATTTATAACGCCCTGTGTAAAGAGAGTGACGGAAAACTCGAGCATCCATAGCATGTTTGGTGGATTGTTTTTATCAACAGCATAAATGCTCGTAATAGTGAATGGATCTTCTTCGTCGGTGAATTTTATGACATAGTTTGCATGGATGATTTTATCACAAACATCCTTAATACTAAAGTTTACCGTGTGCTCTCTGTTATTGGCATATTTATACATAAAGCCAGAATGATTCACATATGCAGATGTCGGCTCATGTGGGATTCCTTGGTAGAATTTTACTCTTGTCGTAATCGCAAGATTGAGCAAACATTTTGAGAGCATCTCATTGTATTTGCTTTTGACATATTCCTTATCATCAATTGTTGAATGCTCAAATAGACTATACGCAGTGGCGTCGATTGCGTGACACTGCATCGCAAGATCAATGATATTATCCCATGTCACATCTATGCCATTCATTATATCCATATACATTTCCTTTGTAACACGTGTATTATCGAATAAATATTTTGTATAACGTGTGGTACCTTTGAGTCAAGTTGCCTTGACCTACTGAAGCCCTTCCCTCTGTCCTCCCCCCCGTCCGCCACTAGAGTGGCGGCATGTCGGACGCACTGATTGATCCTACTATTGGCGGTTACACGCTGACCGACGGCGGTCTCACCCCGGATCCCGCGCGCGGCCTGGCCAACGCGGTATTCTTGAGGCTCATGACGCCGCTCGGCAGCTATTGGGCGGACGCCACGCTCGGCTCGCGTTTGCACGAGCTGGCGCGGCAAAAGGACCTGGCGCGCGTGGCCGTGCTGGCCAAGGCCTACAGCGAGCAGGCCTTGCAGCCGCTGCTTGACGACGGACGGGCCTCGGCCATCGCCGTGACCACCAAACAATCACATGACGGCTGGCTGCGCCTGCGCGTCGCCGTCATCGATGCCGGTGGCCGCGAGCATATCTTCGAGCATAACGTGAGGGTGATGTAATGGGCTTCACACCACTGGAATACGCGGAAATCAAAGCGGACATCCTCCGCGACCTGCAAAGCCAGCTGCCGGACGCGGCCGTCACGACGGACAGCGACTTCGGCGTGCGCGCCGGAGGGACGGCGGCGGCGGTCGAGGGCCTGTACGAGCACCAAGCCTGGATCGCCCGGCAGGTGTTTGTCTCGACGGCCGACACCGAGGCGCTGGAGCTGCACGCGGCGGAGCACGGCGTGGCGCGCAAGCGGGCCACCACGGCCACGGGCGCGGCGCTCTTCGCCGGCACGCCGGGCGCGGCCGTCCCGGTCGGCACGGAGGGCAAAACCGTGGCCGGCCTGGCGTACGTCACCAGCGCGGCGGGCGAGATAGGCGCGGACGGCACGGCGACCGTGCCCGTGCAGGCGAGCGCCAGCGGCACCTCGTCCAACCTTGCCGCCGGGGCCGTGCTCACCCTCACCAGCGCGCCCAGCGGCGTGCAGGGCGTGGCGCAGCTCAGCACGGCCACCACCGGCGGCACGATTGCCGAGACCGACGACGAGCTGCGCGCGCGCGTGCTGGACGTGATGCAATCCCCGCCCGCCGGCGGCACCAAGGCCGATTGGCGGCGCTGGGCGCTTGAGGTTGACGGCGTGAGCGCCGCCTACGTGTTCCCGCTGCGGCGCGGGCTCGGCACGGTGGACGTGTGCGTCACCAGCGCCGACGGCGCGCCCTCGGCGGAGATCCTCGCGGCCGTGCGCACGCACCTGGACGAGGTTCGTCCAGCCGGAGCCTCGGATTTTCAGGTGCTCGCGCCACGCCTGGTCCCCCTGGCCGTCACGGCCAAGGTCAGCCTTTCCGGCCTCACCCTCGCGCAAGCCCAAACGCCCGTTGAAGAGGCGTTGAGCGCCTATTTCGCCACGCTTGAGCCGGGCGACGCGGCCTACCTCTCGCGCATCGAGACGGCCATAAGCGGCGTCTCCGGCGTGGTCGACCGGCAGGTGGTCGCGCCCGCCGCCACGATCACGGCCGGTGACATCGAATGGCCGCGCCTGGGCGTGGTCACGCTGGAGGTCTTATGAGCGGCCACGCCGAGCTGCTGACTCTGCTGCTGCCCAAGCCCTACGAGGCCACGGGCGACGTGTTGTCCGCGAGTCTGGCCGCCGAGGGTGCGGCGCTGGACGCCGCTCATACCTCGGCCGAGGTGGTGGGGCAGGCGTACAGCCCGGCCGGCGTGGACGGCTTGTGGCTGGCGGATTGGGAGCGCGAGTTGGGCCTGCCGGACACCTGCGCCGGCGGCTACGACCAGACGCAGGCCGAGCGCATCGCCGCCGCCCTGGCCAAGATACGCGCGCGCGGCGGGCAGAGCCGCGCCTACTACGTGGCCGTGGCCAAGGCGCTCGGCTACGAAATCACGATTGAGGAGCACGCGGTCTATACGTGCGAGAGCCCTTGCGGCCAGCCCATTTGCGACGAGCCCTGGCGCTTTGCTTTCACCGTGCGCGGCCCGCAGGTGACCGTGCGCGAGTTCACCGCCACGAGCGGCTGCGCCGATCCACTGGCCAGCTGGGGCAACGCGGCCCTGGAATGCATCATCACGCGGCTTAAGCCCGCGCACACTTACGTCCAGTTCGCCTACGGCGAGTAGGCAAGGAGGCCATATGCAGAGAGTCAAGACCGCGACCGCCGTCACCAGCCGGCCGGCGTACACGGAGACCGGCGCACCCGGCTACTTCACCAGCGGCGACGCCGTGGCGGCCATTCCGGCCACCGTGCCCGGCGCGCAGTGGTTCAACCAAATCCAGGAAGAAATTCTCAACGCCATCAAAGCCGGCGGCCTCACGCCCGACGCCACCAGAGACGACCAGCTGGCCGCCGCCATCGCCCAGATGATCGCGGCCAAGGCCGTGACCATCGGCGAGGCCAGCGAGACCGTGGCCGGCATCATCAAGCTGGCGACGGCTCAACAGATGTCGACCGCGGCGTCCGGCGTTGCTGTCACCCCCGATAAACTCGGGACTGCGGCTCTCTTGAACGCGGGAACCGCTGCTAACCAACTCCTGCAGTTGAATTCTGCCGGGGCCTTGCCCGTTGTAAGCGCAGCCAACGTGACCGGAATTTTTGGTCAAGGTCAAGCGTGGGCAAACGTAACAGCCAGCCGCGCTGTCGACACGTACTACACAAACAACACAGGACGGCCGATAATTGTCTCTATTCGTGCTAATGCAGGCACGACCGCATCGGTTGTTGGTTTGGTGAGTAGTGACGGCGTAGCTGTAAGCTTCGGGCCTGGTTTTGCTTCGACTACTATATTGCCGCTCTCGCTGTTGGTTCCAAACGGCTTTCAATATAGACTGGGGGCGACAACCGGATCGGTAACCTTTTATGACTGGATGGAGTACAGATAATGAAGTATTACAAAGATAAGCAATGCGAAGTTTACGCCTACGAGTCCGATGGATCGCAAGATGCGGACATCGCTGCTGGGCTGACGGCGATCACAGAGGAGGAAGCCAATACTCTGCGTGCCCCCAGCACGGAGCAGCTTGCCGCCTCGGCCCGCACCAAGCGCGACGCGGCGCTCACGGCCTGCGAGTGGCTGGTCATCCGGCACCGCGACCAGACCGACGCGGGCGCGGGCACCACGCTTACGGCCGCGCAGTACAAGGAGCTGCTGACCTACCGGCAGGCCTTGCGCGACTGGCCGACCACCACTGGCTGGCCGGACGTGGCCCTGCCCACGCCGCCCGCGTGGCTGGTGTAACTTTTGGAGGTGTGGCCGGGGCCAACTTGCGATTTTTCGCAAACCAGCCCCGGCCGCCTTTAAGATGGGAGAGGCGGGGGAGTTAGTGGCTCCCCCACAGGCCGGATGCACAAACATCCGCCCACGGCCGAAGCCGCTCTCCGGCCCGTACGGGGTGCCGGAGGAGGCTGGTTAGACAGGAGGGGGGGGGTAGCGGTCAGTGCCGAATTGCGCACTAATCGGTGCCAA
>JAIMKR010000026.1 GCA_020692325.1 Desulfocurvus sp.
ACTGGTACGGCTTGAGCACCGCGCTCGTCACGCCCGGGCGCGACTCGTTCACGCAGTCGTACTTGCGGTTGCAGTAGTTGCACTGAATGTTGCACTTGGGCGCCACGGGCAGATGCACCCGCCCGCAGGAGCCGCTCGCGGCCTTGTTGAAGCACGGGTGCTTGATGCCGGTGGAATCGGGGATGACGTTCATGGGCGGCTCCTTGCGTGGAGAGTGCGTGACGTTGGAGCTAGAGATAGCCGTAGCCGATGTCGGAATCGGTCTGCTTCTTCTCGAGCACGAGGTTCACCAGGCGGTCGAAGAGGTTCTGCGCGCCCCGGTAGCCCACGTGCAGCAGGCGCGGGCCGCCGAAGCGGTCGTGGATGGGGAAGCCGCAGCGCAGCAGCGGCACGCCCCACTCCCGGGCGGCGCGCTGGCCCTTGCTGTGGCCCACCAGCAGATCCGGCGAAAGGGTCCCGGCCTCCTCCACGATATCGAAGAAGTCCACGCCCTCGCGGACGATGGGCTCCTCGCGCAGGATGTCGCCGCAGGCGGCCCGGATGTGCCCGGCCACGTCGCGGTTCCGCGCGCCCGTGGCCACCAGCACCGGCTTCACGCCGATCTCGGCCAGAAAACTCGTCATACCGATGATGAGGTCCTCCTCGCCGTAGACCACGGCGCGCAGGCCGGAGACATACTTGTGGCCGTCCACCAGCGCGTCGATGTACCGGCCGCGCTCCAGCGCCAGCTCGCGCGGCACTGGCCTGCCGCTGATATCCTTGAGCGCCTCGAAGAGGCTGTCGGTCTCGCGCAGACCGATGGGCAGCCCCAGGCGGTGCAGCGGCACGCCGAAGCGCGACTCCAGCGAGGTTCCGGCCGTGGCCTGCCGGCCGATGGCCCGGCCGAGTTCGAGGCTGGCGACGGATCCGCTCATGGCGCGGATGTCCGCCACCCTGGTGCCACCAGAGGGGATGTTCTCGTAGTCCAGCAGGGCCGGACCATCCAAGGTCTCGGAGTAATCGGGCAGCACGGTGGGCGTCAGGCCGAACTCGCGGCAGATCTCCTTGAGGTGGCGGATGTCCGCCGGGGAGACGAAGCCGGGCATGACGTTGACGCGGCCGGTGGGCGCGGCCTTCTCCACGCAAAGCTGGTCGGCCAGGGCCTTCACCGCGCCGTGGAAGCCATCCATGTGCGTGCCGGAGTAACTGGGCGTGGAGACGTGCACCACGTCGGCGAGCGGCAGGTCGCCGAACTCCTCGCGGAACTCGGCGAGCAGGCGCGCCACGTCGTCGCCAATGGTCTCCATGAGACAGGTGGTGGCCACGCCGACCACGCCGGCCCCATACTTCCTCATGGCGTTGAGCAACCCCTTCTTGAGGTTGGGACCGCCGCCGTAGATGGCGTTCTTCTCGCCCAGCGCCGAGGAGGCGATGTCCATGGGCTCGCGGAAATGGCTGATGATGTACCGGCGCATGTAGGTGGCGCAGCCCTGGCTGCCGTGCAGGTAGGGAATGGCTCCCTCCACGCCCTTGAAAGCCAGGGTGGCGCCCAGCGGCGTGCACAGCTTGCAGGCGTTGGTGGTGGCCACGTGGCTTTGGCCCTTGTAGCCGCTTTCGCTGTCGATGACGGTGGCGTCGCTCATGATCAGACCTCCGCGTCCTTCCTGTTCAGACCGGCCTCGCGCCGAGGCACGAAGCGCCACACCGGGCTCATGACCGAGGCGTGGATCTCCTTGGCGAAATTGAGCATCCCCTCGAAGCCCTCGAGCGCGATCTTGCGCTCGTGGTTGTGGTCGCAGAAGCCCACGCCCAGCTTGAAGGCGATGGGCCGCTCCTTCACGCCGCCCACGAACACGTCCACGTCCTTCTCGCGGATGAAGGCCGAGAGTTCGAGGGGGTTGGCGTCGTCCACCACGATGGTGCCGGGCGAGCAGATGGCGGCCAGCTCCTTGTAGTCCTCCTCGGTGCCGGTCTGGCTGCCCACCACGGCCACCTCCATGCCCAGGTGACGGAAGGCCTTGACCAGGCTGAAGGCCTTGAAGCTGCCGCCCACGTACACCGCGGCGCGCTTTCCGGTCAGGTCGCGCCGGATGGCGGCCAGCTGCGGCATGAGCGCGGCCAGTTCCTCGCGCACGAGCTTGGCCGTGCGCTCCACCATGCCGGCGGCCAGCTTGGGATGCCTGGCCTCGAAGTGCTCGGCGATGGCGTACAGGCTCTCGGCCACGTCCTCGATGCCGATCCAGCTGACGCGGATGAACGGGGTGCCGAAGTCGTCGCGCAGCATCCTGGCCAGGTCCTGGGTGGAGCCAGAGCACTGCACGAGGTTCAGCCCCGCGCCGTGGGCCCGGCGGATGTCGTCCACGCGGCCGTCGCCGGTGATGCCGGCCACCACCTGCACGCCCATGCGCTCCATGTACCTCCTGATGATCCAGGTTTCGCCGGCGAGGTTGAAGTCGCCCATGATGTTCACGGAGAGCGGGCTCACGTCGGAGACGTCGCCCGTGCCCACGAGCCGGCGCATGGCCTTGCACGCGGCGAGGTAGCCCTCGCGCTTGTTGCCCTTGAACCCTTCGCTCTGCACCGGGATGACTGGGATGCCGTTGCGCTCGCCCGCCGCCTTGCACACGGCCTCCAGATCGTCGCCGATGATGCCGACGATGCAGGTGGAATAGACGAAGGCGGCCTTGGGATGGTGGCGGGCGATGAGCTCGTCGAGCGCCTTGGCCAGCTTCTTCTCGCCGCCGAAGACCACGTCCAGCTCCTGCAGGTCGGTGGAGAAGGACAGGCGGTGCAGCTCGGGTCCAGAGGACAGCGAGCCGCGGATGTCCCAGGTGTACGCGGCGCAGCCGATGGGCCCATGCACAAGGTGCAGGGCGTCGGCGATGGGATAGAGCACCACGCGGGAGCCGCAGAACACGCAGGCCCGCTGACTCACCGCGCCGGCCAGGCTGTCGCGGTTGCAGGCCATGCTGAAGTCGCCCTCGCCGATGCGGCGGATCTGATCCCTGCGCTCCTCGAAGATGGCCGGGCGCTCGATGCGCGCGGCCGCTGCCGTCTCGCTCATATGCTGCTGCCTCCGCTTCCGTGTCGATTTCCTGGTCCGAACTCCCCGGCCCGCCGTCCTCCGCCGCGCGCTAGGCGATGAGGTATTCCGCGGCGGGCTCGCCGGCCTCGATGCCGTCGAGGATGGCGTCCACGGCCTCCTCGCTGTTCACGCCCTTGAACCAGAGGTTGTCCGGCATGACGACCATGACCGGCCCCTTCTCGCATTGCTTGAGACAGCCGGTGGTGGCCACCTGGATGTCCAGACCGCGGTCGAGGATGCCTTCCTCGATGTATTGCAGCAAACCGTCGGTCTGCTTGTGGCAGATGCCCTTGGGCTCCTTGCCCACGCGGAAGCTCTGACACACCAGGATCATCTTTTCGGGAAGGGCCATGCGTTGTTCTCCTTGCTGATTGAGGTTCCGGTTCGTTGCCTGTTCGGATCAACCCGTTCGGGTCAGTCGGCCTTGACCCGCCGCCTGCCCGGCTTTCCGCCGCCGAAGAGCGTGTCCACGGCGGCCTTCACGTCCGTCTCGGCGATGAGCAAGGCCAGACCCTGGCCTTGCAGCACCTCACGCGGGTGGGCGCCGGCGCTGGCCACGAGGATGGCGAAGCAGTCGCCCAGGGCCCTGGCGAGATCCACCCAGCGCCGATCGCCGGCGCCGGGCTCCGGGGCGTGGCGCACATCGAGCAGCGTCGTCAGCCCGTCCTCGGCCCGGGGACCGAAAACGAGGAACTTGATGGCCTGGCCCAGATGCAGGTCCACATCCACGCCGTTGGAGCTGGCCACGGCCACGTTGACGCGCGCGCCCTCGGGACGCGGCAGGCTGGAGCCGCCCACGACGCTGGCGGCCCCGCCCTGCCCTTCCACCCACCGGATGTCCGTGGCGCAGGGATCGCAGACCGCCTCGACATTGAGGTAGCGTCCGGCGGCGGCGCGCAGCTCCTCCAGCCGGCCGGGAGCCAGCTCGGGCAGGATGTCCTCGGCGTCCTCGGCCTCGGGCTTGGGCGCGGCCGGCTTGCCGGAGCAGGACGCGGCGACGCCACAGCTGGCGCAGGCCGAGGGCGGGCAGCCGCCCTGCGCGGCAGGCCGGGCCGACGCGGGCTTGCCGGACGCGAACGGCGTGATCTCCAGCCGCGAGGCCCCAAGGGCGGCCACGGCGGCGGCCACGTCCTCCACGTGGGCGTCGTTGATGCCGGCGTACACGGTCATGCGGGCCAGGACCTCCACGCCGGCCTCGTGGAAGGCGCGGATGGTCGCGGCCTGCGCGTCGATGAGGGCCAGGGAGGCCTCGGGCAGGGGCTGGGTGCGCCGGCCCGGACGAATCCAGGCGTAGATCTGCTCCACCACGGCCGGGTCCACGCCTTCCACCAGCACGGTGACGCGGGAGACGCCGGCCTCGGCGAAGCTGGCGGCCAGGGAACGCACGTCCGCCCCCTGTTCGTACAGACCGCTGGTGACCAGGGACAGGGAGAGATCCGGGCGGGCGGCCCGCACGGCGCGCAAGGCGTCGAGCACGGGGGCCGGATCGGCCAGGGGTTCGCCGGGGCCACTCACGGCGGCGGCGGCCAAGGCGACGCCATCGGCCGAGACGCGGGCCAGCCACTGGGACACAGCCCCGGAGCCCAGGGCGCGGCCGGGGGTTTCTGGCTCGCCGAAGCGCCGGCGCAGGTTGGCGCGCGGGGCGACGGGGAGGTGAATACAGCCTGGGGTGACGGACTTCTTCGCAGCGCAGCTCATGGACGGCTCCGATCTTACCGGCCCCCGGGACCGGACGAGGCTTTCGCCCGGCCCGGGGACGCGGATGGTTACAGGGTCAGCTCGAAGGTGGTCTCGGGATCGTCGCGGTCCTTGCGGTCGAGCAGGAGGCCAAGGATGCGCTCCAGCAGACGCAGGCCGCCCTTGTAGCCGACGTTGGGGAAGTACTGGTGCCCCACGCGGTCGAGGATGGGGAACCCGAAGCGCAGGAAGGGGATGTCCTCGTCGCGCGCGATGTACTTGCCGTAGGTGTTGCTGATGAGCAGGTCCACGGGCTCGTTCTTGATCCACTGATGCAGGAGGAACATGTCGCCGGCGGCGCGCACGTTCACCTCGCAGGGAATGCCCGCGGTGAGCTCCTTGATGCGCTTCTCGAACTTCTTGCCGGGCGTTCCGGTGACGATGTGCACGGGCCACATGTCGATGGACACCAGGAACTCCACCATGCTGATGAGCTGGTCGGGATCGCCGCAGAGGGCGACCTTCTTGTGGTAGTAGTACTGGGCGGTGTCGCTCATCATGTCCACGAGCTGGCCGCGCTCGCGGTTGATGTCGTCGGGCACGGAGGTGCCGGCCACGGTGCGCAGGGTGTCGATGAAGCGATCGGTGGCGGCCAGCCCGAAGGGGATGTCCAACACCTTGCAGGGCACCTTGCACTTGGTGTCCAGGTGGCGCGCGGCGTCGGCGCTGCACCACTCGCCCAGGGCGAGCGTGCCGATGGCGTCACCGGCCCCGATGAGTTCCCGCACAGTCACGCCGCCCTCGGGGAACATGTGGTACTCGCCGGTGAGCGGACCATTCAGAATGCCCGAGGTGTCGGGGAAGAGCGTGATGGGCACGTTCATCAGACCGGCGAGACGCTTGATCTCCTCCATGTCCGAGGGCTCCACCCAGCCGGGGAGGACGTTGACCTTGCCGTTCTTCCTGCCCGTGCTCTCGGAGAGCTCGGTCATCCCCTTGCACATGTTGGAGAAACCGGTCACATGGCTGCCCACGTACGAGGGGGTGCTGCAGTAGATGACGTGCTTGCCCTCGGGGATGAGGCCCTGCTTGGACGCCTTGTCCCGGATCTGCTTGATGTCGTCGCCGATGGTCTCCGACAGGCACGTGGTGTGCACGGCGATGACCTCGGGGTCGTAGATGGTGAAGATGTTCTCGATGGCCTGCAACAGGTTGGACTGGCCGCCGAACACGCTCGCGCCCTCGGTGAAGGAGCTGGTGGATGCGGAGACCGGCTCCTTGTAGTGCCGGGTGAGGGCGCTGCGGTGGTAGGCGCAGCAGCCCTGGCTGCCGTGACTGTGCGGCAGGCAGCCGTGGATGCCGAGCGCCGCGTACATGGCCCCGATGGGCTGACAGGTCTTTGCCGGGTTGATGGTCACGGCGTGGCGATCCATGACCTCCTTGGGAGTGTGCCTGAGCAACATGGTGTGATCCTCGCTATTCCCAGACGTAAGTGGCCGAGAGTTCAGGGTTCTCCTGCCAGGGGGCCTTCATGTAGCCCCAGATTCTGCTGCTGAGCAGGCGGTCGATCTCGTGGTAGAAGTTCACCGCGCCCTTGAAGCCGGCGTAAGGTCCGCCGTAGTCGTAGCTGTGCAGCTGCTTCATGGGGATGCCGAGCTTCTGGATGGAGAACTTCTCCTTGATGCCGGCGCAGAAGATGTCCGGCTTGATGATCTCGATGAGCTTCTCCGCCTCGTACTGATTGAGGTCGTCGATGATGAGGGAGCCCTTCTCCATGTCGGGAATCATTCCCTCGTAGTCCTTGAACTTGAATCCGGCCTCGCCGAGCTTTCCCTTCTCCTCCTCGCTCTTGCGCGGGCGGTACTCGTTGGGGTCGGCCTCGACCACGAGCTCCTCGATGTTGCGGGAATCGGCGTCGACCTTGAGGTTCGGGATGACCCGACGGCCTTCGTAGTCGTCGCGGTGGGCGAACTCGTAGCCGGCGGCCAGGGTCTTCATGCCCATCTCGTGGAAGAGGTCCTGGTAGTGGTGCGCGCGGCTGCCGCCCACGAAGAGCATGGAGGTCTTGCCCTGGGTGTGGGGCCGCACCTCGGCCAGCGCGGCCTCCACGGCCTTCAGCTCCTCGGCGATGACCTCCTCGATGCGGTCGATGAGCTCCTTGTCGCCGAAGTACTGGCCGATTTTGCGCAGGCTCTTGGCCGTGCCCTCCGCGCCCACGAAGTTCACCTTGATCCAGGGGATGCCGTACTTGATCTCCAGCATGTCGGCCACGTAGTTGATGGACCGGTGGCACATGACGCATGACAGGTCGGCCAGGTGCGCGGTGCAGAACTGATCGTAGCTGGAGTTGCCGGAGAAGGTGGCCACGTTGGTGATGCCGCACTTCTTGAGCACGCGGTTGATCTCGAACTCGTCGCCGCCGATGTTGTACTCACCCAGGAGGTTGATCTTGTACTTGCCCTCCTTGACGTTGGTCTCGGTGCCAACCAGGTGCTTGAACACCTGGTTGTTGGCGATGTGGTGGCCGGCGGACTGGGACACGCCCTTGTAGCCCTCGCAGGAGAAGGCGAAGACGTTGCAGTCGCCGAACTTCTCCTTCATCTCCCGGGCCACGGCGTGGATGTCGTCGCCGATGAGGCCCACGGGGCAGGTGGCGAAGATGGCGATGGCCTTGGGATGCAGCAGGTCGTACACCTCCTGCACGGCGACCTTGAGCTTCTTTTCGCCGCCGAAAATGATGTCCGAGTCCTGCATGTCCGTGGAGAAGGCGTAGGGCATGTAGTTCTCGCCATCTGGACCGGGATCGGTCTGGTTACGGCGGGTGAGCCAGGCGTAGAAACTGCACCCGATCGGCCCGTGCACGAGATTCACGATGTCGCGCGTGGGGCCCATGATGACGCCCTTGCAGCCGGCGTAGGTGCAGCCGCGCATGGTGATGACGCCGGGAATGGTGCGGACGTTGGCCTGGATCTCCGGCGCCTCCGCCGCGCCCTCGTTGATGACGATGGAGTGGGAGCGCTTGCGGGCCACCTTGGGAGGATACTTCTTGAGCAGCTCCTCCTTGACCTCGGCGGCGGTCCACTGCGCTGGCTTGTTCTGAATGGCCATAGGAAATTGGCTCCTCCGCGTCGAACGCGCGTTAGATGATGGACTTCTCGCCGGTTTCGGCGGTGCGCACGCGCACGGCGTCGCCGATGGGCAAAACGAAGATCTTGCCGTCGCCGGGTTTGCCGGTCTTGTTGGCCTCGATGATGGTCTCGACCACCGTCTTCACTTCCTTGTCCGGCACGACGACCGTGATCATGCGCTTGGGGTAGAGCTTGCCGCGTTCGCCGAGCAGGGCCGCGGCCTCCTCGTATCCGCTGGCCGCGCCCTCCAGCACGTGGGGGTTGGCCAGCCCCACGCCGCGCCCCTGCGCCTCGTGGGCGAAGTAGCCATTGATGCCGGCGTCGGTGAGGGCCTGCTTGGTGCGGTTCATCCTGTTCATGCGCACCACCGCGATGATTTCCTTCATGGGGGCTACGCCTCCTCGGGAGTGGCCGTTTCGCAAACGCCGGAGCTGACGGTGAACACCTCGTCGACCGGGCTGATGAAAATCTTGCCATCGCCGAACGCGCCCTTCTTGCCGCTTCTGGCCGCCTCCATGATGATCTTGACGACGAAGTCGCGGTCGGCGCTCTTGACCACGCTCATGAGCATGGTCTTGGGAATCTCGTCGTAGGTGACCTCGCCGATCTTGATGCCGCGCTGCTTGCCGCGGCCGGCCACGGCGTACTTGGTCACGGCCGGGAAACCGGCGTCCATCAACGCCGCCAGGACGTCATCGGCCTTCTCGGGACGAACGATCGCTCTCACCATGATCATAACGAATCCTCCTCGCTCTCTCGTGTGGATGGGTGGTTGGCGGGGGCGGCTACACGGCTTCCATGAGGCCGAAGTCCATGAGCAGCTTCTCCAGGGCTTCCATCTCCAGGGGCTTCGGGATGATGTACATCTCGTTGCCGTCGATGGTCTTGG
>JAIMKR010000018.1:0-5902 GCA_020692325.1 Desulfocurvus sp.
AGGCAGAACCGTGGTCAACGCCAGCCGCTGCGGGGTGATGGTGGTGACGACCACAGAAGGATCCTGAGACGGGCCGGTCTGCTGCTGTCCCTTGCCGCACCCGGACAAAGCCGGGAGCAAGCCGCAAAACACCAACAACATCGGGAAAAGATGAACTGCTTTCATGAGAGTCCTTGTGGATTCGGTAGAACGTGGACGTCGCGGGGACGCGGTTTCCTCAGGCTGGCTGACGGCCATTAAGGCGTTCGATGCCGCCGAGGGAAAAGTCGAGGATGAAGGAGGTGACGGCGTCGAGGTTGGCCGGAGCGAGGGCGAGCTCCGGCGCCTGGAAACGCAACGCCTTGGGGGCAAGGCAGGAATGCAGGCATTGGCCAACGATGTTCAGGGCGCAGCGTGCCACTTCACGGTCGCTCGCGTGGGGCAGCATCTCGCGCAAAATTTGCAAAAGGAGCCGGTGCAAAGGCAGAATATGCTCTTCGAGGAGCGAGCTGGAATATTCCGAAGAGGGGTCGATGAACTCCTGCGTGAGCAACCTGCCAAGCTTTTCGGACACGGCATCATCGTCGTTCAGAAACTGGGCCAGCAAACTACGGATAAAAACGCGCAGCCTCTCCCTCGGCGGCGAATCCGAGGTCACGTCCGTGTCATGTGGGTGCCGCTCCAGCTTTCGCAGCAGATAATCCCGCAGGACGGCGACATATAATTTGTCCTTGTTGCCGAAATGGTAGTTCACGGCGGCCACGTTGGCCTGAGCCCGTTCGCAGATGTCGCGGATTCGCGCGTTCGCCGGTCCGTGTTCAGCGAAGGCATTTCGAGCCGCGCACAATATCCGCCATTTGGTATCCGTCTTATGCGCATTCTCCATTGTTCACCTCTCGTATTGCTCCTGATTCTCATGGTCGATGACGCGCTCCGGACTCGGCATTGTCCCTTCCCGGCCCCTTTAGCCAACGGGCTTGCGTCGTCATGTCGTTCCATGTAATCAGAACCGTACGGTACGGTTCAATCGTCGTTTTGTCAACGCCAGCCTTGACGATTGAAAGCTATTTGTGAACACTTGTGGCAGGAGGTCTTATGGCGAACGAACGATCAACCCGCGACAGGCGGTCGGAAATACTGGACATAGCTGGAGCGTTATTTTTGAAGGATGGCTACCAGGCAATTTCCATGTCGCAAATCGCGGCGGCGGTAGGAGGCTCCAAGGGAACACTTTACGCGTACTTCGACTGCAAGGAGAAATTGTTCGAGGCCTTTTTGCAAACACGGGTACGCCTGGAGGGGGCCAACGTTTTCGTTTTTCCCGAAACGGCGGACAATCTGCCGGACGTGCTGACCCGTTTCGGCCTCAAGTTTCTGGAGATGATCACCGGCGAAGGACCACGCGCGCTGCTGCGTCTGCTGTACAACGAGGCCCCGCGCTTCCCCCAGATCGGGCGGATTTTCTATGACACCTGCCTGATGAGCGGTCGGAAGCAACTGACCACGTACCTGACCAAGGCCGATTCCGAAGGTGTGCTACGCGTTCCCGATCCTGTTTTGGCCGCAGAACAATTCTTGTCCCTTTGCCAAGCCAAGCTGTTCATGGCGGTCATGCTTTGCGTACAACGGGAAATCCCCGCGGCAGAGGCGGAGGCGGTCATCAAGGCGGCGGTTTCCACATTCCTGGCCGCCTACGCGGTGCGTTAACATCACCATCGAGAGGACAGTCAGGGGGAACGCTTACAAGATTACCGTGGAACCCATCGGTCCGGACGGCGGACGGTAGGGGCGACAGCCCTTGCTTTCACCACACCCTGCTACGAGGACATCCTGGCGTTGGCAACACGCATTGGGGCCGATGACGACAGAAAGCTCCGCCTGCTCATCGGGCTGAAACTGCTTGGCGAGGAACTGCTGGAGGATAGAGAGAATTCCCTCTATGCGGAATTCCTGCCGCATTTCGGCGAATTCATGCGTGGGCTCAAAGGCGCCGGCCGCAAGTAGCGTTCTGTTTTCCGAGAAGTCTCATCCCAGTTGTAGGGCCTCCTCAACTTCGCGCGGGATATTCCGCGCGAAAGCTCCTCGCTTCTCCGCTTCACATCTCCCAGACGCTACACGTTGGCCTAAAGCAAAAAAACTACACCACGTGCAAAAAACACGTCAAACGCACTGCAGGCACTGGAGCCAACCCAATGTCGCGAGATATAATCGGGATGAATTTTTCTCGTTGGGTAGCATAGGGTCGCAAACGAAAAGGCCTTACGAGAGCTGATCTCGTAATGCCTTGGTTTATTTTGTGGCCTTGGCAGGATTTGAACCTACGACCTTCAGGTTATGAGCCCCTGGCACTTGCTAATTCTGGGGCGCAATGCCACCGGCCTGTGCTCTGCCCAGTTAAGCCCCTGCATGCCACTTTTACCGTTAGGAATAGGTTAGGAAAAAGGAAAAGGGCTTACGGATTTAATTCCGTAAGCCCCTGATTTCCATGGTGGAGATGAGGAGGATTGAACTCCTGGCCTATGCGTTGCGAACGCATCGCTCTCCCAGCTGAGCTACATCCCCATGGGTGTTCCGGTGTGCTGGAACGGAAGAGTGCTTAGCCCGTTTCTCAGTGATGGGCAAGCCTTTTTTGCGTCGTCGGCTGCGATGTTTTTCCCGCCTCCGCCGCGGCGGCATCCGTTCGCGCCCCGCCAGGGGGAGGGAAACGCAGCAACAGGTATGGGGGCTGGCGCATGGTCGGGCCGATGGACCAGTAGTAGGAGCCGGTGGGCGTGCTCGGTTTGCGCTGGGCGTTGCTGGCCAGCACCTGCACGCGGGGATCCACCACAATGGACAGGTCGCCGTCGGTCTTGATGCCCAGCGCGTCGGCCCGGCGCGACTGCACCGCGTCCTTCACGCGCACGCGCACCGAGCCGTCCGCCAGCACGGAGTATTCCAGCGGCTGGCTCACCTCGCGGTACACCAACACCGAGCGGTCGATGCGCCACTTGCCCGAGAGGGAAAAGCGCACCCGGCCGCCGCCCAGGGACTTGTATTCATCCACCACGCCCCTGGCCCGCAGCCCGGCCAGTTCCTTGAGCATGGGCGCCAGCGGATCATCCGCCTTCTTCCCCTCGCCGCCGGAGGACTCGTGCCCCGCGCCGGCGGCCTGTTTGCCCGCCTGCCCACGCACGGCGTAGGCGGCGTCGGGATCGACGGCCACGCCCTCCATCACCACCGTGTACGAACCATCGGGAAAGATGCGCATACGCGCGATGTAGCGCTCCGGCACCCAGCAGGCGCACAGCGCGAAAGCGAGCGCACCCACAAGCGCGGCGGCGATGATTCCCTGCGAAAAAAACTTCGGCATGGCGCGTCCTTTTCGTATCGGTACTCCAGACATGCTAGCCCGCGCGGCGGCGGCAGGCAAGGCGCGCGGCGGGCCTCACTTGACAGCGTGCGGGCGAGCCCCTACCTTCCGCATCATCAAAACCAAGGAGTTTTCCACATGTCTTACGATATCCGCTTGGTCAAGCTCATCAACGGCGAGACCGTCATCGGCAAGTGGAGCGACGACGGGCAGACCATTTCCGACCCCGCCGTACTCCAGACCGTGCCCATGCAGCAGGGAGTGCAGATGATGCTGCTGCCCTTCGGCTACCCCTTCGAGCAGGAAATCTCCGGCTCCATCTCCACCAAGCACGTGCTCTACGAGTACTCCAAGTGCCCGGAGGAGTTGAAGACCAAATACCTGGAGGCCGCGAGCAACCTCACCCTCTCCGCCCCCGGCGCGGGCAACATCTCCCAGCTCATCACCAAATAGCGCCGCGACCGCCGGTCTGATTCCACGCGGGGCGGCGGGACAGAACATCCCGCCGCCCCGTTTTTACGTCGCCATTCGATCATTCCCAATGAAGGAGCCCACCACGTGAAGGAACTGCTGCCGCTGCTGCCCCGTCCCAGCCGCTACCTCGGCAATGAGTGGGGCGCGGTCCGCAAGGACCCGGCCGCCGTGCGCGGGCGCATCGCCCTCGCCTTCCCCGATCTCTACGAGATCGGCATGAGCTATCTGGGGCAGAAGATTTTGCTTGCCGCCGTCAACGCCCGCGAGGAGCTCTTCGCCGAACGCGTGTTCTGCCCCGACATCGAGGCCGCCGCCATTCTGCGCGCCCATGGGACGCCGCTGGCCACGCTGGAGACGGACACCCCGCTCGCCCGGCTCGACGCCGTGGGCTTCAGCCTCACCCACGAACTCTGCTACACCAACGTGCTGGAGATGCTCGATCTGGCGCGCATCCCCCTGCGCGCGGCCGAGCGCCTTTCCGGCGGGCCGGACGACGAAACGCCCTGGCCGGTCGTCATGGCCGGCGGCGGGGCCTGCTACAACGCCGAACCCCTCGCCGAATTCCTGGACCTGCTCGTCATCGGCGACGGCGAGGAGGTCATGCCCGAGTTGACGGCGCGCATCGCCGCCGCCCGCCGCAAGGGAACGCCGCGCGCGGAGATGCTGCGCGGGCTGGCCGCGCTGCCCGGCGTGTACGTGCCCTCGCTCTTCGCCTGGGACGGACCCGGAAAACCCGTGCGCCCGCTGGACCCGGCGCATCCGCGCGTGGAAAAGGCCATCGTCGCCGATCTCTCGACCCTGCCCATTCCCGCCGCGCCCGCCGTGCCCTTCGGCCAAGCCGTGCACGACCGCTTTTCCCTCGAACTGGCGCGCGGCTGCACGCGCGGCTGCCGCTTCTGCCACGCGGGCATGACCTATCGCCCCGTGCGCGAACGCGCGCCCGAGGACCTGGACAAGGCGCTCACGCGCGCGGTGGCGGCCACGGGCTTCGAGGAAGTCTCGCTGCTCTCGCTCTCCACCGGCGACTACTCCGCCCTGGAGACGCTGTTCGACACGGTTTTCGACCGCTGCGCCGCCGAGCAGGTGTCCATCTCCCTGCCCAGCCTGCGCGTGGGCTCGCTGTCCGAGCACATCATGGAGCGCATAGCCAGCATCCGCCGCACCGGGGCCACCATCGCGCCCGAGGCCGGCAGCTAGCGCCTGCGCGACGTCATCAACAAGGGCGTGACGGAGGACGGCCTCATCGAGCACGTGCGCACGCTCTTCGAAAACGGCTGGCAGCAGGTCAAACTCTACTTCATGATTGGCCTGCCCACGGAGACCGACGCCGACCTTGACGCCATCGCCGACCTCTGCGTCAAGTGCCGCGACGCCGCCGGCAGCCACGTGAAGCGCCTGCAGATCACCGCCGCCGTCTCACCCTTCGTGCCCAAAACGCACACGCCCTTCCAGTGGGCCGGGCAGATAAGCATGGAGGAAATCCGCCGGCGCGTGTATTATCTGAAGGACGCCCTCAAACCCTACAAGCGTGTCACGCTCAAGTACCATCAACCGGAAATGAGCTTTCTCGAGGGCGTGCTCTCGCGCGGGGACAGGCGGCTCGGCCCGGTGCTGGAAAGCGCCTGGCGCAAGGGCGCGGTATTTTCCAGCTGGCGCGACCACCTGCGCCTGGAGCCCTACCTGGAGGCCCTGGCCGAATACGGTCTGACGCCCGAGGAATTCCAGGGCCCGCGCGACATCGACGCCCCCCTGCCCTGGGACCACCTGTCCTGCGGCGTCTCCAAGCGCTATCTGCTGGCCGAGCGCGAACGCGCCCTGGCCGCCAAGGTGAGCGACGACTGCCGCTATGGCGCGTGCCGCAACTGCGGCGTGTGCAACATGGGCGGGCGCGTCTCGGAGCTGACCGTTCAGGCGGCGGAGAAGGACATCCATCCGCGCGTCTTCTTCTCCCATCGCGACCAGGAGGGGGCTTCGCCCCGTTCAGGGTCGGAGCTGAATGTTTCGACCGCGCCCCAGGGGAATGTTGGCGCAGCGCCGTCGGGTTCCCCCCTGGACACTTCGGGGGCTTCGGGGGCTTCGCCCCGTTCGATGTCGGAGCTG
>JAIMKR010000018.1:5923-58033 GCA_020692325.1 Desulfocurvus sp.
GGGCATGGCGACGCGACGCTCTCGGGTTCCCCCCTGGACACTTCGGGGGCTTCGCCCCGTTCGATGTCGGAGCAGGATGTTTCGGCCGCGCCCCAGGCCGAGGGGGCCTCCCCCCTTTCAAAGTCGGAGCAGGATGCTCCGGCCAGTCCTCAGGGAAATGGCGTCACGGCGCTTTCGGAAACCACGCCGAATACGCCGGCGGCGACAAACGCCCCGGGTATGGCCGGGCGACCCAGCCGCGACGCCATGCATCCGCCGAAGCGCGACGGCAACGGGCATCCCCTGCCGCCGGATCTTGGCCTGTCCGACCGCAAAGCCCAGTACCGCATCTGGTACGAGAAACGCGCCGAGGCGGCGTACCTCAGCCAACTGGAATTGCAGAGCGTGCTGGAACGGGCGCTGCGACGCGCGCGCTTCCCCTTGTCCTTCAGCGCCGGATTCCACCCCATGCCGCGCATTTCCTTCGGCCGGGCGCTGCCCGTGGGCGTGGAGAGCGAATGCGAGTGGTTCACGCTGACTCTGCGCGAGCATCTGCCGGCACAGCGCGTGCTGGGCGGACTGACGGAGCAGATGCCCCACGGCCTGACCCCCTTGCGCATCGAGGCGCTGCCCGTGTTACAGCGGCCGATGCAGCCGGTGCGCGAACGCTTTCTGGTGCGCTACAAGGGCGCGGCGGAGGATGTGACGCGCTGGCGCGACGGTTGGGCGGAATTCATGAAACGCGAGGTGGTGATGTTCGACCGCAAGAGCAAGAACGGCCCCAAGCCCACGAACCTGCGGGCGCTGGTGGCCGAGGCGCGCATCCTCGAAAACGGCCGGGTGGCCCTCACCCTGGACTGGACCAACGACTACATGAGCCCCAGGGGCCTTGTGCTGGCCGTGAACGATCCCATTTCGCCGCTGGCCGCCCACGTGCTCAAGATCGACCAGGAATTCGCGACAAGATAAAACCTACTTCGGCAGGCGCATCCCGCACAGCTTCCAGGAGAACAGCCCGTCGCGCCGGAACTCCAGCACAACCGATTGGGCGTCGGTTTTGTTGTCCCCGCGCAAGCGCACGACGAAGCGGTTCATCCCCTCGTAGCCCATGTCCGCGTCCATCTTGCCGGCCCGGGGCCGGTCCGAAGCCGGGGCGTCTTCGCCAGACCGCGCGGTCTGATCGGCCTGCCCAGACGAGCCCGACTGGTCCGATTGGCCCGATTGATCGGATGAGTCGGCTGCTCCCGGCGCACCGCCAGCCTTACCTTTTTTCCCCGAGGTGAAGTCCGAGGACAGACCGAAAGGCAGCGCGTTGCGCACGGTCACGGCCGGGTCGGGCACGCGGCCGCGCATGATGACGGCGATGTTCTCCGGCGTCAGGAAGGCGTCCACCAGCTGGTTGGCCAGCGTCGCCCCGAAGAGCATTCCGATGGAGGCCATGGGGTCGTTGGGATTCCTGCGCAGCTCGGCGGTGAGGCGCGCGCCCAGGTCGGCCTTGATGCTGGAGCGCAGGGCCGGGAAGTCCACACGGGAGGAGACGCCCTCGGCGTCGCGGTTCTCCGCCGCTTTACGCAGCGCCTGCACAGTCATGTACGGCGAGGCGTAGACCAGTCCACACGCGACAACGAGGGCCAGCAGCGCGCCGCCGACGATCCACTTCATGTTCCTGCGCATGTGCGCGCCTCCTTCATGTTGCCGAATGAGACAGAATATCCGCCGGGCCGGCTCAGAGGTCGGCCTCCGGCTGCTGATCGGCTTCCGAATCGACCGTGACTTCCGGCGTTTTGGCCGGGGTCTTGGCGTCCGTTTTCGTGGCGGGCGGCGTCTTCGCGGCATCCGTTTCGGCCGCGGCGGGCTTTTTCTCCGACGCACCCTTGAGATCCGGCACGAGCGGCAGCCCCTCGGCGCGCTTCCTGTCGATCTCGGCCGCGTCCGCCGCCAGACCGACGAAGCGCTGGCTGTTGCTCGGGTGCGTGGTCACCAGCGTGATGATCTGCGGGTACTCCACGGACATGCGCCGCCACACGTCCGCCACGTTATGAATATCGTACCCCGCGCGCGCGGCATAGTACAGGCCCACGTAGTCGGCCTCGGCCTCGTACTCCGGGCTGAACATCTGCGCGCCGACGCGCGCGCCGGCGTAGGTGTTCACGCCGAGCAGCAGGCGGATGGGAAGATCCACCAGCAGGTGGCCGACGGCCGCGTTGAAGTCCTGGTCGCGGAGGTGCTGGCGGACGTTGTGGGCCATCTCGTGCCCCACGATGGCTGCCAGTTCGTCGTCGTTCTTGACGAACTTGATGATGCCCTTGTTGATGTAGATGGCGTCGCCGCTGGCGTGGGCGTTGATCTCGGCGCTGGGGTCCATCAGAACAGGATAGCCGCAAATTTTGAACGGCGTCAACGTGTGCGAACTGGTCGCGCCGTCGCGGCGCGTTTCCAGCACCGCTGGCCGGCCGGCCTTGAGCGCCTCGGAAAGCAGTTCCCGCGCGCGCTTGCGCGTTTCGACCGGCTGGCCGTCCACGGAGACCACGACGTCGCCGCGCGCCAGGCCCGCCACATCCGCCGGGCCACCGGGGCCGACGAGGAACACGGTGGGGACGTCGTGCGCATGGAGCACATCCTTCACGGCCGCGCGCTGCATGGCGTTTTTGTAGGACTTCAGCGAAAAAAGCGTGAAGCCGAAGGACGCGGCCACATGGTCGCCGCAGAGTTCCGTATTCATGGCGCGGAGGTTCCAGGCCACGCGGTACAATTGCTCCAGATGCCCTGTCGCGCCGCGCACCGCCAATTCGTACTGGAGGCGCGCCTCCTGGTCCACGGCCCCGGCGTCCAGCTGCGGGACCTTGCTTTGGGGCGAACAGGCGCACAATGCGGCGAGCAGAAGAAAAACGACGATGCGGCCGGGGAAAATCCTGGGGGCGCGATGCATGGCGGCTCCTTTGGCGGGGAAATCGACGCGCCCCCGCGATTCGTATGCGCCACGCGATACCACGAGACGCATTGTTCGACAAGCCGCGCCCCTCACGCGCTGCGGCCGGCTTCCCCGGTCATGTTTTCCGCCGGCGGGGGAAAAACGCGTTTGTCGCGATTCCCGTCGCAACGCCGTCACGGCGTCCTCCCAGGATGGGGCAGGGCCGCACAAAGGCCGGGAGCAAGTGGCGGTGTCAACGAGGAGGCTCAACGCGGTTCGGCGGCGGGACATCCGTCACGACGATGGCCTCCCCGGGGGGGGGAGACAGGGCCGCACAAAGGCCGGGAGCGGCAACGCCGTGGTTGCGCCCACGGGGTCGCTCAACGCGGTTCGGCCGAGCGGATCGTCGCCACAACGGTGACACGGCAGGGTGCGTGGTCGCCATCGGGCCGGCCGACACGCCGAGCCCATTGGACTGCACCAACGTCTTCCCTCCACGCCCCTCCGGCGCGAACAGATGGAGGGCATTCCCACCGCCGCGCGGCGGCTGCGGGAGTCCGCCGGAGCCATGAGCGCGCGCGCGGGGCGCCCCCTTCGCCGACTACTTGCCGCCAAAAACCTTCTGCAGAATGGAGGTGGTGCGCTCGGCCGGATTCTTGCGGATGCCCTTCTCCTCCTGCGAGATCATGTAGAACAGGCCGTCCTGGGCCTTGGTGTTCACATAGGAATCCAGATTGACGCCGTAGGCCTGGGCCGCCGCCGCGGCCACGGGGCTGGCCGTGAGTTTCTTGTAGGCCTTCATCACGCCCACGGACTCCATGCTCTTGTCGATGATGGGCTTCATCATCTCGCCGATCTTCTTCCCGCTGGACTTGCGGAAGTACTGTGTGGCCGAGTCGTCGCCGCCGGTGAGGATGCCTCTGGCGTCGGAGACGCTCATGTTGCGCACGGCGTCACCCAAAATGTTCGCGGCCTGGGGCACGGCCTTCTCCGCCGCACGGTTCATGGCCAGCACGAAGTCGTCCACCAGCTGGCCCTGGCCGGCCAGACGCAGCGGGGCCTCCAGCCTTTTCAGCGAATCGGGCAGGAGAATTTTGACCGCCTCGTTCCCGAAATAGCCGTCGGTCTTGCCAAGGTTGTTCACGGCGTTGGTGGTGCCCTTGGCCAGCGCCTCCTTCAGGCCCTTGGTGATGTCCGAATCGGACAGACCAGCCCCGAGATTCGCAGCGGGCGTGGACGATCCGGCGGAAGCGGCCGGCAACTCCTGCTGCACCTTGTCCAGCACATCGGTCCAGCCAGCCAGCGCCGGAGTGGCGCACAGGCACAGCCCCATGGCGAGGGGAAGCGCTCGTTTCAACATGATTTTTCTCCCGCTGTTTGAGTTTTTGGAGTCCGTGGCCAACGTATCCGATGCCGCCTTCGGCGGCAAGAACCTCCCTCCGGCGGGCTGGACCGGATTATGCAAAATTACGGCAGGAGGAAAAATCATGCGCGTCAACCCCTACATCGCCAACCAAATGTATCTGAACTACACGACCAACAGCGACTCCAACGGCGACGTGAGCGGCTCCATCCTCCCCCAGGGAACCTACAGCAAGCTCGCGGCGGCCAAATACATCAAGGATAACGACAAGGACCACGACGGCAAGCTCACCAGCGACGAGGTGAGCATCTCCTCGGCGGCCTTCGCCAAGCTCGACACCGACTCCGACGGCTACATCAGCAAGTCCGAGATGACCACGGCCCTCTCCGGCAAGGACGACGAGATCTACAGCTTCTACAAGAGCGGCGGATCGGAAACGGGGGAGGACATCACCGATGAACTGCTCGAGGGCACGTCGTCCACAAGCTCTTCCAGCAACGCCAAGCTCTACACCAAGATGGCAGCCAAGGCCTACATCAAGGCTTACGACACGAACAGCGATGGCGTCATCACCGCCTCGGAGGCCTCGGCTCTCGCCTCCAACGTCTTCGCCTCCATCGATACGAACTCCAACGGCTCGCTCACCCTCGCCGAGCTGGAGAACGCCCTGGCCGACGACGGCGACAGCATCTACAAGTACTACAAGAACGGCGGCACGCAGAAGATCGCCACGTTGACATCGCGCCTGCTCGCGACCATTTAGGAGGCATGAGCGACTACGCCGCCCCCTTCTGCACCCTGCCCTCCCCCTCCGCCCCGGAAAACGAAGACGACGGGACGGGGGCGGTCATTTACGGCCGCGAGGGCTGCCCGCACACCGCCCGCGCCCGCAAGGGGCTGCCGCGCGCGCGCTTCGTCGATGTCACCGCCGACCCGGCCGCGCTGGAAGAGATGCTCCGGCTTTCCGGCGGGGTGCGGCGCATCCCGGTCATCGTCCGTGATGGGGAGGTCAGCGTCGGCTACCGGCGCGGCTCCTGACACGTCTAGCCGCCGGGCCGTGCGCCCGGTTTCCCGCCCGTCAGAGGAACAGAAAGAACCCGTTGGCGAAGCAAAACATCCCGACCACGCCCACGGTCACGCCGCCCAACCACACACTTTTCAGCCGCATCAACGCCGCCACCGAGGAGAGCAGGATGGCGATCTGCAAAAAGATGATGGCCAGGCCGAAGGCCGCCGAATGCGCCTGCGCCTCGGCGATGGCCGCGTCGAGAGCCTCCGCCTGCCGTTTGATCTCGGCCTTCTGCGTTTCGTATTTCGCGATCTTGGCCGCATAGGCGGCCTGCTTGTCACGCGCCACCCGGGCGAAGCCCCCACCGGATCGCCCGGCGTCCCAAAGTTCCAGATCCAAGTTGTCGCGCTGGAGCTCGTGCAGGTACTGCTTCAGATCCTTGGCCTGATAATAGGCCCACTGGTTGGTGGCCTTGGCCTGGGAGAGCACGGCCCGCGTGGAGTGTTGCCCGCCTTTGAACGTGGCGAGCGTGGCGCACACCGCGAAGATTATGGTGGTCACGGCCACCCAGCCCAGCCACTTCTCTTTCTTCTCCTCTTCCGCCATACGCAGCCCTCCTCCGTTCGGTTTGGCCGGAGTGCGGATCACCCGGCCCGACGCACCGCGGAATATACGTAGTTTCAGCCGCCAGACAAGGCCCCGAGGACGAAAAAGGCCGGAGGGATCAACTCCCCCCGGCCTTTCGGTGTGGTGTTCTTGGGTGTCGTCACGCCGCCCGGACCAGCTCCAGCACCTTTCGCAGCACCTCGTCCTCGCTTAAATGCGTGGTGTCCACCACCACGGCGTCCGGCGCGGGCTTGAGCGGCGCGATGCTCCGGTTCCTGTCCTGGTCGTCGCGTTGGCGGATGCTGGCGGCGATGGCGGCGAAGTCCGCCGGTTTGCCCTGCTCCTCCAGCTGGCGGCAACGCCGCCGCGCGCGCTCGTCGGGATCGGCGTCGAGAAAGAACTTGCGCCGCGCCCCGGGGAAAACCACGGTGCCCATGTCGCGTCCCTCGGCCACCAGGGAGGTGGTCCGCCCCAGGAAGATCTGCGCCATCTTCATGTACGCCCGCACCGAGGGCACCACGGCCAGCTGCGAGGCCCAACGCCCGGCGGTCTCCCCACGGATCTCCGCCGGCAGGGGCTTGCCGTCGAGCAGCAGCATGGTGTCGCGTCCGCTGCCGAAAAGAGTGAACTCGAATTCGCCGAGCTTCTCCTGCAAAAGGCCCTGCTTCCAATCCCACGCGCCCTCGCCCAGCACATAGGCTGCGGCGCGGAACATGGCGCCCGTGTCCAGAAAGGCGATGCCCAGCTCGCCGGCCAGCCGCGCGGCCAGGGTGCTCTTGCCCACGCCGGCCGGGCCGTCCAGGGTGACGATGAGCGGCTCCGCCGCGCCCGCCCCGACGGATGCGGCGCTAACCACGAAGCACCTCGCCCAGGACATTCAGGAAGGTCTCCGTCTCCTCGGGCAGGCCCAGGTTGACGCGGATGCGCTCCGGCAGGCCGAAGCTTTTCAGGTGCCGCACGATGATCCCACGCTCCAGCAGCCGCGCGCACACGTCGCCGGCCGGCTTGGGCGGGCGGAACATGACGAAGTTGGACTGCGAGGGTGTGACCTCGCAGCCAAGCTCCGGCAGCCGCGCGAGCAGACGCTCCCGGCCCTTGAAGACCACGTCGAGGGTGGCGCTGTAGAAATTGTCGTCGGCCAGGGCGGCTATTCCCGCGGCCTCGGCCATGACGTTCACGGTGAAGGGCGCGCGGGCGCGGCGCACGTGCCCGGCCAGCCAGGCGGGCATGACTCCGTAGCCCAGACGCAGCCCGGCCAGCCCATAGGCCTTGGAGAAGGTGCGCAGCACCACGATGTTCTCCGAGTCGGCCACGTGGGAGATCATGGCGTATTCCTCCGGCGGCCAGGAGAAATCCATGTAGGCCTCGTCCACCACCAGCAGCGTTCCAGCGGGCAGCACGCCGGAGAGTACCTGCAGCTCCTCGGCCCGGGCGGCAAGGCCGGTGGGGTTGTCCGGACTGGTGACGATGACCATGGCGGTGTTCCTGTCCGCAGCCTCGGCCAGGGCCTCCAGCGGCAGACGGAAGTTTCCGCCGCGCGGCACCTCGCGGTACTCCACGCCGCACAGCCGGGCGGTGAGCCCGTACATGCTGAAGCTGTGCTCGTAGCAGATCACGTTGTCCACGCCGGGGCGGGGGACCACGCGCATGAGCAGATCGATGACCTCGTCGGAGCCGTTGCCGGAGATGACGCATTCCGCCGGCACGCTCATGGCCTGGGCGATGGCCTCGTTCAAACGCGGATTATGGTTCTGCGGATAGCGATGCGCGCCAGCGGCTGCGAGCCGCAAGGCCCGCTCCACCTCGGACGAAACGCCCAGCGGATTCTCGTTGCTGGCGAGTTTGATGACCTTTTCCAGTCCGTACTTGGCCTTGATCTCCTCGACCGAAAGCCCGGGAACGTAGGGCTTGAAGTCGAGAATCTCCGGCCGGACGCGCTTGCTCGGCATGGGCTGCTCCTCAACGTGTTGCCGCGCGGCATTGCGCGGGGCGTAAAAAACGGCGACGCGGCGGCCGGTCCCGATCGGACCGGCACCCGCCGCGTCTTCACATACGTATTTCCTCGCCCCCCGTCCAGACGGAAGGGGATGGGATCTATACTTCCGGCCGGATGGTCATGACCGGGCACTTGGCGCCCTTGACGACCTTCTCCGCCACGGAGCCGAAGAGGATGCGATCGATGCCCTTGCGGCCATGGGTGCCCATGATGATGAGGTCGATGTGTTGCTTGTCGGCCAGGGCGAAAATCTCCTCGGCGGCGTAGCCGGTGACCACGTGTCCCTCGGCCGCGACGCCCTGGAAGTTCTCGTTGAGGAAGGCGCTCATGGTGGCCTCGGCCCCGGTGACGATCTCGCCGACGAAATTCTCGATGGAGCTGGGTGGCACGTGGAAGCCGACGTACTGCGAAAGAGAGGGGGCGACATACAGGCACAGGATCTTGGCGCCCAGTCCCTGGGCCATCAGGCGCGCATACTCCGCCACGGCGGGGCTGTGCTCGGAAAAGTCCACTGCGCAAAGGATCTTCTTGATCTGGGCCATGAGGGTCTCCCTTGTTGGGGTTAGCCTCCCGGCGGACCGGAAGGAGAAGGAGCAATGTGAAAATAATCACCAGCCAGCGGTAATGCAAGAACAATTTCCGCCGATAGGATAGCCGCGAGCGGGGAGCCGAACCGCCGGGGTTCGATGGACAAGGCCCCGCGCATACGCTATCGCTCGGAACACGGCCGCAGCCCCCCGCGCGAGGCGGGGCAGGCAAGATTTTCCTCCGTCTGCTCTGAACATGTCCTTATATTTCAGGATATAAGCAGTTTAGTCAATTGGCATGGTCTCTGCACAGGCAAAGGAAACAAACGGCGAGGAGTTGCCATGAAGATCCTTCCCGACCAGTTGGAACGCGTCCGCCTGGAGCAGCAGCAGTCCGCCCAGACGAACCGCGGCGCGCAGCAGACGGGCGACGCCTTTGGCGACATCCTGAGCGGCGAAGTCGCGAAGACGAGCTCGCAGTCCACCGCCAGCACAGCTTCCCTGCCGCCTCCGGGCGGCCTCGGCACCCTGTCGGCCCTCGTCGGGGCCCAAGACGTCGAGGCCACGAGCGAGGTGAACAACTCGGGGAGTGCGATCATGGACAAGGTGGACAGCGTGCTCGACAAGCTCGACCAGTACGCACAGAACCTGCAAGGAACCTCGGGCGATTCCAGCCTGAAGGACGCCTACGGCGTGCTCGACGACATCGACAGCGCCGTGCAGGACATCAGGAGTGCCAACCCGAACCTGGCGCAGAGCAATCCGGGCCTTCAGAACGTGGTTTCGGAACTCGAGGCCATGACCATGACGGAGCGCATCAAGTTCAACCGCGGCGACTACACCGCCTAGGCGATTCCGCGCCCCCCGGCCGGACCGGCGTCACGAGCCCGGCCGCGACCACAGCTCAAAGTACCTGGGTCCCCCCCGCCCGAGTGCGCTGCGCCATAAAATAAAAGTCCACGCGGCGACGGAATCGAAACGCTCCGCCGCGAGCGCCCTGCCCACCAGCCCCCAGTCGTCGCCCTCGACGGCGGTGCGAACGCGCCCGAGGGTGATGTGCGCCCGGAAACCGCGTCCCGCCCCCGGCTCGAAGCCGAGGGGGGCCAGCGCAGCGTTCACGCGCGCGGCGAAAACGGCCGCCGGCTCCCCGCCCTCGGCGAGACCCGCCCACAGGGTGCGCGGCGCGCCATCGCCCCGCCCGCCGCCAAAACTCCCGGCCGGGCCCGGACGCATGGCGAAGGGCGCGAAGTCCACGCCGGAAAGCGCCGTGATGACATCGGGCAGGCGCTCCGTCTCCACCTCGCCCAGAAAACGCAGGGTGACGTGCCAGTTGCCCGGCGGCGTCCAGGCTATGCGTGAGGAAAACGCCCGCGAAAGACGCGCCACGACGCTCTCCAGGGCCGCGCCCCATTCCTCCGGCAACGGCAGTCCCACGAAGCAGCGCACGCGCTCCCCGACCGGCGGCGGAACGTCCCTGGCGGCCGCCCGCGCGGCGCCGACCTGCGAGGCCGTCATTTGACGAACGTGGACAGGCCGAACAGCGCGCCGGCCACGCTCTGCGCCTTCACCGAGGCGCGCGAGCCCCGGAACAGGAATTTTTCGGCGCGCTCGCCGCCGGGCCAGGCCCAACCGATCCACACGGTGCCCACGGGTTTCTCCCGCGTGCCGCCGGTGGGCCCGGCGATACCGGAAATGGCCACAGCGACGCCGCGTCCCCCGGGCATTCCCGGAAGCAGCAGCGCCCCGCGCGCCATGGCCAGCACCACCGGCCCGCTCACCGCGCCGTTCTCGGCGAGGATCGCCTCGGGCACGCCGAGCAGGCCCATCTTCAGCGCGTTCGAGTAGGCCACCACGCCCCCATGGAACCAGCGGGAGCTCCCCGGCAGATTGGTCAGCGTGCTGGCCAGCAATCCGCCGGTGCACGATTCCGCCGTGGCCAGCATCCACCCGTTTCCCTGCGCCAGCCTCCCCGCGTCGGAGGCCATCAGCTCCAGCCGCTGCTGGCCTTCCAGGGCCAGCAGTTCGAATTGCCCGGTCATATTCATGGCGACCCTCCGGCCCTTGTTTACAGAACCGGGCCGGGCGTGGCAATTGAAGGGCATGGACAACGGCCAGCCGACCATCTCCCCGCGCGAACGCGTCATCAACGTGCTGCAACGCCTGCGCCTGCGCCGGCGCGAGCCCTGGAACTGGCTGGTGCAGACGGTTGGACTGGCGCTGCTGCCCTTCGGCGTGCTGTTCCACAGCGCGGCGTTCACGACCATGGCCCTTTTGGCCGTGCTGGCCGGCTGCCTGCGGCTGGGCCTGCCGCCCATGGCCTTCACCGGCCTGCGCCGGTTGGCCCCGTTCATCGAGACGCGCATCGGCCGCGAGAACGCCTGGCTGGCCCGGCCCATGGACAACAAGAAACGTCGAAAAATCGTACTGACCGTGGGCGGCGTCATGTGCACACTTCTCCTGCTGTGGGAGCAGGACCTCGGCCCCATCGGTCTGGCCATCGCCATCTGGGCGCTTTGGCGCGTGCGCCGCGCCAACATCGATCAGGGCATCGATCCCTGATCGCGTCGAATTTCCCCCTTTATTCCCGGCCCGGCATTGGGTACACCACGGGCTGCGCTTCAAGCGCCCTATTTGTAAGGAGACAGACCATGCTTGATCTCAAATTCGTGCAGAAGAACCTGGACGCCGTGGCCAGGAGCCTTCAAAAACGCTGCAAGACCGAGCCCGACGTGGCCGAGTTCGCCCGGCTGGACGAGAAGCGCAAGGCGCTCATCGGCGAGGGCGAGGCGCTCAAGGCCGAACGCAATCAGGCCAGCGCCGAAATCGCCAAGAAGAAACGCGCAGGCGAAGACGCCGCCGATATCCTCGCCCGCATGGGGCAGGTGAGCGAGCGCGTCAAGACGCTGGACACCGAACTCGTCGACATCGAGGCCGCCGAGCGCGACTGGCTGCTCAAGGTGCCGAACATCCCCGACGAATCCACGCCCGAGGGCCGCGGCGAGGAGGACAACCCCGTGCAGCGCACCTGGGGCGAAAAGCCGTCCTTCGACTTCAAGCCCAAGGAACACTGGGAGCTGGGCCAGGCCCTGGGCGGGCTGGACTTCGAGCGCGCGGTCAAGCTGGCCGGCTCGCGCTTCTGCGTCAGCTTCGGCTGGGCGGCCAGGCTGGAGCGCGCCATCTCCACCTTCATGCTCGATTGCGCCGCCGAAAACGGCTACACCGAGGTGCGCCCCCCGCTCATCGTGAACAAGGCCACCATGACCGGCACCGGCCAGCTGCCCAAGTTCGAGGAGGATCTCTTCAAACTGCGCGGCGAGCAGGAGTACTACCTCATCCCCACCGCCGAGGTGCCGCTGACCAACCTGCACGCCGGCGAGGTGCTCGACGAGGCGCAGCTGCCCGTGACCTACTGCGCGCTGACCCCGTGCTTCCGCAGCGAGGCCGGCAGCTATGGCAAGGACACCAAGGGCCTCATCCGCCAGCACCAGTTCTACAAGGTGGAGCTGGTGCGCTTCGCCCACCCCGGGAAGTCCTTCGACGAGCTGGAAAAGCTCACCGGCCACGCGGAAATGGTGCTGCAGCGCCTGGGCCTGTCCTACCGGGTCATCACCTTGTGCGGCGGCGACCTGGGCTTCTCCTCCTGCAAGACCTACGACATCGAGGTCTGGCTGCCCGGCCAGAACAAGTACCGCGAGATCTCGTCCTGCTCCAACTGCCTGGACTTCCAGGCCCGCCGCGCGAACATCCGCTTCAAGGCCAGGGGCGCGAAGAAGGCCGAGTTCCCGCACACGCTCAACGGCTCCGGCCTGGCCGTGGGCCGCACGCTGGTGGCCGTGCTGGAAAACGGCCAGCAGGCCGACGGCAGCATCGTCATCCCCGAGGCCCTGCGCCCGTATCTGGGCGGCCTTTCGCGCATCGACGCCGCCACCAAGTAATCCCCTTTCGCCATACATGACCGAGGAACCCGGCCGAGTCGCATGACTTGGCCGGGTTCTTGTTTTCCACCAGCGGTGCGCCGGCCGCCCAAATCACCGATCCCCGCTTTCCATCGTCTCCCCGACGAGGATCACAATGCCCTTACGAGGTCACGCGCCCGCTCACGCGACGCCGGGCCGTCCTCCGCGCACACTCTCTAGACAAGATCTGGAAAAATTTTCCCACCTCGCTTTCTCCCGGCCCGGCGCGACCAGCCCGAGAGAGGAAACACATCGCCACCACCCCGAGACGTCACAAACGAAGTGACAGAGAAGCTGCATCCATGCGGAAGCACCCTGTAAACGCGAGTTGGCGTAATACTCGGGGGAAATTTTAAAATAGTTAATAAAATTAGGATATTATATTATGTAAAAAGATGGTCCCACTTTTGCTTAAGGAAGAACGGAGAGAGGAGAGGGGGACCGCCCTGACAGGAGCGCGCGCTCCGGGGCCGGGCTGGGAGTCGGTCCCGAACCCCTTGTCCACAAACGTCCGGTTCGGCGTGGCCCGTGCGGCCGCCGGAACACATTTCTCGAACATGCGTGCAAGGAGGTTCATATGGCGGAAAAAGCGAGATGGCTCACGGAAGATAAACTGGCCCTCATCCTGGGGCTATTCCTCTTCGCGCTCGGGATGCTCAACTTCGCGGGGCTCGACGTCCTGGGTTGGAGCGTCAAAACGAACGTATGGGTGACATTCGACAAGATGCTCTCCCCGGCCACGGGGGCCTATAAGGGCTTCTCCGGCGTGGCATCGCTGATCTGCACCTACATTTTCATGACCGCGATGCTCGCTGCCGGCGTCAAGTTCCTCGGCGGCGCAGTGGGCAAGTTCATCAAGTCCTTCACCATCATCTTCTTCATCAGCTTCGCCTGCTGGGCGGCCGGCAGCTACGCCGTCATCGCCGCCACGCCCGACCAGCTGCACAAGTTCAACCTCACCTGGGCCATGGGCCTCACCGGCGAGGCTGGCTTCATCATCGCCCTGGTGGTCGGCATCTTCATTGGCAACTTCCTTCCCGGCGTGTCCGAAAAGCTGAAGGAAGCCCTGCGCCCCGAGATGTACATCAAGATCGCCATCGTCATCCTGGGCGCCGAGCTCGGCGTCAAGGCCGTCGACGCCCTGGGGCTCGCCTCCTCGGTCATCTTCCGAGGCCTGTGCGCCATCGTCGAGGCCTACCTCATCTACTGGACCATGGTTTACTATGTGGCCCGCAAGTACTTCAAATTCAGCAAGGAATGGTCGGCACCGCTGGCCTCGGGCATCTCCATCTGCGGCGTCTCCGCGGCCATCGCCACGGGCGGCGCCATCCGCTCCCGGCCCATCGTGCCCATCATGGTCTCCTCGCTGGTGGTCGTGTTCACCTGCATCGAGATGCTGATCCTGCCCTTCGCTGCCCAGTGGGGCCTGTGGAACGAGCCCATGGTCGCCGGTGCCTGGATGGGCCTGGCGGTGAAGAGCGACGGCGGCGCCATTGCCTCCGGCGCCATCACCGACGCCCTCATCCGCGCCAAGACCGTGGCCGAGACCGGCGTCGTCTATCAGGACGGCTGGATCACCATGGCCGCCACCACCGTCAAGATCTTCATCGACGTGTTCATCGGCATCTGGGCCTTCGTGCTCGCCGCCGTGTGGTGCACGTTCATCGACTGCAAGCCCGGCCAGCGCATGAAGTTCAAGGACATCTGGGACCGCTTCCCCCGCTTTGTGCTGGGCTACGTGGTCACCTTCCTCATCATGCTCATCATCTGCGCCACGGAGCCCGCGGGCATGGTCAAGCTGGGCAAGAACGCCATCGCCGGCACCGGCATCTTCCGTGGTCTGTTCTTCGTGCTCACCTTCTTCACCATCGGCGTCGTCTCGAACTTCAAGAAGCTGTGGGCCGAGGGTCTGGGCAAACTGGCCGCCGTGTACGTCGTCTGCCTGTTCGGATTCATCATCTGGATCGGCCTGTTCATCTCCTGGCTGTTCTTCCACGGCGTGAAGCCGCCCGTGGCCTAACCCGCGCAGACAGCCGCGAAAAGACAAAAGGAGCGACAAATGGAAGTCGATCATCAGAAGATAGCCGAAGAAATGCAGAAGATGGAGTACGAGCCCCTCGAACCCATCGAAAAGAAACTCATCGCCTGGAGCATCTCCATCGGAGTGGTGTCGCTGGTGCTGTTGTACTGGATCAGCGCCACGTTCTTCCCTACCGCGCACAGCATGTAAAACCCTTACGCCCCCCGGGCCGGGCGCGAATACCCCGGCCCGGGCCGTAACACCCGCCGCGCCACGGCCCCGGCGCGGCGGGCTCAACAACCAAACGCCACAGGATTTTCCGCCATGATCCGCCCGCTCTCCACCCCGACGCCACACGCGGTTTCGACGCCGCGGGGGGAGCGCCGCGCGGACCGGCATGTTTTGGGGGCCAACGCCCAGGACACGCGCGCGGACAGGGAGGAAGCGCGATGACCCCGGAGGCCCCCGCCGCCGGACGCGCCCTGGTGGTGGACGACGAGCGCGACTTCGCCACCGGCATCGCCCGGCTGCTCGCCCACCGCTTTCCCGACTGGACCTTCGCCACGCGCGCCTCGGCCGACGAGGCCCTCGCCGAGCTGGAAAACGACGAGTACGACATCGTCCTCAGCGACCTGCGCATGCCCGGCGTCTCCGGCCAGCAGCTGCTCACCACCGCCCTCGCGCGCGACCCCTCGCTCACGGTCATCATCCTCACGGGCTATGGCTCCGTGGAGACGGCCGTGGCGGCCCTCAAGGAGGGCGCGTACGACTTCCTCACCAAACCCATCGATCGCGAACAGCTCGCCCGCGTAGTGGGCAAGGCCATGGAGCGCGCCCAGCTGCTGCGCGAGAACCGCCGCCTGCGCGAGAAGGCCGCTGACAACGAACTCGGCCCCATGCTCATCGGCGAAAGCGCGGCCATGCGCCGGCTGCGCAAGTCCATTCTGGCCGTGGCCGCCAGCGAATACACCGTGCTCATCCGGGGGGAGTCCGGCACCGGCAAGGAGCTGGTGGCGCGCTCCGTCCAGGCGCTGGGCCGGCGCAGCGCGGCGCCCTTCATCACGGTCAACTGCCCGGCCATACCGGACACGCTGCTTGAGAGCGAGCTCTTCGGCCACGCGCGCGGAGCCTTCACGGGGGCGGACAAGAGCCGCAAGGGCCTGTTCATGGTCGCCGACCGCGGCACCATCCTCCTCGACGAGATCGGCGACATCCCACCCTCCGTGCAGACCAAGCTGCTGCGCGTCATCCAGGAGGGCGAGGTGCGACCCGTTGGCGCCAACGAATCCGCCAGCGTCAACGTGCGCATCCTGGCCTCCACCAACCAGAATCTCGAGGGCAAGATCGCCGAGAAAAGCTTCCGCGAGGACTTGTACTTCCGCCTCAACGTGCTGGCCATCAACGTTCCCCCCCTGCGCGAACGCGCCGAGGACATCCCGCTCATCGCCAGCCACTTTCTCCCCACGGTCTGCCGCGAACTGGGTGTGGCGCAAAAGGAATTCTCCGACGAGGCGCTCTCCTACCTCTCCTGCCGCGCCTGGCCGGGCAACGTGCGCGAGCTTCTGAACCTGGTGCGCCGGCTGGCCGTGTTCTGCCCAGGCGATCGCATCGAGCCGGCGCACGTGCGGCAGGTGGAGTGCGGAGCTGGACAGGGCGCGCAGCCGCCGGGCGTGTTCTCCCCCTACAAGGAGACCAAGCGGATGGTGCTGGACGAGTTCACCCGCACCTATGTGCAACGCCTGCTGGAGCACACCGGGGGCAATATTTCCGAGGCGGCCAGGATCAGCGGAGTGGAGCGCTTCTCCCTGCAAAAGATCCTGAAACGATTGCGCATCAATTCCGGCGAGTACCGGAAAAACCAGCTCAGGGGAGGCCTATGAACCGCGAAGAGCTTCTGAAAAAGCTGCTCGACATGCTGCAAGAAGACAAGAAGCAGAGCCTGCGCTCGAAAATCGAGACCGCCATGGCCGAGGAGGCCGCCAAGGCCGCGACCCCGGCCGAGGGCGAGGAGCGCGCCATGCGTTTTCTGAAGGACCTGGACATCTTCGTCGCCTGGCGCGGCGCGGATTTCATGTATTCGCGCGGCATAGCCGAGACACTGCGCGTGGGCGAGGACATCTGGGAGCTGGCCTACCAGTTCAAACAGGCCATGCTCTGCGAGGCCTAGCGCCGCGCGGTCGCAAGCATCCCGGGGAAAGCGGGGAGGGCCCGGCGCCCTCCCCTTCCCTCACGTCCGCCATGAAGAGCGGCGGACACACGGGCCATTTTCGCGCGGACATGCATAAGCGTCCGGCGGGAAATGGGGAGGGAGTGCGGGTCCCCCCCCTGCTCGCCCATGCGCGTGGAGGCTGCGCGCGGGCGGGACCGCGACGCGCCCGGTTACGATCCGGCATTGGATCGGCCGCCGGATCATCAATCGGCCCAACCGTCGGGACGACGGACGATGGTGGCGGCGAAAGCGGGAGCGTCCCCTCTCCAGCCCTTCCGGGCGCTCCCCGTCCGCCGAGGGGCGCTTCGCGGAATGTTGCGACGACACGGCGCGCTCCACTCCGCCGGGGGAGGGCGTCCCTCCGAACGCCCTCCCGAGGCAAGAGTTGGCGGAGGCTCGTGTCGTGTGAAGGCTCATTTTCTTTCCCACGTCACGGGTGGTCGTGGAACTTGTCCGTCACGGCCCGTCCGCCGCTGTGGCAGGGCGTGCAGTCCATCCGGCCCTTGAGAACGGGCGAGACCTTGCCCGCGCCGTGACAGGAGGCGCAGGTCGCCTCCGCCTGGGACTTGAGAGCCGGGGCGAAGGTCCCGTCGATCTTGGCGTTGATGATCTCGATGGCCTTGGCTGTCACGTCGGCGGTGACGCGCGCGCAACGCTCGCTGCGGCGCACGTCGTCGGCGGGTATGGCTGCGGCCTGGCACCAGCCGCTCACGGAAATGTGGCAGAGCACCGCGCCGGGGACATGCGTGGGCAGCGGACCAGCCGCGCCCTGCGCCGCCGCGCCGGGATCGTATATGGGGAAGGCGGTGCGCTCATACCAGCGGAACAGCTCGGTCACCATGGGATCGCGCTCCTTGCGGCCCCAGAACAATGCCATGGCGCTGGCCGCGCCGAGCAGCGCGCCGCAGATGGTGCCCCACTCGGAAATACCGCTCTTGCCCACCTCCATCATGTGGAAGGGAAAATTGGAATACGGCGCGCCGTATTGTTCGCCCATGGTTCCGATGATGGCGTGAAACGATCCGTAGCAACAACCGTAGCCTTTATGCCAGTACCCGGCGTAGGCCACGGGTTGGCACTTGCCCGCGTCCAACCGATGAGGAGTCCACACCAAGGTTCCGGGCTCGTCCTTGAGGCCCGGCGCGCCGGGCTTCGCCGCCATGCCGTCGCCGGCCGAGGCCACGCCCACGCCGGCCAGCACGCCGCCAAGCGCCGCGCCGCCAAGCCATCCCAGCGCCTCTCTCCTGCTCATGTTCGCCATGCCTTGCTCCCTTGCAATTTTTTTTGTGTGGATGCGCCTGTGCGCGGCATTTCTTGAGCAAAGCGCGTGCCGAAAATGACAATCGTAAAATATAAATCATTAAAGCATGTTGTGATATCATTCATGATTGAATTCCGCCAACCGGTGGTGGCGGGCGAATACCCAGGGTGGCACGAGGACGCGGCCGACGCAGCGAGTCGCCCGGCTGGGAGCGTCGCCATGCAGGCGCGCACGGGATGACAGCCGCGAGTTCCGGGAAACGCGGCCGAACAAGGGCGCGCCGAGAAGGCGGCGGATGCATCATAGGGGAACGGGGGTCGGTGCGATCGACGTGACAGGCGCGTCCGCCGGGAATCCCGGCCAAGCCCGACGGGATGGCGGCCCATGCCGACAAACCGGAAGGCGAATCGGGAAGGGGCGGCACCGGCGACTCAGGGAACGCGGAAGACGAGACGGCACATCGTCATACGGAAGGAGAATCGGCCGGAACAGGGGAGGACGCTACGCGACAAATGAGCGGAAGACCCGGCCGGGAGCCGGTGGCATCACATCGACCAGGCGACGCACCACCGCGCCGCAGGACCATGACCCCGACGTGGCGTGGCCGACGCGCCACCCAACCGGATCGCACGGACCGACGCGCGAGGCGGCGGCGCAGCGTCACGCCGGAAGGCAATCGGCCGTGAGACGGGCCCGGCGAGCAGGACGAGGGCGGGGAACAGCGCGCGGGGAGCTCAACGCGACGACGCGAGGCTCCGGCCGGCCTACTCCTCGGCGTCGGTCCTGCCACGCTCCTGGCACAGCCGGTCCAGACGCGCGGCCATGTCCAGCAACAGCCGGTCCTGATGCGTCAGCTGCTCCATGAGGACCTTGATCTCCTCCTCGGCGCGCGCGTTGATACGGTAGTCCAGCTCGGCCATGAGGCGGTCCTTCTCGGCCTGCCTGTTCTGACTCATCATAACGATGGGCCCGGTGTACGCGGCCTGGAAACTCAGCACCAGGTTGAGCAGGATGAACGGATACGGATCCCAGGCCTTGAAGTAGGCCGGATTGTGCGCGACTTGGTAGACAAGGAAGCCGTTCACGCCCATCCAGACCAGGATGAGGCCCGTCTGCGCGATAATGAACGGCCAACCACCCATGATGCGCGCCACGGCGTCGGCCACGCGCTGGCCGGTGGTGAGCCCCTCCTCGAACTTCTTGTTGACGTTGGTCACCACATGGGTGTCGTGGTTGAACGACGCCGCCGGTCCAAGTCGTCTCCACTGCGGCAGAGCCATGTCCGCCTCCTTCCGCGGCCATTGGCCGCGTGTACCTGCGCCCGGTTCTTGAAAACGATTTTCAGGCCAGGGCCACCAGATCGTAGCTCTGCGCCTGTTCGATGTCCGCCATGACGAACCGGCCCGGCTTGACCTTGGGACCGCTCACGTAGGTCACGCCGTCCACCTCCGGGGCCTGCCACCACGTGCGGCCCACATGCAGGCCCGGCCACTCCGGGCTCTCGGCTTCCACCAGCACCTCCTGCCGCGTGCCCACGAGGGATTCCAGCCGCTCGCGACTGATCGCCTCCTGCAGCTTCATGACGGCGTTGCGCCGACGGGTCTTGACGTCCTGCCGCACCTGCCCGGGCATTTCCGCCGCGCGGGTGCCCTCCTCGCGATGATACGGGAATACGCCGAGGTTGGCGAAACGCGCGCGCTCCACGAATTTTCTAAGCGTTTTGAAATGCTCCGGCGTCTCGCCGGGGAAGCCCACGATAAGGCTGGTGCGCAGGGCAGCGTCCGGGAAGTGCGCACGCACGCGGTCGATGACGCGCTCCGGGTCCTGGGCGAAGGGCCGGCCCATGGCCGAGAGGATGTCCGGGTGCGCGTGCTGCAACGGAATGTCGAAATAGGGCAACAGCGGCCGGCCCAGCCCGGCGAGGTGTCGCAGCAGATCATCCGTGAGACCCGCCGGATACAGATACATGAGCCGCAGCCATTTGAGGCCCTCGATGGGCATGAGCCGGTCGAGCAAGCGCTTCAGGCCGTCGGCCATGCCCAGATCGCCACCGTAACAGGTCACGTCCTGCCCCACCAGCACCAACTCGGAAACCTCGCCCTCGCCCACCAGCAGCCGGGCCTCGCGCTCCAGCTCGTCCAGCCCGCGGCTGACGTGCGCACCCCGGATGGACGGAATGGTGCAGAAGGCGCACTTGTGCGAGCACCCCTCGCTGATTTTGAGATAGGCGTAGGCCGGGCCGGTGCTCAGCCGGCGCGCGTCCATGCCCTCGACGTCCCGGCGCTCCAGCGCCTTGGCGATGCGCTCCGGCCACTGGGAAAGCTCGCGCGTGGAGAGCCACACGTCCACCTCGGGCAGGTCGCGGGCCAGGTTCTCCTCGCCGTAGCGGCTGACCATGCAGCCGGTCACGGCGATGACCGGCCGTTTTTCCGCCTCCCCGGCCTCGCGGATGACATCGACGATGGTGTCGACGCTCTCCTCCACGGCCGGACGGATGAAGCCACAGGTGTTCACGAGCACGAGGTCGGCGTCGCCCACGCCCTCGGCCGGGACGAGCGCCCCGCCCAGCGCGCCGAGCATCCGCTCGGTGTCCACGCGGTTTTTCGGGCAGCCGAGACTGATGGTGTGGACCCGGACGGGCTGCGTGGACGAGGTGGAGGACTGCATGGACGCTCCTTCATTTTTGTGGGGTGAAAATCCCGGCGGCGGATTGTTGCGCTTTGCCCGCAGTCGTGTAGGATGATCCGCCAGAACATCCTTTACGGCGCGTCCCCCCGGCGCGGAAGGAGACCCCGCCACATGGTGGAAGCCTTGCGGGCAGCGAAGCAATACCGCATTGGGCTTGTGGGCGACAAGACGTCCCTGCCCCCTTTCTGGGAGCTTTTCTCCTCCCTGGGAAATAAACGCGTCCTCGAACAGCTTGGCGTGCGCGCCCTGGCCCTGCCGGGAAACGCCGGGACCATCGCCGACGCGCCCGAGGGCGTGGCCCTGCCCCTGCACACCGACTGGCGAGCAATGCTCACCGCCCACCCGGACATCAATCTCGTCATCGAGACCACCGGCCGCGAGGACGTGCTGGCCGACCTGCGCGGCCACCTGCCCCTGGACGTCGCGCTGACGGAGCGCGCGGCCGCGAGCTTCTTCGTGCGGCTGCTCTCCTCGGACCAGATGTGGGTGGCCTGCAAGCTGGACCTGATGCAAAGCCGCAGTCTGGTGAGGAACATCATCGACCAGCTGCGCGAGCAGATCGCGCTGGTGGACGCGGCCGGTCTGGTGCTGGACTGCAACAAGGCCGTGCTCGAGGCCACGGGACGGACCAAGGACGCCATAACCGGCCGGCCCCTGCGCGCTTTCTTCCGCCTGCCGGAAAACGCCGAGGACGAGCTGCCCCAATACCCGCTGGAGCGCGCCCTGCTCACCGGCGAGGGGTCCGAGGCCACCATGCCCCACGTGGACGCCGAGGGCCGCCTGCACTACACCCGCGAATACGTCTACCCCATTCAGGACGACGAGGGCTCGCCGGCGAACTTTTTGTGCATCCGCCGCGACATAACCAGCCGCACGCAGATGGAGCAGCGCTTGCAGCAGTCCGAGCGGCTGGCCTCCATCGGCGAGATGAGCACCTACATCGCCCACGAGATCCGCAACCCGCTGTTCGCCATCGGCGGCTTCGCCAACCAGCTGCTGCGCAGCGTGGACGATCCCGTCGCCCGCGAGAAGATCGAAATCATCATCGAGGAGGCCAAGAGGCTCGACGGCATCCTCAAAAGCATCCTCACCTTCGCCCGGCCCGTGGAGCCGGGCCAGGGCGTCGACGACATCAACGCCATCGTGCGCGACACCATGGAGCTCATGGGGCTGGCCTGCGAGAGCCAGGGCATCGCCGCCGCGCTGGAGCTGGCCCCGGACCTGCCCAAGGTCAAGGCCGGGCCGGAGCTCGTCAAGCAGTGCCTCATCAATCTGGTGAAAAACGCCGTGGAGGCCATGCCCCAGGGGGGCAGACTCGTCGTGCGCACGGCCATGGGCCGCACCCACGTCCGGCTGGAGGTGGAGGACACCGGCGGCGGCATTCCCCCGGAGATACGCGACAAAGTCTTCAGCCCCTTCTTCAGCACCAAAGGGCGCGGCTCCGGCCTGGGACTGGCCATGACCAAGAAATCGCTGGACGACATCGGCGGCACGGTGGAGCTCGCCAGCATCCCCGGCGAGGGCACGCGCGTCACCCTGCACCTGCCCCCCCAGCTGGCTGTTGCGAAATCCGCCCCGGACAGGTAGAAACCGGATCATGAACCGCGCCGAGAAATCTCCCCAAGACTCCATCGTGCTGGCTACCCGCAATCCGGGCAAAATAAGAGAACTCAACGACATGCTCGCCGGCTTCGGCCTGCGGGTGCTGGGGCTGGCCGACTTTCCCGACATCGGCGAGATCGAGGAGACCGGGACCACCTTCCAGGAGAACGCCGCCATCAAGGCCCGGGCGGTGGCCACGGCCACCGGACTCGTGGCCCTGGCCGACGACTCCGGTCTGGTGGTCGACGCCCTTGGCGGCGCGCCCGGCGTTTACTCCGCCCGCTACTCCGACCCCGGCGCCACGGACGCGCGCAACAACGAGAAGCTGCTGGCCGCGCTCTCCGACGTGCCGGAGGAGAAACGCGCCTGCCGCTTCGTCAGCGTCATCGTGGCCATGACGCCCGGCGGCGACAGCATCCTGGCCGAGGGCCGCTGGGAGGGCCGCGTGCTGGCGGCCCCGCGCGGCGACAACGGATTCGGATACGATCCGCTTTTTTTCGACCCTGAACTGGGCAAGAGCGCGGCCGAGCTGCCGCGCGAGGTAAAGAACGGGCGCTCCCACCGGGGCCGCGCCCTGCGCCGGCTGCTCGAGGCTTGGCCCGAATTCTGGGCCCGGGCCGCGCGCCGCGCCTGACATCGAATCAACCGCCGTCAAACGGAGGCCTCCCCCATGTGCGGAATCATCGGTTACTGCGGCCACAGGCCCACCATCCCCCTCGTCATCGAGGGCCTGCACCGTCTTGAATACCGCGGCTACGACTCGGCCGGCGTGAGCTTCGTCCAGAACGGTGAGCTCTCCGTCATCCGCGCCGAGGGCAAGCTGGGCAACCTGGAAAAGAAACTGGAGAAGCGCAACGTCTTCTCCGCCACCACGGGCATGGGGCACACCCGCTGGGCCACCCACGGCGCACCGTTGGAGAAGAACGCCCACCCGCACCTGGACTCCACGGGTAAGCTCGCCATCATCCACAATGGCATCATCGAAAATTACCAGGAGATCAAGGCCGAACTCGCCGCCAAGGGCATCACCTTCCGGTCCGATACGGACTCCGAGGTGCTGGTGAACCTCATCGCCGAGTGCCTGAAAAAAACCAACGGCGACGTGACCCGGGCCATCTCCAAGGCGCTTTCCCGCGTGGAGGGGGCCTACGCCATCGTGGTCATGAGCCTGGACGAGCCGGGCTCGCTGTGGGCCACGCGCGTGGCCAGCCCGCTGGTCATGGGCGTGGGCACGGGCGAGAACTTCTTCGCCTCCGACATTCCGGCCTTCCTCCCCTACACGCGCGACGTGGTCTTCCTGGAGGACGGCGAGCTGGTCAAAATCACCGCGAGCAGCTGGCACGTCATGAACACGGCCACGCTCGCCCCCATCGAAAAGAAAGTCTCGCACATCAACTGGGATGTGCAGGCGGCGGAAAAGGGCGGCTACAAGCACTTCATGCTCAAGGAGATTTTCGAGCAGCCCAAGGTCATCCGCGACTGCCTGCTCGGCCGCATCGACCCGGCCACCGGGCTGCCGCGTCTGCCGGAGCTGGACGGGCTGCCCGCGCCGAAACGCCTGCACATCGTGGCCTGCGGCACCAGCTACCACGCAGGTCTGTGGGGCATGTACCTGCTGGAGAAATACGCCAAGATCCCCGTGCAGGTGGAGATCGCCTCTGAATTCCGTTACCGCGACCCCATTCTGCCAGAGGACGGCGTGGTGCTGGCCATCAGTCAGAGCGGCGAGACCATGGACACCATGGCCGGAATAAAGCTGGCCAGGAGCCGCGGGCTGCCGGTCATCGGCCTGTGCAATGTGGTGGGCTCCAGCATCTCGCGCGAGGCGGACTACGTGGTCTACAGCCAGGCCGGCCCGGAAATCAGCGTGGCCTCCACCAAGGCCATGTGCAGCCAGCTGTGCGCCCTGCTCCTGCTCACGCTCTACTGGGGCCACAAGAACGGCTCCATGACCGACGAGACCTGCGCGGCCATGCTGCGCGAACTCGCCGCCATGCCGACGTTGCTGGAAAACGCCCTGCCCGACCTGCGCGCCGAGGCCCAGCAGCTGGCCCGGCGCTACGCCGAGGCCACCAGCTTCCTATACCTGGGACGCGGCCCCAGCTACCCGCTGGCCCTGGAGGGCGCGCTCAAGCTCAAGGAAATCAGCTATATCCATGCGGAGGGCTATGCGGCTGGAGAAATGAAGCACGGGCCCATCGCGCTCATCGATCCGCGCTTCCCCACCTTCGCCATCGCGCTGGACGATGAGTTCTTCCCCAAGGTGAAGTCGAATCTGGTGGAGGTGCAGGCCCGCGCTGGCGAAATCATCGCCCTGACCAACGAGGGACTCGACCTCGACGTGGAGCACCCCTGGAGCCTGCCGCGGACATCAGGACCGCTCTCGGCCTTCGTCATCCTGCCGGCGCTGCAGCTCTTCGCCTACGAGATGGCCGACTACCTCGGCAAGGACGTGGACCAGCCACGCAACTTGGCCAAGAGCGTGACCGTTGAATAAGACGGACTCCGGGCCGGGTGTGACCGCACGACCGGTCCGGGACCGCGAGGGGGAGGGCTTCGCCATGTCCCGCATCGCCCTGCCGAAAAAAAGACCGGTCCTTTTGGTGGTGTCGCTGTTTCTTGTCCTTGGGTTTCTCGGCACCACCATCGTCAGCTACCAGGTCTCGCGGAACGCCATCCGCGACGCCATCCTGACCCAGGAGCTGCCGCTCACCTCGGACACGGTGTATTCCGAGATTCTTAAGGATCTGGTACGGCCGGTGTTCGTGGCCTCCATGATGGCCAGCGACACCTTCCTGCGCGACTGGACCCTGGACGGCGAGCGCAACCAGGACCGCATGACCCGCTACCTGAGCGAGGTCATGGCCAAATACGGGGCGTTCACCAGCTTTTTCGTGTCCGAGAAATCGCGCAACTACTACCATCCCTCCGGCGTACTCAAGCGCGTCCTCGATGGCGAACCCCGCGACGCCTGGTACTTCCGCGTGCGCGACATGCCCACGCCTTACGAGATCAACGTGGACGTGGACATGGCCAACCACGACCTGCTCACCATCTTCATCAACTACCGCGTGCTGGACTACGGCGGCCACTACCTGGGCGCGGCGGGCGTGGGCCTCACTGTGGAATCCGTTCGCCGGGCCATAACCCAATACCAAAAGCGCTTCGACCGGAACATCAGCTTCGTCGACAAGGACGGCCGCATCCTGCTCTCCGCCAACGGCGCCCATGGCGGGCCGACGAACATCAAGCTCGTGCCCGGCCTGCGCGATCAGGCCCGGAAGATTCTGTCCACGCAGAACGGCTCATACGAATACCACGAGGGCGGCAAGACGCACCTGCTCAACGTGCGCTTCGTCCCGGAACTCAACTGGTACCTGTTCGTCGAGAAGACCGAGGACGAGGCGCTCGCCGGCATCCGCCACACGTTATACGTGAACCTGGCCGTGTGTCTGGCCGTCTCCCTCCTGGTTGTGTTCATCACCGGCATGGCCCTCACGCGCTATCAGGACCGCCTGGAGGAAATGGCCACCACGGACAAGCTGACCGGTCTGCTCAACAGGCAGGCCCTCGACGCCCTGTTCCCGCAGGCCGTGAACCTGTCGCGCCGCATCGGCTCGCCGCTCTCGGTCATCATCGGCGACATCGACCACTTCAAGGACGTCAACGACTGCCGGGGGCACCTGGTGGGCGACGCCGTCCTGCGCCGCGTGGCCGCCATCCTGCGGGAGAGCCTGCGCGCCTCGGACACTGTGTGCCGGTGGGGCGGCGAGGAATTCCTCATGATCCTGCGCGACTGCGACGAGGACGCCGGCATGGGACTGGCCGAGAAGCTGCGCCGCGCAGTGGAGGCCGACGCCAAACTCCTGGAACTCACGCCCGGCGGCGTCACGGCCAGTTTCGGCGTGGGCATGCTGAACGCGGAGGAAAGTGGGGAAAGCCTGGTGGCCCGGGCGGACAAGGCGCTTTACGCGGCCAAGATGTGCGGACGTAACCAAGTGCGCGCGGCCACCAAAAAAACAGAACAGGACGCGCCCGTCTGCTAGGATTTCCCGCCACCCGGCATCGACGAACCACCCGGTTCCGACATCCGGCAAGGCATCCACCAGCGCACGGCGTTCACCAGCCACACGCGTTCGGCGCGCAGCACGTCGCCGGGGCGCAGAACGCGTTCCCGCACCACACCCCGGCGCAGCAATCCCGCCCGGAACACACCGGGCAGCAAACCGCAGGAAAGCGGCGGCGTCACCAGCTCCCCATCCAGCCACAGCAGCAGATTCGCCCGCGTGGACTCCGTCACCTCGCCGCGCGTGTTCACGAGCAGCGCGTCGTCACAGCCGGGGCAGGCCGCCAGCGCCACCTCGTACACCTCCCGGCGGGTGGTCTTGTACGCCAGCCAGGGATCGTCCGCCGCCACAGGTCGCGGCGCGAAGCCGAGCGCCAATGGCCGGGCGCGGCCGCCGGAGATGGCAGCGGCCGCCGCCGTCAGTTCTCCGCCGCGCGCGAGCAGCAGCCGGGCCTTGAAGCGCCCGCGAGGATGCGCCGCCGAAAGTTCCGCGAGCGCCCGCCGCACACTCACCGCGTCCAGCGGAAAGCCCAGCGCCGCCGCCGAACGCGACAACCGCTCCATGTGGCCGGTCAGCAAGGGATAGCGCCCATCGAGCAGCAACAGCGACTCGATGAGTTGGAAGTCCTCATCTGGCGGCGTCAAGAAGCGCATCTTCGTCAGGCACTCGCGGTACTCGTCCGCCATGTCCGAAGAGTGGGTGACGCCGCCGCCAACACCAAAGCGGGCGACGCCGGCGGCGACGTCCAGCGTCACGGTGCGGATGGGCACACTGAACACAGCCCGGCCGGGCAGTCCGCCACCGCCGGGCGCGAGCAGACCCACGGCCCCGCAATAGACGCCGCGCGGCAGCGGCTCCAAATCGCGAATGATCTCCATGGTGCGCACTTTGGGCGCGCCCGTCACGGAGCCGCAGGGAAACAAGGCGGCCAGCGCGTCGCGCAGACCCAGCCCGGCGCGGAGCGAAGCCCGCACGTCCGAGGTCATCTGAAACAGGGTGGGATAGGCCTCCACATGGAACAGCCGGGGCACACGCACGCTGCCCGTCCTGGCCACGCGGCCCAGGTCGTTGCGCAGCAGGTCCACGATCATGACGTTCTCCGCACGGTTCTTGGTGCTGGCGGCCAATCCCCGGCGCAGGGCGTCGTCGGCCCCCGCGCCGGTCCCACGTGGGGCAGTGCCCTTCATTGGCCGGGCCAGCAGACCGCGCCCGGCCCCCGGAACGTCGCCCCCGTCGAGCCGGAAAAACAACTCCGGCGATAGCGAAAGCACCTTGTGCCGTCCCATGTCCAGCCAGGCGCAGAATCCGGCAGGCTGCGCCCCGACCAGCCGCGCGAACCAGGCCAGTCCGTCGGGGTCGGCGCTCCCGCCGGTCCAGGCCCGCTCGAACGGCACGGTGTAATTGGTCTGATAGGTCTCGCCGCTGGCGATCTGTTCCTGAAGAAGGCCAAAACGCCGGGCGTAGTCGGCCGGCGGTGTCAACGCGCGCCAGGGCAGGCGCGGCGGGGCGTCCGGGGCGGGAAGGCGGAAGCCGGACAGCCGGGCCTCGTGGCTGGCGGCCCAGGCGAGGGGCAGCCCCTGCAGGGGGGCGTGGGCGGCTAAGGCCGCGTCGAAGGCGGGCGCGGCCTCGAAGGCCAACACGAGGACCACCCAGCGCCCCGCGCGCGATTCGGCCTCGGCCCAATCGACAACCCCGGGCGTCTCCGCATGGGTCCAGGCCCGGCGGATGGCGGTCGGTTCGCCGAAGGCCGCATCGAGCCCCCAGCCGGAACCGTCGGCCCCGTTCGCGGCATCGAGGACAACGGCGCGTCCCTCGCCCACACCGAAACGATCGGCGGACATCGCGGCTAGCGCTTCTCGCAGGCCAGCGCCACGCCAAGGCCGACCAGCGTGCCGCCCAGGGCGCGTTGTACCACGCGACGCACGCCCGCCGAGCCCCATAGCCGCCGCGCCACGCGGTCGGCGCACAGGCAGAGCGTCACGTCCCAGGCCAGCCCCATCACGAGCACGATGCCGCCGAGCAGCAGGAACGCGCCCACCTTGTTCGTCGCTCCCGGCGCGATGAACTGCGGCAGAAACGCCAGGAAAAACAGCGCGACCTTGGGATTGAGCAGATCCGTCAGCACCCCTTGCAAAAAGAGCCTGCGGTCGCGCCGGACGGGCGTCGCCGCCCCCGCCGTCCGGGCCGGCGTTTCCCGGCCGGCCTCGCGGAAGCTCTGCACCCCAAGGTAGACGAGGTAGGCCGCACCCACATATTTGAGGATCATGAACGCCTGCGCCGAGGCGGCCAGAAACGCGGAGAGCCCGAGGGCAGCGGCCATCACGTGCCCGCTCGCGCCCGCGCTGATGCCCAGCGCGCTGATCAGGCCGGCCCGACGCCCCTGCGCCAGGGCGCGGCCGAGGATGTAGGCGAAGTCCGGCCCGGGCATGACGCACAGCGCCAGCGAGGCCAGCAGAAAGGCCGGGAAATTCACGATGCCGCTCACCGGGACACCTCCTTGACGATGCGGACGACCTGGGCCGCCGCCTGTTCCAGCATGGGCCCGCACAGCCCCGTTTTGAGGCCGCGCGCGCGGTAGTCGGCCACCCCGTCGGGCGAACCGAGGTCGCAGCCGGTGATCTCCCGGCACGAGGTCGAGCCGAAGCGCTCCACGAAGAATTCGTGAAACTCCTGCGCCGGACCGAAGGTCTCGTCCAGATCGTCGCGGCCGTCGTCGCGCCCCAAAGCCAGCCCCAGGGCCATGATCCCGGCGGAGAACGCCCCGCACGGTCCCTGCGTGCGCGAAAGCCCGCTGCAGAATCCCGTGGCCATGCGCGGAATGAGCGGCGAACGCACGCCAAGCGCACGGGCCACGCCACACAATACGGACTCCGCGCACAAGAGCGGCCGGGCGGCCGACCAGCACTCCCGGGCCTTGGCCTGCGCCACGCCGGGATCGGCTTCGGCCAAGCGCACGCGGCCAAGGGGCCGGCGCGCCGTTGCGGCGAAGATGAAAATCCGCGCCGGGCCAGCGCCCGCGCACGAGTCCGCGCAGCACTCCTCGCCACAGCAGTCCACACGCGCGTTTTCGAGACCGGCCGCCATCAGCCAAGCGCGCACGTCCGCGCGTTCAAAGCCGGGCCAGCGGTCGTGATGCTCCGTGAGGAGAAAGGCGAAGTCGTGGCGGTCCAGATCGGTCAGCACCACGCGGCCGCCGGGCTTGAGCACGCGGGCCATCTCGGCGATGGCCGCCGCCGGGTCCCCGGCGTGGTGCAGCAGCATGTTGGCGAAAACGAAGTCCACGCTGGCCGAGGGCAGTGGCAGCCGCCCGGCTCCACCGGGCAACACGGTGAGCCGGCCGCGCCCCGCCAGTTTGGCGCGCAACCGCTCCAGCATCTCCGGCGACTCGTCCACGGCGCAGACCTCCAGGCCGGCGGCCAGCAGCGCCTCGGTCACGAAGCCCGTTCCCGCGCCCACGTCCAGGGCGGTGCGCCCGGCCCCCGCGCCCGGTCCGCCGACCGAGCCGCCGTCGAGCCCGGCCAGGGCCAGCGCCTTGTCGCGCACGGCCTCGGGAAAAAAACCGGAGCGCAGCGCGTCCCACTCCCCCGCCACCCGGGCGAAATATTCACGTCCCGACATATCGCTTCCCCCCCATGCGGCGCGCCCAAAGGCTTCGCTGTCGCGGTGATGACGAAATTCTCCCGATGTGTTTTCCCCGCGTCGAACGCCGAGACGGACCGCGTTCGGCGCACATTCCACCCGGAACCGGATTCCACTGCCCGCGACCTTGGCAAAAGCCGCCGGAGAAATCCAATGGGAAATAGTGAGGCTGCTCCTCGGAAAATTTGATGAACCCTCAGCCCCCCGACCGGACTGTCGGCGATAAAAAAAGGGGCCCCGGCGAACCGGAGCCCCTTCAGCGTGGAAAACGAACTTCCGTTACGCCTTGACGGCCTCGGGCCGGGCGACGGGCTTGGTCACCGCACCGCTGCGGATGCAACGGGTGCAGGCGTGAATGTAGCGCACTTCGCCGGAGGGCATAACGGCCTTGACGCGCTGCAGATTGGGCAGGAAGCGCCGACGGGTGCGGTTGTTGGCATGGCTGACGTTATTGCCGGAGCAGGGCTGCTTGCCGCAAATATCGCACGTCTGGGACATGGGAATCCTCCTGAAAACATTCGCTTTATGTGGAAGCGGCCACAGCCGCGCTCAATCTCGATGCCGGCTCCCGGCGTCAAGGAAGTGGATTTGTAGCCCCCGGAAAGGAAAAACGCAAGTGCTTTTTTCTTGACAAACAAAAAGGGCGACGTATAAACATGCCCCCTGCGAGGCAACATGACTGAACTCTGGATCGCCCTGACGGACATTCCGGCCGAAGGCCGGGACTTCAGCTTCACGGACCAGTCCCTGTGGACCGGCCCGATGGCGGAGTTCCACGTGCCGGGAAAAATCGTCAAGCCTTTTTCAGCGCGGATGCGCATTGTTCCACAGGATAAGGGGTTCCTCGTCACCGGGGACTTCTCCGGTTCGGTGCGGCTGCCCTGCGTGCGCTGCGCCGAGGAGTTCGAGCAGCCGGTCTCCGGCGGTTTCGAGGCCTTCGAGGAGCCGGCTGGTGAGACCGGGGCCGACGACCTCGAGGACGCCGGCAGAGTGCGCCTGGTCAAGGGCGCACCGCAGTTCGACGCCGCCGGATTCCTGTGGGAGCAGTTTCTGCTGGCTATGCCGGAGAATCCGCTCTGCGTCGAGGATTGCAAGGGCCTGTGCCCGCAGTGCGGGGTCAACCGCAACAAGGAACTTTGCGCCTGCGTCGAGAACAAGGGCGATCCGAGACTTGCGGTTCTGCGCAACTTGAAGTTACACTGACAATCGCGCGTGGGTTCGTCCCGCCGCGTTCACCACCCGAAAAATAAGGAGAGCCGTCATGGCCTTGCCGAAGAAAAAAACCTCCAAGTCCCGCAAGAACATGCGCCGCGCGCATGACCACGTCGCCACCCCCAACGTCGTGCTGTGCAAGTGCGGCGAACCCATTCTGCCGCACCGCGCCTGCGACGCCTGTGGCAACTACAAGGACCGTCAGGCGCTGAAGCCCGAGACGAATGCCTGAGATCCGGCCCTGTATCGCCATTGACGCCATGGGCGGCGACATCGGCCCCAAGGTCAATATCCCCGCAGCGCTCCAAGTGGCGCGCGAGGGCATCCGCGTCATCCTCGTGGGCGACGAGACCGAGCTGCGCGCCGAACTCGCTCGCCACGGGGGTGTCGGGGATTTGCCCATCACCATCCATCACGCCTCTCAGGTCATCGAGATGGACGAGAAGCCCGGCGACGGAATGCGCCGCAAGAAGGACTCATCCATCCTGGTTGCCTGCCAGCTGGTGAAGGATGGCCGCGCCGACGGCGTGGTCAGCGCGGGCAACTCCGGCGCCTCAGTGGCCTGCGGCATGTTCGTGCTCGGCCGCATCAAGGGCGTGGAGCGGCCGGCGCTCGCCAGCATCATGCCCACGGAGAAGAACCCCGTCGTACTTCTCGACGTGGGCGCCAATGTTGACTCCAAGCCCTACCATCTGGCCCAGTTCGGCCTCATGGGCGACATCCTCGCCCGCGACGTGCTGGGCGTGGAGCGGCCACGCGTGGGCGTGCTCTCCATCGGCGAAGAGGAAGGCAAGGGCAATCTCGTGGTCAAAGAGGCCTTCGAGCTGCTCAAGCGCACCTCGCTGAACTTCGTGGGCAACGTTGAGGGACGCGACGTCTTCACCGGCGACCTCGACGTGGCCGTGTGCGACGGCTTCGTGGGCAACATCTGCCTCAAGCTGTCCGAGGGGCTGGCGCGGTCGTTCGGCCACGTGCTCAAACGCGAACTCAAGCGGAACATGCTCTCGCGCATGGGCGCGGCCCTGTCCATGGGGGCCCTCAGAAACTTCGTCCGCACGATGGACTACGCCGAATACGGCGGAGCCCCGCTGCTCGGCCTCAAGAGCATCCTCATCGTCTGCCATGGCGCCAGCAACCCCAAGGCGGTCACCAACGCCATCCGCATGGCCGCGACCTACGTGGAGAAGCGCGCGCACGAGCACCTCGCCGACGAACTCTCCAAGCACAAAGAGCTTGGCCAGTTCAGCCGGCACAAGACGCAAGAAGAATCCACGACGGCCCCGGCCTGAGACCGACGCCGCCTGAAACGCCGGGCTTTCCCGGCCCACCCCCACTCACGAGCGAGCCAATGAACACTTCCTGCATCATTCGCGGACTGGGCCACTGCGTACCGGAGACCCGCCTCACCAACGCCGATCTCGAACGCATGGTGGAAACCAACGACGAGTGGATCGTCAGCCGCACCGGCATCCGCGAACGCCGCATCGCCAAGGGCGGGGAGACCTGTGTGGACCTGTGCCGCGGCGCGGCCCGGAAGGCGCTGGAAAACGCCGGCATGCCCGCCGGGGAACTCACCCATGTTTTCGTGTCCACCTTCACCGCGGATTCCCTCGTTCCCTCGGCCGCCTGCCTGCTGGCCAACAGCCTGGACATCCACGGCCGCGTGTGCATGGACCTCTCCGCCGCCTGCTCGGGCTTTCTCTACGGCCTTGAGACCGCCCGGGCCTTCGTGGCCCTGCACCCGGAGGCCAAGGTGCTGCTGGCCTGCTGCGACATTCTTTCCTCCCGCACTGACTACACCGACCGCCGCACCTGCGTGCTCTTCGGCGACGGCGCCGGAGCCATCGTGATGACGGCCGACGAGGCGTCCCTTTCCGGCGGCCGCGTGCTGGACGTGCAGGTCGCCGCCGACGGCGCCATGGGCGATCTGCTCACCGTCATGGGCGGCGGCTCGGCCGCGCCCTATAAGCTGGGCGAGACCGTCCGGCGCGATTTCTTCGTGGAAATGAACGGCCGCGAGGTGTACAAACACGCCGTGCGCTCCATGAGCGCCGTGTGCGAGGACCTCCTCAAAAAGCACGGTCTCACCGCGACCGACGTGGACGTGTTCATTCCGCACCAGGCCAATCTTCGCATCGTGGAGGCCGTGGGCAAGCGGCTCAACCTGCCCGCGGAAAAAGTCTTCACCAATCTGCAAATGTACGGCAACACCTCCGCCGCCTCCGTGCCGCTGGCCCTGTCCGAGGCCGTGGCCGGCGGATTCGTCAAGCCGGGGAACCTAGTGCTGCTGGGAACCTTCGGCGGCGGGTTCACGTGGGGCTCGGCGCTGGTTCAGTTCTAACGCCATCGAAGGCGGGTTTGCAGTCCGGCCGGATTTCGGGTATCAGGCATCAAGCCACCGGCCGCCAACCTGCCGGAAGTGAGGAAACACATGAGCGAATCGCCCAGGGTCGCACTGGTCACAGGGGGTTCCCGCGGAATCGGCCGGGCCTGCGCCGAACGTCTCGCCGGGGACGGCTTCGAGGTCTATCTGACCTACGTGAGCCGGCCGGAGGAGGCGCGGAAAACCGTCGACGCCATCACAGCCGCCGGCGGCGAAGCCAGGGCCTTCCAGCTGGATGCCGGAAACCGGCAGGCCGTGGCCGCCTTCTTCGTCGAGGAGATCAAGGACAAGGTCGATTTGGCCGTGCTGGTGAACAACGCCGGCATCACCAAGGACGGCCTGCTCATCCGCATGAAGGACGAGGACTGGGACCGCGTACTGGACATCAATCTCAGCGGCGCGTTCGCCTGCCTGCGCGAGGCCGCCAAGATCATGGTCCGCCAGCGCTCGGGGCGCATCGTCAACATAGCCTCCGTGGTGGGGCAGATGGGAAACGCCGGCCAGGCCAACTACTCCGCGGCCAAGGCCGGACTCATCGGACTCACCAAAAGCGCCGCGCGCGAGCTGGCCGGACGGGGCATCACCGTCAACGCCATCGCGCCGGGCTTTGTTCAAACCGACATGACCGCCGCTCTGCCGGAGGCGGTCGTTGCGAAAATGCTCGAGAACATTCCCCTTGGCCGCCTCGGCTCCACCGATGACATCGCAAACGCCGTCTCGTTCCTTGCGGGCCCCGGCGCAGGCTACGTCACCGGGCAGGTTCTGGCCGTCAACGGCGGAATGTACATGTAACGAACATCAGGAAAACACACCTTTTGGAGGGAATATGTCCGTAGCCGAAAAAATCAAAGGCATCGTCGTGGAGCAGCTGGGCGTTTCCGTTGATGAAGTGAAACCCGAGGCCTCCTTCGTCGAGGATCTGGGCGCCGATTCGTTGGATCTCACCGAGCTCATCATGGCCATGGAAGAGGCCTTCGACATCGAGATCGACGACGAAGAGGCGCAGAAGATCGTCAAGGTCAAGGACGCCATTGACTACATCGAAAAGCACAAGTAGCCTTGGTCCACAAGGCCTTACCTTCGCAAAAGATTTTCGGAGCGCCCTGCCTGCAACGGGCTGCGGGGCGCTCCGCTTTTTGCATCGCACGGGCTGCACCCGCATAACGGAACGCGCCGCATGAATAGGGTTGTCGTCACGGCTCTGGCCGCCATTACCCCCCTCGGGAACGATCTTGAGACGAGCTGGGAGAACCTCCTCGCCGGAAAGTCTGGCATTGGGCCGGTCACCAGCTTCGACGCCAGCGGCTTCGACACGAAGATCGCCGGCGAGGTGAAGGACTTCGAACCAACCAAATACATCAACGCCAAGGCCGCCCGGCGCATGGAGAAATTTACTCAGTTCGCCGTGGCCGCCTCCAACATGCTCATGGAGCGGGCGGGCTGGGACATTCCGCCCGAGGAGGCGGACCGCGCCGGCGTCATCATCGGCGTGGGCCTGGGCGGACTCGAAGGCATCGAGCGTCAGCACCAGAAGCTCATCGAGGCCGGGCCGCACCGCATCAGCCCCTTTTTCATCCCGACCATCATCGCCAACATGGCCGCCGGCATGGTCTCCATCGAGCACGGCACGCGGGGTGCGAACATCTGCACCACCACGGCCTGCTCCTCGGGCACGCACGCCATCGGCCTAGCCTACTCCGAGATCAAGCTGGGCCGCAACGACGTGATGATCTGCGGCGGCACGGAGTCCACCATCACCCCGCTGGCCTTTTCCGGCTTCAACGCCATGAAGGCGCTCTCCACCCGCAACGACGATCCCGAGCACGCCAGCCGTCCCTTCGACAAGGACCGAGACGGCTTCGTCATAGGCGAGGGCTGCGGCCTGATGCTGCTGGAGAGTCTGGACCACGCGAAAAAGCGCGGAGCCACCATCCTGGCGGAAGTAGTGGGGGCCGGGGCCTCCGGCGACGCCTATCACATGGCCGCTCCGCCGGAGGACGGTTCCAGCGCGGCCATCGCCATGCGCAAGGCCATCGAGGAGGCCGGCATCTCCCCCTCCGAGGTGGACCACATCAATGCTCACGCCACCTCCACCAATCTTGGCGACCTGGGCGAGACCCGGGCCATCAAGAGCGTCTTCGGCGCGCACGCCAAAGACATCGCCATATGCAGCAACAAGGGCCAGATGGGCCACCTGCTCGGCGCGGCCGGCGGCGTGGAGGGCGTGTTCAGCGTCATGACGATCCACACCGGCATCATTCCCGGCACCGTCAACCAGATCACCCCCGATCCCGAGTGCGACCTGGACTACGGCGCGGGCGGCGCGCGCAAGAAGCAGGTGGAGTACGTGCTTTCCAACTCCTTCGGCTTCGGCGGCACCAACGGCTGTATGCTTTTCAAGCGCTTTGCGGAGTAGCGGGCCGGAAAACGGGCCGCTTCGGGCACCAACCAGCACACGAGGACGCACAATGGAAGAACTCTTCATCCAAGATCCGGACATCGCGACCGCCATCGCCAACGAAATCAACCGGCAGGTCAGCAAACTGGAGCTCATCGCCTCGGAGAACTTCACTTCCCCGGCGGTGCGCCAGGCCATGGGCAGCGTCCTCACGCACAAGTACGCCGAAGGCTACCCCGGCAAGCGCTACTACGGCGGCTGCGAGTTCGTCGACCAGGTCGAGGATCTTGCCCGCGACCGCGCCAAGCAGCTCTTCGGCGCCGGCTACGTGAACGTGCAGCCGCACAGCGGCTCCCAGGCCAACATGGCCGTGTACTTCGCCGCGTGCAAGCCCGGCGACACCGTGCTCGGCATGAATCTGGCCCACGGCGGACACCTGACCCATGGCAGCCCGGTGAACTTCTCCGGCAAGCTGTTCAACATCGTCTCCTACGGTGTCTCGCCCGAGACCAAGACCATCGACTACGACGAGGTGCTGCGCATCGCCAAGGAAAGCCGGCCCAAGATGATCATCGCCGGCGCCTCGGCCTACCCTCGCATTATCGACTTCAAGCGCTTCCGCGAGATCGCCGACGAGGTGGGCGCGGTGCTCATGGTCGACATGGCGCACATCGCCGGCCTCATCGCCGCCGACCTGCACCCCAGCTGCATCGAGTACGCGCACTACACCACCACCACCACCCACAAGACCCTGCGCGGGCCGCGCGGCGGCATGATCCTCTCCAGCGAGGACCAGACCAAGACGCTGAACTCGCAAATCTTCCCGGGCATCCAGGGCGGTCCGCTCATGCATGTCATCGCCGCCAAGGCCGTGGCCTTCGGCGAGGCGTTGCAGCCCGGCTTCAAGCAGTACCAGGAGCAGACGTTGAAAAACGCCGGCGCGCTGGCCGGCTACCTCAAGGACGCCGGCTTCGAGCTGGTTTCCGGCGGCACGGACAACCACCTCATGCTGGTGGACCTGACGAGCAAGGACATCACCGGCAAAGAGGCCGAGACCGCGCTGGACAAGGCCGGCATCACCGTGAACAAGAACGGCATTCCCTTCGACACCAAGCCGCCCACGGTCACCTCGGGCATCCGCATCGGCACCCCGGCGCTGACCACCCGCGGCATGATCGAAGAGGACATGCAGGCCGTGGCCGAGGCCATCACCGCCGCCATCGAGAACAAGGACAACGACTCCGTGCTGGATGAAATCCGCCTCGAGGTGGAGGACTTCGCGCGCGAATTCCCCCTCTTCGCCTGGTAGAAAACGCCAAGCGGGCCGCCCGGACCAGCAGGAAGCCAGATCCGGGCGGCCGCATTCAAAGGCTTCGGGAGGCAGCAGCATGACCGAACGCGTCCCCTGGCCCACCTATTTCATGCGCATCGCCAGTCTCGTGGCCGAGCGCTCCACCTGCCTGCGCCGCAAGGTGGGGGCCATCGCCGTGCGCGACAAACGCATCGTGGCCACCGGCTACAACGGCACCCCCACCAACGTGCCCCATTGCGCCGAGGTGGGCTGCATCCGCGAACGCCTGGGCATTCCCTCGGGCCAGCGCCACGAGCTCTGCCGCGGCCTGCACGCGGAACAAAACGTCATCGTCCAGTGCGCGCTGCACGGGCTCTCGCTCTCCGGTGCGGAACTATACTGCACCACCGAGCCCTGCCTCATCTGCACAAAAATGCTCATCAACTGCCAGGTGCGCGCCATTTACTACGCCGAGCAATACCCGGACGAGCTGGCCGGGACCATGCTCAAGGAGGCGGGGATCGAATATGCCTACATGCCTGGGGACTACCACTGCTCGTGAACTTTTCATGCGTCGCGCGGCCGAACTGGCCCTGCGTGGACGTGGCGCCACCGCGCCCAACCCCTGCGTCGGCACGGTGCTCGTCAAGGGCGACGCCATCGTGGCCGAGGGCTGGCACAAATTCTTCGGCGGCCCCCACGCCGAGGTGAACTGTCTGGCCGACGCCCGCGCCCATGGCGTTGACCCCGCCGGCTGCGACCTCTACGTGACGCTGGAGCCTTGCAATCACTACGGCAAGACGCCGCCCTGCGCCAAGGCCGTGGTCGAGGCCGGGATCAAGCGCGTGTTCGTGGGCTGCTGCGATCCCAACGCCGAGGCCTGCGGCGGGGCCGGGACCCTGCGCGCCGCCGGCATCGAGGTGGTGACCGGCGTGGAGGAGGACCTCTGCCGCGACATCCTCGACGAATTCGTGCTGTGGCAGACCACGAAGCGCAGCTACAACATCCTCAAAATGGCCAGCACCATCGATGGCAAGATCGCCGCGCGCGGGGGACGGCCGGAGGCGGTGAGCGGCGAATCGTCCATGTACGACGTGCATCGCCTGCGCTCGCGGGTGCGCGCGGTCATCGTGGGTGGCAATACCTTTTACGGCGACAATCCGCAGCTCACCTGCCGGCTCAAAAGCGAGGACATGCCCGAGGGTTTTCATCAGCCCTACGCGATCATCGTCACCGGCAAGCTGCCCAAGGCCTACTCCACCTTCACTATTCTGCGCCAGCGCCCGCAGGACGCCATCTTCTGGACCACGGAATACGCCGCCACAACCCCGCTGGCCGACGAACTGCGCGAACGTGGCACGCGCATCTGGGCCCTGCCGGAACTGCCTACCGGATCGGGCGGCTGGCTGAACTTCGCCCCGGCTTTCGAGCGGCTGCGCCAGGAGCTGAACTGCTGCCACACCCTGTGCGAGGGCGGCGGGCATTTGGGCCTGAGCCTGTGCCGGCAGGGGCTGGTGGACGAGTTCGTGCACTACGTGGCCCCGCGCGTGCTGGGCGACGAGGAGGGCAAAAGCCTCTTCGCCGGCATGTCCGCCCAGAGCATGAAACAGGCCCTGCCCTTCCGGCTGGCGCACGCGGTTTCCTGCGGCGACGACCTGAAGCTGACCTACAAGCCCAGGAGGACGGCGTAATGTTCACCGGACTGGTGCAGGGCACGGGCCGCGTGGAGGCCAAGGAGCCGCGCGGCGGCGAGACCCGGCTGAACATCCGCGCCCTGTTCGATCTGACGGCCCTGGTGGCGGGCGAGTCCATCGCCGTCAACGGGGCCTGCCTCACGGTGGAGACCTTTGGACGCGGCTGGTTCACCGCCTACGCCAGCGCCGAGACCCTGCGGCGCACCAACCTCGGCGATCTGCGCAGCGGCTCCGTGGTCAACCTGGAACGCGCGCTCGCCCTGGGCGACCGTTTGGGCGGGCACCTCGTCAGCGGACACGTGGACTGCCTCGCAGAGGTGGCGTCCATCGGCCGCGAGGGCGAAAGCCGCGTGTACACGCTAAACTTCCCGGCCGAGCACGGCCCCTTCGTCATCGAGAAGGGATCCGTCGCGCTGGACGGCGTGAGCCTGACCGTGAACGCGCGCACGGCGACAAGCCTTTCCGTGAACATCATCCCCACCACCCAGGGCGAGACAACCATCGCGGACTGGAAACCGGGCGTGAAGGTGAACATGGAGACCGACCTCATCGGCAAGTACGTGCGCAACATGCTCGCCGCCTGGACCGGCCAACCGGACCAGATCAGCCAGGCCGCCGCCCAGGACGGACAACAGGGCGCGTTGTCCTCCGGCCTGACCCTGGACTTTCTGCGCGAAAACGGCTTCTAGCCGTCGAGCCGCCACAGTCCACACGACTTCGCGGGGGTCGGCGACTTTCCCCACGACACGTTGCAACGTTAAAAATCGAAACCAGAGCATTTGAGCCAGCGGGGCGACTCGCTGGCTTTTCCATTCCTTTCGCCCCCCATGCCCCGGATCGACGGTGCTCCGCTTCATCCCGCCCGACGCCGCGTTTCTCCACACAGACGCGCCTCCGGGAGCCGGCAAAGCGGCTCGCCGACACTTCCAGCCATCGACGATACGCGCCGACGGGTGCGCGCCCCGGCCGTGACCACCCCGCCGCGTCGCGGCCAAGGCCGTTCACGGCGAATCACTCGCAAGCACATCGCGCCCGCACCGCCTCCCCCACGTAAAACGCCCCGACGGGAATTTCTCCCGCCGGGGCGTTCATCATTTACAAGACGACCGCCGCTCGGACGGCCTAGGCCACGGCCTCGGCGCAGGGGCCGGCGGCCTCCCACCCGGCCATGCACTGATCCATGCGGGAAAGCGCGCTGGCGTCGGCCTCGTAGGCCAGCACCTCCAGCACGTCGTTGAGCTTGCGCACCTGCCGCACCATCTGATCCACGCGCTCGTCGGATTTGACCACGAGCCAGATGCGACTGATCTTCCCCCCCTCGCGCGGGGTCACCAGAATGGCCTCCACGTTGAAGGCCCGGCGGGCGAACAGCCCGCACACGTGGGTCATGACGCCGGGGTGGTTGTTCACGGTGAGGCGCAGGGCCACGAACTCGCTGTTATGCGGCATGGGACTTTCCTCCTTCGCGCGATTCCTGCGCGTCCTCGCAGATCATGTTCGTGTTGGCCGCTCCCGGGGGCACCATGGGGTAGACGTTGTCCTGCGCCTCCACATGAATCCGCACGAGGCAGGGCCCTTCGCGCCGCAGCGCGCGCTCCAGGTCGGCCATGGGCGTCTTGCTCTCCGAAAGGTCGAGGGCGCGCACGCCGAACCCCTCGGCGATCTTGATGAAGTCCACGTGATGCCGATAATCGGAGCCGAAGATGCGCCGGCCGTAGAACAAATCCTGTTGCTGCTGCACCAGGCCCAGACCGCCGTTATCCGCAAGGATGACGGTGACGTTGGCCCCGGTCTCCGCCGCCGTGGCCAGTTCCTGGATGTTCATCTGCAGGCTGCCGTCGCCGCTGAAGCAGACGACGGGCGCGCCGGGATTGGCCAGAGCCGCGCCGATGGCCGTGGGCAGGCCGAAACCCATGGTGCCCAGGCCGCCGGAAGTCAGCCAGGCCCTCGGCCGCAAGTCGGGGTAGGCCTGTGCCGCGCGCATCTGATGCTGTCCCACGTCCGTGGCCACTATGGCGCGGTCGCCCAGCAGCTGACCCGTGCAGCGCACCATGCCGTAGGGCGTCAACGGATCGGACAGACCGGGCAGATTCTGCGGGTTCTCGGCCCTGCACTGCGCCACGCGCGCGAGCCAGGCAGCCCGGTCGCGCCGGGCGGATTCGGCGTCGATGAGCGGCAGGAGCGCCTCGATGGTGGCGCCGATGTCGCCGGTGATGGCGATGTGCGTGGCGCGCAGCTTGTCCAGCTCGCTCTGGTCGATGTCGATGTGGATGACCCGGGCCTCGGGACAGAACTCCTCCAGCCGGCCCGTGGCGCGGTCGTCCAGGCGCGCGCCGGCCACAAGCAGCAGGTCGCACTCGTGCATGAGGATGTTGGCCGCGCGGGTGCCGTGCATACCCAGCAGGCCGAGATTCAACGGATGGGCGTCGGGCAGTGCGCCCAGACCCAGCAGGGTCATCACCATGGGCAGGCAGGCGGCCTCGGCCAGCTCGCGGGCGCGGTCCGCCGCGCCGGAGTTGGTGACACCGGCCCCGACCATGAGGATGGGCCGGCGCGACGCAGCCAGGGCGCGGGCGGCGTGGTTCAGTGACTCGTGGTCCGGCGGTTCGATGGGATCGGGCATACCGGGCTCGGGCAGGTTTTCGATGTCGATACGCGCGCTCTGCACGTCCTTGGGGATGTCGATGAGCACGGGACCGGGCCGGCCGGAAGCTGCGATGCGGAAGGCCTCCGGGATGACACGCGGCAGCTCCTCCACGGAGCGCACGAGGAAGTTGTGCTTGGTCACGGGGATGGACATGCCGTAGATGTCCACCTCCTGGAAGGCGTCGGTGCCGATCATGGAGCTGGGCACCTGGCCGGTGATGCAGATGATGGGCACGGAGTCGAGTTTGGCGTCGGCGATGGCGGTGAGGGTGTTGGTGGCCCCAGGACCGGATGTGGCGAAGAACACGGCCGGCTTGCCCGTGGTGCGGGCCATGCCCTGGGCCATGAAGCCGGCCCCCTGCTCGTGGCGAGCCAGCACGTGGCGAATGACGGCGCTGTCGGACAGGGCGTCATAGAGCGGCAGGTTGGCCCCGCCGGGAATGCCGGGAATGATGCGCACGCCCTGGCGTTCCAGCAGGCGGATGACGAGTTGCGCGCCCGTCATGGTCATCACTGGCTTGTGCATGAGACACCTCCGATTTGGGTGCCCCGGGCGCGGGTTCTGGTGGGGAAGGTGCGCCGGCTGGCGCCGAAAGAAAACCCCCACCGACTCGCGCCGGCGGGGGTTTGGGTTCGCGTGAAGAACCAGCCCGCTACGACGCGATGCCGCCTATGACGCCTACTACCACGACGCGAACGTCGGACCGCAGGACGCGGGCGGCCGGGGCGGCTAGGGCCAGGGCGAAGGCGTAAGCGGTGTGGTTCATGTCGATTTCGGCTCGCAAGTTGCGGGGTTGTTGACTGTTTTGACGCTTACGCCGAAATCGCGTTTAACGTCAAGTTCTATTTGGCGCGGCGCTCCAAAATCATGGTGCGCACCGTGTTCGTCAGCCCACCGAATTCGGGCTTGGTGATCTGCGCGTCGGCTCCCACGCTCTCGCCCTTATGCAGCAGATTCGGGGAGATGAGCGAGGAAAACAGGACCACGGGCAACACGGCCAGGACCGGATCGGTCTTGATGCGCCGCGTCAGCGTGTAGCCATCCATGCGTGGCATCTCCACGTCGGAGACCACGGCGTCGAGCAGCGCGATCACGCCCACTCCCGCCTCCTCCGCCTGTTTTTTCAGACCCAGCAGATGGTTCCAGGCGTCCTCACCGTTGCCCTTGGCCTCCACCTCGAACCCGGCCCGCTCGAAATTGCGCTTGAGCAGAAAACGCACGGAGGTGGAGTCGTCCGCCAGCAGCACGCGCATGGGGCGTTCGCCCGGTTCCGGCTCCACCGGCTCAGGTTCGGTGATGTCCAGGGCGTGGAGTTCGGAAAGGGCGCGCTCCAGGTCCAGCAGCAGGACGAAGTGGTCGCCCAGGCGCACCGTGCCGGTGATGCAGTTGCCCGGCAGGTCGGAAACGTAGCGGCTGGGGGGCTCCACCTCGCTCCAGCTCACGCGGTGGATCATGGTGACCCCGGACACGAGGAAGCCCGTGCGCACGCCGTTGAACTCGGTGACGAGGATGGGCTCGTGGCGCGAGGGGACGCGCTTCACGTTCAGCCACACGGAAAGGTCCACCACGGGCAGCACCATGTCGCGCAGAGGAATGACCCCGAGATAGCTCGGATGATCCGCCGAGGACGAAGGCTCCAGGGTCGGCGGCGACTCGATGATCTCCAACACCTTGGCCACGTTGACGCCGAAGTAGGCGTTCACGAAGCCGTCGGCTCCGCCTTCCCGCTCGGCCGGGTCGGCCTCGGCGATGTAGAGTTCGATGATCTCCAGCTCGTTGGTGCCGGATTCAAGCAAGATGTCCGTCTGATTCATGCGTGGCCGTCCTTCTCACGTGCATACGCGAGAGCGGCGACGAACGCCAGCCCCACCGAGGAAGACGCCCGGAGACGGGTGGCTGACGCGCCCGAAGACTGTGGCGGGAACCGGCCCCTTATCCCCGGGTGGACAATGAGGCCGCGCTCGTCTGCTGATGCGCCAGGGCCAGGGTTTCCCAATGGAGCGGCTCCTCGCACTTCACGGAGCGCAGCAGCGCCGCGCCCACAACCTCGTCCCAGTGCACGGGCGAAATGCCGTCCAGCGGGCTACGGGTGGTCAGATCGGTTTCGGCCAGCACGTGCCCGGCGGGCAGATCGCGCGAGAAGACGATGCACTTGCGCAGCTTCTTGGCCGAGGCCAATTCCTCGGGAAACACCTTCTTGCCCTTCTGGACCATGCAGGCCTCCACCTCGCGGATCATGCGGACGAGCTGGGCCAGTTCGTCCGGCACCAGGGAGGCCTTATGGTCGGTACCCACCTGATTCTTGTCCAGGGTGAAGTGGCGCTCAACCACGCAGGCGCCCAGGGCCACGGCGGCCACGCTGGGGGCCAGACCGCGTTCGTGCCCGGAGTAACCCACGGGCAGGCCGTAACGCTCACGCAGGGTCTCCATCACCGGCAGGCCGATCTTTTCCTCGACGCAGGGGTACGAACTGTTGCAATGCAGCAAAACGATGTTGTCGTGCCGGGAGCGGACGACGGAGACGGCTGCGTCGATCTCCTCCAGGCTGCTCATGCCCGTGCTCATGATGACGGGCAGGCCGCTCTCGGCCACCCGCCGCAGCAGCGGCAGGTTGGTCACGTCGGCGGAGCAGACCTTGATGACCGGCATGCCGATGCCGATCATCTCGCCCAGACTCACCTCGTCCCAGGCGGAGGCGAAGAACACCAGCCCCAGCGACTCGGCCAGCTCCTTGAGTTCGGCCATCTGCTCGGCGGAGAGCTCAAGGGCGCGGCGATGCGCGCCATAGGTGGGGCCGAAGCTGTTGGCCCCGGTGTAGGGGGCCTCGCGGCCAGCGCGGGTCAGCAGCGACTCCACGTGGCGCTTCTGAAATTTCACGGCCTGCACGCCGGCCCTCGCGGCCTCCTCGACCATGCGCCGGGCCGTCGCCATGTCGCCCTGATGATTGTTGCCGACCTCGGCCACAATGAAGCAGGGCTGCCCACGGCCGATTTGGCGGCCATTAGGAAGTGTAATGGTGACGTGCGCCATGCTCACAACCTCACGATCTCGAGCCCCCTCCTTGCGGAGACGGGCTGCAGTTGCTGGAATATTTCGTCCTGACGGCCAAAGGAGGTGATAACCACGGCCTGACAATCCACGTGCTCCAGCACCACGGGCGACGATACGACATAGCCATTGAACAAAGCGCCGTGTTTGTCCACGTCGTTGTCGACGATGGCGACCACCTGAAAGGCGGTGTCCCGCAGAGCGGAGAGCACAACCTCGCAGGTCTCGGACGCGCCGAACAACACGATCCGTTTACTGCCGCGCCGCTCCAGGCTGCGCAGCTTGGAGAGGATGAAGTCCTTGATGTTGGTGTACAGGCGGATGGTCTCGCTCGAATAGTCGCTGAACATCTTGCGCCGGCTTTTTTCGCCACCGCTGGTCAGCACGTAGCGGTAGCTTTTGCCGTTCACCGGCCGGTACTCGATGAGCTCCTGCTCCTGCAAGAGCTTCAGGTACTGATTGACCCTGGCCCCGCTGAGCTTGAGCCTGCGCCCGAGTTCGAACTGCGACAGTCCCGAATCCTGCGCCAGGGAGTCCAGAATGGCCAGCACCCTGGTCTCCTTGCTGGGTCTGATGTATTTTCCATCCGCGAGCAGCATCATACTTCCACCCAATCGACCCCGATCCTCGTTCGGCCGCCCCACGCGGCGGGAAAGCCCTGCCGCGCCACGACGCCACCAGAAACATGCAAATTCCGGGCAAACGCCGTTCGACCGTTCACTTCGTCAATGATCCGTGCCACCCCTTGTCGATGCATAAGCCAATAAATCAAGACGTGTCAACGCTTCAACAGTTTTTTCGGCTAACGGGCGCGAAACATTAGCCTCCGACGCCAGGAAAATCATTCACGCAGGCAATGAACCAACACGTCAACAGACCGACGTCCTCCCCCGCTCGATCGCGGATGAAACGCACTCGTTTTCCTCTTGCCTCCGCGCCTGTGGGACCCTATAGTCCGGCGGCTTTCATCCCCCACGCCCTTTTTTGAGGTTACCAATGCCCGAGATCGACCGCCCCTGGCTCAAGCACCACGACCCGACCGTGCCCAACTCTCCGCGTCTTGATCCAAAGCCTCTGTTCCAGTTCCTGCTGGACGCCGCGCGGCGCTGGCCCGACAGGGCCGCCATATCCTTTCAGGGGGCGACCATAAGCTATGCCAAACTGGCCAAGCTTTCCGGGCTGGTGGCGGCCAATCTGCGCCGCCATGGCCTGCGGCGGGGCGACCGCGTGGCCGTGATGCTGCCCAACACCCCGCAGGCCATCATCGCCTTCTGGGGCGTGCTGCGCGCCGGCGGCACCGTGGTCTTCACCAATCCGCTGTACATGGAGACGGAAATCGTCCACCAGTTCACCGATTCCGGCGCGCGTTTCCTCATCACCCTCGACTTGCTCTGGAACAAGATCGCGCCCCTGCGCGACCAGCTGCCCATCGAAAAGTTCTTCGTCACCAGCATGGCCGACGGGCTGCGCTTTCCGCTGAGCCTGCTCTACCGGCTGCGCGCCTGGCGCGAAGGGCACACCGGACAGGTCCCCTACGACGGCAAGACCGTGCACACCTGGGGCGCGCTCATGGGCGGACTCAGCACCTTCACGGCCGAGGGGCTCATTCCGCAGAAGGATCTGGCGTTGCTGCAGTACACCGGCGGCACCACCGGGCTCGCCAAGGGCTGCATGATCACCCACGCCAACATCTGCGCCAACACCCAGCAAATTCTTTCCGTGCTGCCCGGCCTGGGCGACAAGCCGGAGACGTTCCTCGGCATCCTCCCCTATTTCCACATCTACGGCCTCACCGTGTCGCTCAATCTGTGCACGGCCGTGGGAGCCACGCAGATTCCCTTCGCGCGCTACTCGCCGCTGGACGTGCTCAAAACCATCGAGAAGGAGCGCCCCACGGTGTTCCCCGGCGCGCCCTCGGTGTACATCTCGCTGTTGCAGCAAAAGAACGTGGGCCAGTACGACCTGCGCTCCATCCGCTACTGCGTGTCCGGCTCGGCCCCCATGCCGGTGGAGTGGTTCGACCAGTTCCGCAACGCCACGGGCGCGCACATCTGCGAGGGCTATGGTCTTTCCGAGGCCAGCCCGGTGACGCACATCAACCCGCTCAACGGCGTGGCCAAGCACGGCTCCATCGGCCTGCCCCTGCCGGGAACCGACGCCAAGATCGTGGACATGGACGTGGGCGGTCCCCCGCTGCCCCCGGGCAAGATGGGCGAGCTGGCGGTGCGCGGACCGCAGGTCATGGCCGGCTACTTCAACCGCCCGGACGACACCGCCGACGTCTTGCGCAACGGCTGGCTCTACACCGGCGACATCGCCTACATGGACGAGGAAGGCTACTTCTTCATCGTGGACCGCAAGAAGGACCTCATCATCAGCTCCGGGTACAACATCTACCCGCGCGAGGTGGACGAGGTGCTGCACCAACACCCCAAGGTGCGGGAGGCCGTGGCCGTCGGCATCCCCTGCGACACCCGCGGTGAGGTGGTCAAGGCCTACATCGTGCCCAAGCCGGGCGAGAAGCCGACCAAGGCCGAGATCATCGCCTTCTGTCGGCAGAAGCTGGCCAACTACAAGGTGCCGCGCCACGTGGAGTTCCGCGAGAGCCTGCCCAAGACCATGGTCGGCAAGGTGCTGCGGCGGGCCCTGCGCGCCGAGGAGGATCGCCGCGCCCAGGGGTGCGGCGTGCCGCCCGTGCAGGACGACGCCAGCGACGCGGCCTGATTTTTCTTTTACTTTTTGTTTGCCACCCCCTGCTAAATACTTTACCATATATCATTATTCATATTGGGGGTAGTACAGATATGGCAGAAAGCAAAGAAATCAGGCTGCTTAAAAACAAATGGATCCGAGGTGATTCTTGGCCAAAGCGTCTAGAATGGCTTGAAATATCGGGGTTGCGAGGTTGGACGGGCCAACACATTGACTTTACTTTCCCCATTTTAGCGCTCGTTGGTGAAAATGGAGCAGGCAAAAGTACAGTTCTTCAAGCAATTGCAGCGATTTACCGTCCAAAAGAGGGGGAACGAGGACACTTCGCTTCAGATTTCTTCCCGGATACCCCTTGGGACAAAGTGGAAGGGGTAACTCTTAAATATTCTACTCGTGAAGGGGCTACGTCCAGTGACGGCAGTGTACGGAAACCTACTAAACGATGGCTTGGGAATAGAGACAGAAAAATTCGTACAGTAAAATATATAGACCTAAGGAGAATTCAACCCGTCCCTGCTCGCGTGGGCTACCAGCGGCTAGCCAAATCTGTAAATCAAGAGGTCAGCTCCAAAAGTTTTGATCAAACTAATTTGCTGCGGTTATCAGAGATAATGGGAAAACAATATGAGCAGGCAAAAATGTCTGTTACGAATATTGATGCGGTGAGAGAGGTTCCTGTTATCCAGCAACACGGAATAAGTTATTCTGGATTTCATCAAGGCGCTGGCGAAACCACAATTACAGAGCTACTAGAGATTCAACTTCCTAAATATAGCGTTGTTCTCATTGATGAAATTGAGTCTTCTTTACATCCAAGAGCCCAACGACGTTTGATACGTGATTTAGCAAACTTTGCACGGATTAATGAACTTCAAGTTATTGTTACAACCCACTCTCCATATGTTCTTGAAGAACTGCCACCTGAAGGAAGAATTTTAATTTTCAACGGGCATAATGGTCGTAACGTTGTAAGAGGAGTTAGCGCTTTTTTTGCTATGACACAAATGGATGATGAAAACCATCCTGAATGCGATCTCTATGTTGAGGATGAAAGAGCTAGCACTTTGCTTAGAGAAGTCTTGACTAAAAAATCGGCAGAGATATCACGAAAATGCAGAATTATCCCCGTCGGTTCCGCAGCTGTAGGAAAGTCACTTGGGCTAATGGCTTCGGAGAAAAGATTTCCTACTCCATCCTGCATCTACCTTGATGGAGATCAAGACCCTGCAAAAGGTTGCAACATCCTTCCTGGTGGAGACTCTCCTGAACGTGTTGTTTTTGGTGCCTTACAGGAAATTGGTTTCGAAGGAGTGGCCCAACGCATTGGCCGTAATCACTCTTCAGTCGTGGATGCTTGTGTCCAGGCTATGACTCTTTCAGAAGCCCACAAATGGGTAAATCACGCCGCTGACGCTTTAGATGTTGGTGGTGATATTCTTTGGAATGCTTTATGCGGAATATGGGTGGATCTGTGTCTAACTGATGTGCAAAGTGCAGCAGTGATACAACCAATTATTGATGAACTCGCCACTGCCGAGTAGCAAACAATCATGGCCCCGCCGGAAACGACGGGGCTTTTTTATCGCAAAGCCCAATCGTCACGCCCGCGCCCCCGCCCTGTCACGACGGCGGGGCATGGTGTTCCGCGACGGGCTCCCGCCCGCCCAACCGCTTCCACCACTAGGAGGACGCCATGCTCCGACTGCTGCCCAATCCCAACGCCGAAAAGTCCGACAAGGGCCCCAAGCCCTCGGCCCTGGTCTACACGCTACTGCGCCACGGGCGAGGGCTGACCAGCGTCGAGGCCGAACGCCGTCTGCGCCAATGCCTGGCCGCCATTCGCCCGGCGGCCGACTCCGGTCCCTCCTCCGCCGCCTAGCTGTCGAGCCGCAAGGCATCGTTCACAATCCGATTGATTCGGACCGAATGAACAACCGCCCTTGACTTCACCTTCAGCCCCCGCGCCGGCGCAGCGCCGGTGCCGACGACGAAAAAGCCCCCCGTCCCGAATGGGGCGGAGGGCCATGGCGTCGATTCGTCGTCGCGCGACTACTGCGAAATGATGGTGACCTTCTTGATGACGATGGGCGTGACCGGCACGTCGGCGAACATGCCATGCCGGCCCGTGGGCGCGCCCTTGATCTCATCGACCACGCGCTTGCCTTCCACGACCTTGCCGAACACGGCATAGCCCCAGCCCATTTCGGACTTGCCCCAGTAGTTGAGGGAGGGGTTGTTCTTCACGTTGATGAAGAACTGGTCCGTGGCGGAGTTCGGATCCGAGGTGCGGGCCATGGCCACGGTGTACAGCTCATTTTTGAGCCCGTTGTCGGCCTCGTTCCTGATGGCCTTGTCGGTGGGGCGCTCCTGCATGTTCACATCATACCCGCCGCCCTGAATCATGAAGCCGTTGATGACGCGGTGGAAAATCGTGCCGTCGTAGTGCCCCTTGCGCGCGTAGCGCAGAAAGTTCTCCACGGTCACCGGGGCGGCCTTCTTGTTCAGCTCGAGCACGATGTCGCCCTTGTTGGTCTCCAGCTTCACCAGGATCCTGCCGGGCTCGGCCTTCTGGGCCAGGGCCGGCGCGGCCAGGGCCAGCACGAGGGCGGCGGCCAGCATCACACGGAAAAAGCGCTGCATCTTCATGACTCCTTGGTTTCGGTGTGGGGGGATGTTTCACCCGCAGCCCCCGGCTGTAGCAGACCCGGCCCCGCAGGGCAATGCGCTCCCCCCGGTCGCGCGGACCAGGGCTTACGCGTCGCGCCGAAACGCCGGCGCATCCCTGTGCCGACGCAAACGCAGGTCCAATTCCTCACGCTCGCGCGCGGCGTCGGGACGGTCGGGCCGGTCCACCTCGAACAGCACGGCCAGCGCGCTCTCCTGCGGACGCACAGCATTCAGCACATCGTCGATGTCCACGAGCACCCGCCCAACCGGGCCGGGGCGCCGGACGGGACTCCCGCCCGCCTCCGGACTGGCCGCCCATCCAATGGGCGCGGCGGCTCTCGCGGTGGAGGCGACGGGATCGGCCGCCTCGCCGCCGGTGCGGCATGGCGCGGTGATCTCCGGGGATCGCGCGGGCGAGGCCAGCGACAGCCCGGCCGGCGCGGCGAAGGCCAAGACAATGGCGGTGGCGAAAAGACTTTTGCCCATGGCGGATGCTCCCAGGTTGGCGTTGCGTGGGCCGGCCGAGACGCGGGAGCGCACAGGGCCGGTGCGAAATCGCTCCGGGAAAGCAGAAAGTGTGCCGTTCTGGGTTGTGTGGAATTCCAGCGAGTTGAGAGGGACACGTCGGCCCGTCATGCAGCGTTCTGCACCCGCGAGGGCGCGGAACGCTGCACAAACGCGGTCAGCCGCGAGTGGCGCGGCGACGCAAAGCCGCGTTGACGAAGGCCGGAGCCCAGTGCGGTGCGCCCAGGGCGTGGATATGCGTGTAGGCGGCGAAGGTGTTGCCCAAGAGCAGGCCGTCGCGCCCGGCGACCATGCCGTGGCCGCGCAACATGCGCAGGGCCAGACGCGGCCCCTCCGCGTCCACGCCTTCCTCGCGCGCGGGCTCAGCGCAAGCGGAGTAGTGGAACTCATGCCCGACGAGCCGCGTTCCCAGCGGATGGAAGGGATTCTCCAGCTCCACCAGGGCCTCCACATAGCCGAGCCCCTGCGGCCGGGCGCACAGCCGTGTGACCACGGGGAACACGCCAGCCATGGGACGCTCGCCATCCGGCAGCACCAAGCCGTCGCAGAGATACATGAACCCGCCGCACTCGGCATAGATGGGCAGACCGGACCGCGCCAGCGCGCGCACATGGTCGCGCGCCATGGTGTTGGCCGCGAGTCCGTCCGCCTGGGTCTCCGGGAAGCCTCCGCCAAGGTAGAGGCCGTCGAGGTCCGGCCAGGAGGCGGAGGAAAGCAGCGAAAGTTCGACAAGCCGCGCGCCGGCGCGCTCCAGCGCCAGCAGGTTCTCGGGGTAGTAGAACCACAGGGCGGCGTCGCGCACGTAGCCGATGACCGGGCCCTCGTCGCCGCATCCGGGCACGCGCTCGGGCCAGGGCACGGGCGCGGCCAAGGCGGGGGCGCACGCGGCGCGCGCGGTCGCGGCCACGCGGGGCACGTCCAGCCAACGCTCCACCACGTCGGCGATGGCGTCGAGCGCGTTCTCGCGTCCGGCGAATTCCTGGTCGGACACGAGCCCCATGTGCCGCTCGGGGATGGGATTCTCGGCCATCTTGGGCAGACAACCCAGCACGGGCACGCCGGCCAGATCCTCCACGCACTCCGTGAGGATGCGGCGGTGCCGCTCGCCGGCCGTGCGGTTCAGAATGACGCCGGCCAGTTCGAGCCCGGGCTCGAAGGTGCGGCAACCGGCCACGACGGCCGCGGCGGTGCGAGTCATCTTGGTGGCGTCCAGGACAAGGATCACGGGCGCGGCGAGCTGTCGCGCCAGCTCTGCGGTGGAGCAGGTGCCCTCGCGGTCCTTGCCGTCGAACAGGCCTCGGTTGCCCTCGATGACGGAAATATCGGCCGGCCGGGCGCGCTCCTGAAACAGGGAGGCGAGGATGCCGGGCGGGAGCAGAAAGGGATCGAGATTGCAGGCGGGGCGGCGGGCGGCCAACGAGAGCCAGGCGGCGTCGATGTAGTCCGGGCCCTTTTTAAAGGGAGCGACGGTGAGGCCGCGCCGGGCCAGGGCTCTGCACAGGCCAATGGAGACGAAGGTTTTGCCCGAACCGCCGGAAAGTCCGGCGAGAATGATGCGCGGAAAATGGGTCATGGATGCGGCGTCACTTTCCATCAGAACGAGAAAAGCCTTGCCCAAAGCGGGCAAGGCCCTTCTCGTAACGATCGGCGGAGAAGACTAGTCCTCGCCCTCGGCGTGCTTGCCGGCGCCGGACGCGCCG
>JAIMKR010000006.1:0-67730 GCA_020692325.1 Desulfocurvus sp.
GTCTTGGCCAGATTGCGGTAGTGGTCGGCCTGACCGGCCTGGGGGTCGAACTCGATGACGGTCTTGCGGTTGATCTCGGCGCGCTGGACCATGTTGTCGCGCGGGACGAAGTAGATCATCTGGGTTCCAAGCTGACGGGCCAGCTCCTGGATCATCTCCTTCTCGTTGGCCACGTTGCGGCTGTTGCAGATGAGTCCGCCCAGGCGCACGGTGCCGCTCTGGGCATACTTCATGATGCCCTTGCAAATGTTGTTGGCCGCGTACATGGCCATCATCTCGCCGGAGCAGACGATGTAGATCTCCTCGGCCTTGCCGTCGCGGATGGGCATGGCGAACCCGCCGCACACGACGTCGCCCAGAACGTCGTAGAAGGCGTAGTCAAGGTCCTCGGACTCGTCATAGGCGCCGAGGGACTCAAGCATGTTGATGGAGGTGATGATGCCGCGGCCGGCGCAGCCAACGCCCGGTTCGGGGCCACCGGACTCCACGCACCAGGTGCCGCCGTAGCCCAGCTTGCGGATGTTCTCGAGCTCCACGTTCTCGCCCTCGTCGCGCAGGCTGTCGAGTACGGACTTCTGAGCCAGACCGCCCAGCAGCAGACGGGTGGAGTCGGCCTTGGGATCACAGCCAACGACCATGATCTTGCGACCCATTTCCACCAGTCCGGCCACGGTGTTCTGCGTTGTGGTGGACTTGCCGATGCCGCCCTTGCCGTAAATGGCAACCTTCCTCATCTTCTTCATGTCACATTCCTCCAGCTCGGTTTTGGTTGATGGACGAGGGGCTTAAGGCAAGGCGCGTGCCAAGCCTCACGATTTTTGGCAACCGCGTGATATAAGCGGATTTTCCTCGCCACGCCCGAATCGTTGGGCTATGCTTGTCCACACTGACTGACATACCGAATTTGTAGGAACGACATTTTCGTATGCTGGTTGGACGTTCTTCCCCCATACGTTCAACATGCTGATTTCGCAGATCTTTGGTCATCGTCCACGAGGCTGGCACCAGGAGTGCAAGCCCCGTCCAAGAACTAAGGAGCGCGGACGATGCTGATCGACACGACTTTGCGGGAAGGCGCGCAGGCCTACGGCGTGTATTTCGGACAAGGCGCCCGCCGGCGCATGGCGGAAATGCTGGCCGCCGTGGGCGTGGACGAAATGGAGTGCGGCTGGATCGGCCAGCCGGGGCTTTCGGAATTTCTGACCTGGGCGGCGCAGGCGCTGCCCGGACTCGGCCCCGGCGGACGCGGGCCGGCGCTTTCCGTATGGTGCCCCTGCCGCGAGACCGACGCCGAGGCGGCGGCCGGGCTGGTGCGCGCCGGGCTCGTTTCGCGCGTGAACATTGGCGCGCCCTCCTCGGCCCGGCACCAGCGGGTGCGCCTGGGGCTCACGCCGGGCGGCATGGCCGAGCGCGCGGGCGCTGTGGTGGCGTCCGCGCTGGCCGCCGGGGCGGACTACGTGGCCGTGGGCCTGGAGGACGTCTCCAGGGCCGACCCGGACGACGCGCTCACGCTGGCCCGGGCGGTCGTGGCCGCCGGAGCCTCGCGGGTGCGCCTGTCGGACACGGTGGGGCTGCTCACGCCGCTTTCCACGGCGGAGCTGGTCCGCCGCCACGTGGCCGAGCTGGGCGTGGACGTGGCCCTGCACGCCCACAACGATTTGGGTATGGCCGCCGCCAACGCCGTCACGGCCCTGCAGTGCGGGGCGGCGTTCGTCGATGTCTCCGTGCTGGGGCTTGGCGAACGCGCGGGCGTGGCGCCGCTGGAGCAGGTGGCGGCCTGGGCCTGGCGCGAAAAAAAGGCCGGGTACGATCTTTCGCATGTGCGCGCCCTGTGCCTGTTGGCCGCCCAGGGCGCGCGAGTGGCCGTGCAGCGCAACCGGCCCGTGGTGGGCGAGGACATTTTCGCCGCCGAATCGGGCATCCACGTGCATGGCATGTTGCGCGACCCCGCGCTGTTCGAGCCCTTCGCCCCCGAGGCCGTGGGCGCGACCCGGCGCATGGGCGTGGGCGCGAAGAGCGGCGGCGCGGCGCTGGCCGCCGCGGCCGAGCGGCTGGCCGGCAAGGCTGCGGAGCATCACGCCGGCCCGAAGCCGGGGCCCGGGGCCCTGGAGCGCGTGCGCCGCAAGGCGGAGCTGCTAGGCCGGCCGCTCACCGACGCGGAGTTGCTGGCCACGCTGTGATCGCGGTTCAAGCGGCGACGCGCGCGTCTCGAACCGGGCCGGATTTCGACATGTCGTGGCTGGCGGTCGGACGCGGATCCGGTTATTCCCACGGCTCGCGGGAAGTTCCCCGGGGCCGACGCGCCACGCGGGCGCAAGGCCGTTTTTCGCATTCGCACGCATCTGGAGGTTTCCCCGTGCCGGATTCCCTGCTTCCCCTCCTGCTCGCGGCGATGGTGCCGCTCAAACTGACGCTCAAGGTCTCGCTGACGGCCACGGCCATGGCCTGCGTGGCCGGCGTGACGGCGGGGTACGCCCTCTCCCGCAAGGGGCTGCCCGGCCGCGAGCTGCTGGACGCCGTGTGCACACTGCCGCTCGTTCTGCCGCCCACGGTCCTGGGTTACTATCTGCTGGTGGTCTTCGGCCGGCGCGGCGTCATCGGCCAATGGCTGCTGGAAAAATTCGACATCACGCTGGTCTTCACCTGGCAGGGCGCGGCGCTGGCCGCCTGTGTGGTGGCCTTTCCGCTGGTGTGCAAGGCCGCGCGCACAGCCTTCGAGGGCGTGGACGAGGGCCTGGAGAACGCGGCGCGAACCCTCGGCGCGGGCGAGGGACGGGTGTTCATGCGCATCTCCCTGCCGCTGGCGTGGCGGGGCATCGTCTCCGGCGCCATGCTGGCGCTGGCACGGGCCATGGGCGAATTCGGCGCCACGCTCATGATCGCCGGAAACCTGCCCGGCCGCACGCAGACGCTTTCGCTGGCCGTGTACGAGGCGGTGCAGGCCGGCAACGACGATCAGGCCGAATTCCTGGTCATCCTCACCTCGCTGGTGTGCGTGACGCTGCTGCTCGCCTCGGGCAAACTGCTGGCCCGCAACCACGTTTGAAGGAGGTCCGTCATGAGACGTTCCGGTCCCCTGCTTGGAGCGCTGGCCCTGACCATGCTGCTGGCCGCCCGCGCCGTTCCCGAACGGACCGTGCTCGCCGCCGCCGACGCCGCCGCGGCGAACGTCCCCTGCCCGCTGCACGCGCTCGCCGCTCCGCTGTGCGCATGGTTCGGGCGCTGAGGGAGGAGAGCATGACCCTGGACATCGATTTTTCCAAAACGTTGCACGGCGGCGGCCGCAGCTTCACCCTCAAGACCCGCGTGCGTTCCGAGGGCCGTTCCACCGTGCTCTTCGGTCCCTCGGGGTCGGGTAAGACGCTGACCCTGCGCGCCGTGGCCGGGCTCATCCGGCCGGACGCCGGGCGCATAACCGTGGCGGGGGAGACGCTCTTCGATTCCGACAAGAAAGTGGACACCCCCGCGCGCGACCGCGGCGTGGGCTACGTGTTCCAGGACTATGCCCTCTTCCCGCACCTCACCGTGGTCGAGAACGTGGGCTTCGGCCTGTCGCGCGGGATTTTCGGCCGCATGGACGCCGCCGCGCGGCGGCGTGTGGCGGAGCTGCTCTCCCTGGCCGGGCTGGAGGAACTGGGAAGAATGCGGCCGGGCCGGCTCTCCGGCGGGCAGCGGCAACGCGTGGCGCTCCTGCGCGCGCTGGCGCGCCGTCCCAAGGTGCTGCTGCTCGACGAGCCCTTCGCCGCGCTGGACCCGCTGCTGCGCCGGCGGATGCGCCGCGAGGTGCGCGCCATCTGCGAGGCGGCGGGCGCGCCCACGGTGCTCATCACCCACGATCCCGACGACGTGCAGGAGTTCGGCGGCACGGTGGCGTTGTACGAGACCGGCGCGGTGCGCGACATCCGCGTGTTCGAGGACGGCCCCGTCGGCGGCGCGGCCGCGCGAGAGATGCTGCTCACCGAACACTTCGGCGCTTACGGCGATGCGCCCGCCAACGTGACGAAAAGCGGCGCGGCCTGACGAAGGTTTCGCCACACGGCGCGGCGCGGGCCGGCCGGAAGCGGGACTTTTCCCCACGCGGATGACGGGAATGGCAAACGCGTGCGCCGTTCAGCCTACTAATTTGCAAATTTGTCATTTATGACAATTAGGAACCGGCGCACTTGTATCTAAACATTTGATGTAATTCCAGCATATTAACACTTCATACGCCGACACTTTCCGTCGCGGCATCGTTATTGCTTGCTCGGGGGCATGACGCTCATGCTCGGCAACCTGAAACTTCAGGTCCTCTCCTCCATCTGCCAGATCATCGACACGGCCCTGGACCTGGAAAAGGCCCTGGCCGAGGTCTTGCGCATCCTCTCCGAGACGCTTTCGATGAAACGGGCCACCATCACCCTGGCCGACCCGGACAACGAGCGTCTCGCCATCACCGCCTCCCACGGGCTGACCGCGGAGGAGCGCCAGCGCGGCGTGTACGAGCTGGACGAGGGGGTGACCGGCCTGATCTTCCAGACCGGCAAGCCTTACGTGGTGCCGGATATCCGCCGGGAACCGCTGTTTCTGGACAAGACCGGCTCGCGGCATCTGGAGCGCGGGCGCGTCAGCTTCATCGGCGTGCCCATCACCGCCAACGGGCGCTGCCTGGGCGTGCTCAACGTGGACCGGCTCTTCGGCGACGAGGTGGCCTTCGAAGAGGATCTAAGCTTCCTCACCGTGGTGGCCACGCTCATCGGCCAGTTCCTGTCCCTCAACGAAAAAGTCAAAGCGCGCGAGGAGGCCCTCGTCCGCGAGAACATCTCCCTGCGCTCACAAATCACACGCGAGCAGCGCGGCCCGTACATCGTGGGCAAGAGCCAGGCCATGCAGGACGTGGAGCATCAGGTGAGCAAGGTGGCACCGACCAGGGCCACGGTGCTGCTGCTGGGCGAGTCCGGCGTGGGCAAAACGCTCATCGCGCGGATCATTCACGAGCTTTCCGGACGCAAGGGCCATCCGTTCATGAAGGTGAACTGCGCCTCCATCCCGGAGAATCTGCTGGAGAGCGAGCTCTTCGGCTACGAGCGCGGGGCCTTCACCGGCGCGGTGGGCTCCAAGCCCGGCCGCTTCGAGGACGCCCACGAAGGCACCATCTTCCTCGACGAGATCGGCGAGCTGCCCCTTGGCATTCAGGCCAAACTGCTGCGAGTGCTGCAGGACAAAGAGTTCGAACGCCTGGGCTCCAACACCACCCGCAAGGTGGACGTGCGCGTGGTGGCCGCCACCAACCGCGACCTGGGCGAACTGGCCGAGCGCGCCGCCTTCCGCCCAGACCTCTACTACCGCCTCTCGGTGTTCCCCATCCAGGTGCCGCCCCTGCGCCAGCGCAAGGAGGACATTCCGGTCCTGCTCAACCACTTCATCGACAAGGTGGCCCGCGAGTACGCCCGCACCATCACTTTCACCCCGCGCGCCCTTTCCGATCTGACGCTGTACGATTGGCCTGGCAACGTGCGCGAGATGGAAAACCTCATCGAACGCCTCGTCATCATGAGCGACGGCGACCGCGTGGACGCCACCTTCCTGCGGCCCTATCTCAACCAGTCGGCCGCGCAGCCGGGAATGCACACGCCGGAACACGGATTCGCCGCGCCCCGGCCGCAGGGGCTCAGCTCCCTCAAGGCCATGGAACGCAACGAGGTGCTGGCGGCGCTGCGGCGCAACGGCTGGGTGCAGTACAAGGCCGCCGAGGATCTCGGCATCACCCCCCGACAGATCGGCTACCGCATCAAGAAATACGGCCTCTCCGCCGTCATCGATCACGAATCCGCCGGAGCACGGGAATAATCCACCCGACGCGGGCCTTGACGATTTCGCTCCTTCTGTTATGGGAGAAAGTAATGGTCCCCCCTCCCAAACGACTTTCCATATAACAGGAGGAAATCGCCATGAAAGTCAGCGCCCGCAATCTCATTCCCGGCAAGATCAAGGAGATCACCATGGGCCCCGTCAACGCGGAAGTCGTTGTGGAAGTCGCCCCCGGCATCGAGGTCGTGTCCGTCATCACCGCCCACTCCGTAAAAAGCATGGGCCTCAAGAAAGGCTCCGAGGTCAAGGCCATGATCAAGGCCTCCAACGTCATGCTCGTCACTGACTAACTTTCCGAACAGCGAATGCGCGCGGCCGCCCTTCCCGCTCCATCGCGAGGGGGAGGGGCGGTCTTTTCGTGTCTTTCACGGTCCTTCCGCGAACTGTGTTGCCGAAAATTATTTTTTCCGTGACAGTAAGGGCGAAAGCTCACTTCTCCATCAACCCGAACCGCACAAGGAGCATGCCATGAAAGTCAGCGCCCGCAATCTCATTCCCGGCAAGATCAAGGAAATCACCATGGGCCCCGTCAACGCGGAAGTCGTTGTGGAAGTCGCCCCCGGCATCGAGGTCGTGTCCGTCATCACCGCCCATTCCGTGAAAAGCATGGGCCTCAAGCAGGGCTCCGAGGTCAAGGCCATGGTCAAGGCCTCCAACGTCATGCTCGCCACCGACTAGCCTTCCGAACAACGAACACGCACGGCCGCCTTTCCTTCTCCATCGCGAGGAGGAGGGGCGGTCTTTTTGTCTTTTCTTCCTCCGAAAACGCCATCGGATATGGCGATCTCCTCATCGCCCATTCCTCTTGCGCCAAAGTGGTATCGTTGATAGAAATATCTACGTTTCCCTATCGATCGGCTTCAATGGGCCGATAAACAAGACGTCCGCCGTCACGCCCCCACGCGCCGGCCACCCCGTTGCTCGCGAGGAGTCCGTATGTTGCGCGATAAAATTCTGGACACCAGGACCTCCACCAAGCTCTACACGCTTTTCGGTTGTGTCCTCGGCCTGTTCCTGGTCGCGATTTTCTTTATTTTCCTGCCATATTACGAACAGGACCTGCTGCGAGCGAGGCGAAACAGCCTCGCCGACTGCGTGGACATGACCTACGACCTGGTGAAACAGTACCAGGATCGCGTGGACAAGGGCGAATTCTCCCCCGACGAGGCCAGACGACGCGCCGCCGAACGCCTGCGCGTCATGCGCTACGGCAACGGCGAATACTTCTGGGTCAACGACACCACTTCGCCCGTGCCGCTCATGATCATGCACCCCACCAGCCCGGCGCTGGAGGGCAAGCCGTTGAGCGACCCCAAGTTCGACAAGGCCACGGGGTTCTGGCTGGGACGGGAGGGCAAGACGGGCGAGGGGACCTACGCCACGCCGAAGAACATCTTCGTGGCCATGGCCGAGGTCTGCCGGCAGGCCGGCGAGGGCTTCGTCGGCTATGAGTGGACCAAGCCCAAGACCGGCGGCGGCGCAACCACCGAGACCTACCCCAAAATCTCCTACGTGCGTCTGTACAAGCCCTGGGGCTGGATCATCGGCACCGGGCTCTACGTGGATGACATCCACGCCAAGGTCGATGACCTGCGCCTGTGGCTGGGTGGCATCATGGCCGGGCTCATCACCATTTTGAGCGTGGCCGTGTTCCTCATCGTCCGCGTCATCTCCCGGCCCATCACCACGCTCTCGTCCGTGTCCGGGCGCATCGCCGGCGGCGATCTGGACGCCAGGGCCGACGAGGACTTCCACGGCGAGATGGGCACGCTGCAAAAGTCCATGCAGGGCATGGTCCGCGCCCTGCGCGAAAAGATTGGCGAGGCGGAGGAGAGCAAACTCCACGCCGAGGAGGAGACCGCCGCCGCCCGCGCCGCCCAGGCCGAGGCCGACGAGGCCAAGCGCCAAGCCGCTCAGGCCACCCGCGAGGGAATGCTCGCCGCCGCCGCCAAGCTGCGCGACGTCAGCCAGGCCATCGGCGGGGCCAGCCATGATCTCAAGAGCCGCATCGAATCCTCCCGACATGGGTCCGAGCTGCAAAAGGACCGCCTCGGCGAAACCGCCACCGCCATGGAGGAGATGAACGCGACCGTCCTCACCGTGGCCGGCAACGCCGGGCAGGCCGCCGAGGCCGCCGGACAGGCCAGGCAAAAGGCCAAGGATGGCGCGGGAGTGGTCAACAACCTCGTGACCGCCATTCAGGACGTCTACGCCCAGGCCCAGGGGCTGAAGGTGAACATGGGCGAACTCGGCCGGCAGGCCGACGGCATCGGTCAGGTCATGGGCGTCATCAACGACATCGCCGACCAGACCAACCTGCTCGCCCTCAACGCCGCCATCGAGGCCGCCCGCGCCGGCGAGGCCGGACGGGGCTTCGCCGTCGTCGCCGACGAGGTGCGCAAGCTCGCCGAAAAGACCATGAACGCCACCCGCGAGGTCGCCCAGGCCATCGGTGGCATCCAGAAGGGCACCCGCGAGAACGTCAAGCGCGTCGATCTCGCCAACGAGCGCATCGAGGAGGCCACCGGCCTCGCCCGCGAATCCGGCAAGGCACTCAACACCATCGTCACCCTCGTCGAAAGCTCCACCCAGCAGGTGCAGAGCATCGCCGTCGCCAGCGGCGAACAGTCCACCGCCAGCGAGGAAATCAACCGCTCCCTGGACGACATCAACCGCATCGCCAGCGAAACCGCCGACGCCATGAATCAGGCCGTCGAGGCCGTCAGCGGGCTGCTCGGCCAGTCCGAAAACCTCCTCGCCCTCATGCGCGAACTGGAAAACGGCTAACCCGGCTAACCCGATCCGCCCAAAGTCCCCCTGGATTGATCCGTTCGATCCAGGGGGACTGCTTTTGGGGAAACGCCGCGCTTGTGCCCGCCCAGCGGGGCGGCTATCATGGCGCGGCGGCGCGCGGCGCAAAACGGGGCAAGCCAAAGGGGGCGGGATGAAGCGCATCGACATGCGGACGTGGAGCAGACGAGAGCCTTACAGATACTTCAGCGGCATGCAGTGGCCGTACTGCTCGCTCACCTGCGAAATCGCCGTCACACCCACCCGCGCGTTCATGAAGGGCCGCGGCATCGGCTCATACCTCGGCATGATCTACCTTGTGGCCAAGGCGGCCAACCATGTCCCGGAACTGCGGTTGCGGATAGAGGACGGCGAAGTCTGCGAGCACGAAGCGGTGCACCCCTCCTTCACCGTCCAGAACACCAGCGGGCGACTCGCCTTCTGCCAAGCGCGCTACAACGAGGACCCCAACGAATTTCTGACCCTGACCAGGGCGGACATGGACCGGACGAAGCGCTTGCCGGAGCCGCCGCTCCAAAGCACGGGGAACGATACGCTCTACCTGAGCTGCCTGCCCTGGGTGCATTTCACCTCCGTCAGCCACCCCATGAACATGACTCCGCAGGACTCCATCCCCCGCATCACCTGGGGACGTTTTGAACCCAAGGGCGGCGAAACCGTCCTCGCGGTCGATCTTCTTGTGCACCACGGGCTGGCGGATGGCGAGCACATGGCGCAATTCATGCTGAAGCTGGAGGAATTCTGCGCCAAGCCGGAGACGGGCTTCGCGGGATTGCGCCCCTGACGGGACCGCGTTGCCTGCACTGCTGGCGGCCAGGATGCCGCGCCTTCCGCCGCGGGAAGCCAAGGGGCGCCGCCCCCGCGACACTCCCCGCCCATGCAGGCACCGGGGTCTTGCCATCGCATGGGGCATTCCCTTCGACCACGGGCGTGCGCACGGCCCGTTTTTCTCCCCCTTTTCCCTCCCCCCTTTCTCCGTCCTTATTTCCGCTTCGGGGCCCTGCGGTTCAAGCCGGACGGGGATGCGCCAAGCGTCGCGGGTGGCCGCCGGATTTTGATCCAGCGCCCAGCCAAACACCTTTTCCCTTTCGGCCGCCTCGTTTGCAAAAGGTGTCCGCATGCCCGAGCCATCACCGGCGCGCTTGGCCCAGCGAACGGATGCGGAAGGATGGAGGCTTCGGGCGCGGGGTGAACGGTCCACCGCGGATTTTGCGGAGGCAGACAGCAGCGCAGGCCAAGGCCCTGTGACTGGAGCGCGGGGGCGGAGCATGCGGCGAGGGGCCGGGCAGGCTCCCCGGCAGGAAAGGACGAAGAGGCGGTCAGCCGGAAATGGCGAGGTACAGGATGCGCACCCGCGCGCCCTCCGGCCCATGTGGGCCCGCCAGCGCTCCATCGCCATGTCCAAGCTGGCGTGGAGGGCAGCGACGGGGCGGCAAGGGGTGATGCCCCATGAGGTGCGCGACTGATAAAGAGACGCGGCGGGGTCCGGGGTGATGCCCGGGATCCCGCCGCTTGTTCCGGGATATGCGTCGGGTTGGCTTAGTGGATCAGCCCGGCCTTGACGGCGAAGGGATCCCATGACGGATCGCGGTGCGGATCGTATTCGGTGACCAACGCCAGCCATTCGCTCACGGGCCGGCCGTACAGCCGCTCGACGACCGCCAGGGTCATGTCCATTCCGGCCGAGACACCGGAAGAGCTGACCACATCGCCGTCATCCACCCAGCGGGCCTGCTTGACCCACTTCACCTTGGGACCTGGCGCGGTGGAGGACGCGAAGGCCATCTTGTTCGTGGTGGCGGGCCTGCCGTCCAGAATACCGGCCGCGGCCAGCAACGACGCGCCGTTGCACACGGACATGATGATTTTCGTCCTGCCCACCTGGGCGCGCAGCCAGTTCAGAGTCGCGGCGTCGCGTTCCAGGGGAATGGCCCCGCTGCCGCCGGGCACCAGCAGATAATCCAGCCTGGGCGTGTCCGCGTAGCCATACTCGGCCACGGTCTTCGGTCCCTGGTTCGAGGCGACTTCCCCACGGGTGGCCGCAATGGTGACCAGCCGCGCGCTGACGCGTTTTTCCTCACCGCCCCAGAAACGGGCCGGGGCGTGTTTGAGGCTGCCCCACATTTCCATGGGACCGTATGCGTCCAGCATTTCGAATCCGGGGAAGATGAGCACGCCGACGGTGATCTGTCTGGCGGCGTGCGCGGGCTGCGCCTCGTACATGCTCTGACTTTCCGGTTCGGGGGATTGCGCCTGGGTGCTCCGGGCCATGGCCGCGGAAGCCAGGGCGGAGCCAAGCAGCATGGACGCGAGACCAAAACGCAGCGCAACACGCTGCAACATAATGCGTTTCATATGCTTTTTCTCCTGAGTGTTAGCGCCAGACGCCGGAACGGAATCTGTCCCGGTACTGGCCGGGGGGAATGCCGAAGCGGCGCGCGAAGGCCAGGCGGAAGTGCTCGCCGGACTGAAAACCACACTCCCGGGCGATGGTTTCCAGTGCCTGCGCTGTTTCCTCCAGACGTTTCACAGCCGCCTCGAGGCGGATGCCTTCGATGAAATGGGCCGGGGTGGTGCCGGTTTCGCGTTTGAAAACCCTGGCGAAATTGCGCGGGCTCATGGCGGCGTGCTCGGCCATATCCTCGTTGCGCAGCGGGTGCCGATAGTTGGCGCGCATCCACTGAATCGTCGGAGTCAGTGTGCCGCCTTCGTGGAACTGGGCCAGCAGGGCCGTGCTGAACTGCGATTGCCCGCCGGGGCGCTTGAGATAGAGCACCAGCACCCGCGCGACGTTCAGCGCCAGGGCGCGGCCGCAATCCTCCTCCAGCAGGGCCAGAGCCAGGTCTATGCCGGCCGTCACCCCGGCGGAGGTATAGATGGAGCCGTCCTTCACATACAGGGCGTCGCCCTGGACATCGATGTTCGGAAAGGCGGCGTGGAGCCGCTCCACCTGCAACCAGTGGGTGGTGGCCCGGCGGCCTTCCAACAGGCCCGCGCGCGCCAGAATGAACGCCCCAGTGCAGATGGAGCCCACGCGCCGCGCCTGGGGAGCGACAGCGCGCAGCCAGTCCACCAGCGCCTGCGGGGCGTGCTCCGCCACGGGGCCGCCGGCCACCAGCAGGGTGTCGACGCCGCCGCACCGCGTCCAGGCCGTGTCGGTCACGAGCCGAATGCCGGATGCGCTGCGCACGATGGCGTCGCCGGTCGCTCCCGCGATGAGGACACGGTAGAGCGGCCCCGCGCCGCCGGCCTGCTCATGCAGGACGTTGGCCGTGGAAAAGACGCTCAGGGGGCCGGTGACGTCCAGAATCTCCATCCCCTCATGGACGACCATGACGACGAGACGCGACGGCGGCGGGGTATGCGCTTGCTGTTCCATGGCGGCACACTAGGACGGCGGCGGGACATGGCGCAATGACAACGTCCACGACATTTCAGCCATCCACCCGCCCTCCGGCCCATGTGGGCCCGCCCGCGCTGCATCGCCATATTCAATCTGGCGTGGAGGGCAGTGACGGGGCGGCGCATTCCCTTTGGTGGGAAGGGACTGAGGGAAGGCCGAACATCAAGCCGGGCCGGTTTGATCGGAAGTGAAAAGCGGTTGAATTTCTGACATGACGACGTTTCGACGGACCAAGCGCGGGGCTTTCATGAGGGTGGAAGGCGGCGGCCAGCCCGCGCCGCCATGTCCAAAACGTGGACGATGAACGGCGAGGCATCCCCTACGGGGCGAAATGGGGAACAGGGCTCGGGGCGTCGCCGGGCGTATCGAAAAAATCCGCTGGCGGCAAAAACGGGGAGAGACAAAAGCAGCGGCCGTCGCGGCGTCGAATCGCGGGAGGCCAAGGCATCAATGGCGAATATTTTGGGGAGGTACAAGGCGTGGAAGGACCGTCGAGGCCGGTGGAGCCGATGCGGCCCGAAAGGAAAGCGGCGCGCCAGCCATCGGCGTTGCGGGGGAGAGGGGAATCGCCGGGGAATCCAGGCGTGACGACGCCGCACCAGACCTTACCGGGAGGGAGGAGCAGGCTGCGGCTATCACGCGTCGCCGTGGGGGCCGCGACGATCGTTCCGGGTGGCCATCTCCAGACTGCGGATGAGCTTGCGCATACGCCGGTAACGCAGCACGCCGAGGACGATGGTGACGACGGAGGCGGGCACGAGGAGCCAACCAACGACGGTGAGCGCGGGATGGTCGAAGAATCGGATGAACGTGGCGGCGACGGCCAGCTGGGTGAGGGCGGTGCGCTGATAGGCGAGGAAGGTGCGCTCGTTGGACAAGACGGAGCGCGAGGCGGCGAGCAGCTCGCGCAGGTCGAGGCGCGCGCGTGCCGGACCCTGGTCGTCCTCTGACGGGGGCAGCGGCGTTTGGGTCATGATTCGCTGCTCTTGGAGTTGTTGATGGCGGCCTCCGCCCTTTCGACGTCGAGGGGCCGGGAAAAGTAAAAGCCCTGCACGCACTCGCAGCCGAGATCGCGCAAAAGCGTGGCCTGTCCGTTCTCCTCCACACCCTCGGCGACGACATCGAGCCCCAGGCTGTGGGCCAGGGCGACAATGGCGCGCACGATTTCCTGATTCTCGGGATCGAGACCAAGGCGGCTGACGAAACTGCGGTCCACCTTCAGGGTGTCGACGGGGAAGCGTTGCAGATAGGACAGGGATGAATAGCCGGTGCCGAAGTCGTCGATGCTGATCTGCACGCCCAGGGCCTTGAGGCGTTTGAGCATGACGAGCGCGCCCTCGGCGTCGACCATGATGGTGGACTCGGTGATTTCGAGTTTCAGCCGGTCGGCGGGCAGACGGGTGCGTTTGAGGGTCTCGGCCACCTGCTCCACCAGGGTGTACTGGACAAACTGCTTGCTGGAGAGGTTCATGGCGACGAAAAGTTTGTGGGCGGCGGGGTCGCGCTCGCGCCATTCGGCGAGATCGGCGCAGGCTCGGGCGAGCACCACGCGGCCGAGTTCGATGATGAGGCCGGTCTCCTCGGCCAGCGAGATGAAGGAGCCGGGACCAACGAGGCCGCGTTTGGGATGCATCCAGCGCGCAAGCGCCTCGAAGCCGACCAACCGCGTGCTGGAGAGGTCCCAGATGGGCTGGTAGTGCACGATGAACTCACCGCGATCCAGCCCCTGCCGCATCTCCTGTTCCAGGGTCAAACGCTCCACCGCGTGACGCATCATGCGCTGGGTGAAGACCTTGAAGCGCCCCCGCCCGCTGTTTTTGACCGCGTGCAGGGCGATGGCGGCGCTTTGCAGGAGTTCCTCGGCGCGCTCGGCGGAATTGGGCGAGAGCACAATGCCGAAGCTGGCCGAGGTCTGCACCTCGCGCCCGCCCACGTTCACGGGCTGAGTGATGACGTGGCGCAGGCGCTTGACGATGCGGATGGCCTCGCCGGGCGTGGCGAGCTCCTCCAGGAGCATGATGAACTCGTTGCCGCCGAAGCGGGCCACGGTGTCCAGACCGCGCAGCACGCCCACGAGGCGACGGGCGACGGTCTCCAACACCTGATCGCCCACGGCGTGTCCCAGACTATCGTTGATGATCTTGAAGCGGTCCAGGTTCATGATGACCACGGCGTAGAAGATGTCGTCGCGGCGCTTGCAGCGCTCCAACGCCTGCTGGATGCGGTCCAGGGCGAGGGTGCGGTTGGCCAGGCCGGTGAGGCCGTCATACAAGGCCTGATGGCGCAGCTTGGCCTCGAACTCCGCGCGTTCCTGCTCGCGCGTTTCCAGGGCCAGGGCCATGTTGTCGAAGGACTCCGCCAGCCGGCCGAGTTCCCCCTCGCCGTGCCCCAGGCCGCTGCGCGCCCCGAGGTCGCCGCGCCCCAACTGGTCGGCGGCGTCCATGAGCCGGTCGAGCCGGCGCAGAATGAACAGATTGCCGAGCATCCAGGCCAGGACGGCGGCGACCAGCGTCGCCGTGGCCATGAGCGCCCAGCTGCGGACCTGGATGCGACGCGACTCCGCCAGAATCCTCGCTTCCGGCACGCCCACGCGCGCGGTCAAGAATCCCCCACCGCCGGACCGGCGCAGCCGGCGCACGGCATAGAGCCGGCGCACGCCGTCGCCTCCCGTGGCCACGCCCACGCCCTCCTCGCCCAGGGAAAGCACGCGTGAGCGCAGCGCCGCCGGATCCTCCTGCCCGATCCATTTCTCGGGATCGGGGTAGCGGAACACCCGCACGCCGCGCTCGTTGGACAGCGTCATCACCGACCCATCGGGCAGATTCATGGAGGGGAAGCCCGGGGTCAGCGCGCCGAGGTCGAAGCAGGCCACGAGGACGCCAATGAGCCCACCGGCGACGTTTTGCACGGGCAGGGCGAAATACAGCACGGGTCTGCGCGTTCGCGGATCGAGGGAATAATCGCCGGTGGAGAACCGGCGCTTCCCCGCCGCCTCCCTGAAGCAGGGCGAGCCAGCGAGGTTCCCCGGGCCGCCGGGACCGGTGGAGGCCACGATTCGGCCATCGGGATCGGCGAGGGCGAGGAAGGCATAGGCGGGATTCTGGCGTTTGAGCTGGGTGAGGAGAGTGGTGGCGGCGGGGGCGGCCATGCGGCGGATGGTGGGCACCTGCGCCAGCGTGGAAAGCAGCAGGTGCGCGCCGCCCTCGATCTGGTCCAGGCTTTTCACCATGCCGGCGGCGAGCTGCATGGTGGCCTGGCCGGATTTGTCCACGGCCTGGTCCTCCAGCTCCCTGCCGCTCCACCACACCAGCCCGAAGGCGGGAATGGCCGCAGCCAACACCAGCAGCAGCAGGTGCGTTCTGATGGACCAGGAAAAAATCGATTTCATCGCCTCTCCGCGGACACGCCGCGAAATTCCATCGTCAAAACCCAATGGTATATTGGCAATTACCGAACAATCGTCAACAAGTCCAGCCGGCCGGCATTTTCGCCCACAATGGCGACGGGGGCTTTCCCCTTGGATCGGGAAGGCTCCCGTTCTTTCACACGGGGAGGATTGCCAAAATCATACTGGTATGGCAGACAACCGCAAGGTCCGGCTCTTGACCGGCCCGCGCCGCCGCATCCGGCGCAACCGCAACCCCCCAGCGAGGCCTATGAAGCTCTCCGCCAAGGCGCGCTACGGCGTGCGCATTCTGCTTGATCTGGCCATCAACGGCGAACCCGGACCGGTGCGCACCGCCGATATTTCCGAGAGGACGGGCGTCACCGCCCGGTTCATAGAACAGATCCTCAAACCGCTCAAAAAGGCCGGCATGGTCCAAAGCACGCGTGGTGCCTCCGGCGGCTACGTGCTGGCGGAAAAGCCAGAGGACATCAGCCTCGCGCGGATCATCCGCACCATCGAGGGCGCCCTGTGCCTGACCCCCTGTTGCGAGGATCCCGCGACGTGCCAACGCGCAAAGACCTGCCGCAGCCACCGCGCCTGGGTTCGCGCCTCGCGGGTGCTGGAGGCCGAGCTCGACGGCATCACCATCAAGGACCTGCGGGACGACTCGATCCCGAATCATCCACACGGCTGCGGCTGCTAGCCGTCAAACGGCGAGCGATAGCCCGCGGGGGAGCCGATCGCAAAGCCCTTCATTCTTTCTTTGACACGGCGTCCAAGGATGGACGGTCCGCAACAAGACGCCGACGGGGAGTGGCCACGACGCTCGGTCGTTCGCTGCCGCCACACGGCGCTCAAGCTTCTCTCGACGAACCACCGTCAACTGGCATTGGCATGGACGCCCGGTTCTCACGTGGCCGATTGCGTTCTCGCAATCGCAATCCGGCCGATGCGGACCGGATGAACGGCCGCCCATGGCTTCACATCTAGAGGTTGATTTCCGGAGTGTTGGACGTCCCGCCGGTCTGGGGCTTGGGACTCTGGGACTTGCGCCAAGCCTGGGGGTCGCCGTAGATCTTGGCGCTGGCGGCCTCGGCGCAGGCCTGCGCCTCCCTATTGGTGGGATTGACGGACAACGCCCCCTCGGCGGCCGTCATGCACTCGCTCCAGTCGCGCCGGTGCAGAGCCCATTTAGCCAGGCGCACCAGCAGATACTCGTCCGGTCCGAAGCGCCGCACCGTGTTTTTGACGGTCTCCTCGGCCTTCAACTCATCGCCTGTGGCTTCCTGACACTCGGCCAGCAGCCGGTAGGCCCGCTGATCCGTGGGAGTGGCCTCGATGCCCTTCTGGAAATACTCCACGGCCTCCGCGGGCAGTCCGGCCAGCATGAGCCGCGTGCCCACGTCAACCAAAAGGCCCGGCTCGTCGCCGTAGAGTTCCACCGCGCGGCGGAAGAAACGGCGCGCCTCCAGCGGCTCCTTCTTGTCCAGCTCGGCCTGCCCGGCCAGGACAAAGCCGTCCAGCTCGGCCAGCTGGCGGCGGCGTTCCTCGACGCGGGCTTTCTCCATAATGAGTTCCAGCGTGTCGGCCATGCGCGTGAGATGAATGGCCAGATCACGCTCGTGCCCCCTCTTGTAGACAAGCCCGCCGGGCACCGCGCGTTTGAGGGCGTCCTGCTCCATAAGCAGACGCAGGGCCTCCTCCAGCAGAATTCCGATCTCGATGCGCTCGCGGCCGACAATCTGCGCGCCGACGAGTCCAGAGAGCGCCTGGGCCAAGGAACGCAGGCTGCGCAACAGGTCCTTGCGCTGCGAGTAGAACTTGGAGCGGGCGATGTGCTCGCGCACGTTTTTCGGACTGACGTCCATGCTTGCTCCCGTGCTTCGGCCGCGAGGCGGTGGCGCATCGTCCGGCCTGTATGTTTTTTATGCTGTTAGCTCATGCGCACGCCGGCCGCAAGCCCGCTTTTTCCCCAAAACACGGCGCGCCCCCCGACCACCAGGATTGATCACGGCGACAACGTCCAACCGCACCAAGACCAGACAAAACGGGCCCCACACTCTCCTTTCATGCCACAACCCTCCCCGCCCCTCAAAGCAGCGACACGGCTTCCCGCCACGCGGGGGCTCAGGGGGCGCGCAGCGCCCTGGCCGCCGGAGGCATGACCAAGCCACAACCACCGGCCACGCTGAACGCGCCCCGACAGGCCGAACCGCCCTTCACGCCCGGAGGGGCCACGGGCCATGCCTTGTTTCTTGCCCGTCGCCGCGTCTTCGGGCATAGTGAAGACATCGGCCCCTTTACGGCGAGGCTCCAGGCTGGAGCGCGGACTCCCCCCGTCGATGGGGGCCGACGGCGCGCCGCCTCCCCACGGTGACGGCGGCGACCGATGGACCGCCCCATTACGCGAGGGTCGCCGCCATCGGCCAGCGTCACACGGCGAAGGCCGACGGCGGGAAACAGCCGAAAGGGATGAACGACTGCACGGCGTGGGCCATGCACTCCCGTATTCTCCGGGAGCCATGGCCGCGTGACCGTACGGAATGACCTGAAAATCCACGGACATGGCCCACAGCGGCGCCATGCCGACGCGTTTTTGAACCCGAGCTCGGAGGAATCGCCCATGGCTGTACATCCCCTTGCCGGCAAGCCCGCCCCCAAGGACATCCTCATCGATCCGGCGCGCCTCATCGACGCCTACTATTCCAAACGCCCCGACCCCGACGACCCGGCTCAACGCGTGAGCTTCGGCACCTCCGGCCATCGGGGCACGAGCACCGCCGGCAGCTTCAACGAACGTCACATTCTGGCCATCGCCCAGGCCATCTGCGAGCACCGCAAGGCGGCGGGCGTCACCGGGCCGCTATTCATGGGCATGGACACCCACGCCCTGTCCCGCCCGGCCCTGTTCACCGCCCTGGAGGTCTTCGCCGCCAACGGCGTCGAGACCGTCCTTCAGGAAGGACTTTCCCAGACGCCGGGCTCCACACCGGACTACACGCCCACGCCCGTCATCTCCCACGCCATCCTCACCCACAACCGCGACGCGACGACCCAGCGCGCCGACGGCGTGGTGGTGACCCCCTCGCACAACCCCCCGAGCGACGGAGGCTTCAAGTACAACCCGCCCGATGGCGGCCCGGCCGGAACGGACGTGACCCGCGCCATCCAAAACCGCGCCAACGAACTGCTGCGCGAGAACCTCACCGGCGTGCGACGCATGTCCACCGAGCGCGCCCTGGCCGTGGAGAACACGCGTCGGCGCGACTACGTGAAGCCCTATGTGGACGACCTGGGCGACATCGTGGACATGGCGGCCATCGCCGCCTCCGGGATCAAAATCGGGGCCGACCCGTTGGGCGGCTCGGGCGTGGGTTTCCTCGCGCCCATCGCCAAGCGCTGGGGCCTCAACCTCACCGTGGTCAATACGACCGTGGACCCCACCTTCGCCTTCATGCCCCTGGACAAGGACGGCAAAATCCGCATGGATTGCTCCTCGCCCTACGCCATGCGGGGGCTCATCGCCCACAAGGACCGCTTCGACGTGGCCTTCGGCAACGACCCGGACTTCGACCGCCACGGCATCGTCACCCGAACCTCCGGCCTGCTCAATCCCAACCACTACCTGGCCGTCGCCGTGGATTATCTCTTCCGCAACCGGCCCGGCTGGCGCGAGGACGCGGCCGTGGGCAAGACGCTGGTCTCCAGCTCCATGATCGACCGCGTGGCCGCGAGCCTGGGCCGCCGTCTGGCCGAGGTGCCCGTAGGCTTCAAATGGTTCGTGCCCGGCCTGCTCGACGGCTCCTACGGCTTCGGCGGCGAGGAGAGCGCCGGCGCGAGCTTCCTGCGCCGGGCCGGCGGCGTGTGGACCACGGACAAGGACGGCATCATCATGGGCCTGCTCGCGGCGGAGATCACCGCCCGCACTGGACGCGATCCCGGCGAGCAATACGCCGCGCTGACCGAACGCTTCGGCGATCCGGTCTACGAACGCCTCGACGCCCCGGCCAGCCCGACGCAGAAGGCCGCCTTCGCCAAGCTCACCCCGCAGATGGTCCAGGCCGCCAGCCTCGCCGGCGAACCCATCCTGGCCAAGCTCACCCGCGCGCCCGGAAACGGCGCGGACATCGGCGGGCTCAAGGTGACGACGAAGAACGGCTGGTTCGCCGCGCGGCCCTCCGGCACGGAGAACATCTACAAGATCTACGCCGAGAGCTTCCTCGGACGCGAGCACCTCGCGCGCCTGCAGACCGAGGCCCAAGCCATCGTGAACGCGGCCTTCCGCGCGGCGGGAGCTTAGGCGACCGGCAGGCGGCGGATCATGAGAGCGCGGGAGAACGCCAGTCCCGGAGCGCTGCGCGAATTCCTGCGCGCGGGCGCGCCAGAGGCGCAATGCCACCTGCCGGCGTTCATCGAGGTGGCCAAGGCGGCGTTCGCCCGGCGCGCGCATCCCGGGGAAAACGCCGCGCGCGCCGCCGAGTGGGCGTTTCTGCTGGCCCAGGCGCTCGGCGCTCCACGCGATTCGGCATCGACTGGACAGCTGCTGCTGGCGCTGGCCTCGGCCGGGCGCATGGGCCGGACGCTGGTTCTGGAGCACCTTCTCACCCGCGCGCAGCCCCTGCCGCAAACCGCAGCGATGCTGCAAGCCCTGCCCGGACGCGTTCTGCTCGCCCTCGTCAACGACATGCTGTTGGACGCCCCTCCCCAGGACAAACCCTTCACGGCGTGGCTCAGAGGTCTCGCCGCAGCGGCGGGCAAAACGCCCCGGCGCGAGGCGCTGGTCTTTCTGCGCGATCTGCGTGATCCGCTGGCCCCGGCGCTGCGCGCGTCTCTGCGCGACGCCGGCCTGGACGCGGACGTGACCAGCGCCCTGGCGGCGGGCCCGGGCCCGGCCACCATGGAACTTCTGCTCGGGGCCGCGGAGAAACTCGGGGGCAAGGGCTGCGCCAAGGCCGCCCTGGCCTGCGCCCTGCACGCCGCCGGCGGAGGAGGAGCAACCCGCCGAGGCCAGCTGGAGCCGCTGCTCGCCGCCCCGCCGGACCTGCCCGGCCGCGACGACGCCCTGCTCGCGGAGATGCGCCGGCTGGCCGTCTCCCCGGGCGCGGCCCCGGCGCTGGCCCCGGCCGCGCGGACCGAGCCGGAGACCCTCGGTCTGGTGCTGGCCGACATGCTGCGCGACGGCGGCGCGACGGCCAAAACAGCCATCCGCCTGCTGCCGCTGCTCCCGCGCCTGGGCGTGGAATCCTGCCTCGCCGACCTGCCGCCGCGCGCGCGCGCCGTGGTGCGGGCCCGGCTTTTCGGCTGGCTGGCGGCCATGGATCCGGTCTTCATCGGCCGCGCGGCCGAAACGCTGGGGGCGACACTGCCCCCGGCCACAGCCGCCGCCGTGGCCACACTGTGCGCCGCGCCCTCTCCCCTGCGCGACGCGGCGCATCCGGCCTTTCCGGCCTCGCCCTTCCATATCGACCAGTGGCGACGGCCCGCGCGGCCGACGGCCACGGGACAAACCGGCGACGCCGCGGCGCTGCTCGCGGCCGCGCAACATCCCTCGCGCCAACTAAGAAATCCGCGGCTGGCTGGTGTCGTCCTGGCGGACGCTCCCATTGAGGAACTCGCGCTGACCGGTGGCACTCTCGCCGGCGGCCGCTTCACCCGCGTCGTGTTCCGCCGGCTGCGCGCCATGGGGACGAACATGTCCCAAAGCGTCTTCCAGGATTGCGTCTTCGAGGAATGCACCCTGACCCGGGTCGATCTGTCCGGCTGCCGTCTGGAAAACTGCCGCCTGAACGGCTGCGCCTTCGAGACCTGCGACCTGGGCCGGACGTCGTTCGCCGGGGGAAGCGCCACAGACGGCCGCCTCAACGCGAGCAACCTCTCCGGCGCGGCCGTTTCAACCATGCTCCTGGCCGATCTGCGCCTGCGCGCGTGCGCGGCGGCCGGCATGACGCTGGAGAAGGTCTCCGCCTCGCGGCTTTCCGCCACGCGCACGGACGCCTCTGGCGGGCTGTGGCGGGACTGCCGGCTGCGCGGGTGGAAATGGTGGCGCTGCGCCCTTTCGCGCTCACGTTTTCTGGACTGCGACGGCGCGGCGCTGACGCTGGCGTCCACGCCGCTGGACGAGGTGGAGGTTTTCGGTGGCCACACGGACAGCCCCGACCTGGAACAGGCCCGCCGGGCTACGCTGGCCCGGCTGCTGGAAGGGCCGCTGGCCGACGGCGTCGCCCTGCCCGGAGCGCTGGCCTCCGGTCCGGGCGCGACGTTCCTGCGCGAAAGCGTGGACGCCTTTCTGCGCGTGGACGAGGCCGAGGCGACGCTCACGGCCATGCGCGGACAGGACGCCCGCCGGCGCGAGCTGGCCCTGCGCAGGCTGGGCGAACGCGGTGCGTTCCTGCGCCTGCTGCCCGCCCTGCTGACAACGGACATCTTCGACCGCGCGTGCGGCCTCGCCAACGTCGTCGTCTGCCGCTTCGGCGGTCCGGCGGACCGCGCAGCCGGCCACGCGACTTTGGCCGAACTGGCGCGCCTGTTCCCCACCGCCGCCCCCTCCCCAGCCAGCGCGACGCCCGCGCCCGACGCGACCATCGAGGCGGCCTACGCCATGGGCTCCGTGGGCTCCGTGGCCCAAAAGCCAGACTCCGACCTGGACTGCTGGATCTGCCTTGCCCCCGGGGAACGGACCGCGCGCGCGGCGCTCGCCGCCAAGCTCACCGCCATCGAACGCTGGGCCGGGGAGTCCCTGGGCCTGGAAACCCACTTCTTCCTCATGGAGCTGGAGGCGGTGCGCCGCGAGGACTTCGGCATGAGCGATCGCGAGAGCTCCGGCTCGGCCCAGGCGGCGCTGCTGAAGGAGGAGTTCTACCGCACCGCCCTCAAACTGGGCGGACGCGACCTGCTGTGGTGGGCCACGCCGGCGGCGGCGGATCAGACCGCCGCGGACGTTCTGCTGCGCGAACTCGCGGCGCTGCGCCCGCGCACGGCGGCGGAACTGCTGAACCTGGGCCAGCCACGGCCCATCCCGGAGGACGAGTATTTCGGCGCCTGTTTGTGGCAGATGGTCAAGGCCCTGCACAGCCCGTACAAATCAGTGCTGAAGCTGGCGCTGCTGGAAAAGTACGCCGGCCAGGGCGACGCCGCGCGGCTGTTGTGCGACCGCATCAAGGAGGCGTTGGCGCGCGGCCGGAGACTGTTGTCCGACGTGGACCCGTACCTCTCGCTGTTCACCGCCGCGCGCAAACATTACCTGCGCCTGGGCGACACCGCGAGTCTGGAGCTGCTGGAGGAGTGCCTGCGGCTGAAAACCGACGTGGAGCCCCAGGACCTGCCCGAGGAATTCGACGCGCCCGCCGCGCCCGCTGGTTCTCCCGGCCCGGCGGATCGGGACGCCGGCGGCCCGACCAGCCCCCTCGAAGAGGCCATGCGGCTTGGCGGACTGGTGGAGCTGTTCATGATTCGGGCCTATCAACGCATTCAGGAGGGTCTGCGCGAGGGCCGGGCGGCGCGCATCACGCCGGAGGACCTGACACGGCTGGGCCGGCGCATCGCGGCCAACTTCTCGCGCCAGCCCCACAAGGTGGACATCGTGCCATTCTTCGCCGAGGATCTGCGCTTCGACGAACTGTCCTTCTCGGCGGAAAAGACCCCGGGGCGGCGCACGGTTTGGGCGGTGAAGGCGCGCGACGCCCACGCCGCCGGCAAGACGCCCGTGGAGTCCCTGCCGCCCGTGCGGCGCGACGTGGACGCGGCGGGCCTGCTCGCCTGGCTGTACTTCAACGGCCTGTACGAACCCGGCCGGCCCGTGCTGGCCCAAAAGACCATCGCGCCCATGGCCCTGGCCGACCTGCAAAGCCTGCTCGCGGACATGGCCGAATTTTTCCCGCGGCGCGAGACCCTGGAGCCGGACCTGGACGAGTACCTGCGGCCCGAACGGATGACGCGCTGCCTGTTGCTGGTGAATCTGACCGAGGCGGCGGAGCAGCCCAGGATCGTCACGGTCGCGGCGATCTACTCCACGAACTGGGGCGAAATCTTCGTGGAGACGTTCGACAATCCCGCTCCGGCGCTGGTGAAATCCCCCTCGGCGTTTTTACGCGGGGCGCTGGCCAAAAACATGCCCGATAGCTGCGAGCTGCGCGTTTTCACGCCCAGGCGGGCGGTCTGTCCCCGGCTCAGGCCCATTTAGGGCCTGGCGGGACTTGTCTTCCGCGCCGGGCGACGCTAGACAGAACGGCCCAAGGCGACAAGGGCGGGGCGTCCGCCCGTTCGACCCAAAACAACGCAGCAGAGGTCAAGACGATGAAGAACGCCTACAGGAAGAAACTGGACCGGGCCGCAACGCTCATCCGCGAGGTCTTTTCCGACATGGAGGCCGACGAGTCCCCAGAATTCGATACCTTCGGCTCGCATCTGGACGATCTGGCCGGGGAGATCGAGGACCTCCTCCTCGAAGACGAGGAGGAGGTGGACGACGACAAGGATTACGAGGTCGAATAACGCCGGCCCCGGGCGGCAGTACCCCCCGGGGTCTTCTCGATGACCACCGTGGCCAGCCAGTCCAGCACCAGCGCCGGGGGCGCGGTGGGCTGACTCAGCGCCTCCTGGGCCTGGACAAGCGCCAGGTCCAGGCGGCGCAGGCCCGCCGGTCCACGCCGGGCCAGGCGCGCGGCCAGATTCCCACCGCCGCCGGTCATGGCCGCCGCAAGCTCCCGCTGAAGCCCCAACACCACGCGCTGCGCCAGGTCGCGGTCCAGACCGCCCTTGGTTATCGTACGCTCGAACCAGCCCAGCCCAGTCTCCCAGAACCCCGCCAGGGCGGCGATCCATTCGGCCGCGTCCGGCTCGGGCGCGCGAGCCTCGGGCCAGGGCAGCGTGAGCACGAAACTGCGCGAGACCAGCGTCTGGAGCAGCCGCTCGCGCTGCGGGGCCATGAGCACGAACACGTTGCCCGGACGGGGCTCCTCCAGCGTCTTGAGCAGCAGGTTGGCCACCGTGGGGTGCAGCTCGTGGGCCTCCGGGAACAGGCTGACGCGCTGGCCCTCGCCGTGCGGAGGCTGCCCCCAGATGGGCAGAAGTTCGCGCACCTTGTCCGTGCCGGTCTTGTCCTCGGCCTTGGCCGCCTCGAAAAAGGCCTTGTCCACGATCAGCAAATCGCGGAACACGCCGTCCAGGATCTGCCGGCAGACAGCGCACACGCCGCAGGGACGCTCGCCCGGGGCCGCGCAGTTGAGCAGCCGCGCCCAGCACATGGCCGCGGCCAAGCGATCGGGCGCGCAGCCGCCCTCGATGACCAGGCTTTGCGGTGGGGTGACGGAAAGAACGCGCAGCCGCGCGAGAACCCGGGCGTCCACCTCCGGCAGAGGCGGACGCCCGGGGTCGGGCTGTGCGGATTTGCGGGCCGGGCCGGGCATGTGGCGCCCTTCCGGGGCCTACCCGCGGGGGAAGGTCTGGGTGCGGTCCGGTCCCACGGAGACGAGGCCCACCTTCACGCCGGAAAGTTCCTCCATGCGCTCAAGGTACTTGCGGGCGTTCGCCGGCAAGTCGCCCCAGCTGGTCACGCCGCAGAGGTCCTCGTTCCAACCGGGCATGGTCTCGTACACCGGAGTCACGTGGGCCATGGCGTTCTCCTCCTGCGGAGGATAAAGCACGCGGGCGCCCTTGTAATCGTAGGCCGCGCAGAGTTTGATCTCCGGCAGGCCGGAGAGCACGTCGAGCTTGGTCACGGCGAGTTCGGTGGGGCCGTTGAGCCGGGCGCTCTCGCGCAGAACCACCGTGTCCAACCAGCCGCAGCGGCGCTTGCGGCCGGTGGTGGCGCCGAATTCGCCGCCATGGTTCTGCAGGTAGTCGCCGGTCGCGTCGAACAACTCCGTGGGGAAGGGGCCGCCGCCCACGCGGGTGGTGTAGGCCTTCACGATGGCGATGATGCGGTCGAGCAGGCGCGGCGAGCAGCCGGAGCCCGAGGCGGCGTTGCCCGAGACCGTGGTGGACGAGGTGACGAAGGGATAGGTGCCGTGGTCCACGTCCAGATGCGTGCCCTGTGCGCCTTCGAAGAGCAGGGAGCCGCCGCCGGCCACCACTTCCTGAATGGCGCTGGAGACATCGCCCAGATAGGGCTTGATGCGCTCGGCGAGGGGCAGCATGTCCTGGAAGATCTTTTCGGGATCCAGAGGCTCCGCGCCGTAGAGGGCTTTGAACAGAACGTTCTTCTCCTCCAGGGCATGGACAATTTTTTTGCGCAGCAGCTCGGGGTCGGCGAGGTCGGCCGCGCGGATGCCGCAGCGGTGCACCTTGTCCTCGTAGCAGGGGCCGATGCCCCGGCCGGTGGTGCCGATCTTGGTTCCGCCGGAACGCGAGCTTTCCCGCGCCACGTCGAGGGCGCAGTGGTACGGCATGATCACGTGCGTTTTTTTGCTGATCATGAGCCGTTTGGGGCTCACATCCACGCCCTTTTTGGCCAGGGTTTCTATTTCACTCAGGAAAACGGCGGGATCGAGCACCACGCCATTGCCGATGAGGCAGATCTTGCCCGGGTGCAGGATGCCAGAGGGGATGAGGTGCAGCACGCACTTCTCGCCGCCCACCACCAGGGTGTGACCGGCGTTGTTGCCGCCCTGAAAACGAACGATGGCGGCGCTTTGCTGGGCCAGCATATCCACTATTTTGCCCTTGCCCTCATCGCCCCACTGGGACCCGAAGACCACGATATTTGACATGGACGCTCCTTATGACTACCTACTTGCCCGTCTTTTGTAGACGCCGATTTTTCGGCAAGTGGCACAATTGCGTAAAAGAGGATTTTGCTCGTGTCAACAACCCCCCCGGACAACTTGGCGGTGGCACAGCGAGGAAAGGGACGCGAACGTCTCGTTCTCGGCCTGCTCACGGCCGCCCTGGCCGGGCTCGTGGTGCATCACACCCTGACCCTGCCCATGCCCAAGAGTCTCGTGGTCGCGGCCCCGCGGCAGACCCGCGTCTCCGCCGACGCCTCCATGAGCCTGGAAAAAACGCTGCTCGAACGCTTCGCGCGGGAACACGGCGTCGATCTGCACTTCGTCTTCACCGATACCCCGGAGGACGCTCTGGACATGGTCGAAAACGGCCGCGCCCAGATCGGCCTGGCCATGGGCGTCGCGCCCGAGGATATCTCCTCGCGCGAGGTCCGGGCCGAAGACAGGACCGAACGCATCGCCTTCGGCCCCGAGTACGACCGCCAACCGATCTATGCCATAGATTGGACCGAAGGCTACGACCCGCCCGACAACCCGACGGGAGCCCTCGGCGAGCTTTTGCGAATCGCGGCGTCGTTCTCCACCAGCCCCAGGCAGGCGCCCGCCCTGCCGCTGGACGCCCTGCACCTGCTTTTGCCCTTCGTGGACCAGGTGCGCGACACGGCCCCCACCCACCACGTGGCGTCCTACCGTTTCGTGTGGCGCACGGACGTGCCGCACTTGAACCACGCCATGCGCAAGTTCTGGTCCCGCGTGGAGGCCGACGGCAGCCTGCCCGCCCTGCGCGAGCGCACCCTGGGCTTCCTGCCCGCCACGCCGGATCCATTCGAGATGGAGACACTGCGCCGCACCCTGGCGCTGGAGGTGCCCCCCCTGCGCAAGACCATCATGCGCGCGGCACGCAAATGGCACCTGGATCCCTCGCTGCTCATGGCCGTCATCCACCAGGAATCGCGCTTCAACCCGGACGCCGTGAGCGTGACGGGCGTGCGCGGGCTGATGCAGATGACTGGCGACACGCTCGCCGAGCTGGGCGTGCGCAACCCGGACGACCCGCGCGAGGTGATCTTCGCCGGGGCGCGCTATCTGGACATGCTGCGCTCGCAGTTCCTGGGCCTGGGGTACGGACCGGAGGATGCCATGCTGCTGGCTCTGGCCGCGTTCAACGTAGGCCAGGGGCACGTGCAGGACGCCATCGAGCTGACGCGGGAGGACGGAATGCTGCCCTCATGGCTGCGCGTGCGCGAGGCCCTGCCCCGCTTGGCCAAGACCTCCGTGGCCCAGAACACGCGCTATGGCGTGTGCCGCGGCGGCGAGGCGGTCGATTTCGTGGATAAGGTGCGCTACTTCACCTACGCCATCCGCGGCCTAATCCTGGCGGGGGCGCAGGGGGATGAGCTTTCCGGCCTTCGGCTTGCCCTGGCGGACTGATCCCGGAGCCCTGTCGACCCCGTGCGGCGTGTCGCTCCGCGGCTCGCGCTGCGGCACGGTCAGATCCAGCATCTCCAGCTCAGGCGGCGTAAAACGCGGCGCGCGGGAAGCCGCGAGATTGTGGTTGAACAGCTGGTTCTTCATGCGCACGGACTGGATGAGCCCGAAGACGATCACAGCCTCTTCCCAGCGGCGGGTGGGCTCGAACTGGCGGACCTCCTCGGCGTACTTCTCCCACAGGTCCATGAGCGAGGCCTCGTCGAAAGCCACGAGCTGGTGCGCCAGCTTGGCCAGCGCGTTCTCCAGATACGATTCGGGCATAGGTGAAAACCTCCGCGCGCGCTATCGGCGCGGGATGGCAGTTAGCAGAAATCGGCCCGGCCGCCAATTCAAATTTGCCCGCCGGGACCGCCTGTGCTAGGGCTTGCCCGACGCAACGACACCACCAACAAAGGGAACCACGCCATGAGCGATCTGAAAAAGATGTACTCCACCCTCCTGCACGACCACTTCCCCGACGATCTGCGCATCATCCTCGGCGAGCAGGAGCTGGTCTACAAAAAACGCACGTGGAACATCGGCGGCGAGGTGCGCGGCCTGCGCTATGGCGAAAACCCGGACCAACCCGCCGCGCTCTATGAGCACGTGTCCGGCGGCCTTGAACTGGATGGTGTGGCCTTCCGCGGCCCCGGCCAGGGCCTCGTCTCCGCGCTGACCGAGGAGCATATGCTGCAGGCCGGCAAGCACCCCGGCAAGACGAATTTCACCGACGTGGACAACGCCCTGAACATTCTGCAATACCTTACCAAGCGGCCGGCCGCCGTCATCCTCAAGCACAACAATCCCTGCGGCGCGGCCTGGACCGATCAGGGCGTCGAGGAGGCGGTCTCGCGCGCGTTCTGGGCCGACCGCATCGCCGCCTTCGGCGGGGCCATCGTGGTCAACCGCGAGCTGACCAAGGCCTCGGCCGAACTCATCAACTCATTTTATTTCGAGGTCGTGGCCGCCCCCTCCTTCGAGGCCGGCGCGGTGGATATTCTCAAGGGCCGCAAGAACTTGCGTATTCTGGAGATCCCCGGCATCGCCCGGCTGGACGAGCTGGCCATGGCCCCCTTCCTGGACATCAAGGCCCTGTTCGACGGCGGGCTGGTGCTGCAGAAGTCCTTCCAGAGCCGCATCCGCGAGGCGGCGGACTTCCTGCCCGCCACGGCCGAGAAGGACGGGACCACCTACACCGCCCGCAAGCCCACAGCCAAGGAGATGGCGGACCTCATCTTCGCCTGGTCCGTGGAGGCCGGGGTGTCGTCCAATTCCGTCATCTTCGTGCGCGACGGCGTGACCACAGGCATCGGCACCGGCGAGCAGGATCGCGTGGGCTGCGTGGACCTGACCGTGAGCAAGGCCCGCACGAAATATGCCGATCTCTTGAGCTTCAAGGAGCAGAAGCAGTCCATCTACGAATTGATGCTCGCCGCCCGCTCGGATGAGGCCAAGGCTTCGGCGCTGGCCGACATCCGCGCCCGCGCCGAGGCGGCCCGGGGCGGCCTGCCGGGCTCGGTGGTCGTCTCCGACGGCTTCTTCCCCTTCCGCGACGGCGCGGACGTGTGCATGGACCAGGGCGTCACCGCCATCGCCCAGCCCGGGGGCTCCCTGCGCGACTGGGAGGTCATCCGCGCCGTGAACGAAAAAAGCCCGCAGGTGGCCATGGTCTTCACCGGCCAGCGCTCCTTCAAGCACTAAAGCGGACAGGATGACCAAATCGTTCAAGCCCGCCGCCTATGTCCCGCCCGGCACCGTGGTGGAGTTCCTGCAGGACGGCGAGCCCCACATCGCCTGGGTGCTCGAGGAATCGCAGGGACGCCTGCGTCTGCTCAGCCGCACCAAACGCGAAGTGAAGCTCGCCGCCACGCGCCTGCTGCCCTGGGTCGGTCCCGAATGCCCCCCCGGCGCCTCGCGCGAGGAGATCGGCCACAGGCTCGACGACATCGACGCCCGCCGCCGGGAGATCGCCGGCGGCATCAACCCCACGGAGCTGTGGGACATGGCCCAGGGGGAGATGGAACGCGCCCCCGCCGAGTGGTTCGCCGACCTCCTCTGGACCGAGCCCGGCGTGGACGAGGTGGCCGCCATGGGCCGCACCCTGCTCGAAGCCAAGACCCACTTCAAATTCCAGCCGCCGGACTTTGAGATCCACCCGGCGGACAAGGTGGCCGCGCGCCTGGAGCGCGAGCGCGAGGAAAAGGACCGCGAGGCCGTGGCCAACGCCGGGCACGTGGTGTTCGCCGCGCTGTGGGCGCGCATCAAATCCGGCCAGCCGCCGCTTTCGCCCCACGTCATGCTGCGCGAGGCCGAGGGGCTGGATCCCGAGGTGGAGCAGCGCCTGCGCGCCGTGCTGCTGGCCCAGGTGGCCCGGCAGACCGACGGTGTCGACGCCGACCGCGAGGCCCTGGCCAAACTTTGGGAGTCGCTGAAGAAGCCCCTGCCCGACGCCCCGCACCTGGCCCTGCAGCTGGCCCAGGCCTGGGGCGTGCTGCCGCCGCACCACAACCATTTTCTCGACGAGGCCGGCTACGCCTGGGGCGACGACTGGTCACAGGCCTTCACCGACGAGAGCGCCACGCAAAAACAACGGTTGGAAACCCTCGCCGACGAGGCCGCCGCCAACGCAGCCATCGACCCCGCGCCCTACCTCAGCATCGACGCCGCCAGCACCCGCGACATCGACGACGCCTTTTTCGTGGCCGAGGCCACCCTGCCCGACGGCCGGCCCGGCTATTCCTGCACCGTGGCGCTGGCCCGGCCGTGCGCCGTCTGGGACTTCGGCGGCGCGCTCGACCGCGAGGTCTTCTCCCGCGCCACCAGCCTCTACCTGCCCGAGGGCAGCGGCCACATGCTGCCGGAGGCCCTCGGCACCGGTCTGTACAGCCTCATCGCCGGGCAACCAAGGCCCGCGCTGGCCGCCGAGTTCCTGCTCGACGAACGCGGCGTGGTGATGGACACGCGCCCCCGGCTGGCCTGGATCAGTGTCGCCCACAACATCACCTATCCCGACGCCCAGGCCGCGCTCGACGAGGGATGCGACGACGCCGAGGGACGCCAGCTCGCGCTGGCCCTGCGCTTGGCGCGCGAACTTTTCGCCCGCCGGCTGGAACGTGGGGCAGTGGTCATCGACAAGCCCGAACCCGTGGTCAGCCTCGACGGTACGCCGGAAAACGTGCGCGTGGACGTCTCCCTGCGGCAGACCAGCCCGGACGCCGAGCTGCTGGTGAGCGAATTCATGATCCTGGCCAACAGCGGCATGGCCGCCTGGACGCGCGAACGCGGCGTGCCCCTGCTCTGCCGCACCCAGGACATAGCCCTCCCACGCGAGGCCACCGGCGTGTTCAGCGATCCGGTGGACATTTTCCGCGTGGTCAAGCTGCTGGCCCCGCCAGTGTTGGAATGCGCACCTCGCCGCCATGCCGCGCTCGCCTGCGACGCCTACGCCACCATAACCTCGCCCATCCGCCGCTACGTGGACTTTCTGAACATGGCGCAGGTGGAGGCGTTCCTCGCCCACGGTGCTCCAAGACTCGACGCGGCCGCTCTGCGGGCCATCGTGCCACATCTCTCCGCGCGCATTCAGGAGGTCGGGCAGGTGCAACGCTTCCGCCCCAGGTACTGGAAGCTCGTGTACCTCGCGCAGCGCAAGCGCGAGCCCTTCCCCGCCGTGGTGGTGGACGACGCCGGCTCCTACCCCACGCTCTCCCTGCCGAACCTGCAAATCACCGTGCGCGCCCCCCGGCACATCCTCGGCGACCGCGTGCAGCCGGGAATGCGCTTCGACCTCACCTTCGGCCGCATCGACCCGCTCACCAACGAACTCAAAGTCATCGAGGCGCGCGAGGCCGAATAACCAGCGCCATCGACACCGCCCGGCGGCCTCGCGACGGACGATCCCGTGAAGGCATCGGCCCAAGCAGGTTTTCCACCACGCGGGACCGGACGCGTGGGCGTTTCCGGCCGTCAAGGCGCGCCGCGGCATCACGGGCCAGTTCACAGGAGGCCAACGCCATGCCCAACGTTGAACTTGAAATTCTCGCCGACATCGCCGAGGCCGCCGGCCACGCCATCATGGACGTGCGCGCACGCGGCTACCGCGTGGAGGAGAAGCCCGACCACTCGCCAGTCACAGAGGCCGACCTCGCCGCCAACGCCGTCATTCTGCGCGAATTGGCCGCGCGTTTCCCGGCCATTTCCGTACTCACCGAGGAGGGTGCGGACATCCCCTACGAAAACCGCGCCCCCTGGCCGCGGCTGTTCATCGTCGACCCCCTGGACGGCACCAAGGAATTCGTCAAGGAGCTCGGCGAGTTCTGCGTATGCATCGCACTCGCCGAGGCCGGCTTTTCCAAACTCGGGGCCGTGCATGCGCCCGTCTCCGGCGCGACCTACGTCGGAGGACAAGGACTCGGGGCCTTCCGCCGCGCCCCCGGCGTGTCCTGGGAACCCATCGCCGCGCGCAAGGTCCCGGCCGAGGGCCTGACCGTGCTCGTCAGCCGCTCGCACCCGGACCAACGGCTGCAACAATGGCTCGCCGGCAAGCCCGTGCGCGACAGCGTCACCCGTGGCAGCGCGCTCAAATTCTGCATGATCGCCGAGGGCCGGGCCGACCTGTACCCGCGCTTCAACCAGACCCACGAATGGGACACCGCCGCCGGTCAGGCCGTGCTCGAAGGCGCGGGCGGGTCCATGCGCCGCATGATCGACGGCCGGCCTGCCGAACGGATGCCCGTCAACAAGGCCGACCTCCTCAACGGCCCATTCATCGCCCGCGGCCTCTGAGCCACGCGGACGCGGGACGCCTGCGGATCCCTCGATGCGCTCAAGGGGCTCCGCCCCTTATCCCGCCTGGGCGTCACCCCGGACCCCACCAAAGGGCGTTCACCATCGATGCCGTCGACAGCCGTAAGATTCGCGGGAGACCGCTCCCCTAACGGCTGACGCCTTTGGAATCCCTCATCCGCAGCCGGTGCGGGCTCACAATGCGTCGACGATGGCGAAAGGGGGAAATTTTATACACGTCACCCCAAACGGCCCGGAATGGCTTTTGCCATTCCGGGCCGTTTGGGGTGTTTAAGGGGGAAAAGCCTTGAACTTTCGCCCGCGCATGGATCAAGGCGACGGAGCCATGGCCCGCCGGTGTCACCTTTAAAAGCCTTTGGAAGGGGGGCGGGGAGGAGAACCTTTCCAGCGGAAAGGTTTCCCCCCGATTGTTCCGCCTTGCCCGCCAGGGCCACGCCGTGACGCCCGGCCCGTCGCACTAGAACCCGGGCAGCTCCCGGACGGCGCGATCAAGGCTCTCGTCCATGGTGGGCACGCGGCCGGCGGCCTCGGCGTCGATGACGACGCGGGTGACGAAATCGTTGACGGGGGTGGGCACGCCGAGTTCGCGCCCCTTGGCGGAGACGTAGCCGTTGAGGTGCCGGACCTCGGTTTTGCGCTTGGCGGTGAGATCCTGATTCATGCTGCTCTTGGTGTCACCCCAGGGAAGAAAGTACTCGCGGAAGAGGTCGAAACGATCCTCGGGGCGGCCGCCGGTCGGAATGGCCAGGGGCTCCATTTCGCGTCCTTGAAGCGGGGCGAGGACATGCCCGGCGGCGTGGGCCACGCGGACGACCTCGTCGGCGGCGCGGACGGTAAGGGCGAGGGCGGCGCTGTTCTCCAGGACGCCGCGATCACCGCAGCCGAACACGGCGGTCATGGCCCTGACGGAGGCGTTGATGAGCAGCTTGGCCCAGCGGAGGTCGAGCAGGTTGGACACCACATGGCAGCCGCCGGCGGCGGAGAGCTCTTCGGCCAGGGCGGTGATGCGCGGGGTGGTCGAGCCATCCAGTTCGCCGATTTCGAAGGCGTGGGCGAGCATGTCTATCTTGCTGGTAATGCGCGTGACGTTGGGACCCTGACGCGAGGCCCCCACAAGGACCACGCCGCCTGTGGTCCGCTCGCGTCCCACGGCCCGGGCCACGGCCTCCTCGGGCATGCCGTTCTGCAGGGTGCAGACGAATCCCGACGGCGCGAGGTGGCCGGAGAGCTGACTCAAGGCCTGGTCGCTCGCGTCGAGTTTGGTGATGAGGATGGCGGAGTCGTACAGGCCGCGCAAGCCGTCGGGCGTGCAGGCGGTCACGGGGATGGTCGCCTCGATGGCGCCGGTGAGCACCACACCCTGGGAGTTGAGGGCGTCCGCGCTTTCCTGGCGGTGGGCGACGAGGGTCGCGTCGCGCCCGGCGCGGGAAAGCAACGCGCCGATGTACATGCCGAGGGAGCCGGCGCCGATGATGGCGATGCGCATGGGGGCCTCCGTAACTATATTACTTGGTTGAAAAGATGGGTGACGCGGGTCATGCGGTCCTGCCCGATGAAAGGATGGCCGCGTGAGCGCCGCCGCCCACACCGATCGTTGTTCCGTCAACATACCGTCCCGGGACGGCGTCCGCCCACCATTCAAACCGACGGGCGACCCCGATTCTTCCAGACGGATCAGGCGTACCGGCGTGTGAGCGCGGGGGCGTTTTCCACACAATGAAAACGGACGCCTCGGCATTAAAAAACCGGGGGGCCTGGGGAAAACAGACCAATTTTCTCCCGCGGACGAACCTTCCGGCCACGCCCACAAGGGAATGGCCGCGCTGGACGGATGGCCGGATGTTGGATCAGGATAGGCGGCAGGCGAGGCGTTGTCCAGCCGGACGCGCGAACGCCGTTTTCCGGCATCGGGGCAACGACGGAGGTGGACGATGGAGCAACGGGACATGGCGGCCGGGCGCTTCGGCGCGGCGGCGGCGAATTATCTGACGAGCGACGTGCACGCCACGGGCGCGGACCTGACGCGGCTGGAGGAGCTGGCCAGGACGGCCGACGACGGGTCGCCCGCATTGGACCTTGGCTGCGGGGCCGGGCACGCGGCCTATGCGCTGGCGCGCGGCGGGGCGAAGGTGACCGCCTGCGACATCGCCCCGGAAATGCTCGCCGTGGTGGCGGCCGAGGCCGAACGCCGAGGCTTGGACATCACCACGCGTCAGACGCCCGCCGAACGTCTGCCCTTTCCCGACGGCGCATTCGCCCTGGCCGCCACGCGCTACTCCGCGCACCACTGGGCCGACGTTCCCGCCGCGCTGGCGGAGCTCCGGCGCGTGCTCGCCCCCGACGCGCCCCTGGCTGTGGTGGACATCGTCGCGCCCGAGTCGCCCCTGTGCGACACGGTGCTGCAGGCGGCGGAAATACTGCGCGATCCCTCGCACGTCCGCGACTACCGCGTCTCCGAATGGCTGGCCATGCTGACCGGAGCCGGGTTCGCCGAGCCGGAGACGACGACTTGGCGGGTGCCAGCGCGCTTCGCCGCCTGGACGGCGCGGATGCGCACGCCGGAACGCCGCGCCGAGGCCGCCCGCGACGTGCTCGTCGCCGCGCCCGAGGAGGCACGCGGGCACTTCGACGTGGAGGCGGACGGCTCGTTTTTAATGGACGCGGCCATGCTCATGTGTCGGCGCGCGTGAGGGCGCGGAATCAATCCTCGATCCGTGGGGGCTCGCGCGGGAAGATCTCCTGGGGTTCGACCTCGGGAAGATCCCGTTCCTCATTGGCGGCCAGCTCCTTGAGCTTGCGCGCCTGGCTGAGCACGCCGGATTGCAGGGTCTTGACACCGCTGTTGTAGGCCGTGACCGCGCCGCCAAGCCCCCGGCCGACCTTGGCGAAGTGGTCGGCCAGCACGGTCGCGTGCTTGTAGAGCTTGCGGCCGCAGTCGCTGATCTGCTGGGCGTTCTCGGCCACGCGTTCCTGCTGCCAGCCGTAGTAGACCGCGCGCAGCAGGGCGATGAGCGTGGTGGGCGAGGCCACGATGACCTTCTGTTTGACGCCCTCCTCGATGAGCGCGGGATCCTGCTCCAAAGCGGAGCTGAAGAAAATTTCGCCGGGCAGGAACATGACCACGAACTCCGGCGTGGGCCGCAAGTGCTCCCAGTAGGCCTTCTGCCCCAGCTTGGTCAGATGGTCGCGGATCTGCCGGGCGTGGGCCTTCATGAACTGCTCACGCGACTGGTCGTCTGCGGCCTCCTGGGCGTTGAGATAGGCCTCCAGGGGGGCCTTGGAATCCACCACCACGTTCTTGCCGCCAGGCAGCCGCACCACCATGTCCGGCCGCAGCCGCCCGTCCTCGGTGTTCACGCTCACCTGCTCGGCGAAGTCGCAATGATCCACCATGTCCGCCAGCTCCACCACGCGCCGCAGCTGTATCTCGCCCCAACGGCCGCGCACCGTGGGCCGGCGCAAGGCGGTGACGAGCCGGCCGGTCTCGCGCCGCAACTCCACCTGCTCGGTGGCCATCTGCCGCACCTGTTCGGTGAGGCCGGCATAGGCGCTCACGCGCTGCTTCTCCATGCCCTGTAAATGCGTATCCACCTGGGCCAGCGCGTCGCGGATGGGTTTGACGAGCCCCTCGATGGATTTCTGACGCAGTTCGAGATCGCCCCGGCCGGTCTCCTGGAGCCGGGCCAGATGCTGCGCGGCGAGTTGCAGGAAATTCTGGTTGTTGTTGGCGAGCGCGTCGGCGGAGAGGGCCTTGAACGTGTTCTGCAACTGATTCTGCAGATCCGTGAGCATGGCCTCGCGCGCGGCGGCGGCCTTGCGTTCCGCGTCCATGCGCGTGACCAGCTCGCTGTGGCGCGCGCCGGCCTGGGCCAGCTCCCGCGACTGGGTGGCCACGCGCTCCTCCAGGGTGGGCACGCGGCCGGCCAGCTCCTCGCTGGCGGCGCGGCGGGCGGTCTCGCGCCGCAACGCGTCGGCGGATTCCATCGCGGCCTCGCGCTCGCGCTCCACCTCCGCCCGCAGGCCCTCGGCCTGCTCCAGGGCGGCGCGCAGGCGCTCGCGCAGCACGGAGGTCCGGCTTCGGCCCAGCAGCGCGGCCGCACCACCCCCGAGAATCAACCCGAACCCCAGGGCCAGCGACACGATGGACAAACCGGCGGGGGACAAGGCTAGTCCGCCAGCCTTTCAAGCAGCCAGGCCATGTTTTGGCCCAGGGAGCGCATGGTGGCGAGTCCCTCGTCGTCGGACCTCACCGAGCCGGGCTCGCGGCCGTAGCCCATGTTCCAATAGCTGGAGCCGGGCACGATCATCTGGCTCACGTACAGGAAGTGGCACAAGGTGTCGAAGGCGTGGATGGCCCCGCCCCGGCGCGCGGTGACGACAGCCGCGCCGACCTTGCGCCGGAACAGGTCGTCGTTGGCGCGGGCAACCATGCCGGCCCGGTCCATGAACGACTTCATGTTCGAGGTGACGTCGGCAAAGTAGGTGGGCGAGCCCAGGATGACGCCATCGGCCTCGGCCAAAAGTCCGATGTATTCGTTCATCACGTCGTCCACGGCGCAACGGCGGTTTCTGTTCTCGAAGCACTTGTAACAGGCGACGCAGCCCTGCAGGGTCTTGGGACCCAGCTGGAGCAACTCCGTCTCCACGCCGGCGGCGGAAAGTTCCGCGAGGGCGGTTTCGAGCATGATCGCGGTGTTGCCGTTCAGCCGCGCGCTTCCGTTGATCGCGAGCACCTTCATCGATCGTCTCCTTGCTGTTGCTCGCGGGCCGTCCAAGCCACGCCCTGCGGAGCGGCGTCGTCGGGCGCGCCCACATGGGTGAAGCCCACGGCGACGCGCCTGAGGCCGTCGCCCGGTCCGGCGCTGAGCCCGCGCACCACGCCGGCGTACCAATAGGGTCTGAACCGCTTTTCCCGGAACTGAAACAGCGAGCATTTGATGACCACCGGGCTGCCCTCGATCAGGCTGGCGGGCAGAAGCCCGGCCCGCACCTCCAAAGCCAGTCCCCCGGCGGAGATGTCCGTGACGGCGTTGTCCTCGCCATGGCGGCCGTCATAGGCGTTGACCCAGACATCAGGCGAGGCGGTGGGGAAATACGGCCGGGCGCAGCCGGGCGCGGCCAGCCACAGCCGCACCCGCACGAAGCGCTGGTCGCTGACGCGCTTGCGCTTGTGACGGCGGCGCGCCACGGCCAGCACGCGCGTAGGCGTGGCGAAAAGCACGCGCGGCGGCTCGGCCACGGCGTCCACGGCGGCGATGACGGAGGAAAAGGCGTTGACCCGGCGGCCGTCGAGCCGGCGCGGGGGGAAGAAGCAGAGCACGCGCGCGCCGGGGCGGATGTCGTCGGGCGCGGCGTTGGCGGAGAGTTCGCAGAGCAGCCCGTCCGGGCCGAGGGAGAGGACCGTGCAGCGCGCCAGGGACTCGTGGCCCGCTCCCTCCGCCTCGGGGTCGCCCCCGCCGGCGGGCGTGATATCGAGGCCGGCGGCGGCCAGATCACGCAGAAATCCGGCCATGGCGGCGCTGGGAACGACGCGCGCCAAACCATCCGCAGGCAAAACGCGACGCCGGGCGGCCCGGCCCAGAAGGAAACCTCCCGCGCCGGCGACGGCCACCACCAGCGTGAATTCGGCCCACAACGCCGCGTCCATCATCACCCCGCCTCCCTTGCAGTCTGGCGGGAAGATACGTGGCCGCCCAGCGCCTTGTCAATTTTCCCAACACGCCGGCAGCCGCGCGTCGAAAATGCGCAAGTGCCGGCGCGACCGGTCTAGGCGGTCTGGAACACCTCGAAGAGTTCCGGGCTCACGTCGATGACGAAGTTGCCCTCCTCCACGCGCATGCGCACGTTGAGCTCGGGCACCAGCGCCATGTCCTCGGCCACGTTGACCCACTTGCGCATGAATTCCTTGGGGTCGGTCTCGTCCATGGGACGTTTCTCGGCGAAAATCCACTCTTCCTTGGGCGTGTTATCTTCAGACATATCGAACTCCCGGGCTTACGCCCCGATGAAGACGCGACGGTTCATGCCCAGCAGGCAGAACACCTCGTAGGAAATGGTGCCCCACCAGCCGGCCAGCTCGTCGCCGGTGATGGCCAGCGGTCCCTCGCCGCCCAGCAGCGTGGCCCAGTCGCCGGGGCGCACGTCGGGCAGGTCGGTCACGTCGGCCGCGCACATCTGCATGCAGATGCGGCCCACCTGCGGCACACGACGGCCGCCGATGAGCATCTGCGCGCCCCGGCCGGAAAGGCCGCGGCTGTAGGCGTCGGCGTAGCCGGCCGCGACGATGGCCACGGTCATGTCGCGCGGGGCGGTGAAAATGCCGCCGTAGCTGATGGTGTGCCCCTTTTTGAGCGGGTGCACGGAGACGATCCTGGTGCGCGCCTGCATGGCGGGAACGAGCCCGGCGCCCAGATGCTCCCACGCGGTGCCGGCGAAGGGGCTGGCCCCGTACAGGGAGATGCCGCCGCGCTGGCTCTGGTAGTGCAGTTTGGGATGGGCCAGGATGGCCGCGGTGTTGGCCAGATTGGCCTCCACGTCATAGCCGGCCCCGCGCAGCGCGCCCACCATGAGCTCGAAGCGGCGGCCCTGCTCCATCACGAAATCCACGGCGTCGGGGTCGTCGGCCGTGGCCAGGTGCGAGCTGGCCATGACCGGCCGCACGAGCGGGGCCTCGCCCAGGCGCTCCAACAGGCGGGGCAGGTCCTCCTCAACGAAGCCGAGGCGGGCCATGCCCGTGTCGAACTTGACGGAGATGGGCAGGGCGCGGCCCAGGCGCGCGGCGTGGCCGGCCACCTCCTCCAGCTGGCGGAACCCGCCGATGAAGGGGATGATCTCATACTCCCACAACGGCGCGTAGTCCTCGGGGTCCACGGGACCCAGCAGCGACATGATGCGCGCCTTGATCCCCTTGGACAGCAGGTGCTTGCGCAGCGCCACGCCCTCCTCCACGGAACCGATGGCGAAGGTATCGCAACCCTCGGCGGCCAGGGCCTCGGCCACCTCGAACAGGCCGTGGCCGTAGGCGTCGGCCTTGATGACCCCGATGACGTGGCTGCCGTGGCTCTTGAGCAGACGGTAGTTGGAGCGGATGGCGGAAAGATCGATGCGGACTTCGATTTTGTTGTACAGGATGCTCATGGACGGATCGTCTCCTGCGCTCACGAGAGTTTCGGCGATGAAGTGGGGAGCGCGATGGGCAGATTGGCAGAGATCGGCCTTGGGCGCAAGGCGGGATTCCCGGCGCAGACGGCGGCGGAGCCAATGTATGGGCGCGTTTCGTGTGGATTCGCCACGGCCGCGCCGATTTATTTGCGCTTGAACAGGTGCTCCAGCTCCGCCGCGCCGAAGCCGACCACCACGGGCCGGCCGTGGGGACAGTGCTCGCGGCTTGGCGCGTCGAGCCAGGCGTCCAGCAGGGCCAGGGCCTCGTCGGGGGCGAGGGGCTGGCCGGCCTTGATGGCCGACTTGCAGGAAAGCAGCGTCCACAGGGTGGCCAACCCGTCGGACTGCTCGGAGAGAATCTCGCGCAGATGCTCCACGGCGCGGCCGGCGGGCAGGCTGGGCGGCACCCCGAGGACGCGCAGCGAGTCGCCCTCGACCTCCAGCACGTAGCCCACCTCGCGCAATCCGTTTTCCAGCTCGGCCAGACGCAGGGCCTCGGCCGGATGCAGGGAAAGCGGCAGCGGCGCGGCGAGCAGCTGGGTGTCGCCCCCGCTGCGCGCCCGGCGCATTCCCTCCAGAATCACACGCTCGTGCGCGGCGTGCTGGTCCACGATGAGCAGCCGGCCGGCCTGCCCGCCCTGGCGCAGCAGCAGATAGGTGTCGGCGATCTGCCCCAGGTATTCCAGATCCTCGCGGCCCAGGACGCGCGCGGCCGGCCCGGCGGTCAGCCCCGGAACCGGACCGGCGGACCCTCCGGCCTCGGACGCGGTCCCCGCCTCGGCCGGTTCCTGGGGGAAAACGGGCAGCGGGATGTCCCGCTCCGGTGGCGGCGACTGAAAGGCGCGGTAGGCGGCCAGCGCGCCGGACTTGCCGGTGTCGTCGTCCCCCGAACCGGGCCGCCACGTGTTCCGCGACGCCGGCCCCCCGGTCGGTGACCATCCGGTCGCCGCGCCCCCGACGGGGGCGTTCGGTCCCGAAGTGACTCCCGGCTCGGCCCCGTAGCCCGCCCCGGGCTCGGCCAGGGTCGAGGCCCCGGCGATGGGCTCCAACGCCAGACGCACCAGGGAAAACACCGCGCCCTCGTCGCGGAAGCGCACCTCCAGCTTGGCCGGATGCACGTTCACATCCACTTCCTCGGGCGGCAGGTCGAGAAAAAGCAGCAGCTGCGGATACTCGCCGGAAAGCAGACGCCCCTTGTAGGCGTCGCGCGCGGCGCGCATGAGCAAGCGGTCCTGCACGGGCCGGCCGTTGACGTAGAAGAGCATCCGGTCGGCGCGGTTCTGGGCGTGCTCGGGCGAGCCGGCAAGGCCGTGGACGGTGGAGCCGTCGCGCTCGCGCTCAAAGGCCGCGAGCCCGGCGGAGACCTGCGGCGGCCAGAAACGCCCCAGCCGCGCGGCGAGCTCCTCCCCTGCGGGCAGGCGGAAGATTTCCCGACCGCCGTTGGTGAGCGAGAAGGCCACGTCCGGACGGGAAAGCGCCATGCGCATGAGGATTTCCTGGCAGCGTTTGGCCTCCGTGGCCTCCGTGCGCAGAAATTTAAGCCTGGCCGGCGTGCTGGCGAAAAGGTGCAGCATTTCCACCCGCGTGCCTGCGGAAAGCGCCGTGGGCCCCTCGGCCCTGAGCTCGCCGTGCTCCACCTCGATCATGGCGGCCTCGGCCGCACCGCGTGCGCGGGAGGCCAACGTGAGACGCGAGACCGAGGCGATGCTCGGCAGCGCCTCGCCGCGGAAGCCGAAGCTCCTGACTGCGAATAGGTCCGCCGCGCTGGCAAGCTTGCTGGTCGCGTGGCGGGTGACGGCGAGCGAGAGTTCGCCGGCGGGGATGCCCGCGCCGTCGTCGGCCACCACGAGCCGGGCCGCGCCGCCCCCCTCCAACGCCACGTCCACGCGCGTGGCTCCGGCGTCGAGACTGTTCTCGACAAGTTCCTTGAGGACACTGGCCGGACGCTCCACAACCTCGCCGGCGGCGATCTGGTTGCGCAGGGTCTCTGGCAGAAGGATGATATGGCGGCGCTCCATATGCCCGAGGATGCCCTTAGGGCTTGCCGAAATCAAGCAGGTTGAACTGAAACTCCACGGCGGAATCCGTGGGTTTGCGGATGTACTTGAGCTGCATCTCGTAGCACTGGTCGCGCCAGACGAAGCCCACGTTCTTCTCCAGGTCCGAATGCCCGGCGATGTCCATGCGGTAGTTGCTGACAAACTTGAGGTTGCGCGTGATCTGATAGTCCGCGCCCACGGTGAGCACCTGCACGTCGCTGGTGACGTGCCGCGTGTACTCGTCCACGGGGTGCAGGTAGTCATGGGCGAAACGCAGCTCGCCCACGTTCTCCTTGTTCAGGGTCAGGGAGTGCTCGTGCTCGGTGGGGCGGTTCAGGTACGGCGAATAGTAGGTTTTGGAGGTCAGCGTGAGATATTTCTCCGGTTTGACCGAGCCCTCGAACATGACATCCGAGAAGGGCCGCCGCGGATAGAGATTCAGTTCGTCCGTGCGCGAGGCCTCGTCGCGGTTGTAGGACTGCTCCACGCGCAGACGCAGGAAATCCAGATAATCGGTGCTCACCGTGGGCACCGTGCCCGCCGCGCCGTTCGCCGGCGGATTGGCCACGACGCTGGTGCGCTTGCGATCCAGCACGTTGGTGAGGGAATAGGTGATGGTGTTCTGCCGGGTGAGGCGGTCCAGGCTGTCGAACTCGGGCAACCGGTTCTGCGAGGCGGGCACCGGCACGTAGGCGAACTCCAAGCGCGGCTCCACGCTGTGGCGCACGGCCATCCAAAGATTCTTGCCCACATTCTGCGGCAGGGGGTCCAGAAGGTCGTTGTTCAGTTGATACACGCGGGAGAATTCGGTGAAGCCAGTGAAGCCGGTCTCGAACATGTTGCGCGCGGGGGTCTTGTTGGTCGTGGTGGTGCTGGGCTCACCCGTGTAGCCACCCACGTTGTAGAACGTGCTGCGCACGCCGGCGGTGGGTATAAACGTCACCGGTCCCAGAGAGAACGGCAGGCTCAGGGTGGGATGCAAATCCGTGCGCATGGCCCGCGTGCCGTACTCCCGCCAGAAATAGTTGAAACGGCCGGCGGCCTCCAGGTCGAAGGGCGTGCCCGGTATCTTGTTCTTGAAGGCGAAGGCGTTGAGCTCCGGCAGACTTTGCGGTGTGTTGTTCTTGCTGGATGGATTGTTGCCGTTGAGGTAGTTCAGATTCTCCGTCCAGGCCAGTTTGCCCGTCACGCCAAAGTTCTCCCAGTTGCGCGAGACATACGCCGAACTCGTCCGCGTGAGGGAGTCGGCCACGTCGAGGCTGCGTCCGAAGCGGTTCAGGAAATCCGTATTGCTCTTGTCGAAACCGTTGATGCCACTCTGGAATTCGGTGAGGTAGTTCTGGTCGCTCACGTAATCCAGGTCCACCTTCAGATTCCAGGCGGGGTCGATGAAGAAGCCGTTGTACTTGCTGCGCAGCCACCAGCGGTTGCTGTTGTTGCGCGTCAACCCTTTGGTGCGCAGCTCAGGCTTTTCGTCATACAGTTCCTGCGCGTTCATGCGGTCATTCAGAAAGTCGAAACGCCAGTCGCCCTGGGTGAGCGAATTCTCGGCGTGGCGATACTCGACGCCCTGCATAAGGCCGCGCCGGCTCATGGCGTTCTCGAAGAACGTCAGGTCGCGCTCATCGTCGATGACCCAGTAATACGGCTGATTGATGGAGAAACCACGCAGACTGCTGTGGGAAATCTCGGGCACGAGCAGACCGCTTTGCCGCTTGCCGTTGCCCGGAAGCGAAAGGAAGGGAGTGTAGGCCACAGGGTGGTTGACCACGTTGAAGGTCGAATCATAGAGCCGGGTGCGCCCGGTCAGGTCGATATCGCTCTCCTTGGCCGAGAAGGACCAAGCCGGACGGTCGCCGTCGCAGGCGATGAATTTGGCGTTCTCGAAACGGTAGTTGGAGGCGCCGTAGCGGCGGGCGAACTCGGAGTCCACGCGCAGGCTGGACTGCCCCACGTACACGTTGCCGTGCTTGAACCAGCCCTGCATGCTGGCGAGGTCGAATTCGGCCTCCTGCGCCTGCACCACGTCGCCGTCCCAAAGGATGCGCACGTTGCCACGCAGAAACACCCAGCGCGTGGCCTTGTAATAGCGGATGAAGTCGGCCTTGAGGCTGTTGAGCCCGCGCACCATGGTGGCGCCGCCCACCGCCACGATGAAATCGCTGCCGTGCTGGCCGATGATGCGGTCGCCGGAAAGCCGCCAGGGATCGTCGCCGCCATGGCCGCCCAGCATGAACACGGGCTGCAGGCCCTCGATCCCTCCGCCAGGGCCTGCCGCCGGCGTCTTGCCGGGGGGCGTCACCGGCAGGCGGATCTCCGGTCCGTCGCTGGAATATCCCGGGAATTCGGGCGGCGGCGGAACGGTCTCCGTGGGACTGAACCTCGCCTGGTCGGTGAAGACCGGCTTGGGGATGTTGTACAGCGACGGATTTTCGACACCGCGCGAGAAGTCCGGCGCGGGAGGCGTGGGCTTGGGCGTGATGTCCATGCGCACCTCGCGCACGGCGGCGAGGTCGGCCGAGGGCTGCGGCGGCGGGGTGACGGGCAGGCGGATTTCCGGCCCGCTGGAGGACGACGAAACGCCCGCCGCGTGGCCCGGTCCCATGGACCCGGCCACGAGGCAACACGAGAGCACCAGGCTCGCGAGCGCGGCGCGCCACATCCTCCGGCAGTTCAATCCAGCGTCCTTCCTTACTCTTTGCTAAAGCTCGCGTGAATCCAGATACGGATCGTCCTTGGCCAGGTAGTTGGTCACGTAGTCGCGCACGGCGTCCTCCAGACGGGTGAAGGGGATGTCGCAGCCCAGCGCGCGCAGTTTGCCCATGTCCGCCCGCGTCAGGTACTGGTACTTGTCGCGGATGATCTCAGGCATGTCGATGTACTCGATGTTCGGCTCCCGCCCCATGGCCGCGAACACCGCGGCGGCCAAGTCGTTCCAGGTACGAGCAATTCCGGTGCCAATGTTGATGACGCCGCAGGCCTCCGGGTGCTCCAGCAGCCACCACAGCACGTTCACGCAGTCCTTCACGTACACGAAATCGCGCATCTGGCCGCCGTCGGCGTAGTCCGGCCGGTGCGAACGGAACAGACGCATGACGCCTTCCGCGCCGATCTGCTTGAAGGCCTTGCAGATGACGCTCTTCATGTCGCCCTTGTGGTACTCGTTGGGGCCGAAGACGTTGAAGAACTTGACGCTGGCGACCTTGTTCAGCACGCCGGTGCGCAGGGCCCAGAGGTCGAAGAGCTGCTTGGAATAGCCATACATGTTCAACGGCTTGAGCCGGGTGATGCCCGCGTGGTCGTCGGAAAAGCCGAACTCGCCGCCGCCATAGGTGGCCGCGCTGGAGGCGTTGACGAACCTCGCCCCGCAGGAGAGGGCGTATCGGCACACGGCCTTGGCGTAGCCGGTGTTGTTGCGCATGAGGAAATCGGCGTCGCGCTCGGTGGTGCTGGAGCACGCGCCCATGTGCACCACGGCCGTGGTCCCGAAGGGATCGCCGCCGGCCGCGATGCGCGCGGCGAACTCGTCACGGTGCATGTAGTCGGCGTAGCGCAGGTTGACGAGATTCTTCCACTTCTCGCTGGTGGCGAGGTTGTCCACCACGAGGATGTCGTCCATGCCCATCCGGTTGAGCTTCCAGATCATGGCGCTGCCGATGAAGCCCGCGCCGCCGGTGACGATATGCATGATTGGCTCCTTGAGCGAATTGCAGGGGAAGGCCGGAGCCGAGCGTCCGGCGCGGGAGCCCCGCGCGTCCCAATCCCGCCGCTTGACAGAGGTATCACAGCCGCCGGCGGACTTCCGCCGACGCTTGGCAACCCATAATACTAGCCGCTCCCCGGCCAATTGGCAACCGGAAGCAACGTGTGTATACCGCCCATGGTGACGGCGCACGCTGTTGCCATTTGAAGCAATATTATTTAATGTGCTATGCAGCAAAGGTTTAGCGCTTGGCAAACCCTCTTCCAAAATACCTTCTAGCAAGGAGCACGTGATGAAAATGCATAAAAAACTTTTCGGCGGCGTTATTTTAGCCGCCCTCATGGCCCTGGTCATGGCCGCCCAGGCCCCGGCCGAAACGCTGAAGCCCAAGGTCGACAACTTCATCCTGTTCGTCGACTACTCCGGCTCCATGGCCATGAAAAGCGACACCCTCAAGGGCGTCAAGATCAAAAACGCCAAGGATCTCATCGCCCGCATGAACGCGGAGATTCCCGAGCTCGGCTACAAGAGCGGCGTGGCCACCTTCGCCCCCTACGGCGCGTTGCTGGCCCCCACCACCTATAGCAAGGCCGCCGTGGCCGGCGCCATCGCGCCCATCAAGACCGATTACGACATTTACGGCCGCAACACGCCCATGGGCTTCGGCATCAAGGATCTCGATCCCATGCTGTCCCAGATGCACGGCAAGACCGCCCTCATCATCTTCACCGACGGCGACTCCAACTACGGTTCCGACCCCGTGGCCGAGGCCAAGGCCCTGTACGCCAAGAACCCCAATCTGTGCATCCACGTGGTGAGCTACGCCGACAACGCCCACGGCAAGATGGTCGTCGACGAGATCCGCGGCATCAGCCGTTGCTCCGTGGCCGGCGATCCCAAGGCCCTGGAGAATCCCGCCGCCCTGAAGAAGTTCGTGCGCGACGTGTTCTACGACGTTGCGCCCGACGCCCCCGTGGCCAAGGCCGCGCCCGCGCCCAAGGCCGCCTGCGAGACCATCACCTTCGGTAACCTGAACTTCGATTTCAACAAGTACCAGATCACCCCGCAGATGGAGCCCGCCCTGGAACAGGCGCTCACCATCCTCAAGGACTCCAAGTGCCAGAAGTTCGTCATCGAGGGCCACACCGACAACGTCGGTGGCATTCCTTACAACCAGAAGCTCTCCGAGCGCCGCGCCGCCTCCGTGGTCAACTGGCTGTCCGCCCATGGTCTGGACATCTCCAAGTTCTCCGTGGTCGGCAAGGGCAAGCTCGAGCCCAAGTTCGACAACAAGACCGATGAGGGCCGCCACCTCAACCGTCGCGTTGAAATCCGCAGCCTGTAATCACGCCTCTTGACCCCAGGGGGACTGCGAGGCACAATGCTCCGCAGTCCCCATTTCCAAAGCCAACCGGAGCCAACCTGATGCGCAAGAAAATCGTCCCCACCCTCGCCCTGATCGCCTGTCTCTCCCTGCCCGCCGCCGCCAGCGCTGGAGGACAGCAGCCGATCCTGGCCAGCCTGGGCGATCAGGAATCCGCCGCGCAGCCCGCGCCGGACTCTCCCGCCCCGGCGGACAAGGACCTCGTGCGTGAGCACGAACAGTTCTCCGCCTTCGCCCGGATGCAGGTGGAGCGCATGAACGCCACCATCATCGGCGGCCGGCGGCAAATGCATGTCTACCACGGCTCCGACGGTCTCTACCACGCCAGCTACCGCGCCATTGATCTGCCCGGTGTGGTCTGTCTGGTGCGCCGCTCCGAGGCCAGCCCCGGCTTCTACGTCGGCAACCTGATCTACAAGGAGCAGGTGCTGGAGAGCAAGGGCAAGAGCGCCACCGCCTGCAAACGCGGACCCTTCGAGCCCGTGAGCGAAAAGTCCAACCGCCTCATCTACACCTCCCGGCGCGGCGGCGGCTGGTACTAACCGGCCCCATGCCCGGCGCGCCGCGCAACGACCTCGTCCGGTTCTGGCGCGACCCCGCCCTGTCCGGCGTCGAGGCGCGCAGCTCCACCTACACCCACAACGCCTTCCGCAAACACACCCACACGGCGTGGATCATCGCCGCCATTGAGCGCGGCAACACGCATTTCCCCCTGGGCGATCAGCCCCCCCAAGCAGCCGGCTCCGGCGACCTCGTCGTCATTCCGGCCCAAACGCCCCACGCCTGCAATCCCGACCCGGGCTGCGCCTTCTCCTACCGGCTCGTGGCGCTCTCCCCGGACTGGCTGTGCGCGGCCACGCGCACGGCTCGTCTTCCGCGCTTTTCCACGCCCGTTCTGCGTGACGAGGAAATCTTCGACTCCTGGCGAAGACTGCACGCGGCCTTCGTCGAAGACGCGCCCATCGGGAAAAAACGGAGCCTCCTCGCGGCCTGCCTGGTCCGGCTCGTGGAGCGCCACGCCGAAGCGCCAGTCCCGACGACGGCCACCTCGCCACTCCCGCGCGACGTCCACAGCCCGGCCGTGACCCGGGCACTGCGCCTGCTGGAGGAGACGACCGAACGATTCCTTCCCCTGGATGAGCTGGCACGGGCCGCCGGACTCTCGCGCTGCCGCTTCGCCCGCGTATTCCGGGCTGAAATGGGCCTGCCGCCCCACGTCTACCAGATGCAACGTTCCATAGAACGCGCCAAATCCCTGCTCGCCGCCGGAACTCCCATCAGCCGCGTGGCCGCCGAGTCCGGCTTCGCCGACCAAAGCCACTTCTCCCGGCGCTTCCGCGAATTCACCGGCGCCACGCCCGGCCAGTACGCCGGTCGCTGAACGCCCACGGCAAAATCGTACAAGATCACCGCCCCGATTTCCGCTACGCCGAAGCCATGAAATCCGACATCCTCCACCCGCGCCTGTGTCTGGCCGGAGCGGTGCTTCTGTGGAGCACCAGCTTCATGGCCACCAAATTCGCCCTGTCCGGCTTTTCGCCCATGGCCGTGATCTTCCTGCGCATGGGGCTGGCCTCCATCGTCATGACCACGTTCTGGAGCCGCGTGCCCGCCGCCCACCCCGCCCGAGGCGACGCCAAATGGCTGGTCCTGCTCTGCCTGCTGCAGCCCTGCCTGTACTTCCTCCTGGAAGGCTACGCCCTCTCGTTCACCACCTCGGGCCAGGCGGGACTCGTCTCCTCGCTGGTGCCGCTGCTGGTGGCCGCCGGGGCCTGGGCCTTCCTGCGCGAGCCTCTCACCGGGCGGATGCTCCTGGGCATCGTCCTGTCGCTCGGCGGCGTTGTCTGGCTCTCCCTCTCCGGCCGCCATTCCGGCGGCGACGCCCCCAACCCCGCGCTGGGCAACCTGCTGGAGCTCGGCGCCATGTGCTGCGCGGCCGGGTACATGCTGGTGCTGAAACATCTGGCCAGCCGCTACGGCTCCTGGCGACTCACCGGGCTGCAAACCTTCGCCGGAGCCCTGTTCTTCCTGCCCGGCGCGCTCGCCACACAGCCGGTCTGGCTCGCCAATCCCCTCGCCGCCGCCCACGCCCCCCCCACTGCCGCATGGCTCGCCGTGGCCTACCTCGGCGGACTGGTGACTCTTGGAGGCTTCGGCCTCTACAATCAGGCCATTTCCCGCCTGCCAGCCGCCCAGGCCGCCGCCGCCATCAACCTCGTGCCCCTCGTCGCAGTCCTCGCCGGCTGGTCCATGCTCGGCGAGGCGCTCTCCCCCACCCAGGTCGCCGCCTGCGCCCTCGCCCTCGCAGGCGTCATCCTCGGGCAGACGGGATGTCGGCATCCCCGACCCGGTCGGGAATAAAACACGAATCGGGGGGAAACCTTTCCAGAGGAAAGGTTCTCCCCCCGCACCCCCCTTCCAAAGACTTTCATAGGTGACACGGACAGGCCTGCGCTCCAGTGCCGATCTCCACGCCAATGCGCCGAACCCGTCCTTTCCTTTCTCTCGTTGCGACCCATGCATCAACAAAGGCCCGGACGGCCGTGCCACCCGATTCCCTGCCGTCGAGACGAAAAGACGTGGAAACGTGGACGACGCTTTCCACCCGGCACAAGTCGCGAAGGTTTTCCGCCAATCTCGCGGTGGAAAACCCTCGCGAATGTGGGATTCCAAAGGCGTCAGCCGTTAGGTGAGCGGTCCCCCGCGAATTTTACGGCTGTCGACAGCATCGATGGCGAATGCCCTTTGGTGGGGTCCAGGGGCAAAGCCCCGGCGAGGGCCGAAAGGCGGAGTCAGGAACAGTCGCCCGGAAAATCGCTCCGCGCCATACCGCGTCCCCGACCGCCGCACCCGCAATGGCGCTGATGTCGCTCGTACCCGCCGCGCCCACGCCGACCACGCGTCCCCCCAGGGCAATGGCAATCGTCCTCCAGACCGCGCACGAGCTTGAGCAGCAGCGCGCGCAGCTGATCGCGCTCCGGCTCGCTCAGTACGGCGAAGACCTGGGCGTCGGCATCGACGAACTCCTCGGCCGGGCCGATGGAATCGACAGGTCCGGCGGGATCGACGCCGGGCGTATCCGCCCCCTCGACGGCGCGGACGACAAAGCCGCGCCGGTCACGCTCGTCGCGCTCGCGGACGATGAATCCGGCGCGCTCCAGCTTGGCCAGCAACTCGCTCAGGGACGCGGAGCGGACGTCGAGCACAGCCAGCAGGTCGTTTTGACGCATGGGACCATGCCGACGCAGCAGGCCCAGCACGCGGGCCTGGGCGTGCCGCCCATGCGGCCCGTGATGGCAACGCCGTGCCATGAGCCGTTCAAGACGTCGCAAAAGCTCGGCCAGATCGCCGCCCGAGGTGGCCGAGACGTCCAAGAGGTCGGAAACGCCGGAGGCGTCCCGGGAATTCGACGGATCAAGATGTGAGTCGGGTATGACGTCGGCGCCCAAGCTAGACCTCCCGGGCCGCGCGTGCGGCGTAAGCCCGGCCTTTGCCGCAACTTGGCGCGGAAAGCGGGCAGTGGTTCTCGCACAAGGGGCACACGGCCGCGGCCAAATCCGCGACGGGGGACGTCGCCGAGGCGTTAGCCGAAGCAGCGAGGACACAGGCGCCCTCCTCGAAAAACTCGGGAGTGGAAATGACGGCGTTCATAGCGCCAAGCGGGTTCGCGCGATGGAGAAGGCCGAAGACCCCGGAATGCTCCAGGCTTCCACGGCGGTGGTGTGCCAGCCGACAACCCGGACCACGCTGCCCGTCATGGAAATGCCGACGGCTCCGGCCATGTCGCTCATACGATTCGCAATGTCCAAACATCATGTTTCTCCTTGGCCTCGCATTTAGCAAGGTACCTTTGTTCGTTAACCCAAGGAATAAACATGACGCCGAAGGCTGTCAATATACGAAGGTACCATCCTAATTCAAAAGGCATGTTTTTCACTACGAGCTTCCGAAAGCAACGGACGGTGGCGGTCGAGATCAGGGGAGGTGGATCGGCTCTCCCAAGGGAACCGCGCCGGCCGTGCGCGATCGGGCGGGTTGATCAAGCGGAGCGACGCGACCTCGGGCGAAAGGTCGTGCAGACACGTGAGCCGAGCGAGCAGGGGTTCCCACCGCATGACAACCGAAGCAGTTCCTGACGCTGTCAACGTCCGGGCCGGGAGGGAGGCCCAGAGCGGTGTTGGCGGGGCCACACACAGCGAGTGGGGACTCCACGACCACGGCGAAGTGCGGGGGGCGAGGAGCGGCTGTCCCCCCATGGTGGCCTCGGCCCGCGTGGCGACCTTGAAGCAGGGTGGTCAGACGCGCAGGAGCGTCCTTTGGGCATTCCAGCGGTCTCGACCATGTCGCGCATTTCTGCGGCGGGTTCCTCCCCGCCGGAGTTGAAACGCAGAAGAAAACGCAGCCGGGGCCGCGAGAGCCGATCGGCGTAGTGCCGGCCGGCCCAGCGGCGGGGTGATGCGCCGATTCGTGGGAAGGCGCCCCGATAAGGATGGCGTCCCCTCACGAGCCGCCAGGCGACAAACTTCTGACGGCGGTGGGGTATGCGGCCAAGTGCTCCCTGGGCAGGTCAAAGCCGCATAGGAGAAGCCAGACCTGGCCCTTGGCGCTGTGCTGATCGAAGACCGGAGGGAAACCAGTGGGGGGCAAACGACGGCCCCACGTCGGAGGGAAGGGAGAGCGCCAGCGCCCAGGGTGCGCGGCGGCTATCGAAAACCGGAGGGGTCGTCGATGCCCCCCCGGAAGGGATCAGTCCTTGTCCCGCCGCTCTCCGGCGAGCAGCTGCTTGCGCGACTCGCGGCGGCGCTGGGCCTCGCGCAGGCGGCGTTCGGCCTCCTTGTCCTCCACGAGCAGGGGCGGCGCGGGGCGCGGGCAGCCGTCCTCGTCCAATGCGACGAAGGTGAGGTACGCGGAGTTCGTGTGTCGCACCTCGCCGGTGAGGAGGTTCTCCGCCTCCACGCGCACGCCGATCTCCATGCTTGTGCGGCCAACCAGGTTCAGGCTGGCCTTGAGAACGACGAGCTCCCCCACGTAGACGGGCCGCAGGAAGTCCATGCGGTCGATGCTGGCGGTGACGGCCCAGCCGCGCACGTGGCGCATGGCCACCACGCCGGCGGCGGTGTCGATGAGTTTGAGGATGACGCCGCCATGCACGTTGCCAGCGGGATTGGCGTCCTCCGGCAGCACCTGATGCGTCATGGTGACGGCGGACTGCGCCGCGTTTTTGGCCTCGGGCATCTCCGCGCGCTGGTGGCAGACGGGATTGTGGTTGATCATGGATCCTCCCGTGCGCGGGGCGCCGAAAGGCCGCACGAGCGCACTTTTTCACTGTAGGACGCCCCAATGCCCCGGTCAAGGCGGGGCTTCCTATCCGCCGCCGCGCGTGGTATGTTGATTGGACACCCAAAAGGCAAGGAGTTTCCCAATCATGGCGAGTTCACATTCGCGCCGCGCGTTTTTCGCGCTTGCCCTTTCGTGCTGCGTTCTCCTGTCCGTCCCGGCCTTGGCGCGGGCCGCCTCCGTGGCCTTCGCCGCCGCCACGCCGTCCCGCTCCGTCTGGTCGCCGGGCTCGCCGTGGACCTTCCGCGCCTATCAGGAGGCCATGCGGCAATCCGGCAGGCAGGTGCAGATTCCCGAAAAGAATTTCCAGGAAATGCAGGCGCGCAAAGCCACGGCCATGGCCTCCATCGAGCACTACCTGCAACGGCGGTTCGGCAAGGCGGACCCCAACGTGCTGCGCGCCTTCCGCGACCTCCCACGCGACTACTACCAGTATGACTACCAGCGGCGCAAACCCTTCGCCTCCAACTGCTACGAGCCCGAGCCCAAGCCCTGGGCCATCGGATACGGCTCCGCCCTTTCCGACTATCTGGGCCAGGCCTACATGACGCAGCTGGCCAAGCCACGCCCCGGCGACACCGTGCTGGAGATCGGCACCGGTTCCGGCTTCCAGAGTTCGCTGCTCTCGCGCATCGTCAAGCAAGTTTACTCGGTGGAGATCATCAAGCCGCTTGGTGCGGAGGTGGCCAAGATCTACAAGCCGCTGGGTCTGGACAACGTGCATACCCGCGTGGGCGACGGCTACTACGGCTGGCCCGAGGTCAAGGGCGGCTTCGACATCATCATGGTCACCTGCGCCGCGCGCTACGTCTCGCCCGAGCTGCTCAAGCAGCTCAAGCCCCACGGCCGGCTCATCGTGCCCATCGGCCAGCCCTTCCGCAAGGGGCAGGTGCTCTACGTGTTCACCAAGGACAATACCGGCCGGGTGCACTCCCACAAGGACATGGGCGTGTTCTTCATCCCCATGACCGGCAAGATCATGGAGAACAAGTCCTAGGCCCATGCGCCGACCTCCGATCCTTTCGGGCCTCCTGCTGGCGGCCGGGCTCTTCCTGGCCGCGTCCACCCCGGCCCGCGCGGCCGAGTCCGACGGGCTGAGAGGAATGGCGCGGGACGTTCTGGACGTTCTGGGATCAGGCCGGGCCAAAACCAAGCCCACCGCCCAAACGCCATCGACCGGTCCCACCGCGCCCACCGCTCCGGTCGCGCCCACGGCCCCCGTCGTCTCCGGCGCGCCCGCTTCCTTCGGAGGGAGTCCCCTCCCCGGCCAGACACGGCGCACCGGCTCGCCCGGCCGCGTCCTCACGCTGCGGCACGACGGCGCACCACGCCGCGCCATCGTCGTCGCTCCGACCGCCACGAAAGGCGGCGCCGCTCCGACCATCATTTTCCTGCATGGCGCCGGCGAATCGGCCGAGATGGGCATGCGACAGACCGGACTCGCCATCCGCGCCCCGGCCGCCGGATTTCTCGCCGTGTTTCCCGAGGGCCTTGGCGGCGAACGCGGCGACCACACCTGGAACACCTGGGATTGCTGCGGATACGCGCGTGCCCACCGCGTGGACGACGTGGGCTTCCTTGCCGCGCTCATCGCCAAGCTGGAGAAGGACGGCCTAGCCGATCCGAAGCACATCTATCTGGCGGGATTCTCCAACGGCGCGGTGCTGGCCAGCCGTTTCGCCCTGGAGCGGCCCGGTGTGGCGTGGGCCATCGCCGCCGTCTCCGGCGACCTGCCCTGCGACGCCCCGGGACCGCAAACGGCCCTGCCCGTGCTGCTCATCAACGGCGCGCGCGATCGCCTCGCCCGGCTGACTCCCAGCCCGAACCATCCGGCCACGGGCCGCTTCTGCGCTGACCGTCCCGCCGCCCATCAGGCCGAGATCTGGACGCGCGGCATGAGCCTGGGCGCGCCACGCACCATCGATTCACCGACATCCCCCGTGCGCGAACTCGCCTACGGCCCATCGAAGGCCGGCGGCCGGGGCCTGCTGCGCTGGTACATCCTCAAGCGTGGGGGCCACGCCTGGCCCGGCGGGGCAAGCGGCCGCTACCCGCACTGCGACGCGACCTGCCGCGACCTGGACGCCACCGGGCTCATTCTGCGGTTCTTCACCGAGATGCGCTGAATCCGGGCCGGTCGAGGTCCAAGCCCCAACGAAGTTTCCTCGCGGACGGCCCCCCGTCTACTTGCCGCTCTTGGACGGCAGCACGCAGGACTCGCTGCAGCAGGTGCCGTAAAGAAAGCCGTTGTAGGCGTGGAGGATGCGCTCCTCCTTGCTGCGGCGCTCATCGGGCAGGGGAACGCGCGGCGTTTTGGCGTCGATGGCCAGCGCCTCCTCCCAGGAGGGAATGGCGCGCACGCCGGTGGCCACGCACTCGCCGCTCTTCACGTCGAGGATGCTCGCGCCGATGGAGTCCGACGCGATGGCCACGGGCACCGGGCCGCCGGGAAACAATCGCGCGCAGCTCACCGTCTCGCGCTCGAAGCTGCCCACGTCGCCCGCGCAGAAAATGACGAGCACGACGGGCCGGTCCTGTTCGTCGTAGGCCACGAGGTCGATGTGCCGGCCGGTCTCCTCGCCGTCGATGACGAACGTCAGCGGCACCTTGGCCTTGACCCGGCCCTTGGGATAACCCTTCTTTTCCACGAGGTACCTGGCCAGCGCCTGCCGGAACTCCTCGTAGGTGGTTTCCTCGATGCTCTTGCCGGTGAGATAATCCGTGAGCATTCCGCCCAGACTGACTTCATGCATGTGCTTCTCCTGTCCTTGACCCCGCGACGCACTGGAGTGAAAAACACCGCAGGGGAACCGATTCCCGGATGCGTTGTCCCTACTGCGACACGATGGTCATCCACGTCGACACCTGTTGCCCCGGCTGCCAGGCCGTCATCGTCTACGGCCTGCACCCGCTGGAACTGTTCAAGTGGGCGCGCTTCGCGGCCCTGTGCCTCTCCCTCGTCATCTACGTGATACTCCCCCCTTACTCAAGACGCGTCTTCGGCGAATACGCCATGGAGATCATGGGCCTTCTCGCCTTGCGCTCCGTTCCCTGCCTGCCGCGGCTGACGCGTGGCCGCATCCATTTCTGGCGCGGGCGTCATCCCCTGGTGCATGCCGCCCGCGCCAAAAGGGAGGGCCCGCCGAAGCGGGCCCTGGTGACGATGAGAGGGAAGGAGGAGAACGATTTCTACGGCAGCAGCTGCTGACCGGCGCGCACGGCGTAGTCGAACAATCCGGCGGGCGCGATGCCGAAGAGCAGCACCACGGCGGTCAGCAACCCGGCCCCGCACACGCTGAAGGGGCTGTTGTCCGGCACGGGCGGATTCTCGCCGGCCTCGTGGGTGTAGGCGTGACGCACCAGGCTCAGGTAGTAGAAGATGGCGATGGCGCTGTTGACGCCAAGGGTGATGACCAGCCAGTTGTAGCCGTGGTTCCAGGCCGCCATGGCCAGGAAGAGCTTCCCGGCGAAGCCGATGGTGGGCGGCAGCCCCACCAGGGCGAAGGCCCCCACGGCCAGGGCGAAGGCCAGGGCCGGCGCGCGCCGGTACAGGCCGTTGAGGTCATCGAGCTGAAGATTGCGGCCATCCGTGGCCACGCGGCTGATGACCCAGAAGCACAGCAGGTTCATGCACACGTAGGCCAGCGCGTAGAACGCCGCGGCCGAGAGGCCCATGGCCGTGCCGGCCACCAGTCCCACCATGACGTAGCCCGCGTGGGCCACGGACGAGAAGCCGAGCAGGCGCTTCACGTCCGTCTGCGCCAGGGCGCACAGGTTGCCATAGGTCATGGAGATGGCTCCGAGCACCGCCAGCAGCGTGGTGATCTCCAGCCCCGGCTTCAGGAGCGCGGCCAGCCGCACCAGCACCACCACCGCGCCCAGCTTGGGCAGCGTGGCCACGAAGCTGGCGGTCTCGTTGCTCGCGCCCTGGTACACGTCCGGGCACCAGAAGTGGAAGGGAAACAGCGCCAGCTTGTAGAACATGCCGCCCATGAACAGCGAGAGCCCGACCACGGCCATGGGCTGGGCCTGGAAGCTCCAGGACCGCTGCGCCAGCTGGGCGATGTAGCTCGTGTTCTGGCTGGCCAGAATGTAGGAGAAGCCAAACAGGGCGATGGCCGTGGCCACCGCGCCAAAGAGAATGTACTTGATGCCGGCCTCGGCCGCGCGCGGGTCGCCCTTGCCGCCGAAGGCGCGCAGGGGAATCACCGCGTAGAGGCTGTAGGAGCTGATCTCCAGAGCGATGTAGATGGTGATGAGCTCCACCGCCGAGGACAAGATCATCAGCCCCCAGGCGGAGATGGCCAGCAGCATGAAGTAGTCCGGCCGCTTGCGCTCGGTCAGGGTGGACTGCCGCGCGGCGTTGAGCACCGCCACGTAGAACCCGGCGGAAATGGCCAGCTTGAAGAACTGCGAGAGGGCGTCGAGCTTGTAGGCCCCGCCGAAGATCAGCCCCTCCGCGCCCCAGGAGACGATGTTCACGAAGACGCCGAAGCCGGCGAAATACGGCAGCCAGCGTTCGGCCGGCGGCGTCTCGGTTCCGCCGGGACGGTTGGGGCCGCCCCCGAGACTCTGGAGGAGCAGGGCCACGATGAGCAGCAGCTGATAGAGCTCCGGCACGATCAAAACGGGATTGAACTCCACGGCGACCCCCTAGTTGTTGACCGCTACGGGCGTTTGCGCGGTGGCGGCGACGGCTGTGGCCACACCGGACAAGGCCGGAGGAGCCGGCTGGGCGGAGGCGGTCTGAACCACCGCGGTGCGCGAGGCGAAATCGCCCACCAGCTTCTCCACGCTCGGATCGATGACGTTGAAGAACACCTTCGGCGCGAGGCCGATGTAGAACACGAACACGGCCGGGACCACGAGATAGACCAGCTCGCGGGTGTTCAGGTCGCGCCAGAGCCTGGCCGTGCTGGGCGTGCCCCAGGCCATCTTGATGGTCACGCGGAACATGTACGCCGCACTGAGCAACACGCCCGGGACGATCAGCGCGCCGATGTACGGATTCTTCTGGAACGCGCCCACGAAGACCAGCATCTCGCCCACGAAGCCGTTGGTGCCGGGGAAGCCGATGCTGGCCAGCGCGTACAGCCCCCAGAAGCCCATGAAGGCCGGCAGGTACTTGCCCATTCCCATGTTGGCCGAGATTTCGCGGCTATGGCTGCGCTCGTACACCGCGCCGATCATCATGAACAGCGCGCCCGTGACGACGCCGTGGTTGAGCATCTGGAACAGCGCGCCCTCGACCCCGCGCACATTGAACAGGAAGATGCCCAGCGTGACGAAGCCCATGTGCTCCACCGAGGAGTAGGCCACCAGCTTCTTGATGTCCGTCTGACCGAGCGCGATGGCCCCGCCATACAGGATGCTCGCGATGGACACGGCGATCATCAACGGCGCGAAGTACACGCTGGCGTCGGGCGTCAGCGGCAGGCAGAAGCGCAGAAAGCCGTAGGTGCCCATTTTGAGCAGCACGGCCGCCAGGATGACCGATCCGGCGCTGGGCGCCTGCACGTGGGCGGCGGGCAGCCAGGTGTGGAACGGGAACATGGGCACCTTGATGGCGAAGGCCAGCGCCATGGCCAGAAACGCCCAGAACTGGAAGTCGAAGCTGAAGTGCGTCCGCATCAGCTCGGGGATGGAGAAGGTGCCGCCCGTGACGCGGAAGGCCACGATGGCCACCAGCAGGAACATGCTGCCCGCCAGCGTGTACAGGAAGAACTTCAGCGAGGCGTACCGGCGCTGATCGCCGCCCCAGACCGCGATGAGCAGGTACATGGGAATGAGCATGGCCTCCCAGAACACGTAGAAGAGCACCAGGTCGAGGGAGGTGAACACGCCCACGCACGCGCTGGTCATGAACAGCAGGCAGAAGTGGAATTCCTTCACGCGCTTGCTGATGTAGGTCCAGGAGCACAGGACGCACAGCGGCAGTATGGCCAGCGTCAGCATGACCATGAGGTAGCTGATGCCGTCCACGCCGAGCGCGTAGTTCAATCCCCACTGCGGCACCCAGGCGGCTTTCTCCGTGAACTGAAAGTCGGCGATGAACCGGTAGCGCAGCAGCGGCAGCCCAAAGATGAGCTCCAGGATGGATGCGCCGAAGGTGTAGGTGCGCGCCACCTGCGGGCTTTTAATGAGGAACAGCCCCGCTGCGGCCACAAGGGGAAACACGATGAGACTCGTTAAAACCGGGTATCCGAAGTCCAAGGTTCGCTCTCCGTCTCGTTGCGGGGTTTAGGCCAGATACCAGACCAGGGCGAAGATGCCGAGGGCCAGCGCGGCGGTCAGCCCCAGGTAGTCCTGGAGCCTGCCGCTCTGCACCTTGGCGCCGAGAACGCCGATGTTCCGGACCGTGTACGCCGAGCCGTCCACCACGGTGTCGATGCCCTTGGTGTCGAACCACGCCGTGCCACGGCCGGCGGCGAGCAGCCCGCGCAGGCCGACGGCCCGGTAGGCCTCGGTCCAGCGGTCGTCAAGCCAGGCCAGCGGCCGGGAAACCAACGCCAGCACGCCCCGGCCGATGAGCCGGTAGAAGTAGTCGAAGTCCAGGTTGGTCTTGGCGTGCGGGGTGATGATGTCCCGCGTGAGGTAGAAGGCCAGCCCGGTGAAGCCCAGCAGCAGAAGCGACTGCAACACGTGCCAGGTGGTCCAGGGGTGGTAGGCCTCCTCCATCGCGAAGGGCAGGTAGCGATAAAGCATATCCGGGTACAGACCCTGGGCGATGCACAACGCCGCGCCCATGGCCATGGCCAGATACATGTTCAGCGGAATGGGCCTGAGCTCCATCTTGTCGTTGGCCGGCTTGGCGAAGAAGGCGAAGTACGGCAGCTTGATGCCCACCGAGAGGAACGTGCCCACCGCCGCGATCTCCATGCCGATGGCCAGCCAGGTGCGATGCGCCTCGGCCGCGCCGGCGATGGTCATGGTCTTGGAGATGAAGCCGTTGAACCCCGGCATTCCCGAGATCGAGAGGGCCGCCACCATGTACAGAACCATCACCCAGGGCAGCCGGTGCGCCAAACCGCCCAGCTTGTCCAGCTTGGTGGTGCCGGCGGCGTAGAGCAGGCAGCCCGCGCCCATGAACAAGAGCCCCTTATACAGGATGTGCGCGTAGGCGTGGGCCACCGCGCCGTTCATGGTCATGGCCGTGCCGATGCCGATGCCGGCCACCATGTACCCGACCTGCGAGACGATGTGGTAGGAAAGGATGCGCCGGGCGTTGTTCTCGATGCAGGCGTAGAGCACGCCGTACACCGCCATCACCGTGCCGGCAATGGCCAGCGCCTCCACCCCGTGGAATCCGCGCAAGAGCACGTACACCGCCGTCTTGGTGGTGAAGGCGCACAGGAACACCGAGCCAGTCACCGTGCCCTCGGGGTAGGCGTCCGGCAGCCAGGCGTGCAGCGGAACCACCGCCGCGTTCACGCAGAAGCCCAGCATGATCATCCAGTCGTAGGCCATCATGTGGCCGGGATCCACGTGGTCGAAGGCCAGCGTGCCCGCGGACTTGTAGCGCAGGATGAGCCCGATGAGCAGGAACAGCCCGCCGATGGTGTGGTACAGGAAGTACCGGAAGCCCGCCTTGGTCGACACCGGATTGCGCGCCAGCCAAATGAGGAAGGTGGAGCCGATGCTCATCATCTCCCAGAAGATGAACAGCGTCAGGTAGTCGCCGGCGAAGGTGCAACCGAACGCCCCGCCCACGTACACGCAGGCCATGATGTGTTGCAGCCGGTCATCCACGTGCAGGGCGTAGACCATGCCGATGAGGCTCATGATGGCGAAGACCTGCGCGAAAATGAGCGAGAGCTTGTCCACCCGCCCGAAGTGCAGCGTCTGGCCCAGCCACGCGACCTGCCCGTACTCGCCGGGAGCGATGGTCATCACGCTCCATATGGCGACGATGGGCGGCACGAGCAGCAACCACTTCCAGCCCGTTTTTCCGGGCAGGAACGGCAGCATGAGCGCCAGGAGATAGAACCCCAGCGTGGGATGCACGAAACCGCTAACGATTGCGCTCATAGTAGTCATCTCCCCGGCTGATCATGGGCTGGACGATCTTTTTCATGACGATGACCATGGCCAGGCCCACCACGAGCCCGAACACGGCCCAGAACCCGGGATAGGCGTCGAACACGTACTCCGCCTCGTGCGGGCGGACGAACAGGTTCGCCGCGACCAGCCCGGCCAGGGCCAGGAAGAGCAGCCACGCCAACACCCGCGACTTGCTCCGCAGCCAATTCAGCAGCATTCCGAACAAGCTCATCGCCATCCCCCTAGAACTTTCCGAACACGCGGATGAAGTCCATGAATATGGCCGGGTACAGGCCCAGCAACACCGAAATGGCCCCCGTGGCGCACAGCGGAATCACCATGGTCAGCGGCGCCTCGCGGTAGTTTTCGAACTGCGCGGGCTCCGCCACGGGCGGCTTGAAGAACGCCCGGTAGATGATGGGCACGAAGTAGCCCGCGTTCAGCGCCGTGGAGAGCATGAAGGCCAGGAAAAGCAGGATCTGCCCGGCCTGGAGCGCGCCGTTGACGATGTACCATTTGGAGACGAAGCCGCACACCGGCGGCATGCCGATCATGGACAGGGCGGCGACGGCGAACGCTCCGAAGGTCCAGGGCATCTTGCGGCCCAGGCCGTCCATGAGGCTGATCTTGCGCAGGCGCGTGACCACGAAGATGGCGCCGGCCGCGAAGAACAGCGTGATCTTGGAGAAGGCGTGGTGCGCGATGTGCGCCATGCCGCCCTGCATGGCCATGGGCGTCAGCATGGCCACGCCGCAGACGATGTACGACAGCTGCGCCACCGTGGAGTAGGCCAGCCGGGCCTTCAGATCGTCCTTGGTCAGCGCGATGAAGCTGGCCGCCGTGAGGGTGAAGGCCGCCACGGCCGCCGTGGGCAGGCCCAGGCCGAGCTGCTGCATCAGATCCACGCCGAAGCCGGAGAGGATGACGCGGCACACGCAGAACACGCCAGCCTTGACCACCGCCACGGCGTGCAGCAGGGCCGAAACCGGGGTGGGAGCGACCATGGCCGAGGGCAGCCAGTTGTGGAAGGGCATGAGCGCCGCCTTGGCGATGCCCGCGATGTACAGGGCGTAGGTGATGGTGACGGCCAGCGGATGCGCGGCCACCACCTCGGGCGGAAACATGCCGGTCATCACGTCGCCCAGGTGGAAGTCCAGGCTGCCCACCAGCACGTAGGTCATGACCATGGCCGGGAAAAGGAACAGCTTGCTGGTGCCCATGAGGTACACGATGTACTTGCGCGCGCCGTTGAAGCCCTCCTCGTCCTGGTGATGGGCGACGAGCGGGTACGTGAACACGGTGATGACCTCGTAGAAGAGGTACATGGTGAACACGTTGGCGGAGAGCGCCACGCCCTCGGCCCCGAAGATGGCCACGGCGAAGCAAACGTAGTAGCGCGTCTGGGCGTGCTCGTTGAGCCCGCGCATGTAGCCGATGTTGTAGCTGGTGGCGAACATCCACAGGAAGCTGGCCACCAGACCGAAGATGAGCGAGAGCCCGTCGGCGCAGAAGGTCACCGTGATGCCGGGCATGATGTCGAACAGCTTGTATTCCCAGATGTTGCCGGCCAGCACCTGCGGGGCCAGGCTCAGAACCGAGACGAAGGTGAGGCCGCCGGCAATGAAGCTCACGGACTCGCGGCGGTTGATGTTGCGCCGGTTGAGCCAGATGAACAGCGGCGCCGCCATGGTGATGAGCACCGGCAGAAGCACGCGGGCGCTTTCGATGATGCCTGTCGTCATGATTCGCTCATCCCTTCAGCGTCGTGACGGCGCTGGTTTTGGTGGTGCCGAAACGCCGGGCCACGACGATGATGATGGCGAGCACCAGCGTCGCCTCGGCCGCGGCCAGCCCCATGGCGAAGAGCGTGGCCAGCTGCCCCAGCACCGCGTTGGCCGGGGTGAGCTGCGCCGCCGCCATGATGGACAACCCCGCGCCGTTGAGCATCAGCTCCACGCAGATGAGCATTCCCACCAGGCTGCGCCGCTGGCAGATGCCGAACAGGCCGAGCGCCAGCAGCAGCAAGGCCACGAGTTGATAAAGCGTCAACGGACTCATTTGCCGTTCCTCCTCTCCCAGGCCAGCAGCACCGCGCCGGCCATGGCCACCAGAAGCACCACGGAAATCAGCTCGAAGGCCAGGCCGTAGGGGCCGAGCAACCCCAGACCCAGCTTCTCGATGCTCACCTCCACCGGCACGCCCGTGCCGGCCACGGGATGGGTGAGCACCAGCCACGAAAGGACCCCGCCCACCACGGTGACGGCGAGCAGCGCCAGCGTGTTCTGGCGCAGGGGGGCGCTCTCGGCCTCCTCGCCGCCGGCGTCTGCGCGGGTGAGCATGACGGCGAAGAAGATGAGCACGCACACCGCGCCCACGTAGATGAGGATCTGCATAAAGGCCATGAACGGCGAATTGAGCAGCATGTACATGCCGGCCACGCCCAGCAGCGTGGCGATAAGCCCCACCATGGCCCGCACCAGGCTCTTGGCCGCCACGGCCAGGATGCCGCCGCAAAGAATGATCAGCGTGTACACGCCGAAGGCTATTTTAGCCATCAGTTCCATTGGTTACGCCTCACTCTCGGCGGCGGGACGCGCTTCCCGCCGCGCCGGTTTGGCCTGCGCCTCGGCTTCGCGGAGCTGAAGCACCAGGTCGTACTGAAAGTCGTTGCGCGAGTATCCGGCCACGTAAACGTTGTGCGAGAACCGCAGCGAACCGGTCGGGCAGTTCTCCATGCAGGTGCCGCACAGGCTGCACAGGCTGAAGTCGTACAGGAACTTCTCGGGATCCTTGGGCGTCTGGTCCTTGACCTTCTCGCCCCTGGTCTTGGCCTCGGCCACGGCCTTCTCCTCCTCGGGCGTGGGCTTGGGCGGCTTGCGCTTCACCACGGTGATGCAACCCGAGGGGCAGGAGATGGCGCACATGCCGCAGGAAATGCAGCGCGGCTTGAACGGATCCTTCGTGCCGCCCACCAGCTCCAGGTGGCCCTTGAACGTGCCGACGGTGGACACGGCCTTCCACGGGTAACGCACGGTGCGCTGCGGCTCCACGAAGTATTTGCCGGTCACCCGGAGCCCGACCATGAGGCTCCACAGGTCGGAGACGGTCCGAAATGCTTGTTTGATGGCGTTCATGACTGTCCTTTCTCCCCCCGCGTCACTTCACGAAGGCGTACTGCGCCACCTTCACGAAGAAGGCGGTAAGCGCCAGATTGGCCACGGCCAGCGGCATGAGCCACTTCCAGTTGATGTTCAGCAGCTGGTCGAAGCGCACACGCGGGTAGGTCCAGCGGAAGAACACGAACAGCAGCACCAGCAAGGAGACCTTGAGCAGGAACCACAGCGGCCCGGGCAGCACCGGCCCCTGCCAGCCGCCCAGAAAGAGCACCGTGGCCACGGAGGCCACCACGATCATGTTCGCGTACTCGGCCAGGAAGAACATGCCGAAACCCATGCCGGAGTATTCCGTATGGTAGCCGGCGGTGAGCTCGCTCTCGGCCTCGGGCAGGTCGAAGGGGGCGCGATTGGTCTCGCCCAGGGCGCTTACGATGTAGATGACGAAGGCCAGCGGCTGGGTCATGACGTTCCAGTTCCATGGCCAGGTCCCCTGCTCCTTGACCACTGCGGCCATGTTCAGGCTGCCGGAGACGAAGCACACGGCCAGCACGCTGAGCAGCATGGGAATTTCGTAGGCCACGGACTGCGAAACAGTGCGCGCGGCGCCGAGCAGGGCGTACTTGTTGTTCTGCGCCCAGCCGCCCAGAATCATCGAGAGCCCGGTGAACCCGGCGAAGGCGATGATGAGCAGGACGCCGAGGTTGATATCCAGGGCGTAGAGGCCGTCGCCCACGGGCAGCGGCAGGTAGAGCAGCAGCACCGGCACGAAGACCAGTATCGGGGCCAGCCAGTAGAGGAAGGGATCGGCTTGGTCGGGCATGACCAGCTGCTTGCCCATGAGCTTGAGCGCGTCGGCCAGAGGCTGCAACAAGCCCCAGGGGCCGACCTCGTACGGGCCGGGCCGGCGCTGGATGTGGCCGCAGACCTTGCGTTCCACCCAGACCATCACCAGGGCGATGAGGCCCACGGCGGCCGCGAAGGCGACCAAACTGATGAGAATGCGGATGAGTTCGGTGGGCATCGCGTTCTCCTACCTGTCGATTTCCGGAATGATGAGGTCCAGGCTGCCCAGGATGGCCACGGCGTCGGCCAAAAGCGTCCCGCGCGAGGCCTCGGCGAAAAGGCTCAGGTTGCTGTAGCTCGGCGAGCGCAGCTTCACGCGGTACATGTTCTTGCCGCCATCGGAAACGAGGTGGACGCCGATCTTGCCGCGCCCACCCTCCACGGCGAAGTAGGTCTCGCCCTTGGGCACCTTCCAGCTCGGTTTTGGCGCGCCCTTCACCAGCGTGTCGCCCTCGGGCATCTGGTCCAAACAGCTCTCGATGATGTTCAGACTCTGCGCCATCTCCTCCATGCGCACGTCGTAGCGGCCGCGCGCATCCATGAGGTCGGAGGTGGGCACCACGAAATCGAGCTTGGGATACACGGAATACGGCTCGTCGCGACGCACGTCGTAGGCCAGGCCCGACCCACGCGACACCGGTCCCGTGGCCCCGTAGCGCCGGCAGAGATCGGGCTCGAACACGCCCACGCCCTCGATGCGGCGGCGCAGGATGATGTTGTCGGAGACGAACTCCTTGTACATGGGCAGGCGCGAACGCATCCAGGGGATGAACTCGCGGATGGCCTTGACGCAGTCCTCGTCCAGATCCCTGGCCACGCCGCCGATGCGGAAGTAGCTGAAGGTCAGCCGCGCGCCCGTGGGACTCTGCAGGATGTCCAGGATTTTTTCGCGGTCGTCGAAGGCGTACATGATGGGCGTGAAGGCCCCGAGGTCCAGCAGATACGCGCCCCACCACAGCAGGTGGGAGGCGATGCGGTTGAGCTCGCAGGTGATGACGCGCACGTACTCGGCGCGTGGCGGCACCTCGATGCCGGCCAGCCGCTCCACCGCGCCGACGAAGGCCCAGTTCCAGGCGATGGCGTGGCCGTAGTCCACGCGGCCCATGTTCGGAATGTACTGAGCGGCCGTTTTCACCTCGGCCATCTTCTCGTGCATGCGGTGCAGGTAGCCGATGACCGGCTCCGCGCGCAGCACGTACTCGCCGTCCAGCTCCACGAGGACGCGCAGCACGCCATGGGTGGAGGGATGCTGCGGCCCCAGATTGAGGATGAGGCTGCCTTCGCTGGCGTCCTTGGCGAAGTTCTCGGCGTAGAAGTCGCCGGCGACCTGTTCCATATCGGCGTTGCGTGTCATAGGCGCGGTCCTCAAGCCTTCGCGGCGGCGGCATCGCCCCCGGCCGGGGCGTCGGGCGTCATGAGGGTGAACGACGGACGAACGAAGAGCGCCTCTCCGGCCTCGAGAATCTCGCGCGCCTTCATGCGCGTCTTCTCGTCCTTGCGCAGGGGGAAGCACTCGGCCATGTCCGGGTCGAGCAGCAGGGGAACAAAGTTCGGATTGCCGGCGAAGACGACGCCGTGGAAGTCGCGCACCTCGCGCTCGTGCCATTCCGCCCCGCCGTACACGCCGGCGATGGACGGCAGCTCCGGCTTGTCGTGGGCGGCCAGCGCGCGCACGGTCACGCGGCCGGGCCGCTCGTAATGGGCGAAGTGGTAGCTCACCACGTAGCCCTCCACGCAGTCCAGCGCGCCGATGTCCTCCAGGTGCCAGCCGTCGGCCAGCAGCCGTTTGGCCGCCGCCACCAGCGTCCCGGCCGGGACGAAGGCCAGCAGGCTCTGGCCGGTTTTGGCGTAGTCGCAGGCCGCCAAGTAGTCGAGGGACAGCCCGTCGAACAGATTCTTGAGCTCAGCCATCACTTGCCCTCCTCGAAAGGCCCTTCGAGGGGCGGATTGGGCCAGAAGCGCTTGCCGGCGATCTTCTCCTGCAGCAGGAACAGGCCCTCCAGCAATCCCTCCGGACGCGGCGGGCAGCCCGGCACGTACACATCCACGGGGATGAGGTTGTCCACGCCCTCGATGATTCCGTACTGGTTCTTGTAGCGGAACGGCCCGCCGGAAATGGCGCAGTTGCCCAGCGCCATAACCCAGCGCGGGGCGGGCATCTGCTCGTACAGACGCACCACGGCCGGGGCCATCTTCTTGCTCACGGTGCCGGCCACGATCATCAGGTCGCTCTGCCGCGGCGAGGGGCGGAACACCTCGGCCCCGAAGCGGGCGATGTCCCACCGGGCCATGCCCACGGCCATCATCTCGATGGCGCAGCATGCTAGGCCGAAAGTCATGGGCCACAGCGACATGGCGCGGCACAGATCCATGATCTTCTGCGCCGGCCCCAGACCCAGCCGCGGGTCGTCGATGCCGACGCCCTTCCGTTCTACGAGATTCTGCGCGGCCACGTGAACACCCCCTTCGCCCAGAAGTAGAGAATGGCCAGGGCCAGCACAGCCAGGAAGATGATCATCTCCAGGAAGGGCAGCCAGCCTTCCGTGGCACGGTACACGGAGGCCACCGGGAACAGGTAGAGAACGTCCACGTCGAAGGCCAGGAAGAGCAGCGCATAGACGTAGTAGTTCATGTGGTAATGCGTCCACGCGCCGCCGTAGGGACGCATGCCGCATTCATAGGGCATTCCCATGTCGCCGCCGCGGGCGCGCGGCGCCACGAGCGCGGCCAAAATGAGCGGGCCGCCCGCGAAGAGCAACCCGCCCACCAGAAACAGAACGATGGCTAAATGGAGCCAGCTGAAAACCATATTCCTCCCCCTTCAACGACCGGAGCGCCATGCGGACCCGTGTCAAAACTTTGGAGAATTTTGTTATGTTTTGCCTTGTGCCGTCGAAGACGTCAACCCCTCACACGGAAAAACGTGGGGTCTCCACCACATCGTCACGTCGGACAGGCTATATAATTGTGGGAAATCGTTCGTAATAATTTTTGCTAGTTTAATTTTTCACAAGATATTGAGGCGTTGCGATGCGCTCCCCGCGCCACGTGATAAATTCGGTCAACTGTCTGTCCCCGCTTTCTTTTTGTCTTCGTGTTATTATTTCTAAAAAAGTGTCACGTCAAGTGTTTCCACGTCAAAGGTTTGGAGGAAATTCACTCCGTGGGTGCTACCCAATTACATATTCATATGCTATTAGTATACATTTCCCCATGGGGTGAAAGACGACAACATCCCCCTTGCGCGACGAACGTTCCGGCTCAAAAATCACGCGTGGCCGGCCGGTGTTCGTCGTCGTTCGCACGCCACAGCGGGGCGCCGCCCCGGTCTCCGCCAAAGGGTCTCGTCATCGAGGCCATTGTTCACCGCAAGCGTCGCGGGAGACCGTCCCTTCCACGGCCGACACCTTTGGAATCCCGCATTGATTCGATTTCCCCGACATGAATGCATCGGAGCGATCGAACGACCGGTGCGGATTTTCACAGGCAACGGCAAGGGCGGCGGGGGGGGGATCCTCCCTTTGGCTTTTGAACGAAACATCCCCAACGGTATTCGCCGTCCGGGACGTTTCATTCAAAAGGAATCGAAAAATCTGGAGCGGGGGGGGCCTGGTTCCGGGCGACGCGCACGGCGATGGAGCGCGGGCTCGCCCGTGTC
>JAIMKR010000006.1:67773-172749 GCA_020692325.1 Desulfocurvus sp.
TCCAGCGGAAAGGCTTCCCCCCGATTCGCTCGATTCGCCCGCGCTTGGGGCTCAGCAGCAGCTCAGCGTCTGACGCACGCGCAGCTGGTTGCGCATGGCGTCGTCGGTGGCGAACTGGCGGCAGAACTCCTCGACGGAGGCGACGCTGACGTTGTTGGCGAAACTGCGGGTGATGGGCCGGTCGTGCAGATCGGTGAACGGCGCGCCGTCCTTGAAGATGCGCACGAGCTGTCGGCCGGCGTTGTCGGGATCGGGGGCGACGACGAAGCGGAATCCGGAGAATTCAAGGGTCTGTTCCATGGCGGCCTCCTTTACTTCGCCAGAAAGGTAACCATACTCTGCGGCCAGGCAAGGGATCGGCGTTGCCCGATCGGCCCTTGTCTGGTAGATATCCTCCGGTTCGGAGGAAAATAATCAGGACGCAGCGCCGGCATTTCGGCGTTGAAGGAGGCGCAACGTGGCCACGTTCAAAATCCATCCCATCGTGATGGGCACGAAAATTTTCGATCATGGCATGATGACCTACCAGCACGCGTATGGCAAGCCGTACACCATTCCCATCTACAGCTGGTACCTGGAGGGCGGGGACAAGAAGATCCTCGTGGACACGGGCGAGATGAAGCCCATCATCAGCGCCGACCGCGAGGCGGCCATCGGCGGCAAGATCCACACCTTCGAGGAGGGGCTGGCGCAATACGGCCTCAAGCCCGAGGACATCGACATCGTCGTGCACACGCACCTGCACAACGACCACTGCGAGAACGATTACAAGTGCGTGAACGCGCGCATCTACGTGCACGAGGCGGAGCTCAAGCGCATTCACGACCCGCACCCGCTGGATTACCGCTATCTGGAGGATTACATCACCGACGTGGAGGAGAACGGCCAGGTCGTGGCGCTGAAGGGCGACGCGGAGATCGTTCCCGGCGTGCGCGTGGTGCACACCCCGGCCCACACCGAGGGCGGCATGACCGTGCTCATCGACACGGAGAAGGGGCTCGCGGCCATCACGGGTTTCTGCATCATCATGGAGAACCTCTTCCCGCCCAAGGAAGTGCGCGCCATGGAGATGGAGGTGATTCCCTGCGGCACGGTGGTGAACGCCTACCAGGCCTACGACAACATCCTCAGGGTGAAGAACATGGCGCAGATTCTGCTGCCGCTGCACGAGCCGCGCTTCGCCAGCACCCCGACCATACCGGAATAGGCCGCGCGGGCGGCGGATACGGGAACGGACGGCCGGGCTCTTCCGCACAAAGAGACCGGCCGTTTCCCGTGATCGGTTGACGCATCCGCCCCCAGCCTTTATGCTTGACCAAATACATTTGGCTTTCCGCCGGCTCCCGGCCCGGCCGGAAGCGAAAGGAGACCTCCATGCCCGATTACGCCAAAATGCAGGAAACCCTCATGCGCGAGCTGCGGCTCATGCATTACCCCATCGCCATCAAATACTTTTTCGACGAGGCCGAGCTGGCGGACTTCCGCAAGAACCATCCGCACTACGCGCCGGTGAAGCCGCTGACCTTCTGCCAGGCGGAGATCGGCGCGCGCATGGAGGGGCTGGCCGTGCTGGTGGAGAAAGAGAAGCTCGGCTGCACCAACGCCCAGTTCGTGCTGGGCTGGAAGGGCCTCGACGAGGGTGAGATCAAGAGCCACATGAAATACTGCAAGGACGCCGACCACGCCAAGCGCGTGCTGGAAGAGAAGCCCCGCCTGCCCGAGGACAAGCTGCTGGCCGTGGCGGTGATGCCGCTGGCCCAGGCCGAATCCACGCCCGACGTGGTGCATTTCTACTGCGACAACCTGCAGGCCTACCATCTCATCGGCGACTGGATGGCCAGCCAGAACCAGCCGCGCTTCCGCCCGTCCATGAGCGTGAACTCCGCGGCCTGCGGCGGCAACGTGTTCGTCTTCAACGAGAGGCAGGCCAACCTGTTCCTGGCGTGCAGCGGCAGCTACAACTCCGGCAAGACCGAACGTGGCGAGATCAACGTCTCCATCCCCGGCGATCAGATGGAGGGCGTTATGGCGCGCATCGAAAAGCGCGTGGCCGACAAGGGCGGCGCGGCCATCACCCGTCTGGGCGCGGGCTTCCCCGGCGCGGACATCTGCAAGAACTGCCCGCTCATCGTGTTCAAGAAGGACGGCGAATAGCCCGCTCCTCCACATTCCCACAAACGGAAATCGGCCGGCCTCCGCATGCGTGGGGACCGGCCGTCGTCGTTTCGATGCGCGGAAGGTTATTCGCCGGCCGGCGCGGGCTGATCGGGATGATGCTGATCCTGCGGCGCGTGCTGGCCATCACGCGGGGGGAGCTTGTGCTTGCCGGTCTTGTGCTCGCCCTTGGGGACGCGATGCGTGCCCGGCTTCATGTGCTCACCCTGCTTCATATGCTCGCCCTGCTTCATGGGCTCGCCCTGCTGGCCGCCGGGTGAACTGTCGGTTCCCTGCGCGAAAGCGCCGAGCGGCAGCAGCGTAAGCCCCAGCACGATGGTCAGACTCGCTTTGACATGCTTCATGGGAATTCCTCCAAGACTGGTTGGATGGTGAATGGTTCCCGAGAATCCAAATCACGATACCACGAGGAACGCCGCAGAACAAACGCAAGCGGCAAGATGCATGCGACCGGCCGAACCGGACCGCCAGCCTTGACGCGGCGGGGGAAAGCAGCCAAACAAGGAGCATGATCCGGTGGATTGCGGCACGGTTCGGCGCGCCTGGGCGCACCACGCGCCGGAGCGGTCCGGCGCTTTTCGCCCATGCCGCGCGAGGCGTGCGGCTGATCGCTCTCGCGCTGGCGCTGCTGGCGTGCTGCCAGACGCTCGCCCCGGTCCCGGCCCTGGCCGAGAAGCCCCGCAAAAACATCCTCTTTCTCAATTCCTACCACGACGGGTATGCTTGGTCCGACGAGATTCTGCGGGGCGTGCGCGCCTATTTCGCCGCGTCGCAGTTCGCGGTGGACCTGCAAATCGAGTACATGGACACCAAGCGCTTCGCCACGCCGGAGCGCGCCGAGGCCCTGTTCCGCTTCTACCGCGAGAAGTACCGGGACGCCCACTTCGACCTCATCATGGTCTCCGACGATTTCGCCTACAACTTCATCCTCGACCATCAGAACCGGCTGTTCCCGGGCCTGCCCGTGGTTTTCTGCGGCGTCAACGACTTCCGGCCCGGGCGGCTTCTCGGCCGCACCAACATCACCGGCCTGGTGGAAAACGTGCACTTCGAGGACACGTTGCGACTGGCCGCGCGCCTGCACCCCGGCTACCGGCACATGGTCGTCATCGGCGACCGCTCCGTCACCGGGCTGGCCATTCAGGGCCAGCTGCGCGCGGTGGCCCCGAGGGTGCGCGACGTGCTGGACCTGGAATTCTGGGACGACCTGCCCCTGACCGAGATTTTGCGCCGGCTGCGCGCGGAGCCGCGCAACACGCTGGTCTTCGTCATCCCCATGTACCTGGAGTACGAGGGCCAGCTGCTGGCCGCCGACGAGGTGCTGGAGGTGGTCTCGGCCAATGTGGACATTCCCGTGTACAGCTGCTGGCGCTTTCTGCTGGGCCACGGCTGCGTGGGCGGCCGGCTGCACGGAGGCGAGGAACACGGCCGCATCGCCGCCGGGCTGGCCCTGCGCATCCTGGCCGGGGCGGACCCCAAAACCATCCCCGTGGTCCAGGTGTTCGACGACCCCTACGCCTTCGACTACGACGTGCTCAAAAAGCTGGGCATCCCCCTTTCCAGCCTGCCCCCCGGAGCGGAGCTCATCAACGAGCCCTATCGCTTCTACACCATCGACAAGGGCCTGTTCTGGACCATCATCATCAGCTTCGGCATCCTGGTGTTCATCCTGGTGCTGCTGCTGGCCAGCAACAGCCAGCGCCGGCGCATTCAGGAGCGCGTGAACGATCAGCTCTCGTTCCTCAAAATCCTGATGGACGCCATTCCCCTGCCGCTCTACACCCTGACGCGGCGCGGCCTGTTCCAGGACTGCAATCTGGCCTTCGAGCGGCTGTTCGGCGTGGACCGCGAGGCCATGGGCGACATGGGGCCGGAGACCATGGGCGTGGAGGGCCCCCCCGGCCTGCGCGACGAGGTGGACCACGAGCTGCTCGAAACCGCCGGCGTGCGCGTGTACGAATCGACCCTGCGCCTGCCGGGCGATGACGCCCGCGACGTCATGGTCTCCAAGGCCACCTACCTCAATGCCAAGGGCGAAATTCTCGGTCTGGTCGGCGTGCTCAACGACATCACCGGTCTCAAGCGCGTGCAGGAGGAGCTCAAGCAGGCCGAGGAGAAGTACCGCGGCATTTTCGAGAACTCAGTGCTGGGCATATTCCGCGCCGATCCGTCCGGCGGCCTGCACGACGCCAACCGCGCCCTGGTCGACATGCTGGGCTTTCCCGGACGCGACGAGCTGCTGGCCACCGGCTCCGCCTTCCTCACCGGGGCGGAGGCTCCGCCCTGGCCGCCGGACGCCAGCGGCCCCGGCGACGTGGCCGCCTATCGCCGCCAGTTCGTCCGGCCCGACGGCAGGCGCATCACCACATTCCTGCACATCCGCGCCGTGGCCGGGGCCGACGGCCGCATCGCCGCCTACGAGGGCGTGGTGGAGGACATCACCCAACGCGAGAACGCCGAGGTCGCCCTATCCAAAAGCGAACGGATGCTCCAGCTCGTGCTCGACACCATTCCCCAGCTCGTTTCCTGGAAGGACCGCGACCTGCACTACCTGGGCGTGAACCGCTCCTACGTCTCTTTCTTCGGCCTGGAGGACGCCCACCGGGCCCTGGGCCGCACGGACGAGGAGCTTTTCGGCGACGGCGACCCCACCCGCATGGCCCAGGCCGCCGACCGCGTGGTGCTGGCCAAGAACCAGCCGCAGTTCCGCGCCACCTGGGCCACGGAGGACGGTTTCGGCCGGCCGGTGCTGCTGGAGGTGAGCCGCGTGCCCCTGCACGACGCCGACGGTCAGGTGGTGGGCGTGATGTGCGCCGCCGAGGACGTGACCGAGAAGACCAGCCTGGAGCGCCAGCTGCTGCAATCGCAAAAGATGGAGGCCATCGGCACGCTGGCCGGCGGCATCGCCCACGACTTCAACAACATCCTCACCAGCATCATCAACAGCGCCGAGCTCGCCCTCCTGGACGCGCCCGAGGGCTCGGAAATCGCCCAGGACCTGCTGCGTGTGCTCCGAGCCGGTCAGCGCGGCAGCCAGCTCGTGCGGCAAATCCTGGCCTTCAGCCGGCCCTCCCAGGCCGGATTCCAGGCCGTGAACGTGGCCGAGGTGGCCCGCGACACGCTGAGCCTGCTCTCCGCCTCGCTGCCGCGCAACATCACCGTGCACGAGAACATCGCCGTGGACCCGGCCATGGCCCAGGCCGACCCCATCCAGCTGCACCAGGTGCTGCTCAACCTGTGCACCAACGCCTTCCAGGCCATGCGCGAATCCGGCGGCGACCTCACCGTGGCTCTCGAATCCGAAACCCTGGACGCGCCCGCCGCCGAGGCTCTCAACATCGCCCCGGGCCGCTACCTGCGCCTGTCCATCGCCGACACCGGTCCCGGCATCGAAATGGACCTGCTGGACAAGATCTTCGATCCCTTCTTCACCACCAAGGGCAAGGCCGAGGGCACCGGCTTGGGGCTGGCCGTGGTGCATGGCATCGTCCAGGCCCACAAGGGCGCGGTGGACGTGGTCAGCGTTCCCTGGGAACGCACGGCCTTCACCATCTACCTGCCGCAGTTCGAACGCCGGGACGACGCGGAAACCGGATCGCGCGAGCAGGTGCGGCGGGGCCAGGGCCGCTTGCTCTTCGTGGAGGACGACGAGGACCAGCTGGCCACCATCCCCCGCGTGCTGGGCAAGTTGGGCTACGAGGTCACGGGAATGCCCGGCGCGGCCGAAGCCCTGGCGACCCTCGCCGCCGCCCCGGCCGGCTTCGACGCCGTGCTCACGGACTTCGACATGCCCGGCATCAACGGCGTGGAGTTCGCCCGGCTGCTGGCCGAGCGCCACCCCGGCCTGCCCGTGGTCATGATCTCCGGCCGGCTGCACACGGGCGACATTCCCCCGGACCTGCCTGCCAACATTCTGCGCGTGCTGGCCAAGCCCTACAGTCAGGCCGCCCTCTCCGAAGCCCTGCGCGAGGTGCTGAGCTTCGGCTAGGATGTCGCCTCCACCATTTGACACCAACGCCGACGGCCGCATATCCCTTGTGACGCGGCCCAGGCGCGCCGTTTCCCGGTCAAACGCCCGCCGCCAAGGAGTCCGATGTCGCACACCGTCCAGTCTTCCAACGCTCCGTCCGCCGTCCTCGTCAGCGACTTCGACGGCACCATGACCGCCAACGACTTCTACAAGCTCGTGGCCGAACGCCTGCTGCCACCGGACGCGCTGGCTCCCTGGGCCGAATACCGCGCCGGCCGCAGCACGCACTTCGAGGCCCTGCGCGACATCTTCGCCCACCTGCGCGCGCCCGAGGCCGAAATTCTCGCCCTAGTGGACGACATGGCCCCGGACCCGCTGCTGGCCGAACGCGTCGGCCGGCTCGCCGCCGCTGGCTGGTCCGTGGTCGTGGCCTCGGCCGGCTGCGCGTGGTACATCGAACGCATCCTGCGCGGCCTGCGCCTTTCCTCCCGCGTGGAGGTGCACGCCAATCCCGGCGTCTACGATCCCGCGACCGGCCTGCGCATGAGCCCGCCGCCGGCGGACTCGCCCTTCTTCTGCCGCGAAACCGGCGTGGACAAGGCCGCCATCGTGCGCTTCCACCTCGCCCGGGGCGCGACCGTGGCCTTCGCGGGCGACGGCTTCGCCGACGAGCCCGCAGCCCTCGCCGCCCCCGTCCGGCTGCGCTTCGCCCGCGCCGATCTCGCCCAGGCGCTCACCACGCGCGGCGAGTTTTTCCATCCCTTCACGCGCTGGGCCGACGTGGCCGACGCGCTTCTCGCCGAACCCCAACCCACGTCACAACGAGGAGGCGCGAAATGAACCAGGTCACGCAAATCGCCGTACCCGGACTGGTGCGCATCAAGCCCGGAGCGCTGGCGCGCCTCGGCGTCTACCTCCGGCGCGGCGGGCACGGCCGCGTGCTCGTCCTCGCCAGCACGGGCCTGCCGGAGCCCGTCATCGCCACCGCGCGCCAGGGACTGGCGCAGCAGGACGTGGAGGCCGCCGACTGGGTCGAGGTCACCGACAACAGCTTCGAGCACGCGGCCAAAACCTTCGCCGCACTGCCCCCGCGCATCTCCGCCGTGGTGGGCCTGGGCGGCGGCAAGGCCCTGGACATGGCGAAATACCTCGGATTCCTCGCCCGGCTGCCCTACTTCGCCGCGCCCACCTCCCTCTCCAACGACGGCTTCTGCAGCCCGCAAGCCAGCCTGACCATCGGCGGCCGCCGACGCTCCCTGGCCGCCGCCCTGCCGCAGGGCGTCGTCGTCGATGTGGACGTCTGCCTCTCCGCCCCGCGCGTCCTCTGGCTCTCCGGCGTGGGCGACCTCGTCTCCAAGCTCTCCGCCGTGTTCGACTGGAAACTCGCCTTCCATCGCCAGGGCGAACCCGTCAACGACCTCGCAGCCCTGCTCTCCGACGCCACCGTGCGCCAGTTCCTCGCCCGCCCGGCCTTCGACGCCCAGGGCATGACCATGCTCGGCACCGGGCTCATGCTCAACGGCATCGCCATGGAGATCTGCGGCTCCTCGCGCCCCGCCAGCGGAAGCGAGCACCTCCTCTCCCACGCGCTCGACGCCACCTCCGCCCGGCCGCGGCTCCACGGCCTGCAGGTCGGCGTGGCCACCTACCTCATGTGCCGCCTGCAAAAACAGCAGGCCGACGTCGTGGACGCCCTCTTCGCCGCCACCGGCTTCTGGAACGCCATCCACGCCGAACCGTTCTCCCGCGACGAATGGATCGAGGCCCTGCGCCTCGCCCCCGGCGTCAAGCAGGACTTCTTCACCATCCTCACCGACCGCGACTGCCTGCCCGAGGCCCGCGAACTGATGGAGTCCGATCCGCGCCTCGCCGGGTGCTTCGCGTGAGCGAAGTGTCCTGAATGCCGAACGCACTTCACGCGAGGCGGCGACCTTTCCGATGAATCCCAAACGAAAAGCGGGGCGGAGAGCATCACTCTCCGCCCCGCTCGCACTGCGAAAGAGACTATCGACTAGATCTTGCAGGCGGTCTTGAGGTCGGCCGCGGCGTCGGTTTTCTCCCAGGTGAACTCGGGCAGTTCACGACCGAAGTGGCCGTAGTTGGTGGTGAGCTTGTAGATGGGCCGGCGCAGGTCGAGCCGCTTGAGGATGTGGTACGGACGCAGGTCGAAGACCTCGCGAACGGCGCGGGTCAGCACATCGTCGGCGACCTTGCCGGTGCCGTGGGTGGTGCAGACCACGCTGACGGGCTCGGCCACGCCGATGGCGTAGGCGATCTGGACCTCGGCCACGTCGCCCAGGCCGGCGGCCACGACGTTCTTGGCCACGTAGCGCGCCATGTACGCGCCGGAGCGGTCCACCTTGCTGGGGTCCTTGCCGGAGAACGCGCCGCCGCCGTGCGCGCCCGCACCGCCGTAGGTGTCCTGGATGATCTTGCGGCCGGTGAGGCCACAGTCGCCCACGGGCCCGCCGATGACGAAACGGCCGGTGGGATTCACGTAGATTTTGAGCTTGTCGTCCAGGAGGTTCCCGGGGAGGGTCTTGAGGATGACCTCCTTCTTGATGGCCTCCACGAGGTCGCCGTGCTCGATGCTCTCGTCGTGCTGGGCGGAGCAGACCACGTTGTCGATGCGGATGGGCTTGCCGTTCTCGTACTCGATGGCGACCTGGGTCTTGCCGTCGGGCCGCAGGAAGGGCAGCACGCCGTCCTTACGGACCTTGGTGAGACGCTGGGAAAGCTGGTGCGCGTAGTAAATGGGCGCGGGCATCAGCGTGGGGGTCTGATTGCAGGCGAAGCCGAACATCATGCCCTGGTCGCCGGCGCCCTGTTCCTCGGGCTTGCTGCGGTCCACACCCTGGGCGATGTCGGGGCTCTGCTTGTCGATGGAGGAGATGACCGCGCAGGTGGCGTAGTCATAGCCCATTGCCGAACTGTTGTAGCCGATTTCCTTGACGGTCTCGCGGACGATACCGGGCAGGTCGGCGTAAGCCTTGGTGGTTATCTCCCCGGCGATGAAGGCCATGCCGGTGGTGACGAGCGTTTCGCACGCCACGCGCGAGTCGGGGTCCTGGCCAATGAGCGCGTCGAGGACGGCGTCGGAGATGGCGTCGGCGACCTTGTCGGGATGTCCTTCGGTCACCGATTCCGAGGTGAACAGATAGCGGCTTTTGGGCGAAATCATGAATCCTCCGGTATATCAGGTAAGCTATTGTTTAGTGAGCCGCCTCGGGCCTGTTGGCGGCATCCACACGAATGACCCTAGGCTTGTGGCCGGGAATTTCATACGGCTCAAGCTCCAGGAAGGTCACCAATATCACGCGCTGACCGGGCTTGCCCTTGTGGGCGGCGGCGCCGTTCAGGCAGATTTCTCCCGGATCGCCGGGGATGGCGTAGGTGGTCAGACGCTCCCCGTTGTCCAGGTTCAGCACGTCGATCTGTTCGTAGGGCAGGATGCCGGCGGCTTCCATGAGCTTCGCATCGATGGAGATGCTGCCCTCGTATTCCAAATTCAACGATGTCAGCGTGGCGCCGTGGATTTTGGCGCTCAAAAACGTGCGTCTGGGCATGAGCCCTTACACCTCCAGGAGAATATTGTCTATAAGGCGGACCTTTCCGACGAACACCGCGACGGCGAGGAGCGTTGGCGCGGTGATGTTCGCAACCGGCTCCAGCGACTCTGGGTGCACGAAGGACGCATAGTCCACGCGCGCGGCGGGCAGCTTTCCGGCCAGATGCTCGGCGAAGATGCGGCCGAGTTCGGCGGTGTCGCGCGTGCCGGCGGCGAGCTCGCGGCGCACCTCCAGCAATCCCCCGTGGATGGCCGGAGCCTTGGCGCGCTCCTCCGGCGTCAGGTAGACATTGCGCGAACTCATGGCCAGGCCGTCGGCCTCGCGGAAGATGGGCCGGCCGACGAGCTCCACGTCCAGGTCCAGATCGCGCGCCATACGCCGCAGAATGGCCAGCTGCTGCCAGTCCTTCTCGCCGAAGACGGCCACATCCGGCCGGACGAGGTGCATGAGCTTGAGCACCACGGTGCACACGCCGCGGAAGTGGATGGGCCGCGAGGCGCCGCACAGGCGCTTGCCCATCTCCGGCACCTCCACCCAGGTGGAGTGATCCGGCCGGTACATGGCGGCGGGATCGGGCGCGAAGACGACATCGACCCCATGCTCGCGCGCGATGGCGAGATCGTGGTCCAGATCGCGCGGGTAGCGGTCCAGGTCCTCGTTCGGGCCGAACTGCGTGGGGTTGATGAACACGCTGACGACGAGCTTGTCGGCGCGCAGCCGGGCGTGGTCGAGCAGGCTCATATGGCCGTCGTGCAGGTAGCCCATGGTGGGCACCAGCGCGATGGTGCGGCCTTCCTTGGCCCAGACGCGACACTGCGCGCGGAGTTGATCGGGAAGTTTGATGCAATCCATGGGGGGCCCCCCTTGGCTCTGTTTTTCGGAAGGCAAACATGGCACGATTGACAGGACCTGTCCACCCCTAAATCCCCGCCCGCCCCGTGGGCCTTGTGCAGATTTTGACGGCGGGTTAGAGACCCATCCATGCGACCCGCCGCCGACATCTTCTCGGAAATCCTGGCCGACAACAGCGTCACGCTCACACGGCAGGATCTCATCAACATGGAGCACAGCCTGAAGGACGCCATCCATTCCTTCGCGCCCTTCACCTCTTACAGCCTGTACTTCCCGCGCGAGGGCGACCGCGCCGCGATTCTGCGCTACGATCCGGCCGCGCGCGAGCTCATGCTGCCCCTGACGCTCGACGGCCGCTGCCTGGGCGTGTTCGTGGCGCGCGGCGTGCGTTTGAAGGCCCCCAAGGCCGAGCCGCCGCTGCTGGCCGCGCTGGCCGGGCGCGTGCTGGGGGAACTCCTTCTATATAAACGCTCGGTGACGGACCCGCTCACCGGTCTCGCCAACCGCGACCACTTCCAGAAGACGCTGACGCAGGAAATCGACCTCATCCGCCACTGCATGGACGCCACCAGCGGCGGGCGCACGGACCCGGATGTGCAGTGCTTCAGCGCGGCCCTGGGCGTCATCCTCCTCGACCTGGACTGCTTCCAGTGGATCAACGAGCGCTACGGCTACGCCCTGGGCGACCGCATCGCCGCCGGGGTGGGACGCGCCATCGCCGAGACCAGCCCCGGCCACGTCACGACCGCGCGCCTGCACAACGACACCTTCGCCATCCTCGCGCCCGACGCCAGCCCCAAGGCCTCCTTCCAACTGGCGGAACAGGTGCGCCAAGCCATCGGCGCTCTGAGCTTTCAGGACGAGATCACGGGCGACCGCATCGGCGTCACGGCGTCGCTGGGCTCGGCCAACTATCCGCAAAGTCTGCGCGGTCCCCAGCTGGAGCGCTCCCCGGCGGAGCAGGCGCGCATCCTGTTGCGCGCGGCGCAGAAGGCCGTGGGCGTCAGCAAGGATCTGGGACGCAACCAGGTTTTCGCCTTCCAGGACATCGCCCGCGCCGGCGGCCGCATCATCGAGGCTCTGCCCATGCAGCGCTTCTCCGTCACGCTGGGGCGGGGAGTGGGCGCGCAGGAGGGCATGCGCTATCTCGTGTGGTCGCCGAAACTCCAGCGCACCATGCAGGCCCGCCTGTCCGGCGACGAGCGCCTCACCGGCCGCGCGCCGGAGCTGTACAAGGGCGAGGTGGTGCTCACCGAGGTGCAGCAGGATCTGGCCGTGGCCGAGGTGCTGCACGCCGGCGACCCGACCTGGACGCCCGAGCCCGGCGACAGGCTCACGCTCATTTCCGAACGGGACAGCCTCTTCGCCCCCAGCGCCGGCGAGGGCGGGCCGGCCCAGCGCGACATGCTCACCGGTCTGTACGGCTACCGCGATTTTCTGGCCTTTTTCGGCCGCGCGCGCCTGCGGGAGGAGGCCTTCGCCCTCGTGCTCGCACGCGTGGTGCCGCCGGAGGAGGACACCGCCGCGCCGGAGCGCCGGAGCGGAGGCGTCAAGCACATGGACGCCGCCGTGGCCCGGGTGGCGGCGCTGGCCGAAAGCATCCTGCCGGGACCCGGCGCGGACGGCAAGCGCATGACCGGCGGCCGGGCCGGACTGGGGGGACTGGTGCATTTCCTGCCCGGGCGGCACGGCCCGGAGCTGGCCGAACGCGCGGCCGAGCTGGTCGCCCGCGCCATGGCCGAACACGGCCTGGAGCTGGCCATCGGGCTCTACGCCCACCCCTTTCTCTCCTTCGCCAAAGCCGACGCGTTGGACTGCGCGCGCAAGGCGCTGGAGCACGCCATGCTCCTGCCGCCGCCGCACGTGGCGCTGTTCGACTCCGTGTCCCTCAACGTCGCCGCCGACAGGCTCTTCGCCGAGGGCGACCTGTACGCGGCGGTGGAGGAGTTCAAGCTCTCCCTCGCGGCCGACGAGAACAACATGCTGGCGCGCAATTCGCTGGGCATCTGCTACGCGCAGCTAGGCAAGACGGACCTCGCGCTGATCGAATTCGAGCGTGTGGCCGAGGCCGAGCCGGACAACCTCATGGTCCACTACAACATGGGCCGCGCCAGCCAGCGCCTGGGCGACGCCAAACGCGCGCGCCGGGCCTTCGAACGCTGCCTGGAGCTGGATCCGACGCACTGCTTCAGTCTGCTGGGGCTGGGGGCCCTGGCCGAGGCCGCCGGCGAAATGGATCGGGCGCGCGATTTCTACGAGCGGGCGCGGGCCGTCCCCGGCGGCGAGGCGAGCGCCCTGCGGCCGCTGGCCCGGGTGGCCCTGGCCTCCGGCAAGCCGGAACGCGCGCGCGAACTGCTGCATCTTGCCCTTTCGGCCAATCACAACGACGCCTACGCCATGGGCATGTTGGCGCGGCTGTACCTAGACGCCGGCGAGGATCCGCAGATCGCCGAGGTGCTGGCCAGGCAGGCCGCAGCCCTCATGCCCGAACGCAAGGAGTCCTGGGACGCGCTGGTCGAGGCGCTGACCAGGCAGGGCCGCCTCGAGGAGGCGCGCGAAGCCGCAGCGCGCCGAGGCTGACCGCATGCATCACGAACCACCGCGCAACCGCGCGGCGAAAGGAGGATCCTCATGTCGCCCGATTCCGCCATCGTGGGCGTGCCACTGAGCACGCAACTGCTCGCCTTCGCCGTGCTCATGCAGGTTTTCGCCGTTCTGGCCGTGCTGTGGCGGCGCATTTTCGGCATGGCGGAGCGGCCGCGTGGTCCGCGCTGGCCTTTCATCCCGCTACTGCTGGGCACGGGCGCTGGCGTCTGGTACGCCTGGATACAGAGCGACCTCGTATTCGGAGCGGCGCAGGGCGTGGCCCTGTTCGTCTGCACGCTGCTCATCATCAACCGGCACGGACGGCCCGTGGGCGAGGCCACCGGACCCGCCCGCACTCCGCGGACGGACAAAAAGGCAAAACGCGCCGCGCGGCGCGCACAAAAGGACAAAAAGGATAATGGCGGCAACTAAGGCACGGGACGTGAAACCCCTGCTCAAGGGGTTGGTCATGCTCGCCGTGCTCGGCGGGCTCGTCCTGGTGGCGAAATACTGCGGACTGGAGTCGCGGCTCTCGGGCCAGAGCGAATGGTTCATGGCGCACGTGCAGGGGCACGGCGCGGAGGGCGTGCTGCTCTTCGTGGGAGTGTCGGGGCTGGCCTCGGCGCTGGGGATGCCCCGTCAGGTGCTCGCGTTCCTGGGCGGCTATGCCTACGGCTGGCTGTGGGGCGGCCTGCTCACCACACTGGGCACGCTGTCCAGCTGCGCGCTGGACTTCACCCTGGCCCGCACCCTGGGACGCGATCTGGTCATGGGGCGCTTCGGCCACCGCGTGGCCAAATTCGACGCCTTCCTGCGCGCCGATCCCTTCCGCACCGCGCTGGCCATCCGGCTGTTCCCGGTGGGACACAACCTCTCCACCAGTGTCATCGCCGGAGTCACCAGCATTCCCGCCGGGGCGTTCCTCCTCGGTACGGCGCTGGGCTACGTGCCCATGAACATCATCTTCGCCCTCTTCGGCGCGGGCATCAATGCGCAGTCGCCCACGGGCAAACTTCTGTCCATAGGGCTCAGCCTGGTGCTGCTCGTGGCCTCCAGCTGGCTCGGCGTGTCCATCTACCGCTCCTACAAACGCCGGGGCGCCGTGCCCGTCGCCGAGGACGATTCACCCGACGCGGACGGCCAGGCCAGTTGACGGCGAAACTCGCGGACGAGCGCAGCCCACGTATATTCGTTCAAATGAAGAGATGAGGCTTTCAGGCCTTCACGAGGCACGGGGCGGGGGCCAGCTGCCCCCCAAAAAAGCCGGCGGATCGCTCCACCGGCCTCCTCACTGTGGCCTTCGGAAAATAACCAGCCCATGCCGGAAGCATCCCCCCGCGCGGACTTCCCTTCACCTAGCCGCAGCCGGGCGGGACGAGAGAGGGGCGGTACAGATCGTCCGGCCGCGCCGCGAGCTTCAGGCGCGGAGCCAGCCGCTTCCAAATGAACCAGCACAGCAGCCCCACGCACGCGCCAAGAACCCACCCACCGAGCACATCCACGGGGTAGTGCTTGCCCAGATACACCCGCGACCAGCCAACCATGACGGGCAACGCCCATACGGCGCGCCGCAGCTTTGGCCAGAACAACGCGCACAACAGCGCGAAAGCCATGGAATTGGCCGCGTGGGCCGAGGGGAACGAGGTGTCGCGCACGCGGTCGATTTTGTACCCCTCCGGCACACGCTGCCACACGCCGGAGTCGCGGTAGTACGTGCCCACCACGGAGTGCTGGGGCCGCAGGCGTGGCACTTCATGCTTGACCACGTTGCAACCGAGGTCCGACACTCCCATGGCCAGCGCCAGCACGATGAAGTAAGCCGCCTGATCCTTGCCGCGCAAGGTCGAACGCCACACGATGGCGACGGCGATGATCACAAGCAGGGCGATCCGGCTGGAGAACAGCGGAAGGACCATATCCAGAACAGGTGCGCGCCATTCTTGGTTGAGCAGCAGTTGCAGACTCGCGTCCGCTGACGGGACAGGAAACATGAGGGCCTCCTCGTGGCGGAAGGAAGCTGGTCCCGCCGTCTGTCCGGCTATGCCAAAGCCCCGCCGGCTTGTCAAAGCCGGAAAATTCGTTCAAAACTGCGCCAGCAATCCCCCCAACAAGGAGCCCCGCGCCGCCATGCCGAAAATCGCCATCACCATGTCCAGGCTCGGCCTCTACGGCGGCGCCGAGGGTTTCGGTTGGCGCCTGGCCGAAACACTCGTCGCGGCCGGCCACGACGTGGACTTCCTTTGCGCCCGCGCCGAGGGCGAGCCACCGGCTGGCGTGACTCCCGTGGAGCTGGGCCGTCCCCCCCTGGGCCGCGCCATCAAGAACCTCTGTTTCGACCGCGCCGTGGAACGCCGTCTGCGCGCGACGGACTACGACGTGGTCATCGGCCTGGGGCGCACGCGCCGGCAGGACATTCTGCGCGTGGGCGGCGGCCCCATGTCCGTGTTCAACCGCCTCACCCTGCCGGCCTATGGCGAGGGCCTCGCGCGCGCCATCAAGAGCCTGCGCCGCGCCCTCTCCCCGGCCAACGCCGTCATCGCCCGGCTGGAGGCCACGCAGTTCGAAAACCCGGCCAATCCGCGCCAGCGCATCGTCTGCGTGTCCGACCTCGTGCGCGGCTGGCTGCTCGAGGCGCACCCGGCCATCGATCCGGCGAGCGTGCGCGTGATCTACAACAGCCCGGACCTCTCGCGCTTCGCCCCGCCAGACCCCACCGTGCGCGCCGTCCTGCGCGCCAAGCGCGGCATCGCCGAAAACGACGTCGTCATCTGCACCGCCGGAACGAATTTCGCTCTCAAGGGACTGGCCACGCTCATCCACGCCCTGCCGCTGCTGCCGCCGGACTTCCGTCTGGCCGTGGCCGGCGGCCGCCACCCGGACCGCTGGCGCGACCTCGCCCGCCGGCTCGGCGTGGAGGGACGCGTGAGCTTCGCCGGCCGCGTGGACGACATGCCCGCCTTCTACGCCGCTGCCGATGTCTTCGCCCTGCCCACCCACTACGACGCCTGCTCCAACGCCGTGTTGGAGGCCCTGGCCTGCGGCCTGCCCGCCGTCACCACCGCGCGCAACGGCAGCGCCGTCTTCCTGCCGCCGGAACTCGTGCTGCCGGACCCCGCCGACGCCGAGGGCCTCGCCGCGCGCATCCGCCTCGCCCTCGACAACCGCGTCCACGCCGTCCCCTTCGTCTGGCCCGAACATTTTCTACGCGGCATGACGCCATACCTCGATCTCGTGGACGAGATCATCGCCGAGAAGGGACGCGCCCGGTGAGCCTGGATCTGCTCTTCCTCACGTCCTCCGGCGCGACCTTTCCCAGCGTGCGTTTCCGCGTGCTGCCCTTCGTGGAGCTGGGCCGCGCGCGCGGACTCGCCACGGACTGGCGGCCCGCCCCCACGGCGATCCACAAGCGTCTGGCCTGCCTGCTCTCCCTGCCGCGCGCCCACGTCGCCGTCATCCAGCGAACGCTCTTCGCTCCCTGGGAGCTCAACCTCATCCGCCGTCGCTGCGAAAAACTCGTCTACGACGTGGACGACGCCCTTTGGGCCCCCAACCCGGCGAACATCAGCAAGCCCGACGGCGCGGCGAAGGCCGCCAAAATCCGCACGCGCTTCGCCCGCACCTGCGCAGCCGTGGATCTCGTCATCGCCGGCAACGATCACCTCGCCCGGCACGCCCGGGAATTCCAGAAACACGTCTTCGTCCTGCCCACCCCGCTCGACACCGACTTCTACACCCCGCTCCCGCCCGACGCCGCCTGCCCAGGTCCCCTGCGCGTGGGCTGGATGGGCCTCGCCGGCAACCTCCACTTCCTGCCGGAGGTATTGCGGCAGCTCAACGCCCACCGCGAGCGCATCGAACTGCGCGTCGTCGCCGACGAACCCTACGATGGCGAACTCGCCGACATGATCCGCTTCGAACGCTGGAGCCCCACTCTGGAGGCCGACCAGCTGCGCGGCTTCCAGGTCGGCCTCATGCCGCTCACCGACGACGAGTACACGCGCGGCAAGTGCGGCTTCAAAATCCTCCAGTACATGGCCGTGGGAGCCGTGCCCGTCGCCTCAGCCGTCGGCTGCAACAACGAGATCGTCACCGACGGCCGCGACGGTCTGCTTGTGCGCGAGCCCTCGGACTGGGTCCGGCACATCCTGCGCCTGGCCGACGACCGCGACGCCCTGGAACGCATGGGCCAAAACGCCCGCGCCGCCGTCGTCAAACGCTTCGGCCTCGCCGCAATGGCTCCCGAATTCTGGCGCGCTTTGGGGCTGTGATCCGCCAGCGCGTCCCCCACGCGCAAACCCCGCGTTTTTTCGGCAACCTCGCCGCTGACGCCGCTTCCAACCATACGCCCCGCCATGGATTCGCGGACGCACTCACTCGGTCCACCTCGGGGGCTCCGCCCCCCACCCCGCCGGGACCAGCCCCGGACCCCGCCAAAGGGCATACGCCCTTTGGAATCCCATATTCGTTCGGCTTCCCCGATGCGGAGCCATCGGAAAAGCCGAACGACCGGTGCGGATTCAAAATGCGTCGGCGATGGCGAAACAGAAAAAAATTTCCCTTGGAGTTCAAAATCACTGGTTAGAATGGCTTTCGACGCCCCGGCCGTTTAAATAAAACAAAGAGTCACGGGATATTGAACACGCTCGCGCCTGATACCAGGTTTCACGGGTGGCGTTGGAGCCCGGGCCAGCCCGTGTCACCTGTAAAAGCCTTTGGAAGGGGGCCGGGGGGAGGACCTTTCCAGCGGAAAGGTGTCCCCCCGAAAACTCCACGTTTTTCCTGAATATTCACACACCCCGCGTGCGTCCGCGCCATGCCCCGGACCTTGCGCGGACCGGCCCGACGCGGCATAGGGCATCGCATCGCGACAGCATCACAGGAGGTCGTTTCATGCACTGCATCCTCAACACCAGCACCGATCCCGCCTTCAATCTGGCGGCGGAGGAATGGCTGCTGCGCCGCTCGGACGAAGACGCGTTCATGCTCTGGCGCAACGCGCCCTCGGTCATCGTGGGCCGCAACCAGAACACCCGGGCGCAGATCAACGAGGACTTCGTGCGCGCGCGCGGCATTCCGGTGGTGCGCAGGCTTTCCGGCGGGGGTGCGGTGTTCCACGACCTCGGCAACGTGAACTTCACCTTCATCAGTCTGTCCCACGCGGCGGGCTCCGGGCTGGACTTCCAACGCTTCACCCGGCCGATCATCGCCGCGCTGGGCGGCATGGAGGTGAACTGCGGTTTCGACGGCCGCAACGATCTGACCATCGACGGCCGCAAAATCTCCGGCAACGCCCAGCACGTGAGCGGCAACCGCGTGCTGCATCACGGCACGCTGCTTTTCTCCTCACGAATGAACGATCTCTCCGAAGCGCTGCGCATCGATTCCGAGAAGTACCGCGACAAGGCGGTCAAAAGCGTGCGCAGCCGCGTGACGAACATCGCCGAGCATTTACCCCCGCCGGGCATGGGCGTGGAGGAATTCATGGAGCGCCTCATGGCGGGCGTCTCCGGCGGAAGCGGCGCGGCGGCGCTCACCTTCGCCCCGGAGGAGCGGGAAGGCATCGCCGCGCTGGCCCGCGCGCGCTACGCCACCTGGGAGTGGAACTACGGCAAGGCGCCGGACTACGGCTTCACGCGCGCCACGCGCACGGCCGGCGGCATGGTGGAGGCGCATCTGGACGTGCGCGCCGGCGTCATCCACCGCGCGCGGCTGCTGGGCGATTATTTCGGGGAGCGCGGGATATCCGGTCTGGAGGAGCTGCTGCGCGGCTGCCGGCACGAGCGCGCGGCCCTGGCCGAGCGGCTGGCGGGCACGGATCTGGACGGCTACCTGCGCGGCGTGAGCCTGGAGGGATTTCTGGACTGCCTGTTCTGAAAATGGCGGGGACCGATCCCCACGGTGGCGAGCGGTCCCACTGGCCGAGCGATGGGTGCGCCTTCCGCCCAAAAGTGATGAGAGGCGATCGTTCCGGCGATGCCCACGGCGGCCCTTTTGGGGAACAGGCTCCCGTCATCGGTCATGTCGCTCATAGCGTCCTCCATTTCGAGCCGTCTGGGATGGCTCATCGTCGCCATCCGGGTGGCGTGAGCGTATCCTCCGTGTTTCCTTCTCCATGCCTCCGGAGGTGGGGCGAATCCTCTCAACTTGTTGCCCGATTCTCCCAAAAACGGCACGATGCGTTGTCCGCGCGCCCCGGGGTTTGCTATGAAGAGGGGGGTCATCGGAATGGGTCCCGGCCCCGGCGAGTCCGTGGTCCCCGCCCCCGACGCGCCGCGACGCCCCTTTCGCGCCCGGCGGCGAAGCCAACATCCAAGCAAAGGTGGAGAAAATGGACAAGGCGAAAGTGTTTTTCACGGATTTCCACACGGTGGCCTTTGGCGACGGGCTCCCCACCAAGCTAAAAAAGCTGATAAAGAAGGCAGGCATCGGCGAAATCGACATGGACGGCCGCTTCGTCGCCATCAAAATGCACTTCGGTGAACTGGGCAACATCAGCTATCTGCGCCCCAACTACGCCAAGGCCGTGGCCGACGTCGTCAAGGCGCTGGGCGGCAAGCCTTTCCTCACCGATTGCAACACCATGTACCCGGGCAGCCGCAAAAACGCGCTGGAGCATCTGACCTGCGCCTGGGAAAACGGCTTCACCCCCCTGAGCGTCGGCTGCCCCATCCTCATCGGCGACGGCCTCAAAGGCACCGACGACGTCGCCGTGCCCGTCCGTGGCGGCGAATACGTGAAGGCGGCCAAGATCGGCCGCGCCATAATGGACGCCGACGTGTTCATCAGCCTGACCCATTTCAAGGGCCACGAGATGACCGGCTTCGGCGGAACCATCAAAAACATCGGCATGGGCTGCGGCTCGCGCGCGGGCAAGACCGAGCAGCACAGCGACGGCAAGGCGGGCATCGACGAGGCCAAATGCAAGGGCTGCCGCGCCTGCCTCAAGGAATGCGCCAACAACGCCCTGGAGTTCGACGCCGTCAAAAAGAAGACCCACGTCAACCAGGACAACTGCGTGGGCTGCGGCCGCTGCCTGGGCGCCTGCAACTTCGACGCGATCTCCTTCAGCCACGACGCGGCCATCACGTCCCTCAATTGCCGCATGGCCGAATACACCAAGGCCGTGGTGGACGGACGCCCCAACTTCCACATCTCGCTCATCGTGGACGTCTCCCCCAACTGCGACTGCCACGGCGAAAACGACATGCCCATTCTGCCCAACCTCGGCATGTTCGCCTCCTTCGATCCCCTGGCGCTGGACCAGGCCTGCGCGGACGCCTGCCTCAAGGCCACACCATTGCCGGGCGGCCAGCTCGCCAGGAACATGAAGGGAAAAGGATTCATCGACCACCACGACCACTTCACCAACTCCACGCCGGAATCCGAGTGGCGCACCTGCCTGGAGCACGCCGAGAAAATCGGCCTGGGCACCAGGGATTACGAGCTGATCGTGATGAAATAACGCCCCCCCGGCGCGCCGAGCCACCGCGCAACCCCGGCCCCCCAAGCGGCCCCTCCGTCCATCACGGGGAGGCCGCTTTCACGCCGAGGCGGCGCTTCATTCCTCAAGATTCCCAGAGCCTGACGAGCGGCAAGGTCCGAGGGGAAAACCGAGGCGCCGCCCCGGACCCCGCCGGAGGACATTCGTCCTCTGGACTCCTTATGCCGAGCGCAACGCCCCCGGACGCGGACGCGTCCCGAGACGTTGCGCTCGGACCAGGGGCTCCATGTCGGAGGTGAAACGGGAATTCAGGCGACAACCCCGACAAGGGCGATGAAGCCGGGGCCATGCCCGTGTCACCTGTAAAAGCCTTTGGAAGGGGGGGACGGGGGGAGAACCTTTCCAGCGGAAAGGTGTCCCCCCGATCCTCCCTCTTTTCCCCACGTCTTCCCCTCCCGACGCGAAGAGCCCCGGCACATCGAAATATTCGACGCGCCGGGGCTCTTAAACGCCCGGGACGAAGGACTGGCTACAGCCCCTTGGTCAGCGCCTCAACCAACGCGGGGATGGTGTAGTCGGCGGGCTGGATGTCCGGCGTGAAGCCGAAACGGCCGAGTGTCTTGGCGGTGACGGGTCCGATACAGGCGATTTTGACCTCGGGGTGCTGTTTCAACGTCTCGGCGGGCAGCAGGGCGAAGAAATTCTCCACGGTGCTGGAGCTGGTGAAGGTGAGGGCGCGAATCCTGCCCTTTTCCAGCGCTGCGATGAGTTCCGAGGGATCCTGCTGGGCGAGCCGCGTCTCGTAGACGGGCAGCACGCGCACCTCGGCCCCGGCCTTGGCGAGCTGCTCGGGCAGCACCTCACGGGCGACCCTGGCGCGCGGGATGAGTACGCGCTTGCCGGCCACGCCACGCTCCAGCAGGCCGGCGACGACCTCCTCGGCCACATACTTGGCGGGGACAAAATCGGGAGCCACGCCGCGCGCTCGCAGCTCGTCGGCGGTGGCGGGACCAATGGCGGCGACGCTGAGGCCGCCGAGGGCCCGGGTATCCAGACCGATCTCAGTGAGCTGATTCCAAAAGTGCTTAACGCCGTTGACGGAGGTGAACACGAGCCAGTCCACGGTGGCGAGGCCGAGAATGGCCTGCTCGACCTCGGCGTAGTCATCCAGCGGCTCCACGCTGATGGTGGGGAACTCGTACACATGCGCGCCGAGGCTCTTGAGGGTGGAGGAAAGGCCACTGGCCTGTTCGCGCGCACGGGTGACGACGATGCCCTTGCCGAGCAGCGGCTTCTTCTCGAACCAGGCCAGCTTGTCGTGCAATCCGCACACGCCGCCCACGATGATGATGCTGGGGGCGGCGAACTGACGCTTCTCCGCGTCTCCGGCCACGTGCTCCAGAGTGCTGACCATGGACTGCTGCTCGCTGCGGGTCCCCCAGCGCACGAGGGCCACGGGGGTGTTTTTGTCGCGGCCGCCTTCCATGAGCTTGCCGGCGATCATGGGCAGATTCTTCACACCCATGTAGAACACCAGCGTGCTGTTGCTCTTGGCGTACACTTCCCAGTTGTGGCCCGATTCCTCCTTGGTGGGATCCTCGTGACCGGTGATGAAGCAAACGGAGGTGGTGAAGTCGCGATGGGTGACGGGGATGCCGGCGTAAGCGGGCGCGGCCACCCCGGCGGTGACGCCGGGCACGACCTCGAAGGGCACACCGGCGGCCACAAGCTCCTCGGCCTCCTCGCCGCCACGACCAAAGACATACGGGTCGCCGCCCTTCAGGCGCGCCACGCTTTTGCCTTCCTTGGCCTTGGAGATGATGAGCTCGTTGATCTTGTCCTGGGGCAGGGTGTGGTCGCCCCCCTTCTTGCCCACGTAGATGATCTCGGCGTCCTTGCGGGCATAGCCGAGGAAATCCTTGTTGGCGAGGTAGTCGTAGACCACCACGTCCGCGGTCTCGATGAGCTCCTTGGCCCGGATGGTGAGCAGGCCGGGATCGCCAGGGCCCGCGCCGATAAGGTAGACTGTGGACATGGTGCTTTCTCCTAGTCGCCGTATTGTTTGGTGGCCGCGGGCTCGAAGAGCATGACGCGGCATTCCCGCTCGCAGACGGGCATGTGCTCCACGCCGTGCGGGATGATGAAGAACTCGCCGGGGCGAAGGTCGATGTCCCGGTCGCGCAGGCGGATGGTGAGCGCGCCCTCGAGCACGAGGAACATCTCGTCCTCCACCGTGTGCTTGTGCCACTCGAACTCGCCTTGCAACCGCACGAATTTGACAAGCTGGCCGTTGAGCCCGCCCACGGCGCGCGAATTCCCAATGCCCTCGCCGGATGCGGACTTCTGAGCGGCGCCGATCATTTTCACGCCCGGTCCCGCAGAAGATTCACGGCGGAGGCGTCGGCCAGCACCACGCTGGTCTCCACCTGCCGCTCGGGAATATCCCAGTAGATGCGCAACAGCGTTTCCTTCTGCTCGCGCGTGGTCAACGCGAAGCCGTGCTTCTCGTAAAAACGCACGGCCCACGTGGCGTCGGCCCAGGTGCCGATGAGCACCGGCCGCGTCGTTTGGCCGAGGAGATGCTCCAGCAGCAGGCCGCCGATGCCCTGGCCGCGCCGGTCGGTCTCCACGTAGGCGTGGCGGATGAGCATGGCGTTCCCGATGCCGTGCGGATCGGCATTGTCCACGTCCTGCCCGCCCATGACGCCCACGAGGCCTTCCGGTCCGGCCGCGTCCTCGGCCCCGATAAACCGTACGCCGGCGGCGATCTCGCCGCGCAGCTCGGAAAGCGGCATGTACGGCTCGTGCCAGCGGTCCGCCGGAATCACGCCCTTGTAGGCGCTGGCGGCGTCGTTGACGATGGCGTCCATGCGCGGCTCGTCGGCCGCGACGCAGGGCCGCAAAACGATCCGCGCCACGGTTGTTCCCCCTACCCCTCGGCCAACGCGGCCTTGAGGCGTTCCTGAAGCTCGGCCAGCTTGCCCCGGGCGTCCTTGAGGCCGGCCAGCTTCTCCTTCTCCGCCGCCACGATGTCCGCCGGGGCGTGGCCCGCGAAGCCGGGGGCGGACAGCTTGGCGCTCGTGGCGTTCAGCTGCTTGTCCAGCTTGCCCAGCTCCTTGTCCAGGCGGGCCACCTCGGCCCCGAAGTCCACCACGCCCTTGAGGGGCACGAACACGCGCGCGCCGTCCACAACGGCGGTGCCGCTGGCGCGCGGACCGGTCTTGCCGGGGCCGATGTCCGTCGAGTCGATGCGGGCGAGGCTGCGGATGAGGTGCTCGTTGGCCGTGAGCACGGCGAGGCCGCCAGCCGGGCCGTCCGCCGTGTCGATGATGAGCGGCAGCTTTTTCGCCGGGTCGATGGTCAACTCCGTACGGATGGCGCGCACGCCGGTGACAATGCCCTGAAAGAAGGCCATGTCGCGCGCGGCGGCCTCGTCGCGGCACTCGGGCCGGCGGGCCGGGAACGGGGCGAGCGCAAGCTCGCGGTCGGCGATGCCGGGCAGCACGCTCCAGATCTCCTGGGTGATGAAAGGCATGACCGGGTGCAACAGGGCCATGGTCTCGGAGAGCACGGTGAGCAGCACACGGCGGGTGCCTTCCTTGGCGCAGGCGTTGTCGCCGGAAAGGTCGGCCTTGGCCATCTCCACGAACCAGTCGCAGAACTCGCTCCAGATGAAGCGGTACAGGCTCTGCGCGATGTCGTTGAAGCGGTACTCGAAGGCGGCGCGCTCCACCTCGTCCTTCACTTCCTCCAGCCGGTGCAGAATCCAGCGGTTGGCCAGGGACGAGTTCTCCATGGCCTCGTGGAGGGTGAGTTCGGGCTCGCCCGGCAGGTTCATGAGGGCGAAGCGCGCGCTGTTCCAAATCTTGTTGACGAAGTGGCGGTAGCCCTCGATGCGTTTTTCCGAGAGCTTGATGTCGCGGCCCATGGCGGCGAAGGACGTGAGCGTGAAGCGCATGGCGTCCGTGCCGTACTTCTTGGTCATCACCAGCGGGTCGATGACGTTGCCGGTGGACTTGCTCATCTTCTTGCCCTGCTCGTCGCGCACAAGGGCGTGCAGGTACACGTGCTTGAAGGGGGCCTCGCCCATGAAGTGCAGACCCATCATCATCATGCGCGCCACCCAGAAGAACAGAATGTCGAAGCCGGTGACGAGGACGCTGGTGGGATAGTAGGCCCGCAGCTTGGCGGCGGGATGTTCCTTGTCGCCGGGCCAGCCCATGGTGGAGAACGGCCACAAAGCCGAGCTGAACCACGTGTCCAGCACGTCGTCCTCCTGCTTGAGGGGACCGCCGCACTTGGGGCACTTGTCCGGGTCCTCCACGCGCACGATCATTTCGCCGCAGTTCTGGCAGGTCCAGGCCGGAATGCGGTGGCCCCACCAGATCTGCCGGCTGATGCACCAGTCGCGGATATTGTCCAGCCACTCGTAGTAGGTCTTCTCCCACTGCGGCGGGAAAATCTGCGTGAGCGAGGGCACGGCGGCGCGGGCGGCCTTGGCCAGCGGCCCGACCTTGACGAACCACTGCTCGGACACGTGCGGCTCGATGACGCTCTTGCAGCGGTAGCACTCGCCCACGCTGTGATCGTGATCGGTCACGTCGACGAGCAGCCCGGCGGCGTCCAGGTCGGCCACGATCCTCTCGCGGCAGACCAGGCTGGCCATGCCACGGTAGGGCTCGGGCGCGTTCTCGTTCATGAAGCCCTTGTCGTCGATGACGGTGATGACGGGCAGATCATGCTTCCTGGACAGCGCCCAGTCGTTCATGTCGTGGGCCGGGGTGATTTTGAGGCAGCCGGTGCCGAACTCGCGGTCCACGTAGGAATCGGCGATGACGGGCAGTTCCTTGCCCACGAGGGGCAGGATGACCTTGCGGCCCACGGCGTCCTTGTAGCGGTCGTCCTCCGGGTGCACGGCCACGGCCACGTCGCCCAGCAGGGTCTCCGGCCGGGTGGTGGCCACCACCAGCTCGGTGCGGCCGTCGGGCAGGGGCGCGCCGGCCAACTTATAGCGGATGCGCCAGAGCTTGCCTTTTTTCGGGGCGTGCTCCACCTCGTCGTCGGCCAGCGCGGTGTGGCAGCGGTTGCACCAGTTGACGATGTAGTTGCCCTTGTAGATCAGGCCCTCATCGTACAGGCGCACGAAGACCTCGCGCACGGCCTTGGAAAGTCCCTCGTCCATGGTGAAGCGCAGGCTGTCCCAGTCCACGGACGCGCCCAGGCTGCGGATCTGGTTGAGGATGCGGTCGCCGTATTCCTTCTTCCATTCCCACACGCGCTCGACGAACTTCTCGCGGCCGAGGTCGTCACGCTTCTTGCCCTCTTTTTTCAGCTGGCGCTCCACCACGTTCTGGGTGGCGATGCCGGCGTGGTCCGTGCCGGGAACCCAAAGGACCGAGCGGCCCTGCTGGCGCATGAAGCGGCAGAGAATGTCCTGCAGGGTGAGGTCCAGCGCGTGGCCCATGTGCAGCGCGCCGGTGACGTTCGGCGGCGGAATGACGATGGAGAAGGGCTGCTTCGCGCCGGAGAGGACCTCGGCGGGGTCGGGGGTGAAGGTCTTGTTCTCCTCCCAGTGGCGGATCCAGCGGGCCTCCACGTCGGCGGGCTCGTAGCCCTTGGGCAGGGCGTTCTCCCCGGTTCTCGGGGCCTCGGTTGCTGCGGTGTCGGACATTGAAACTCCTTCGTGCGCGTTCAAAACGCCGTCGCGCGCCCGGACGGGCCTTGCCAGCGCGGGGTTCGGGCGGCTACTGTGCCGCGAAACCCTGGGGGCCGTCGTGACGCGCGTTTTCGTCTTGTGGGATGACTCGCACCTGTGGGGACTGCTCGTGCTGCGTTATTTGCGCGCGCTGGGCGTTCCCCACGGCGTTTTGCGTGCAATCGACATAGCCGAGGGCGCGCTCTCTGGCAAGTCCATGGCCCTTGGCCCGTCCCCGAAACACGACGCCCTGCTCATCGCCCCGGGTGGCTGGGCGCGCGGCAGGGCGCGGCGGCTGGGGCCGGTGGGGCTGGCGGCCGTGCGCGATTTCGTCGCTGGCGGCGGCGCGTACCTGGGATTCTGCGGCGGCGCGGGGCTGGCGCTTTCCGGCCCGAACCCGGCGGAAGGCCTTGGTCTGTGCCCGTGGGGCCGCATGGGCTTTTCCGGGCGGCTGCAACACCTGCTCTCCGGCGACGTGCGCCTGCGCGTCGAGGCGGAAAACGCCCCCGGAGGCGGCCGCGATCTGCTGGCGCAAGTGTGGTGGCCCTCGCAGTTCGCCCCGGCGGACGACGACTCCGGCGTGGAGGTGCTGGCGCGCTACGACGGCCCGGGTCCGGACTTCTGGGTGGCCGACCTGGCGCTGGCCAGCCTGCCCGAGGAGGCGCTGGCCGACTGGCAGAATCTTTACGGCCTCACCGTGCGGCCGGGCTTTCTGGCCGGCCGGCCGGCGGTCATCGCCGGGACATACGGCAAGGGCCGCTACCTGCTCTCCTACCCACACCTGGAGACGCCGGACTCGCCGGACGGCAACCGCTGGCTGGCGCGCATCGTCGCGGACATGGGCGGCGTGGTCCCGCCGGCCGCGGCGCTCGGCGCGGATTTCGTCACCCCGCCCTGGCGCGTGGGCGCGGAAGGCGTTCGCTGGGACGACGCGACGCTGCTCAAGGCCAAGGCCGAGCTGGAGGAGGTCGTCGCGCTGGGGCAGGAGCACCTGCTGCTGTTCTGGCGCAACCCGTGGCTGCTGGGCTGGCGGCGCGGGGTGCCGGGGCCGGGGCTGAACAGCCTGTATGCGCTGGTGTGCGAGGCGCTTTCGCACCCCCCCGACGAGGCGACGCTCTCCTGGTGGCGCGAGGTGGCCGATGAATTCGCCGGGCTGTCGAAGCTGCTGTGCAAGGGGCTCTCCGGCCTGCTGCTGGCCGAGCGGCTGGACATGACCGTGCGGCAAACCCCTGGCGTGGACGGCGCGGACGACGTGTTCACGAAAAATCTGCGCGAAATGCGCGCGGCGCTCTTCGGCCCTCCCCCGGCGGCCGGCGGCGTGTGCGGCCAGCTGCTCCACATGCTTGAGGAGCTGTGCGCGCGGCTGTGGGGGGGAACCTAAAAATGAATAAGACTATCGAAGAAACGCAAAAAGGAAATAAACAGCTCGAACAATACCTCATCAAAATTTCATCAGACATTGTTATAGCGAGAAGTGCTCTTCATTACTGCTATTCGACAATGTCACCACAAAACTGTGGCCCATTCAAAAACTGCGTTTCAATGATACGCCATTTCGCAACTACAGCAATGGCGATCCATTTATCTAGAGTTTTTGAAGTTCAAGTGGCTCGAAGCAAGAAAAATAGTGTTGACCAACCTTCATTTTCCATTATCAGCTTAGCAGATTTTTTAGCAAGCGCGAATATTAAAACGATGGTTGACTCTTTCTATAATTTATTAGACTACGTAAATGGCTATGATGACAAGTGCATCACCTGCATTCATGATATCCCACATCATATGAGCGAAGACTGCCTATTTTGTTTACCAAGACGACTTGGAAGTATTACAAAGAGAAGATGTGCCGAGGCCAATGAATTAGTAACAAAGGTAAAAAAATTCAGAAATAAGTGGGTCGCCCACACAGAAATGCCAACCAAAGCCATCCCAACGACATACGCCGATTTTGAATTACTAACGAATCTTGCCGAAGATCTGCTCTTCCCCTTTTCGCGGTATTTCCCAACAGCCCATTGCTCTTATTATTATGATGTTGTTGAACAGAAACAAGCAACTCAGTTTAGCAAAGAGCTAGAGAATCTATTTGCCTCGTTAGCTCTGAGTAAATAGCAACATTTTGACATACCAAGATTTACACCTACCGGCCCGGCGGGACGACCCGCCGTCGACCCGCCGCAATGGGGACGACCCCGCCAGCCTTTTGGAAACACCGCATGTCCTGGATATATCTCTTGGTGGCCGGCCTCTTCGAGGTCGCCTGGGCCGTCGGCCTCAAGTCCACCCACGGCTTCACCCGCCCGCTGCCCTCACTGTTCTTGGGGGGCGCCATGCTCGCCAGCGTGGGCCTGCTCTCGCTCGCCGTGCGTGATCTGCCCATTGGCACGGCCTACGCCGTGTGGACGGGCATTGGCACCCTGGGCGCGGCCGCGTTTGGCATGGTCTTCCTCGGCGAACCAGCCGGGGCGGCGCGTCTGGGCTGCATCGCCCTCATCGCGGCGGGCATCGCCGGCCTCAAGCTCTTGCCGGCCTAAGCCCGCGCCGCCCGCGCGCGCAAAACAAAAGCCCCCGCATCCGTCGACCGGGAGCGGGGGCTTCGATTGTTCCGTTGAGGGGCTTAGTAGCGGCGGGGCGGGCGGGGAGCGCGCTCCTTGGCTTCGTTGACCCGCAGCGTGCGGCCTCCGAAGTCTTTGCCGTCCAGGGCCTCGATGGCCTTGGCGGCGCCGGCGTCCTCCATCTCCACGAAACCGAAGCCGCGAAAACGGCCGGTCTCGCGGTCCATGACGAATTTCACGTTCTGCACCTCGCCGTAAGAGCCGAACGCATCGCGAATTTCATCTTCCTTGGCGCTGAAAGGCAAATTACCGACGTAGATGGACTTCATCGCTTCCTACTCTCCTCAAAGTGAAATTCAGAAATCCCGCCTTGATTCGCCCGCCGGCGGCTCACCCAAAGCCGCGTTGAGACGCTCCAAGCTTGCCTTGACCTATTAGCCGCATTAGCGCAGCGCATCGAAAACAGCAAGGGCCAAAAAGGCCAAAATCGCGCGATGTTGCGAGAAAAATTCAAGCAAGGCGTATTGCCTTGGCTCATTTTCCCCGAGGAATCTGTTTCAAAATGCAATAGAATCGAAAGGTTAGATTTTCTCTAGCCTCGAAGAGAACGCGACGCGCCCAATCCGGCTCCACGTGAATTTCCCTGCGGATCTCCGCCGCGACCCCATGCGCGGCCACAAACGATGACGATTCCCACGGGAGGAGGGGACAGGACGCCGTGTCGAGACGTGAGGACGAACGATCGAAGACACGGGCGCGAGGGGGAAAGCGGGAGGCCGAAGCCGTCGGCCGGAGAGTCCGGCCACGAGGGGCCCCGCCAGGTAGGTCGAGACGGAAACGCGGTCACCTCAGACCGCTCCGCCATTGGACTGACAGGAACAGCCGGAGCCCGTGGCCCCTTCGACCCCGTCGGGGCCGGGACCGACGTCGCGCGGCTCCACGTCCCCAACGGCGGACAGCGCGGCCACGGGATCGGGCCGCGTCCCTTCCGGGATGGGCATATCCTCGGCATAGAACACGCGCTCCAGGCACAAGCCATGCGCCGGAGCCGTAGGCAGGCCGTGGTTGCGGTCGCAGCGCTCCAGTATCGACCGGACCTCCCCGGGCGTGGCCTTGCCCTTGCCCACGGCCACGAGACAGCCCACGAGGTTGCGCACCATCTGTTTGAGGAAACCGTCGGCCCGGGCGCGCCAGACCGTCTCCCCGGGCAGGGGGTCGTTCTCGCGCCACAGGGCCGCGAGGGTGCGCACCGTGCCCCTGGGCCCCACCGGCGTGCCCAGGTTGCGGAAGCTGTTGAAGTCGTGCCGGCCCACAAGGACGGCAGCGGCCGCGTCCATGGCCGCGTCGTCCAGCGGAGGCACGTCCCACACGAAGCGGCGACGCAGGGGGTTCACGCAGGCGCGGTCGCGCCAAAGGGTATAGGCGTAAATTTTGCCGACGGCCCCGAACTGGGCGTGAAAGCCCGGCGGGGCCACACCGGCCTCCACCACGCGCACGTCGCGCGGGAGGATACTGTTGAGGGCCGTGCGCCAGGGCACGCGGCGGGCCAGCCTGTCGGGCACGTCCACATGGGCGCACTGTCCAAGGGCGTGCACGCCGGAATCGGTGCGGCCGGCCCCCTGCACGCGCACGGGGCGGCCCACGATGCGTCCCAACGCCTCCTCCACCTCGGCCTGGACCGTGCGCTGGCGGGGCTGCCGCTGCCAGCCGGCGAAGTCCGTGCCGTCATAGGCCAGGATGAGCTTGAGGCGCGTGACGCCGTCGTCGCGGGTGGGAATCGTCATGGGCAGGCGCGTAGCACAGGCCCCGGCCGGGCGTCCACGGGAATTTCCCGCGTCCCGGCCGAAGCCCCGGCTTCCAAAAGAGTGACGGCGGCCGTCCTACCGGGCCGGCGGCGTGGGAGCGGCGGTCTGCACGCGGGTCATGGCCTCGGTGAGCTTGGCGGCCTTGTCGGTCTGCATGTAGGTCATGATCTCGCCGGAGACCTTGGGCTTCATGCCGGTCAGAATCTTGACGGCCAGATCCTGATCCATGCTGGAGAGCACCTGCGCGGCCTGCTTGGGCTTCATGGCCTGATACGTGGCCACCTGCCGCTTGATGCGCTCGTCCTTAAGCACGTCGGCCTGATCGAGCAGTTTCTTGATGGACGCCTCCACGCGCTTGAGCTCGGCGAGCTTGGCGTCGACGTTGCGTTCCATCTGCTTGAGTGCGGCCTCGCGCGCGCCCAGCTCGGCCTCGCGGCTGTTGGCGGAGCGCGCGCCCTGGCTCTCGTTCACGCGCGCGGTCGGCACGGTGTTGGAGGCCAGCATGTCGGCCTCGGTCTGCGTGGCGGCGGCGGCGTCCGCGGCGGAATCCGCCTGGGTGGGATCGGCCACGGCGGGCGCGCCCGGATTTCCCTTCCCGGCGGCGGGCTTGGCCTTGGCTCCACGCTGAGCGGCCATGGCGTTGGTCAGCGGCGATAAACCTTCGGCGCCAACCTGCCGCAGCAGGTCCACGCCAAGGGCCCCAAGCACGGTGAGCTTAAGCGCCGCCACCACGGCCAGCGTCGTCAACACGCTAAGGATCTTGAGGTTTATGCCGGATCGTTGCCATTTCGTCGAATTCTTTTTGCTCGTGCTGATTGGCTTCGACATGATGTTTCGCAGCCTGCCTGTCTTTGAGTTTCTCCAGCAATTTTTTTTCCCTGGAGCGGAGAACGGCTTCCTCGCGGCGTTTCTGCAATACCTGGGCCAAGCGTTCGAGTTCGGCGGTGGCGGCGGTGATATCCATCTCCAGCGCCTCGCGATACTGGTTCCACAACCAGATATCCGCCTGCTGGGCGCGCTTGCCGAAGCCGCGCTCGTTGTGCGCGGTGAGCCGCATGGTCAGGTCGTTCAGCAAATTCCGCTGGACGTCGTGATCGGCCTTGGCGCGGGCCAGCGCCATACGCGCCTGATCCTCCAGCTGGCGACGGTATTCCAGCACCTTATCCAGGCGGAAGACGAACGGTTTGGCCATGCCCGCGTCATGCCACGGCCAAGCCCCCGCCGCAAGGCCCGCGAGCTTGCGCAGGCCCGGCGGCGGGTGTAAGGATGCCGCGTATCCCAATCCGCTTATCGAGCGGCCCGGCGTCCGGCGGGACCGGCGTCGCGCGGCCGCGCAAGGAGTTCCATGAGCCTCGCCCGCGCCATCATCTTCGACCTCGACGGCACCCTGCTCAACACCCTCGACGACCTGGCCGACTCCGGCAACGCCACCCTCGCATCCCTGGGCCTGCCCACCCACGAAATCGACGACTACCGCTACTTCGTTGGACTGGGCATTGAGGAGCTGACCCGGCGCATGCTGCCGGAGTCCATGCGCGACCCCGCCACCGTGGCCCGCGTCTTCGCCGTCATGGCCGGCGAGTACAAAAAACGCTGGAAGGACAAGACCGCGCCCTACCCCGGCGTGCCGGAAATGCTCGCGGCGCTCTCCCGGCGCGGGCTGCCCCTGTGCGTGCTTTCCAACAAGCCGCAGTTGTTCACGGGGCTGGCTGTGGACGCCTTCTTCCCCACGCATCCCTTCCTCCATGCGCGCGGCGCCCGGCCGGAGGTGCCAAGCAAACCGCATCCCGCCGGGGCGCTGGCCCTGGCAGTAGAAATAGGCGTAGCGCCCGGGTCCATCGTCTTCGTGGGCGACTCGGAAACGGACATGAAAACCGCGCGCGGCGCTGGCATGATGCCCGTGGGCGTGCTCTGGGGCTTCCGCGACGAGACCGAGCTGCTGGGAGCCGGGGCGCGGCACCTCATCTCCCGCCCGGAGGAGTTGCCCGAACTCCTCGACGGGCTCGCCGGCGCGCCCGGGGCCTGACGCCCCCAACCCTGCCCGCGCCCGACGGATTCCCATCCGCAAGGCGATCCGCGCGCGAAACGCGCGGCCGGAAGGTTGCCGCCGCTCGCTTCCGGGGTGTACACAATCCGGGTCGGCCTCATTCCAGGGCGGTCAAACGCCGCGCGGACGGCAAAACCTCCGCGCCGGCCTCGCCCCCACAGCGGACGGAACCCCGGAGCGGTCCGCCCATCGATGAGGAACGACGGCGTCCCGTCGCCATGGCGGCCAAATTTCCCCCGCACAGGGAACGGCAACGCCGGACGTTTTCTCCGGTGACCGCCCAGATCCCGCCAGGGATGCGCCAGGGTGGGCAGTCGGGACGGCCGGCCCCCGACGATCACGCGATCACCGGTCGGCGGTCGGACAGGAAGGACGCCGGACGCGACGACGCTTTTCCATGGTGATTTCCCCAGGCGTAGCGCCGGCGGACCATCACGGACCGAGACCCAAACCCGCGCAGGAGGCGCCATGTCCCTTCCCCTCACGGCCAACCACCCGACCAGCACCCGGCCCATGGACGGAGTGCTCGACTGGGCGCGGATGCTCTCGGGAGCGGGGCTCATCATCTTCATGTGGGCGCACCTGATTCTGGTGGCCAGCGTGAACTTCGGCCCCCAGGCCATGGACACCGTCGCCGGATTCTTCGAGGCCGCGCGGCTGGTGCGGTTGGGCGGACCGGTCATGTGCGTTCTGTTTCTGGCGCATTTTCTGATCGCCATGCGCCAAATTCCCCTCCGGCCGGAATCCCAGCGGATATTTTTGACGCACGCGTGGGCGCTGCGCCATGCCGGCACTTGGTTGTGGGCGGTGCAGGTGGTTTCGGGCGTGGTCATTTTGTGCATGGGGGCCTTCCACATGTGGGTGGTGCTCGCGGACCCGCCCATCACCGCGATCAAGAGCGCCACGCGCGTGCACAGCGGGGGCTGGCTGTTCTTCTACATGGCGCTGCTGCCCCTGGCCGAACTGCACGCGGGCGTCGGCGCATACCGCATCGCGGTGAAGTGGGGCCTGGCAGGCGGGGTCGAACGCCGGGGCCTGGGGCGCACGGGAACCCTGCTCACGCTTCTGTTCGTGCTCATCGGCGCGCTCACGCTCGCGCGCTTCTGGTTCCTCAAGGGTTAACGGGGGGGCGGCTCATGCAAACGGTCTACACCGACGTCCTCGTCATCGGAGCCGGTCTGGCGGGCGAACGGGTGGCCATCGAGGCCGCGCAGGCGGGCTTCTCCGCCATCTGCCTGAGTCTGGTGCCGGCCAGGCATTCGCACTCCGCCGTCGCCCAGGGCGGAATGCAGGCGGCGCTGGGCAACTGCGCCGGAGGCGAGGGCGACAGCCCCGACGCCCACTTCGCCGACACGGTCCGGGGCTCAGACTGGGGCTGCGACCAGGAGGTGGCGCAGCTCTTCGCCGAGCGCGCGCCCGTCGAGATCCGCCAGCTGGCCCACTGGGGCGTGCCCTGGAGCCGTGTGACGCCCGGCGCGCACACGCACTTCCGGGATGGCGCGCCCATCGAGAGGGAGGCGAGACCGGAGAACGCGGGGCTCATCGACGCCAGCGGTTTCGGCGGCACGGACAAATGGCGCGCCTGCCGCGCTTTCGACGGCACGGGACACGGCGTGCTGTTCACGGTGGACAACGTGTGCGCGAAACTGGGCGTGGAAGTGCACGACAAGACCGAGGCCATCGCCCTCATCCAGGACGGCGAGATGTGCTTCGGCTGCGTGGCGCGCTGCCTGCGCACGGGCGAGCTGCGCGTGTACCTCTCCAAGGCCAGCGTCATCGCCACCGGCGGATTCGGCCGTCTGTTCCTCCACTCCACCAACGCCGTCATCAGCGACGGCGGCGGCCACATCCTGGTCCTCAACACCGGGCTTGCGCCCATGGGCAACATGGAGGCCGTGCAGTTCCACCCCACGGCCCTCGTCCCCACGGACATCCTCATCGGCGACGCCTGCCGCGACCACGGCGGCACGCTCCTCGACGCGAACAAGGAACGCTTTCTGAACATCCGCGAGCCCGGCGACGGCGAGCCGGCCGGCCGCGACGAGGTCTGCCGCCGGATGGTCCGCCACATGCGCCAGGGCGGAGGCGTCGCCAGCCCCCACGGCGAACACCTCTGGCTGGACATCCGCCATCTGGGCGCGGAACGCATCGCAAGCGAGCTGCCCGCGGTGCGCGAACTCTGCGCCCGCATCCCCGGCATCGACCCCGCGCGCCAGCTCATTCCCGTGCGGCCCGCGCAGCACTACGGCATGGGCGGCGTGCGCACCGGCAAGGACGGCCACGTCCCAGGCCTGAAGGGCCTGTTCGCCGTGGGCGAGGCCGCCTGCTGGGATCTGCACGGCTTCAATCGCCTGGGCGGCAACTCGCTGGCCGAGGCCGTGGTCGCCGGCGGCATGGTGGGCCGCAAGATCGCCGAATTTCTGCAGGGGGCCGAGGTCACCTTCAACTCCGCCGTCATCGACGACGAGGTGAAACGGCAGACGGAGCGCATCGGCGGACTCATCCGCTGCAAGGCCGGCACGGAAAACGTCTACAAGGTGCGGCAAGCCATGCGTCAGGCCCTGGACGAGGGGGCGAACGTCCTGCGCACCGGGACCGGACTCGCCGCCTGCGTGGCGAGCCTGCGGGAAACCCTCGATCGCGCGCGCAGGGTGGGCCTCAAAAGCAACGGCCTGGGCGTGAATCCGGAACTCTCGGCCGCGCTCAAGATCGAGGGACAGGTCAAGCTTGCGCTCATGGTGGCCCTCGGCGCGCTCAAACGCACGGAAAGCCGCGGCTGCCATCACCGTGAGGATTTCCCCGCGCGCGACGACGGCGCCTGGCTCACCCGCACGCTGGCCACGTGGAAAAATCCCGACGACGACCTGCCCACGCTGGAATACGAACCGGCCAGCCCGGCGTATCCGCTGCCGCCGGACGGACGCGGCCACGGCGACGGCCAAACCGGCGCGTCCGGCGCGGCAAGCGCGCCCGCCACGGCCAGAAACGCCGATGCGGTCAGGGGATAGCGGCATATGAACAGACAGCTCCTCTTCAACATTTTCCGCTACAATCCACAGGACCCGGAATCCGCCCCGCACCTGGAGCGCTTCGCCCTCGACGAGTCGGACGCCATGACCCTGCACCTCGCGCTCACGCGCATCCGCGAGGAGCAGGACCCCAGCCTGCAATTCGACTTCTGTTGCCGGGCGGGCGTCTGCGGCTCCTGCGGCATGGTCATCAACGGCCGCCCGGGGCTGGCCTGCCGCGTCGCGACCCGCGACCTGCCCGACGAGATCACCTTGCTCCCCCTGCCGGTGTTCCAGCTGGTGGGCGACCTTTCCGTGGACACGGGCAGCTGGTTCCGCGACATGTACGACGCCACGGAGTCGTGGATCCACACGAGGGAGTTGTTCGACCCAGCCAAGCCGGAGAAACGCATGGACAACGCCCTGGCCGAGTCGATCCACGAGCTGGACCGCTGCGTGGAGTGCGGCTGCTGCGTGGCAGCCTGCGCCACCGCGCGCCTGCGGCCGGATTTTCTGGGCGCGGCCGGACTGAACCGCGTGGCGCGCTTCCGGGCCGACCCGCGCGACGAGCGCACGGACCGGGACTACTACGAGATCATCGGCAACGACCTGGGCATCTTCGGCTGCATGGGCCTGCTGGCCTGCGAGGACGTGTGTCCCCAGCACCTCCCCCTGCGGAACCGGCTGGGCTTTCTGCGCCGCAAGATGGGTGTCACCGCCCTCAAACAGTTCTTCGGGAAATAGCCGTTCAAAGCGAAGGAGACGTCATGAGAGAGATCGGCGCGGCGGAGGTCTCCGCCGCGGTGGCGCGCATGTGCCGAAGCGCCAACACGAAACTGCCCGACGACGTGCGCCGCAAGCTGGAAGAGAGCCTTGCCCGCGAGACCTCCGAGGCCGGCCGCGAAATCTTCCGCCAGCTGCTGGAGAACGCGGACCTGGCCTTCAAGACCAAGCTGCCGCTGTGCCAGGACTGCGGTCTGGCCGTGTTCTACGTGGAGATGGGCGAGGACGTGCGCGTGGCCGGCGGTCTGAACAAGGCCATCATCGAGGGGATGGTGGCCGGCTACAGGGACGGCTTTCTGCGCAAGAGCTCCTGCGACCCCATGACGCGCCGGAACACCGGCGACAACACCCCGGCCATCATCCACGTGGACCTGACGCCCGGCGACAAACTCAAGATCAGCTACATGGCCAAGGGCGGCGGCAGCGAGAACATGAGCCGCGTGACCATGCTGGCCCCCAGCCAGGGCTGGAAGGGCATCAAGGAATTCGTGGTGCGGCGCGTGGCCGAGGCCGGGCCCAACCCCTGCCCGCCGGTCATCCTCGGCGTCGGCATCGGCGGCACCTTCGAGTACGCGCCCCGGATCGCCAAGAAAGCCCTTCTACGCAAGCTCGACGACACGCACCCCGATCCGAAAATCGCGGCCATGGAGGCCGAGCTGCTGGCCGGGGTGAACGCGCTGGGCATCGGTCCCATGGGCCTGGGCGGCGACATCACCTGCCTCGCGGTCAAAATCGCCATGGCCCCCTGCCACATCGCCAGCCTGCCCCTGGCCGTCAACGTCCAGTGCCACTCCGCCCGGCACGAGGAGGTGGAATTCTGATGGCCACGCATTCCCTGACCACCCCGCTCACCGACGCGGACATCGAGAAACTGCGCGCGGGCGACGTGGTGCGGCTCTCGGGCGTCATCTACTCCGGCCGCGACGCCGCGCACAAGAAGCTCGTGGAGCTGCTGGACGCGGGCAAGCCGCTGCCCTTCGACCCCAGGGGCGCGGTCATCTACTACGTGGGGCCCTCGCCCGCGCCGGCCGGCCGGCCCATCGGTTCCGCCGGGCCCACCACCAGCTACCGCATGGACGCCTACGCCCCCCGGCTCATCGCCCTGGGGCTCAAGGCCAGCATCGGCAAGGGCAAACGCAATGACGAGGTGAAAAAGGCCATGCGCGAGCACAAGGCCGTGTACTTCGGGGCCACGGGCGGGGCCGGCGCGCTATTGTCCATGCGCATCACCGCGAGCAGGGTCATCGCCTTCGAAGAGCTGGGACCCGAGGCCGTGCGCGAAATGACCGTGCGCGACTTCCCGCTGCTGGTCATCAACGACGCCTTCGGCGGCGAGCTGTACGCCACGCCGAACCTGCCGGACTGACGGGCGTTCCGACGCGACAGCACGCGGAATCCGCCGGGTGCGTCATCCCCGGCTCCCGGCGGGGAAACCACCGGCGCATCCGCCGACGATCACGAGGGGAAGGCGGGCCTCTCCGCCCCATGAGTGGAAATCGCGCCAGAAAGAGGCGGACACTTTTTCCCGTCAGACGATCGCTCTCCGAGTAGGGGCGAAAACCTTCGGATATGGCCTTCGACTGTTTGATACCCGATCGGCCCAGCGGGGGGGGGGGAACACCGCCCCCAAGAAACGAGCCCGTTCTTCCGCCAAATCATCCGCCCCACGAGTGGGCCCCACCACCCGGAACCACTGACACGCTTCCGAGGGGCCCATATCCGTCCCACGAATGGGAAAATCGCGTTTCCAATATGGCCTTCGATTGTTTAATACACGATCACGCCGCGCGAGTGGGCAAACCGCCCTTGCCCTCTTCCCCCCCCCTCTGCTATCGTTTCCAGGAAGGCCGGGATCCCCGCGCACCCGCGCGCCGGGCCCCACGCCGGAGGAGCCGCCCATGTCAACTCCCATGCGGACCCCGATAGGCCCCATCGACATCGAAGCCGAACGCGACCTCGCCTTCATGGCGGCCGTGGCCGAGCAAAGCGGCCAGGACCTCAAAAGCTGCTATCAATGCGGCAACTGCACCGCCGGCTGCGATTATTCCCACGACTACGACATCCCCGTGCATCAGGTCATGCGGCTGGTCCAGCTGGGCCGCCGGGACGAGGCGCTTTCCTGCCGGTCCATCTGGCTGTGCGCCACGTGCCAAGCCTGCACCACGCGCTGTCCCAACAACATCGAGGTGGCGCGCGTCATGGACGTGCTGCGGCACATGGCCCGGGCCGAGGGCCGCACGCCCGAGCGCCTCGTCAAGACCTTCGCCGACGGCTTCCTCGCCAGCGTGGCGCGCCACGGCCGCGTCTTCGAGGTCGGTCTGGCCATGGCCTTCGCCATTTTGAGCGGCAAGCCCATGCAGGACGCCGGACTGGGGCCGGCCATGCTCACGCGCGGCAAGCTGGCCATTCTGCCGCACAAGCCCGGCGGCGAGGGCCAACGCGAGGTGGCCGAAATTTTCCGGCGCTTCCGCGAGGGACCGCGACACGCGCCGGGCGGAACCAAAACCACCGCCGCGCCGGGCGGGGAGGCCGCCAAATGACCGCGACCCTGGGCTACTATCCCGGCTGCTCGCAGACCGGCACCGCAGCCGAATACGACATCTCCACCCGCGCCTGCATGGCCGCACTGGGCATCGAAAGCGCCGACGTGCCCGACTGGACCTGCTGCGGCAGCACCCCCGCGCACACGGTGGATCACTTTCTCGCCGGCGCGCTGGCCGCGCGCAACCTCACCCAGGCGCGCAAGGCCGGGTTCTCCCGCGTGGCCACGCCCTGCCCCAGCTGCCTCTCCGCCCTGCGCACGGCCGACGCCCGCCTGGCCGAGCCCGCCTATAAGGCCGAGGTGGAGCGTCTGCTCGGCCACCCCGCGCCGGAGCACGTGGACGCGGTGAGCACCATGCAGGCGATTTGGGAACAAGCCGGAGCCGAGGGCGTGCGCGCGCACGTGAAAAAGCCCCTCACCGGTCTGCGCGTGGCCTGCTACTACGGCTGCATTCTGAACCGCCCGCCGGACCTCATGGCCTTCGACGACCCGGAGAACCCGGTGGTCATGGACGAGCTGCTGCGCGCCTGCGGGGCGGAAATCGTGGACTTTCCCTTCAAGACCGAGTGCTGCGGCGCGGCCTTCGCCATGCCGAAGCTCAACATCATGACGCGGCTTTCCGGCCGCATTCTGGACATGGCGCGCAAGTGCGGGGCCGACTGCGTGGCCGTGGCCTGCCCCCTGTGCCAGATGAATCTGGACCTGCGGCAGGGGCAGGTGAACGCGGCCACGGGGAACGACCTGCGCCTGCCCGTGCCCTACTTCACGCAGCTCATGGCCCTGGCCCTGGGGCTGCCGGACGAATCCGTCCGCCTGGACAAGCTGGTGCGGCCGCTTGAGCCCGCGCTGGAAGCCGCGCGCGCCAGGGCGTCGAAACCCGCCGCTGGCGGCGTCGCGCCGAAGGAGGCCAAGACATGCGCATAGGCGTCATGATCTGCCACTGCGGCAACAACATCGCCGCCACCGTGGACGTGGAGGCCGTGGCCGCGGCCGCCCGCGAGTTCCCGGACGTCGTCTTCGCCACGGACCACATGTACGCCTGCTCCGACCCCGGCCAGAAGACCCTGGAGCAGACCATCCGCGACCTCAAACTCGATGGCGTGGTGGTGGCCTCGTGCTCGCCGCGCATGCACGAGGTGACCTTCCGCCGCGCCGTGGAGCGCGCGGGCCTGAACCGCTACATGTTCGAGATGGCCAACATCCGCGAGCACGTGGCCTGGATTTCGCTGGACCGCAAGCGCAACACGGAAAAGGCCACCGACCTTGTGCGCATGGCCGTGGAGAAACTGCGCCACGACCGGCCGCTGACGCCCAAGAGCTTCGACGTGCAGAAGCGCGTGCTCATCGTGGGCGGCGGCGTGGCCGGCATCCAGGCCGCGCTGGACTGCGCCGACGGCGGGCTGGACGTGGTGCTGGTGGAGCGCAAAGCCTCCATCGGCGGGCTCATGAGCCAGTTCGACAAGACCTTCCCCACCATCGACTGCTCCGTGTGCGTGCTGGGGCCCAAGATGGTCGACGCCGGGCAGAACCCGCGCATCACCCTGCACGCGCTTTCCGAGGTGGACGAGGTCTCCGGCTACGTGGGCAACTTCGAGGTCAAGATCAAGAAGCACGCCACCTACGTGGACTGGTCCAAATGCACGGGCTGCGGCGCCTGCCAGGAGAAATGCCCCAGCAAAAAGGTGCCCGACGCCTTCAACGAGAACGTGAGTCTGACCACGGCCATCGGCATCCCCTTCCCGCAGGCCATTCCCAAGCGCGCCACAATCAACGCCGCGTACTGCCTGAAGCTCACCAAGGGCAAATGCGGCGCGTGCGAGAAGGTCTGCCCCACCGGGGCCATCGCCTACGACATGACCGACGAGGTGGTGACCGAGAAGGTGGGCGCGATCATCGTGGCCACGGGCATCGATCTCTTCGACCACAGGAAGTGCGGCGAGTACGGCGCGGGGCGCTACCCGGACGTGGTGACCTCCATCGCCTACGAACGCATGCTCTCGGCCTCCGGCCCCACCGCCGGGCACATCAAACGCCCCAGCGACGGCCGCGAGCCCAAAACCGTGGTGTTCATCTCCTGCGTGGGCAGCCGCGACCGGTCGCTGAACCGTCCGTACTGCTCCGGATTCTGCTGCATGTACACGGCAAAGCAGGCCATTCTGACGCGCGACCACATCCCCGACTCCCGGGCCTACGTGTTCTACATGGACATCCGCGCCAACGGGAAGGGCTACGAGGAGTTCGTGCGCCGGGCCCAGGAGGAGTACGGCGTGGAGTACGTGCGCGGCCGCGTGGCGCAGATCCACCCCGACCCGGAAACGGGCAAACTCATCGTGCGCGGGGCGGACACGCTGCTGGGCCGGCAGGTGGAGGTGGCGGCCGACCTCGTGGTGCTGGCCGTGGGGGCGGAGGCCTCGCACGGCGCGCCGGAGCTGGCCGAAAAGCTGCGCATTTCCTACGACGCCTACGGATTCTTCATGGAGAGCCACCCCAAGCTGCGGCCGGTGGAGACGAACACGGTCGGCGTGTTCCTGGCCGGAGCCTGCCAGGGCCCCAAGGACATCCCCGCCAGCGTGGCCCAGGCCAGCGCGGCCGCGGGCAAGGTGCTGGGCCTGCTCTCCAAGGACAAGCTGGAAAGCGATCCGCAGATCGCGCAGGTGGCGGCCAACCGCTGCATTGGCTGCGGCAAGTGCGAGCGCACCTGCCCCTTCGGGGCCATCCGTATGCGCGAGCTGCGCGACGGAAGCAAACGCGCCGAGGTGGTGGAGACCGTGTGCCAGGGTTGCGGCATCTGCTCCGTCACCTGCCCGGTGCGGGCCATCCAACTTCAGAACTTCACCGATTCGCAGTTGTTGGCGGAGGTCAACGCGCTATGCCGGACGTGGGACGAGACTACAGAATCATAGGTTTTCTTTGCAACTGGTGTTCCTACGGCGGCGCGGACGCGGCGGGCACTGCCCGCTTCTCCCAGCCCACGGACCTGCGCATCATCCGCGTGCCCTGCTCCGGCCGCGTGGATCCCATGTTCGTGGCCAAGGCGCTGCTTTCGGGAGCCGACGGCGTGCTCGTCTCCGGCTGCCACCCGCGCGACTGCCACTACTCCGAGGGCAACTTCTACGCCCGGCGGCGGCTGGAGATGCTGCGGCGCTTTCTGCCCATCATCGGCGTGGACGAGGGCCGCTTCGAGTACATCTGGGTCTCCGCCTCCGAGGGCTCGCGCTGGCGCGACATGGTCACCGCCTTCACCGACAAGATCCACAAGCTCGGGCACATGCCGCGCATGACCGAGCCGGCGCACACCCTGTGCGTTCTGGAGGGGATGCTCGGCCAATCGCTCGCGCAGCCCGACATGGGGCATTCGCCCGACGGCCATCCGGCCGGCGGCAATCCTGACGCGGCGTCCGAACCGCGGCTACCGGATTGGAGCAAGCCCGCCGAGGCCGACGCGACGGGAAAGGAGAACGGCAATGGCTGAAGAGTCCCGCACGGCGCGGCTCATCGAGGCCGTGAAGGCCGAACTGCCCAATCTGGACTTCGTGCTCGGCTACTCGCGCGGGTTCGACGCCCTGCACGCCACGCCCATCTCGGTGCGCACCGGGGCCGACGCCGACCAACTCGTCTTCGACCCGACATGCGTGGAGAATCTGGCCACCAGCCTGTACGGCCAGAGCGGCAAACGCATCGGCATCGTGGTCAAGGGCTGCGACTCGCGCTCCATCATCGAGCTGATGCAGGAGAAGCTCATCGTCCGCGAGAACCTCGTCATTTTCGGAATGCCCTGCCGGGGCGTGCTCGACCTGGCCAAAGTGCGCGTGCGCGCGGACATCACCCAGGCGCGCGGCGTCGCCTTCGGCGCGGAGGAGGTGCGCCTGCTCCTGCCCGATGGCGAGCGGGTGCTGCCCCGGCGCGACGTGCTGGCCGACAAGTGCCTGCGCTGCCGCTACCCCAATCCCCTGGTGGCCGACCACATGATCGGCCCGGAGGTGGAGCGCGCCGGCGAGGAGGACTCCTACGCCGACCTGATGGCCTTCGAGAAGCTCACCGAGCAGGAACGCTTCGACTTCTGGAAACGGCAGATGAGCCGGTGCATCCGCTGCTACGCCTGCCGCAACGCCTGCCCGCTGTGCGTGTGCAAGCACGTGTGCCTGGCCGACAGCCGCGAGCCCCACTGGCTCTCCGCCGAGGCGAATCTGCAGGAGAAATGGCTGTTCCAGGTGATGCACGCCCTGCACCTGGCCGGCCGCTGCACCGAATGCGGCGAGTGCCAGCGCTCGTGTCCCATGGGCATTCCCATCCTGCTGCTCAAGCGCAAGATGAACCGCGAGCTCAAGGAGCTTTTCAACTACGAGGCGGGGGTGGACCCGGAGGCCGTGCCGCCGTTGCACACCTTCCAGATGGAAGAGGAGAAGATCAAGGATCGGGGGCAGCTATGGTAGCGCGATTTCTGGCGGATGACGCCCTGACCCGGCAGGCCGAGACCTGGGCGCGTGACTATCGCCTGCTGGCCCCCGTGCGCGAGGGGCAGGCGGTGGTCTATCGCACCTGGGCACCGGACATGCGTCCCTTCCTCGGCCGTCCGCCCACCGCGTCGGCCAAGCAGGCGCTTTTGCCGCAGACCGAAAACCTGCTCACCTACACCTATCGCAAGGAACCGACGGACCTGACGCGCACCGAGGTTTTTCTGGCCGAGCCCCTGCCGCCGGAACCCACAGTGGTGCTGGGGGCGCGCCCCTGCGACGCGCGCGCGGGCAAACTGCTCGACCGCGTGTTCCTGGAACGCGGCGTGAAGGACGAACTCTACGCCCGCCGCCGCGCGGCCACGCTATTCGTCACCGTGGCCTGCGAAAGCATGGAGAACACCTGCTTCTGCCACTGGACCGGCGGCGGCCCGACCTCCGAGGAGGGCTCGGACGTCATGCTCTTTCCCGTGAGCGGCGGCTACGTGGCCCGCGCCATCACCGAGGCCGGGGAGAAGCTCCTCGCCGCCCTGCCGGAGGCCCCGGCCGCCACGATGGAGGAGCTGGCCGGCATTCTGGCGCACCTGCCGGAGCCCGGCCCCGCGCCGGACCTGCGGCAGGCCCCGGAGCGCTTTCTCAAGCTCTTCGACGACATGGACTTCTGGACCGACGAGAGCGCCCGTTGCCTTTCCTGCGGGGTGTGCACGTACCTGTGCCCCACCTGCTCCTGCTTCAACATCACCGACGAGGACTGGGGGCTGAAGGGCAAGCGCGTACGCACCTGGGACACCTGCATGAGCGCCCTGTACACTCTTGAGGGCAGCGGCCACAATCCGCGCTCCGCCCGCGCCCAGCGCCTGCGCAACCGCGTGGGGCACAAATTCTGCTACCACCCGCGGGAGTTCCCCGGCGAGACCGGCGGCCAGCCCGAGGTCTCATGCACGGGCTGCGGCCGCTGCATCAAGTCCTGTCCGGTCAGCGTGGACATCCGCCGCATCGTGCGGGACATTCTGGAAAAGGGGGAGGGAAAGTGACCGGCAATCCCTACATGCCGCAACTGGCGACCATCGTCGAAACCTTCGACGAGACGCCGGACATCAAGACCTTCCGCGTGGTCCTGCTGGATCCCGAGGCCATGGCTAAATTCACCTTCCTGCCCGGACAGGTGGCGCAACTTTCCGCCTTCGGCTCGGGCGAGAGCACCTTCGTCATCAACTCCCCGCCGACGCGCATGGACTCCCTGCAATTCACCGTCATGCGCGTGGGCGAGCTGACGCACCGCCTGCACACCCTCAAGGCCGGCGACCCCGTGGGCCTGCGCGGCCCGCTGGGCAACCACTTCGACGTGGAGGGCATGAAGGGCCGCGACATCGTCTTCATCGGCGGCGGCGTGGGCATGGCCCCGCTGCGCACGCTTTTGCTGTACATGCTGGACAACCGCGCCGACTACGGCGACATCACGCTCATCTACGGCGGCCGCTCGCCCGAACACCTGTGCTACAAGGCCGAACTGGCCGAATGGACCGCACGCGGCGACATGCGCGTGGAGCTCACCGTGGACAACCCGGACAAGGACTGGAAAGGCCGCGTGGGCGTGGTGCCCACTGTGCTCACCGAACTGGGCACCAGCGCGAAAAACGCCGTGGCCGTCACCTGCGGGCCGCCCATCATGATCCGCTTCACCATCCAGGCGCTGGAGAAGCTCGGCTTCACCGACGAGCAGATCGTGACCACATTGGAGCGGCGCATGAAGTGCGGCGTCGGCCTGTGCGGCCGCTGCAACATCGGCGACAAATTCGTCTGCGTGGACGGCCCCGTGTTCACCCAGGCCCAGCTGCGCGGCCTGCCCCAGGAATTCTAGTCGTCGGGGTGTTGACATCCTCGCCCAAAAGCGTAGGTAAGGAACCGTAGACCCTTTCCTTCAACTTGCCAGTGGAGGATACGCCAATGGACCAGTCAGCTTCGTAGCTGGTTGAAGAACGGCGGCTCTGTCGAAACCGGTCCGGCGCATTCGTCGCCGGGCAAGCCCGCCCGCAAGGGGCGGCGGAGCGCAGCCGAAGCGTTCCTGCCAGTTTCTCAAAACGCCTCCCGTGGAGTTCGGGAGGCCGCCCGAGCAACCACCAGGCGCCCCCCAACTGGCGCACACCGAAAAAATCGGCTGGGTGGAATCGTCGGCGTTACCGAAGGCCGAAAACCAGAAGCCGCCCGGACCAGGGCGCAAATGGCCAGGTTCCGCAACACGTCGCGAACCCGGCAGGCGCACTCCGCCTCTCCCGCCCACCCATGGCGGTCCACAAGGCGATAGGCGCGGCGCGCAAACGCCGCTTGGCGAAAACACCGCACACAAAAAGGCCGCTTCCGGACAACCGGAGGCGGCCTTCCTTTTTTTCTCAGCGGGCCGGCTAGCGGAAACGCAGCAGCACGAACTCCGAGGGGCTGAGCGACCCGTCGTGGTCGGCGTCGGCTTGCTCGAAGGCCTCGCGATGCCTGCGCGCGAAGTAACGATCCAGGTCCTCGCGGCTCACATAGCCGTCGCCGGTGATGTCCAAATCGCGCGCGCGCACCGGCCCCAACCTTTCGAATCCCGTGATGCCGGCGGCCTCGAACTCCTCGGGCGTGATGACGCCGTCGCCGTCGCGGTCCACATCGGCGATGTGGAAGGGCTTGGCCGCCGAGCTTTTGCCCTTGGCCCAGTCCAACACCTCGCGCAGGCTCACGCGGCCGTCGCCATCGGCGTCGACCCGGCTGAATTCCGGCAGGCCCGGCACCTGCGCCAGGGCCGGGGCGGCGAGCAACAACGCGACGACGAGGACGGCGGGGACGATGCCACGCATGGTGTTCTCCTGGTGGTTAAAGAAAGCGCACGGGCGGGTGCTTGCGCTCGGGCAGACGCTTGAAGCCGTACTTGGGCCGGCCGAGCATGAGCGCGCCATAGATCTTGTGACTCTCGGGAATGCACAGGGCCGAGGAAATGGTCTTGCTGCGGCCGGCGGCATGGGTGAACAGCCCGGCCCAGCATGTGCCCAGGCCCAGGGAGTGCGCGGCCAGATCGAAGTGCGCCAGGGCCACCACGCAGTTGGAGGCGTTGTCCATGCCGCCCTTGGGCGCGTGGGCCACGATGAGCTGCGGCGCGTTGCGCAGAATCAGATCAACGCCCTGGTCCCAGGCGTTGAGGTAGGGCATGAAGTACGGCAGCCGGCGCAGCGACTTGGCGGTCAGATCGACCAGCAGGACCATGAGGTCCGGGTCCTCCACCACGATCCAGTTCACCGGCTGCGTGTTCACGCCCGAAGGCGCGTAGCGCGCGATGTCGATGCAGCGGCGCACCAGTTCGCGCTCCACGGGCTTGGAACGGAAGCGGCGCACGCTGCGGCGCGAGCGCAGGAACTGGGCCAGCGCCTCGGGGCTGGCCGCGAGCGCGGGGTCGATGGGGGGCAAGTCCGCCGCGTGCTGGCCGGCCAGGGAAAGCGCCCCGGTGGGACACACGGCGATGCAGTGTCCGCACAGGATGCAGCGATCGGCGGCGTTTTGGGCCACCACGGGAAATTTGTTCTTGCCGCGCTCCAGCAAAAACGCGGGGCATTCGGAAATGCACAGACCGTCCTTGTTGCACAGGGAGAGGTCGATTTCGATGTGAGACACGCCGTCCTCCTGGTTAGAGCTGGGAAACGACGCCGACCACCGCCCCGGTCATGAGGGAGGCGATGACGCCGGCGAAAAGCGCGCGCAGTCCAAGGCCGGTGATCTCGCCGCGACGCTCCGGGCACATGGTGCCCAGGCCCGCGATGAGGATGCCCACGCTGCCGAAGTTGGCGAAGCTGCACATGGCGTAGGCCAGGATGAGCCGCGCCTGCGGCCCCAGCGCCCCCGGCGGCAGCGCGGCCATGTCCATGAAGGCCAGGAACTCGTTGAGAATGACCTTGGTGCCGATGAGCGCGCCCGCGGTGTGCGCCTCGGCCCAAGGCACGCCGATGAGCCAGGCCACGGGAGAAAGCAGCACGCCCAGACCGCGCTCCAGCGTCAGCGGCGAACCGCCCACCGCCGGCAGCGCGCCGAGGCCCAGGTTCACCAGCTTCACCACCGCCACGAAGACGATGAGCATGGCCACGATGTTCCAAAAGAGCGTCAGCCCCTCCCATGTGCCCCGGCACAAGGCGTCCACGGAGCCAGACGCCGTCGATTTGGGCATCGCGCGGCCCAGGGTGGGCTGGTGGTCCTCCGGCAGCAGCACCGAGGCAATCAGCAACGCCGCCGGCGCGTGGATCACACTGGCCGTGAGGATGTGCCCCAGGGCGTCGGGAATCACCGGCCCCAGCACGGAGGCGTAGAGCATGAGCATGGTGCCGGCAATGCAGCTCATGCCCGTGGCCATGAGGGCGAACAACTCGCTGCGCGTCATCTCCGCCAGATACGGGCGGATGAGCAGCGGCGATTCGATCATGCCGAGGAAGATGCAACCGGCCGCGCCCACGCCCAGCGCCCCGCCGATGCCCATGGTCTTCTCCAGCATCAGGGAGAACAGCCGCACCACGCGTTGCATCACGCCCCAGTAAAAGAGCAGCGAGGTGAGCGCCGCGATGACGATGACCAGCGGCAGCGACTGGAACGCCAGACTGAAGTTCAGCGTGGGATTGACCGGGGCGTATGGGGTGGGGCCGCCGCCGATAAAGCCGAAGACGAAGCTCGTGCCCGCGCGGGTGGCGGTCTCCATGGCCTGCACCACGGAGTTGAGACCCATGAACAGGTCCTTGATCCAGGACACGCGCAGCACCAGCCCGGCGATGGCGAGCTGCAACCCCAGACCGGCGAGGATCATACGCCAGGGCACGTTGCGGCGGTTTGCGCTGAAACACCAGGCGAGAAACACGAGACAGACGAGACCGAGGGCGCTGTGCAGCACGTTTTGCTCCGAAAATGGATTGGAATGGTTACCATGCGCGATTTCGTGTCGTTTGTGAAGAGGCGCGGCGGCGGGAGCGAGGTCGTTCGCGCGTGGTCGAGAATGCGTGGTTTATTTTGTGGATACTGAATATATTGCGAATGAATAAATGAGGAACAATCCCTGCAACCTGTGTAAAGGCAACGTCAGTTGCGCGATGGCGACGCGCCGATCCGCGGCGGAAACGTCGCCCTCACGTTGCCGGCGACTCCCGGGCCGGTGCTCACGCCAGCCGGGCAGCCCACCAGCCTCAACGCGCAGTAGCCGTCGATGGGGATTCCGCCGGGAATTGTTTTTGCCCGTCGGGTTGACCCCAACCCCTTGCGCGCGTTACGCCTTTGGAAACCGCATACCGCGCGGACGAACATGGGAAGGAGCGCGCCATGACCCGACAACCCCGCCTGCTCGATCAATGTCTGGGCGGCGCATGGGACGCCCTGAACACCCATGCCCCGCTGCGGCATTGCGTGCTCGGCACCATCCTCTGCCTCACGCTCCTGTGCGTCACGCTCGCGGCCTTCGGCGTGACGACGCACGTGGGCAAGGCGACGGAAGTCTATTCGCCACGACTCTTCGGCGTGTTTTTCCTGCCGGCGGAATTCTATATCTACGACCTGTTCCTGGGACACGAGCCACGCGCCGGCTTGGCCATGTACCGGGACATGCGCATGGCGCGGCTGCTGTGGGTCACGTTCAAACTCACCGTGGCCTGCCTCGCCGCCATGGCCGTCGTCATCCTGCCGGGCGTCTTCGTGCTGGGCCTGTTCAAGGGCGCGGGCGGATCGGTCCTGCTGGGCGTGGGGCTCGTGGTCGTCATCTGGCTGCTGCTTTTCGTGGCGCTGCTCGGGTACGTCGTGCGCTTCATCTTCCTGCCCGTGGCCGTGGCCCTGCGCCGCGAGCGGCCCATCGCCGAGCTTTACCACGCCACGGAAGGCAAAGCCTGGCGGCTCGCCCGCGCGCTCCTGTTCCCTTATGGCGCGCTCGTGGCCGTGGAGATCGGGGTGGAAATCGTCGGCCCGGCGCTGGAACGCAGCCTGGGCTTCGTGGGGCTGGCCCCGTGGTTCCTGGTCGACGCCTGCCTGACCGGTTTCATCTCCTGCGCCTCGGCGGCGCTGCTGGCCATCGTCTACCGGCGCGACATCGAACCCGACGGGCCCGAACTCACAGAAACTCCGGGAATTTGACCATGCGCGCCTTCTGGTCGATGAACTCGCCGTCGGTGCGGAACGTGCCGTCGCCGTTGTGGTGCAGCGTTCGCGGCAGCCGACGCGGCACGGCCGTGGACTCCAGCTCCGGCCAGGCCTCGTCGGCCCAGGCGGCCACGCCTTCCAGCACGAACAGATCGTAGCGCTCCACCAGCGCGTCGTCGGTCACCCGGCACTCGATGTTGGCCACGCAGCCCTCGATGAGGGGGACGCGCACCTTTGCCGCCTTTCCCCGCCCGATGCCGAACTCCCTGAATTTGTCGCGATCCGCGCCCGAGCAGTTGCCGATGTCCGTCACCAGCGCGGCCATGTCCGCCGTGGGAATGGCCAGCACGCACTCGCGCGTGTCGCGCAGGGCGCGGAAGCTGTAATCGCCCTCGCTGACCACGCAGGCGATACGCGGCGGCATGAAGTCCATCATCATGTGCCAGCTCATGGTCATGACATTGTCGCGCCCGTTGCGCGAGGTGGCGAGCAGCACCACCGGCCCGGGCTCCAGCAGTTGGAAGACCTTGTCCAGCGGGAATACGCGCATGATCCGCCCTCCTTGCCGCGCGACGGCGACGGTTCTCCGGTTCTGGCCTGAGGGTGGCCCGGAGACGCGCGCATGTCAACGCCGGCGCGGGCGCGAAAAAAGGCCGCCCGGCGGGGGGGACGCCAGGCGGCCGGAACGGGCTGAGGGTTGGTCGTGGCGGGTCTGCTACGCCACGCTCACCTCGCCCTGGGCGATCTCGCGGCGAACGTCCTCGAGGTCGATGACCACGGGGTCGATCATGTTGTGGCCCCCGCGCTCGCCCCAGGAATAGTCATTGGCGAAATGGCCGTCGTAACGCACGTCGTCCACGATGTAGAAACCGTTCTGATGCAGCAGGCGGTCCCAACGGTGGACGAAGAAGTCGAACTTCTTCGGGTCGAAGTTCTGCACGTCGATCCAATGCCAAGTGAGAGAACAGACCTCGTCGTCATACCCCATGAGGGCGAGGAAACGCGCCTTGCTGTCAAGGTACATGCGCCGACGCAGCAGCACGGCGGCGTCCTTGATGGGCGTGGGATCGAACGGAACCTGCTTGCCGTCCAGGGTCACATCGACAACGGAGTCGTCGCCGAGCTTCATGCCGCAGGTGCAGGTGTTGCCCTTGCGCCACCACTCCAGGTACTTGGTCTTATAGATCCCCCGCCCTTCCTTGCGGATCTTCTCCGCGGTGGCGGAGGAAACGGGGTGCAGAGCCAGATCACAGCAGCGGCCGGTGATGGTGAAGTTGAGATCCATTGCAAGCCTCCAAAAGATTATATGTGCCTGTTCAGGATGACGGGTTGAGCAGACCTTCAACCCATTCGCGGGTATAAGAGCAACTCCCGGGCCAAGTCAGTATGGCGTGGATTTTCTTGTGATTATTCTCACAATGCTTTTTCCTCCGCCGCCGGCGGACGAAATTTGCGTCCGTGCCCTTGACCTGATCCCAAAGCGAAGGCAGATTGCGGAAAAGCGGGCGGGAGCCAGGCGACGGGGGGAGATAACAGTGCCGCATCAGCTAGGAAAACCGTTTCCCTGCACATCCCTGTGCTCCTTCATCATGGGGTCCGTGGCCGACGGCATCTTCACCGTGGACCGCGACTGGAACATCATCTTCTTCAGCAGCAGCGCCGCCGAGATCATCGGCGTGAAGCCGGACGAGGCCGTGGGCCGCAAGTGCTGGGAGGTCTTCCGCACCGAGGACTGCGCCGACCACTGCGTGCTGCGCCCCTGCATCGCCGAAAACCGCAAGATCAGCGGACGCATCGTGCTGGTGGAGCGCGCCGACGGACTGCGCGTGCCCGTGAGCATCAGCGCCGCCCCCCTGCGCGACAACGACGGCAATGTCATCGGCGGCGTGGAGAGCTTCCGCGACCTTTCGGCTCCGCCGGGCCAGCGCACCGGCGGAAAAATTCCCAAGGGCTTCTGCTCACGCGACCCCAACATGGCGGAGATATTGCGCATATTACCGCAAGTCGCCGCCAGCGAGGCCACCGTGCTGCTGCTGGGCGAATCCGGCACCGGCAAGGAGTTCTTCGCCCGGGCCATCCATGACCTCTCGGCCCGGCACAAGGGGCCATTCGTGGCCGTGAACTGCGGAGCTCTTCCAGAAAATCTCATGGAATCCGAGCTGTTCGGCTACAAGGCCGGAGCCTTCACCGACGCCAAGCGCGACAAGCCCGGACGCTTCCAGCTGGCCGAAGGCGGCACCATCCTCCTGGACGAGATCGGCGACCTGCCCTTGACCCTGCAAGCCAAGATCCTGCGCGTGCTACAGGAGCGCGAGTACGAGCCGCTCGGCGGCGTCAAGCCGGAATCGGCCGACGTGCGGGTCATCGCCGCCACCAACCGCGACCTGGAACGCATGGTGGCCGACGGCAGTTTCCGGCAGGACCTCTACTTCCGCCTCAACGTGGTGCGCATCACCCTGCCGCCCCTGCGCGAGCGCCGCGGTGATATTCCGCTCATCGTGGACAACTGGCTGCGCCACCGCAGAAAGTCCGGCGACCGCGATATCCAGGGCCTCTCGCCCGAGGCCATGCGCCTGCTCATGGCCCACCCCTTCCCCGGCAACATCCGCGAGCTGGAGAACATCCTCGAATTCGCCAGCATCCTCTGCCCCGGCGGGCTCATCCAGGTGGAGCATCTGCCGGCGGATGTGCGCGCCTGCGAGCATCTTGGCCCGCCCACGCCCGGCGCCATGACCATGGAGGAGATCCGCTACCACGCGGCCGTGGAGGCGGTGGAACGCAACGGCGGCAACCGCAACGCCGCCTGCCGTGAGCTGGCCATTTCCAAGGACACGCTGCGGCGCATCCTCAACAGGCCCGACGAAGCCCCGATGAATGCCGTCGGTCAAACCGCGACGTAAATTTCGTCCGCCCGGACACGAAAGAAGCAAATTTCGTCCACTGTCCGCGCCCGATGGTTCAAGGGACTTCATCCTCCTGATATCTAGCGGGAAAAAATCTTTCGGCGCATGGTTCCGCCCAGACATGTGTGACATCATGTAAAATAGATAGTGCGAGAGATACGCGGCGCATATCGCCATCCATTGGCGCTGCGTTTCACGTTGGTGGCCACGGCCGCGGTATGCCGCCGGTTCTTTCGGCATGACGGCCGCCATGCCGGCGGGAAACGGCGGTGTCCACGCGGAAAACTGCCAGGACAGGGGATCCCCCGGTTCTCCTTCCCTTACAGGGCGGCAGCGCGACAGCGAGGGGCCTCCGCCAGCCGAGACTCGGACGGACGTTTCCGAGACGGCCACACTTTCCTTCCCAATTCACTTCCGCCAGGACTGCCTGGATTTCCTCGGCGCCGCCGCCGGCAAGCCCACCACGAAGCCGCCGACAAGAGGCGGAACAAGGCGGGCGCGGGCGGCTTCCCGCAGGCGTCGAGGCGCGCCACGGTGTATGCCGGCGCACGTGAGCGTCCGAAGCGCCGACGGAAAAACTTCGCCAATCAGGTATGAAGCGACGGAAGAACGCCGACGCGGTCGGAAGGCAAGCGGGAAGCAGAGATCAGACGTGAACGCCCCGGCTCCGTGCCGGAAACATTCGCGGATCGACGCGAGGAACGGGGAACGCCAGGGCGGCCGGGAGACGAGCGAAAAGGCGTGGGTCGGTGTCCGACCCTTCGCCCCTTACGGCAGCGGCGCGGCGGCGAGCGGCATGCGCCAGCCCGAGCCGAAACTGCGCCAGGCGACCTTGATGCCCGGCGCGGCCTGCCGACGCTTGAACTCCGCGCCCTTGACCAGCCGGCACACGCGGGCCACCACGGCCGGGTCGAAGCCCTGCGCGGCGATCTCGGCGGCCGTCTGCTGCTTTTCCATGTGCAGGGCCAGGATGGCGTCGAGCACCTCGTAGGGCGGCAGGGAGTCCTCGTCCTTCTGGTCGGGCCGCAGCTCGGCCGACGGGGCCTTGTCGATGATGGCCTGGGGGATGACGCCGCCACGCAGCAGGTTGATGTGCCGCGCCAGCGCGTAGACCTGGGTCTTGGGCAGGTCGCTGATGACGGCGAAGCCGCCGGACATGTCGCCGTAGATGGTGCAATAGCCCACGGCCAACTCGCTCTTGTTGCCGGTGGTGAGCAACAGCGCCCCGGTCTTGTTGGACAACGCCATGAGCAGATTGCCCCGGATGCGCGACTGGATGTTCTCCTCGGTGATGTCCGGCCCGCGCCCCGGCGCGAGTTCGGCGAAGCTGTCGGCCAGCGCGTCCTCGAACCCGCGCATGAGCGGCCCGATGGAGATGGTGCGCGTTTTGACCCCGAGGTTGCGCGCCAGCTTCAGGGAGTCGTCCACGCTGCCCCGGCTGGACCACGGCGAAGGCATGAGCACGCAGCACACGTTCTCCGGTCCGATGGCCTCGGCCGCCACGGCCGCCACCACGGCGGAATCGATGCCGCCGGAGAGTCCCAGCAAGGCCTTTTTGAAGCCGCATTTGGCGAGGTAGTCGCGCGTGCCCAGCACGAGCGCGCGGAAGGTCTCGGCCGGCGCGGAAAGATCGTCGGCGGGCAAGGCCTGCGGCTCGTCGCCGAAGAGTTCGGCCACCAGCACGTCCTCGGCGAAGCCCTCGGCCCGGGCCAGCAACGCGCCATTCGCGCCGAACACCGCGCCACGGCCGTCAAAAACCAGCTCGTCATTCCCGCCCACTTGGTTGCAGTAGGCCAGCGGAAGCCCGCGTTTCTTGCAGATGGCCGCGAGCATGTCCTGCCGCAGCGCCTGCTTGCGCAGACTGAAGGGCGAGGCGGAAAGATTGAGCAGGGCGTCCGCGCCGGCGGCGGCCGCCGCTTCGACCGGATCGACGGGATACAGCCGGTGCGGCCAGTAATCCTTGTCGTTCCAAAGGTCCTCGCAGATGGTGACGCCGAAGCGCCGGCCCCGGTAGTCCACCACGCCGCTTCCCGGCTCGGTCCGGCCAGGCTCGAAGTAACGCGCCTCGTCGAAGACGTCGTAGGTGGGCAGCAGCGCCTTGCGCACACTCTTGCGCACCAGTCCGTCCTGGCACCACAGGGCTGCGTTGAACAGGTTCTTGCCCTGGCCGGACGTGTTGGGCTCCGGGCAGCCGACCACCAGCGCCGGCCCCGAGGAATGGCGCTTGAACACACGCAGGGCGAGGGCGTCGGCCTCGGCGCGGGCGGCGACGGCGAAGCCCGCGTACAGCAACATGTCACGCGGGGGATACCCGGTGAGGGCCAGCTCCGGCGTCAGACACAGCTCGGCCCCGGCGGCCACGGCCCGGTCGTAGGCTGCCTCCACGCGGGCGGCGTTGCCGGCGATGTCGCCCACCATGGGGTTGATCTGCAGCAGCCCGATGCGCATGAGGCCTCCCGGCGGGAATTTCAGGAGCGCCCGGCAGGCGGCTCGGCTGACGGGATGTTGGGCGAAACGCCGGACGAAGCGTCCGAAACCGTGGCCGGCTCCGGCGCGGCGCAGGCGGGCGTCTTGCGCGTGGTCACGATTTCGCGCACCTTGAACGGCATGACCCCGGCGACGGCGTCGTGGGTGTTCACCAGAATCTCCAGAATGAGGCCGCTGCTCATGAACCCGAGGGACGCGAGGTACAGCAGCACGGCCCCGAGGAACGGCGGCCGGGTGCCCATGTGCTCGCCCAGGAAGATCTTGCCATAGAGCAGCCAGCACATCACCGCGCTGGCGATGGCGAACAGCCACAGGCTGATGCGGCCGAAAAGATACACCGGCCGCTGCTTGTAGGAGTTCTGGAACCACAGCAGCACGATGTCGAACAGCACGTCGATGCTGCGACCGATGCCGTAGTGGCTCTTGCCGGCGAAGCGCGGGGGGGCGCTGGTGGGCACCTCGCACACCGCGCCGCCCTGGCCATAGACCAGCGCGGGGATGAGCCGGTGCTGCCCCTCGCGCAGATTGAGGCCGCGAGCCACCTCACCCTTGATACAGGACAGCCCGCCCATGTCGTGGATGTCGCACTTGCTGGTGGCGCGCATGAGATAGTTGGCCACGAGACTCGGGATGCGCCGAAGGATCAGCGATTCCTGACGTTTCTGCCGCATTCCCTTCACCAGGTCATAGCCCTCGGCCATTTTCTCGATGAGCTTGGGCACCTCCTCGGGCGGATGCTGCAAATCGCCGTCCATGATGACGACGTAGCGGCCGCAGGAGTGCTGGATGCCGGCGTAGATGGCGATGCACTGGCCGCGATTGCGCGCCAGGAACACGCCAACGAGGTTCGGATCGGTCTGCGAAAGTTCCCGAATGATCTCCGGGGTCGTATCGGTGCTGCCGTCGTTGACGAGGATGATCTCGTGACTGACGCCCATTTGGCGCAGCACGGCGCTCATGCGGCGGTGGAATTCGCGCACGCAGAGTTCCTCGTTGTGCATGGGGGTGACGATGCTCACCTCCACGGGAAATTCGCGGCGGGCGGCGGTGGCGGGTACGGGCATTGCTTCCTTCCGTATTGAGGCGGTCATCGATTTGCGGCCTTGAGACCGCGGGTGGCCGGGTCCAGCTGGCCATAGTGCACAAGCTTGGCTCCGGCTTCGGCAAAGGCCTCGCGCCACCCGGGGGCGGCCAGGGCGTCGCGCTCGGCGCGCCACTGCCCGGCTATGCGCATGGGGCCATACTCCGGCGGCGGCGCCTCGTCGGAGCCATCGCCCACGGGCGCGCCGGGATGGCACACCACCTCCAGCACGTCCGGGCGCACACGCTTCATATACTCGGCGAGCCGCTCGGGCAACAGGTCCGCGCCCTGGTCGGCTATGCCGAAAACGCAACGCGGGCAGGCCACGCCCCGGCGCGACGCCGGCGGGTGCGCCAGGGCGAAAACATTCAGCACGCGCGCGCGCAGCGCCCCCTTGTCCCAACGGGAAAACGCCACATGCTCCACCGGGCGGCGCACCCAGCCGATGCCGAAGCGCCGGGCCACACGGCAGGCGGCCTCGAACAACCCGGGCCAGACGTGGATGTGCTTCTCCGAATCGAGGTGCGTGGGCATGACGCCCATCTCGTGGGCGCGCTCCACCTGCCGCGTCCATTCGCGCTCAACGTCGGTGGGGGTGAAGGCGCGGGAGACGTAGCGCTTGAACAGGGCCACGTAGTCGCCCAGGAACATGCCATCCGGCCCCACCAGTCCGGGGATCTCGCAAGCCGGGCTCTCGGGCTTGCCGCGCAGGATGTTCAGATGCACGCCCACGCCGATGGAGCCCGGTCCAGTGGTGGAGAGCCGGGCGGCGGCGCGAGCGTCGGGACCGTTGACGAGCAGCGTGGTGGAGCTGACGCGGGAAAGCCCGGCCAAATCCTCCACGGCCCGACGCACGGCGGGCGAGAGACCCAGATCATCCACATTCACCACGACAAACATAGCTGATATGCTACCCCGTGGCCGAGCGAAGGTAAAGCGCGCGTCCCCCCGCCTTGCGCGAAGCGCGCCGAACAACCTTCGGAACGCGGCGGGCACTCGCTTTGCGCCATTTTTCACTGGTAAATTCCGGCGAGTTCCGGTATTCCATATCAAAAATCGCCCCATCGCAGGGCAGGGCCGCCCCGGGCCGACACCGCTAAGGAGGAAGGCATGCTCATCGAAAACTGGATGTCCAAGGACGTTGTGACCGGCGCGCCGGAAATGTCCATGATGAAGGCGTCGAAGATCATGAAGGACAAGGGCATCGGCCGCTTGCCCGTGGTGGATGACAAGGGCGTCATCGTCGGCCTCGTGTCCGACCGCGACATCAAGGAGGCCTCCCCCTCCAAGGCCACCACGCTCGACATGCACGAGCTGTACTATCTGCTCTCGGAGATCAAGCTCAAGGACATCATGACCAAGAAGGTCGTCACCGTGCGCACCAACGAGACCATCGAGCGCGCGGCTGAGCTGATGCTGGAGCACAACATCGGCGGCATGCCCGTGGTCGATGACGACAACAAGGTCGTCGGCGTCATCACGGACTCGGACATCTTCAAGGTGCTGGTGCGCATCACCGGCGTCATGGAGGGCGGGGTGCAGATCGGCGTGAAGCTGTCCAACAGCCCCGGCGGTCTGGTTCCCGTGCTGGACTACCTGAAGGATCACGGCGCGCGGTTGATGAGCCTGCTCACCTCCTGCGAGCCGGCGGATGAGAACCTGCGCGAGGTGTACATCCGCATCCGCGACATGGACAAGTCCGCGCTCAACGCCCTGAAGGAAGGCCTGAGCAAGGAATTCCACGTCCTCTACTGGGTGTAACCGCGAATTTCACGACTTTGGGAAGAGAGGGGTCTTACCCCTGGGGCCGGGGGGTTGCAGCTCCCGGCCTTTTTATTTGGGAGGCCGGGATTGAACGCGAAAGGGGTACGGCTCAACTGTGCGCGGCAGGATGCCACCGGCATCGCGGGCGGAACTCACCACGAGCCGCACGGCCTCATCCACGGTCTCGGAATTCAAAAATGTCGCGCAACATTCTGATCGAGCAGGACAAAGTCCGTCCCTTCGGCTAGCGTGCGACAGGCTCCGCCGGACCCCGCCGGAAAAAGCATGTTTCCATCAGGGGCCGGGCAGTCAATCCTGCTCATACGCTTTTCTCGCGTTGGCGATCGGGCGCATATGGACAATACGGATGACGCCGCTTCGCCCACGAGCCCCCTACCAATAATCTCCGCACACTATCCCCGCGCTAGCGTGTCCAATCGCGATGAATCGATCAGCGCCAAGGAAATATCCTTCATCCCCACTGAGACGCGGGAGAAAAATTTCCGAACGCCTCCGACACCTCGGCAAACTTCATTCCAGGCTTTTTCGGATTCTTCGCACCCGGGGCGGAATCGCATTCAAAAGTCCCCTCAGTCCCCCCTGCCTTACTCCGCCATGATGCCGTAGCCCTTGAGCTTGCGGTAGAGCGAGCTGCGGTCCAGGCCCACGACCTCGGCCAGCCGCGAGACGTTGCCGCCGCACTCGTGCAGCTTGGCCTCCAGGAATTTGGCCTCAAAGGCCGCGCGCGCTTCCTTGAGGTCCAGCGGTCCGGCGGGGAAGCTCTCGGGGATGAGCGGATCGTCCTCGCAGCCGCCGGCGGGAGGGGCCGGGACGCCGGGAGATTGCGGCGCGCCCGCCGCGGCGGGTGCGGCCAGTCCAGACGCGGCGTATGCCGGCGCGGAGTAGCCCGCATCGGGTGGCAGGCCAGTGGACGGCGGCGCAAACGTTCCGGCCGGCGCGACGGGCACGACCGTTTGCGCGGGACGCGCAGCGGGGGCGAACCCCTCCGCGCTGACACGGCATTCGGCCAGGATCTCGCGCGGGAGTTTGTCCGGCGTCACGTCGCGGCCGTTCATGATGATGAGCATCCGCTCCACGAAATTCTTGAGTTCCCGCACGTTGCCGGGCCAGCGATACGCCGCCAGCACGGCCAGCGCCTCGGGCGTGAAGCGCGCGCTCTTGCAGCCGCCGCGCCGGGCCAGCTGCCCGATGAAGTCCTCGATGAGCAGGGGGATGTCCGCAGCGCGCTCGCGCAGGGGGGGCACCGCCAGCGGGAACACCTTGAGGCGGTAGTACAAGTCCTCGCGGAAGTTGCCGGCGCGTATCTCGGCCGGAAGGTCCTTGTTGGTGGCGGCAATGACGCGCACGTCCACCTCGATGGTCTTGCGGCCGCCCACGTGCTCAAAACGTTGCTCCTGCAAAATGCGCAGAATCTTCGCCTGCGTCTTCAGGCTCATGTCGCCGATCTCGTCGAGGAACAGCGTGCCCTTGTCCGCCAGCTCGAACTTGCCCATCTGGGCGCGGTCCGCGCCGGTGAAGGCCCCGCGCTCGTGGCCAAAAAGCTCGCTTTCGATGAGCTCCTCGGGGATGGCGGCGCAGTTGACGGCCACCAGCGGCTGACCGGCGCGGCGGCTTTGGGCGTGCAGCAGCCGCGCGGCGATCTCCTTGCCGGTGCCGTTCTCGCCGGTGATGAGCACCCAGGCGTCGGTGGGGGCCACCTGCCCGATCTGCTCCTTGAGTTCGCGCATGGCCGGGCTCTCGCCGGTGAGGTGCACCTCGGCCTGGCCGGCCAGGGTCTGCCGCAGGGCCAGATTCTCGCGCTTGAGCTGGGCGAACTCCAGGGCCTTTTGCGCGGCCAGCACCACCTTTTCCAGGGAGAGCGGCTTCTCGATGAAGTCGAACGCGCCCTTTTTGAGCGCCGCCACGGCGGTTTCGATGGTGCCGTGGCCGGAGATCATGACCACGGGCAGGTCCGGCCGCACCTGCTTCATGCGCTCCAGAACGGCCAGCCCATCGAGCCCCGGCAGCCAGATGTCCAGGAACACGAGGTCCGCGCTGTCGCCGCCCTCCAGCAGTTCCAGTCCGGCCTCACCGTTGTCCGCCTCGGTCACGGCGAAGCCCTCATCCTCAAGAATGCCCTTGAGCGAGAACCGGATGCCGTCCTCGTCGTCGATCACCAGAACATTGCCCAGCGCCGTCATTTCGCCCCTCCCGCGGCGGATTCCGGTGGACGCGCGCCCCCCGGCTGATCTTCGAAGCGGAACGAACCGCCCGTAATGAGTTCAAGACAGGCGTCCACCACCTGGGCGTCATACAACCGGCCGCGCCCGGCGCGGATCTCGTCGAGGGCGGCGTCCACGCCCAGCGCCGGACGATACGGCCGGTGCGAACTCATGGCCTCCACCACGTCGGCCACGGCCAGGATGCGCGCCTCGCGGCAGATTTCGCCGTCCTTGAGCCCGGCGGGATAGCCCGAGCCGTCCAGCCGCTCGTGATGCTCCAACACAGCACGGGCCACGGGCCAGGGGAAATTCACCTCGCGCAGAATCTCGAAACCCACCTCGGGGTGGCTCTTCATGATGGCCATTTCCATGTGCGAAAGGCGCGCCGGCTTGGAGAGAATCTCCGCCGGAACGTAGATCTTGCCGACATCGTGCAGCACGCCGACCATTTCCAGCCCCTCCTGGGCGTCCTCGGAAAGGCCCATGACCCGGCCGATGGCCCGGGCGAGCCGCCCCACGCGCTGCTGATGCCCGGCGGTGTAGGGGTCGCGCTTCTCGGCCATGCTGGCCAGCGCCCGCACGGTCTGCCGGAATGTGGCGCGCAACTCGGCCATGCTCTCGCGCATGGCCGCCTCGGCGCGCTTGCGCTGGGTGGCGTCGCGCAGCACCAGCACGCGGCCCAGCAAGCCATCGACCAGCCCCTCGCGTCCGGGCGCGTACAACGGCGACACGGAAATGGAAACCGGCACCTCACGGCCGTCGAAGGTGACCAACAGCATGTCCTCGCAACGGCCGGGCCGCCGCGGACCGGAGCACAACTCCTCCAGCCCCTGCACAGGCGCGCGGTCCGGCTCGCCGAGGATGAGGCACAGACCGCTCCAGCTCCTGCCCAGGACGCTGTCCGACTCCAGTCCCAAAAGTCGTGAGCCGGCGGGATTGATATACGTCACCACACCCCGCTGGTCCGTGGTGAGCACAGCCTCGGACAGGCCGGCCAGGGTGGTGGAGAGCAGGCGCTCGTTGCTTTTGAGACGGCTCTCGGCCTCGTGCTTCACCAGCGCCATCTCGATGACGAGGGAAAGTTCGTGATCCACGAAGGGCTTGGCCAGGTAGCCGGCCGGATTGGTCCGCTTGGCTCGCTCCAGGGTGGCGTCGTCGCTGGCGGCGGTGAGATAGACCCACGGGGGCGATGTGCCGCGCCGCGAACTCCCGCGCGGTCTCAATGCCGTCCATGGGGCCGGTGAGCCGCACGTCCATGAGCACCAGGTCCGGGCGGTGCGATTCGGCCAGGGCCAGGGCCTGCGGACCGGTGGACGCGCGGCCGGTCACCTCGAAGCCCAGCCGCTCCAGCCGGGCCTGAATGTCCAGCGCCACGACGGCCTCGTCCTCAACCACCAAAATGCTGCCCTTCATGTGGCTCCTCCTTCCGCGAGGCTAGCCCGCAGCGACCGCGGCTTCAAGGGCGGCCGCCACCGTGGGGTAGCGAAATGCGTATCCCGAGGCGAGCAGGCGCGCGGCGCTGGCGTTGACGCCGGAGAGCAGCACCTCCTCGACCATTTGTCCGAGGGCCAGACGTAGCGCGAACGCCGGCGCGGGCAGAAACGCCGGCCGTCCCAGCGCCCGACCCAACGCCCGGGCGAACCCGCGAGAGTCGAGGACCTCTGGCGCCACGAGGTTGAATGGGCCGTGCGCCCCCGGTGAGTCCAGCAGATGCGCGATGGCCCCCACCTCGTCGTCCAAATGGATGCAGGGCGCCTTCTGCGTTCCAGCCCCCAGCGGCCCGCCAAGGCCCAGACGGAAGGCCGGCAGCATCCGCGCCAGCGCGCCGCCCGGCCCCAGCACCATGCTCGTGCGCAGAATGACCCGCCGCACGCCAAGCGCCTCGGCTCCGGCGGTGGAGGCCTCCCACGCGGCGGCCACGCGGGCCAGGAACCCTTGCCCCTGGGACTCGTCCTCGCCCACGGACTCGTCGCCGCGCGGGCCGTAGTAGCCCACGGCCGAGGCCTGCGCCAGCACGGCCGGCAGCTTACCGCGCGCGGCCGCGCGGGTAAGCGCGTCCATGACCGCCGCGCCGGCTGCGACCCGGCTGTTCTCGATACGCCGCATGACCTGCGGCGACCAGCGGCCGGCGGCGATGTTCTCGCCCGCCAGGTTCACGATGGCGCAGCCCGCCGTGATGAAGTCGGCCCAGCCGGCACCGGTTCCGCCGTCGAAGGGGGCGGCCAGAACGCGCGAGGCGGCAGGCGAGGCGGAAAAGACGGCGGCGACATTCCCCGGCCGGCGGGAAGGCACGACGACCTCGTCCCCGCGCGCGGCCAGCGAGAGGGCCAACGCGCGGCCGATGAACCCCGTACCGCCAAGTATGATGATTCGCATGTTCCGAAACTACGCACATTCCGAGCCAAGGGCAAGCGCATGCCGCGAGTCCGCTGGAACGCAACGCGCGCCTGCGCATTAGACAGGCGCGGGCAAATGCCGTACAAGGTCTGTCGCCCGCCAGGACGTTCACGCCTTGCCGGGGCGATCAACCGCCCACCCCGACACGCGGACGAGGACCATGATAGAGACCAAGTACATCCGAAATTTTAGCATCATCGCGCACATCGACCACGGCAAATCGACGCTGGCCGACCGCATCCTGGAACTGACCGGGGTGGTCTCCGCACGTGAGCAAAAGGCCCAATACCTCGACAAGATGGACCTGGAGCGCGAACGCGGCATCACCATCAAGGCCCAGTCCGTGCGCATCCCCTATCGCGCCAAGGACGGCCACGACTACGTGCTCAACCTCATCGACACCCCGGGCCACGTGGACTTCTCCTACGAGGTCTCGCGCTCGCTGGCCGCCTGCGAGGGCGCGCTGCTGGTGGTCGACGCATCCCAGGGCGTGGAGGCGCAGACCCTGGCCAACGTGTACCTCGCACTCGACAACGATCTGGAAGTGCTGCCCGTGCTCAACAAGATCGACCTGCCCAGCGCCGAACCCGAGCGCGTGGCCAAGGAGATCGAGGAGGTCATCGGGCTGGACTGCACCGACCCCTCCCTGGTGAGCGCCAAGAGCGGCCTGGGCGTGGCCGAGCTCATCGAACGCATCGTGACCATGCTGCCGCCGCCGAAGGGCGACGCGGACGCACCCCTCAAGGCGCTGATCTTCGACTCCTGGTACGACTCGTACATGGGCGTGGTGGTGCTGTTCCGCATTCTGGAGGGCCGCATCAAAAAGGGCGACCAGATCCGCATTTTCTCCTCCGGACGGCACTTCGAGGTCATCAAGCTCGGCGTGTTCAGTCCCGAGGGCGTGGAGGTGCGCGAGCTGGGGCCCGGCGAGGTGGGCTTCGTGTGCGCGAACATGAAGGACCTGTTCGACGCGCCCGTGGGTGACACGATCACCCTGGCGGACAATCCCACCACGACGCCCTTCCCCGGCTTCAAGAAGGTGAAGCCCATGGTCTACGCGGGCCTCTACCCCGTGGAGCCCAACGAATACGAAATGCTCAAGATCGCCCTGGAGAAGCTGCAACTCAACGACGCGGCCTTCAGCTTCGAACCGGAGACCTCCAAGGCGCTTGGCTTCGGCTTCCGCTGCGGCTTCCTGGGGCTTCTGCACATCGAAATCGTGCAGGAGCGCCTGGAACGTGAATTCCAGGCCCGCCTCATCACCACCGCGCCCTCGGTCATCTACAAGGTGGAGACCGTCGACGGCCGGAAACTGGAGATCGACAACCCGAGCAACCTGCCCGACCCCAGCTCCATCGCCGCCCTGTACGAGCCCTACGCCCGCGTGGAGATCCACGTGCCCAACGACTACGTGGGCAGCGTGCTGGGCCTGTGCGAGGAAAAACGCGGTCTCCAGAAGGACATGAAATATCTCACGGCGAACCGCGTGGTCATCACCTACGAAATGCCCTTCGCCGAGATCATGTACGACTTTTTCGACAAGCTTAAATCCACCACCAAGGGTTACGCCAGCCTGGACTACGAGATCATCGACTACAGGCAGAGCGACCTGGTGCGTCTGGACATCCTCATCAACACCGAGGCCGTGGACGCCTTCTCGGTCATCGTGCACCGCGACCGCGCCTATCCCTTCGGCCGCAGCCTGGCCGTCAAGCTGCGCAAGAGCATTCCCCGGCAGATGTTCGAGGTGGTCATCCAGGCCGCCATCGGCAATAAGATCATCGCCAAGGAGCGCGTGGCGCCCTTCCGCAAGGACGTTATCGCCAAGTGCTACGGCGGCGACATAACCCGTAAGCGTAAACTGCTGGAAAAACAGAAGGAAGGCAAACGCCGCATGCGCCGCATGGGCAATGTGGAAATTCCGCAGGAAGCCTTCCTGGCCGTGCTCAAGGCCGGCGACGACGAATAACACAACCGCTCCCCAGGAGCGAAACGGGCCGCTCGCGGCCCCCGACCCCAAGGACGACGCATGAACCCGAGATGGCTCAAGACGCTCAAGGAATATATCGAGGCACTTCTCGTGGCCGTGGTGCTGGCGCTCATCATCCGCGCCTTCATCGTGCAGGCCTTCAAAATCCCCAGCGGCTCCATGCTGGAAACCCTGCAGGTCGGCGATCAGCTGCTCGTGAGCAAATTCCAGTACGGCGTGCGCATGCCCTTCACCGGCAAGGTGCTCGTCCCCGTCGCCGAGCCCAAACGCGGCGACATCGTCGTTTTCGAGTACCCCTATGACGAGAAGCTCGACGCCACCCGGCCCCAGCTCGACGGCGTTGACTTCGTCAAGCGCATCGTGGGCCTGCCCGGCGACACGGTGGAGATCCGCTCCAAGGAAGTCTACGTCAACGGCGAGCATGTGACCGGCCCGTACATTCAGCACGTTCGTGAGGACATGGAGCCCAATCCGCTGCCCGAGGACCATCCGCCCATCACCGTGGTGGATCCGGCCGCCTACTTCGACCACTGCGAGGACGCCACGAGCATCTGCCGCGCCAAGCGCGACTGGATGCCGCCCGTGAAGGTGCCCACCGGCCATTACTTCGTCATGGGCGACAACCGCGACGAATCCTTCGACTCCCGCTTCTGGGGCTTCGTCAGCCGGGAACGCATCAAGGGCAAGGCGCTCATCATCTACTGGTCGTGGACCGGCCCGACGAACATCCGCTGGAGCCGCATCGGCCAGCTGCTGCACTAGGGCGCGGTCGGGGCCGTTTCAGGGGGGACGGTGCTGGCGGAGTTGTTGACTGTCGACGTCCGCACCGTCCTTTTGGTGCTGAGCCTGGGCAACTTGGCCACGGCCGGTCTGCTGCGCCTGTACTCGAAGGCTCCGAGCGACGCGCCCGAACGGCGGTTCGTCCAGAGCAAGCTGATTCTGGGCGCGGGCTGGCTGCTGCTGACCCTGCGCGGTCAGATCCCGGACTTCGCTTCCATCACCCTGGGCGATGGGCTGACCGCCGCCGGCTTCTGGCTGGAGGCGGCCTGCATCCGCGAGATGGACCGGCGCACCGGTCCCATGCCCCATTGCTGGCGCTCCCTGACGTTCTTCTGCCTCGCCGCGATCCTGGTCCACCAGCTGCTGCCCCAGGCCAACCTGCGCATCGTCGTCTACTCCTTCGGCATGGCCATCCTGTTCCTGATCTCCTGCCTGCGGCTGCTGCGTGGCGGCGAGCAGCCGCGCACGGCCCTGCGCACGGCTCTGGGCGCCGTCTACGGCGCGGTGGCGGCGGGCGGCCTCTGGCGCGGCGTCGCCGCCCTGTCCGAAAACGACATGACTCTCCTCAGCACCGCCGGGACCGTCAACGCCGCCTATCTGCCGCTGTACCTGCTGATGATCGCCGGAAGCTTCGGCCTGCTGCTGCTTTTCAAGGAGCGCGACGACACGCTTCTGGCCCGCATGGCCACGCGCGACGAGCTCACCGGCGCGCCCAACCGCCGCGCCCTCATCGAGATGGCCGCGCGGCTGGTGGCCCGCGCGGGGCGCGAAGGCCGGGAGCTCGCCGTGCTCATGCTGGACATCGACCACTTCAAGCTGGTGAACGACACCTTCGGGCACGCCCAGGGTGACGCGGTGCTGCGCGACTTCGCGGGGGTGATCCAGGCCAGCCTGCGCGAGTACGACGTTTACGGCCGTTTCGGCGGCGAGGAGTTCGTGGCCGTGCTGCCGGACACGCGCGAACGGGACGCGCTGAACGTGGCCGAGCGCATCCGTGAGGCCGTGGCGGCCAGCACGCCCGCCGGCGCTCCGGGCGTGCGCTACACCGCAAGCGTGGGCGTGGCCTGCGGCGTGCCCGAGCCCGAGGGCCTGGACATCATGCTCCGCTTCGCCGACGAGGCCATGTACGCAGCCAAGCGGGACGGCCGCAACCAAGTGCGCGTGGCGGTCATGCCCCCGCCGGCGCAACGCGGAACCAACGGCAGCCGCCGGGCCGGCGAGGCCATGGCGCATGACTGAGCGCGCCCGGGCCACGCTGCTTCTGGCCGCGACCGCGCTCCTCTGGAGTTCCGGCGGGCTGGCCATCAAGCTGGTGGACCTTCCGCCCATGGCCATCACCGGCGCGCGCAGCGCCCTTTCCGCGCTGACGCTGGTGGCGATCTTCCACGGCCGGCTCTCCTTCCGCCCCACTCCGGCGCGGTTGTGCGCCGCCGTCTGCTACGCCGGAACGCTCATCACCAACGTGGCGGCCACCAAGATGACCACCTCGGCCAACGCCATCCTGCTGGCGTACACTGCGCCGGTGTACGTGGCCGTGCTGGCCCCGCGTCTGCTCGGCGAACGCACGCGCCCATCGGACTGGGCCTTCGTGGCCGCCGTGCTGGGCGGCATGGTCCTGTTCTTCCTCGACGGTCTCTCGCCCGCCGGGCTGTGGGGCAACATCGCGGCCGTTGTCACGGGGCTGTGCTACGCCGGCTTCACCCTGGCCATGCGCGCCCAAAAGGACGCCTCGCCCGTGGAATCCGTGGTGCTGGGACACGGCCTCACGGCGCTTGTCGGCCTGCCGTTTCTTTTCCTGGGCCTGCCGGACGCGCGCGGCTGGCTGGGGCTGGCCTACCTGGGCGTGCTGCAGCAGGGCGTGTCGCTGGCGCTGTACGTGTGGAGCATCAAGCGTCTCGGCGCACTGGAGACCATCCTCATCATGACGCTGGAGCCCATTCTGAACCCGGTGTGGGTGGCGCTGGGCGTGGGCGAGCTGCCCGGGCCCTTCGCCTGCGCCGGCGGCGCGGCCGTGGTGGGCGCGGTGACGCTGCGCGCCATGGCCCGGGCGCGTGAACATGCCACGTCCCATGCTGGGCAAACGGCCTGAAATCGGCTACACGCTATCGGTCGTCGCGACAAAGGAGCCGTCATGATCGCCAAAGCCCGCACCGCCGCCCTGCTCGGCATCGACGCCGTACCCGTCTCGCTGGAGGTGGATCTGGCGCGCAGCGGAATGCCCGCCTTCACCCTGGTGGGGCTGGCCGAGGGGGCCGTGCGCGAAGCCAAGGAGCGTGTGCTCTCGGCTCTCAAAAATGCCGGGCACCGGCTGCCGCCGGCACGCATCACCGTGAATCTGGCCCCGGCGGACCTGCGCAAGGAGGGCAGCGGCTACGACCTGCCGCTGGCCCTGTGCCTGCTGGCCGCCGCCGAGGTCATTGACGCCGCCACGCTGGACGGCTGGCACCTGGCCGGGGAGCTCTCACTGGACGGATCCCTCGCGCCCGTGCCGGGTGTGCTGCCCCTGGCCATCGCCGCGCGCGGACAGAACGCCCGGGGGCTCATCGTCCCGCGCGAGAACGCGGCCGAGGCCGCCGTGGTGCGCGGTCTTTCCGTGTACGGCGCGGAGAATCTGGCGGAGGCCATCGGCATCGTCACCGGCGAACTGTCCCCCGAGCCGGTCAGCGTTGACGTGAACGCCCTGTGGGCCGATCAGGCCGGCATGGACGGAGCGGGCATGGATGTCGGCGACTTCGCCGAGGTCAAAGGCCAGGACCACGCCAAGCGCGCCATCGAAATCGCGGCCGCTGGCGGCCATAATCTCTTGTTCGTCGGCCCGCCGGGCAGCGGCAAGACCATGCTGGCCCAGCGCATCCCCACCGTGCTGCCGCCGCTGTCCTTCGAGGAGGCCCTCGAAGTGACCAAAATCTACTCCGTGGCCGGAATGCTCCCGCGCGAGGCCGCGCTTATGGTCCGCCGGCCCTTCCGCTCGCCGCACCACACCATTTCCGACGCCGGACTGGTGGGCGGCGGCGCGAACCCAAGGCCGGGCGAGGCCTCACTGGCGCACCGGGGCGTGCTCTTTCTCGACGAGCTGCCCGAGTTCAAAAAGCACGTGCTGGAGGTTCTGCGCCAGCCCCTGGAGGACGGCCGGGTGACCATCGCGCGCGCGGCGCTCTCCCTCACCTACCCCTCGGACTTCATGCTCGTCGCGGCGATGAATCCCTGCCCTTGCGGCTATCTGACCGACGACCGGCACGTATGCACCTGCCAGCCGCTCGCCATCCAGCGCTACCGCTCGCGCATCTCCGGCCCGCTGCTCGACCGCATCGACCTGCAAGTGGAAGTGCCCGCCGTGCCCTACGACGACCTCAAGGCCCCGCGCGGCGCGCGCGACTCCAAAACCATGCGCGAGGGCATCCTACGCGCCCGGGCCGTGCAGGCCGAACGCTACGCGGACCGTGGCCCACGCCTCAACGCCGATCTTTCCGGCTCCGCCCTGGAACGCTGGTGCGAAGTGGGCGAGGCCGAACAGCGCTTCCTGGAGCAGGCCGTGCGCCGGCTGGGACTCTCCGCCCGGGCGTACACGCGCGTGCTGCGCATCGCCCGCACCATCGCCGACCTGGACGGCGAGCCGGGCATCACCGTGGGGCAGCTGGCCGAAGCCATCAACTTCCGCACCATGGACCGGGTCAACCCGCCGCAATTGTAGGGCCATAGCACCAGCCGCGCCCCCCTTCCCATCGTGTTCGCCGGCCCGACTCACGCGCGTGCCCATCCCCCATCACGTCCACTTTGCCGCGCATGCGCGTGGACGCCCTTGCTCCCAACGCATGAGGGGGGGCGTCCACGCGAACATGACGAAACGCGCCCGGAGAGAAGGCGCGTCCCTGATGTGTCCCCTCGGCCCCTTGCCGGGCCGGCTCCCCGGGGACGGAGGCGTTCGCCGCTACAGGTTCTTGATCTTGCTCAGGATGAAGGCCCGCTCGCTCTCGCTGCACACGTACCTGTGCGTGTAGGAGTAGGTCGCGCCCTCCACGACGACATGCCCCACGGCCGGCTCGGGATCGGTCGCGATATCGACGACCACGGCACCCGGACGGGCGATCATCTCCTGCCACATGGGGCGCAGATCATGCTCGGTTCCCTTGCCGTCCTTGACCTTGCCGCTGCCGTTCAGAATGCCCTGGGCGTCCTTGAACACGATGAAAACGGGCTTCACCGGATGCTCGGTGACGGCCTGAAGGTACCACTGGAACTCGTCCCAACACCAGTTCGACGTGAGCCAGGGCCCGGAGATCAAAAACACCATGTAGGCGCACTGGCGCATTCCCGTCAGATAGTGCTCCCGCCAATCCGCGTTGCTCATCTTGAAAATTCCGCGACCCGGATCCCACTCGTAGTGCGACTCCGTATCGCCTTCGAGCGAGATCGCATCCACATAGACAAAACGCGGCTCGTTCATGTCCGTTTTCTTGAACTTATCCATGATGTCCTTGCGCAGCTGCAGGGCGAATTCGAATCCGCCTGCGGCGGCCCCGAAGCTCAGGAGAACGCGGGTCTGATCGAAGGAAGGCATGGGCGACGCTCCTTGTTGGGGTTGGGCCGTCATTCTGGCCGCGGCCGACCGGGACGGTCTCACGCACCGTCGCCCGTGGTGGCCGCGAACTCGCCAAGCTGCCGCGGGCGGCATTCGGCCCCAAGATAGCCAAGCCGGTCCATTGCGTCAATAGTATTATCTATATAAAATGATAAAAACGCGTTTTCCCCAGGGTGGACGCATTCATGCGGGCGTAACTGTTCAAAAGATATAACCACATGCCGATATTCACATTCCGCAAAACGCTTTCCTTGACATATACGTATATAGAGAGTCTAAATACGAATCGATCGCTCAACATTCCTCTCCAGGAGGCTTTCATGCCGCGCATCAAAAGCCTTGGCACGCTGCTCATCGTTTCGCTCAGCCTCGTCGTCGCCCTCGGCGTCACGGGCATTCTTCTCTATGTCACCAACTCCACGTACCAATTAACTCTGAACGAACAGGAACAAGCCCTGCAACACGCGGGCGATGCGACCAAACGCGGGCTGGACGCCTACTGCCGCGACGCCGACACGCTGTGCGGAGTGCTCGCCACCGACCCGCTGGTGGCCGCGTCCCTCACGAGCGAGGCCCCTCAGGCCCAGGCGCGTCTGACCGCCGCCATCAAGGCCGACCCAAATGTCTGGAGCCTCCTCGTCTTCAATGCCTCCGGCGTCATCACCGCCGGCATCAACAACGAGGGCAAAAGCCTGGTCGGCCAAAACCGCGCCGACCGCGACTACTTCAAGGCCATCATGGGGGGCCAGGACAAATACGTCTGCCGCGAAATCATCGTGGCCAAGACCGGCGGCGACGACGGCTACATCTTCAGCTCCGTGCGCGCCGTCAAGAACGCCGCGGGCAAAACCGTCGGCGGTATTGGCGTGTACACAAAATGGGGCGCCTTCACCGACTCGTTCATCAAGCCCCTGCGCTTCGGCACGCGCGGGTACGCCTACATGCTCGACGAGAAGGGCCGCGTGGTTGCCCATGGCGGGGATCCCGCACTCATGCTCAAGGATGTCTCCGGCGACGATTTCGTGAAAAAAGCCCTGACCATGAAAAGTGGCGAGTTCTTCTACGACTGGAAGGGCGAACGCAAATTCATGACCTTCGCCACCGATCCGGGCACCGGCTTCCTCATCTGCAACAGCGCCTACGAGAGCGATCTCACTGCCGCAGCCATCACCCAGCGCAATATCATGATCGCCATCGGCGTGGCCGTGCTGATCCTCCTGGGTCTGGGCATAGCCTTCCTCGTCCGCCGGCTGGCCATCCGTCCCATGGAGCACCTGGGGGCCTACGCCAAGGCCGTGGCCGCCGGCGACTACACCGCCAAGCGCGAAACCGACTACCGCTACGAGATGGCCGAACTGGCCACCAACCTGCACAACATGGTCGACCAGCTCAAACAGCGCCTCGGCTTCGCCCAGGGCGTGCTCACCGGCGTCGTGCTGCCCTGCGCCGTGTTCGATCCCGACAACAAGGCCACCTACGTCAATCAAAAGATGCTCGACACGCTGGAACGCCTCGGCGACCCCAAGGATTACCTCGGCAAGACTTCCGGCGGCCTGTTCTACGACGAGCCCGACCGCGACACCCTGTCCTTCCGCGCCATGCGCGAGAACCGAATGCTCAAGATCGAGACCGAATATGTCACCGCCTCCGGCAAGCACAAAATATTCGACATCACCAGCACGCCCTTCAACGACATGGACGGAAACGTCATCGGCACCCTCGCCATATGGTTCGAACTCACAGAGATCCGCCTTCAGCAAAAGCGCATCCAGGAGCAGACCGAACGCATAGCCAAGGCCGCCGCCGCCGCCAACGCCGTGTCCGACCAGGTGGCCAGCGCCGCCGAGGAACTCGCCGCCCAGATCGAGCAGTCCAGCCGAGGCTCCGAGGAGCAGCGCTCGCGCACGACGGAAACCGCCACGGCCATGACCCAAATGAACTCCACCGTCCTCGAGGTGGCCAAGAGCGCCGGCAGCGCCGCCGACATCGCCGACCAGACCAAGAAAAAGGCCCAGGAGGGCGCGGAACAGGTCAGTCAGCTCGTGTCCACCATCAATGGCGTCAAGGACCAGGCCGAGGCCCTGCGCGGCGACATGACCGAACTCGGCAAGCAGGCCGAGGGCATCGGCCAAATCATGGGCGTCATTAGCGACATCGCCGACCAGACCAACCTGCTGGCCCTCAACGCCGCCATCGAGGCCGCCCGCGCCGGAGAGGCCGGACGTGGATTCGCCGTCGTGGCCGACGAGGTGCGCAAACTCGCCGAAAAAACCATGAGCGCCACCAACGAGGTCGGCGGCAACATCCATTCCGTTCAGGAAAGCGTGCGCAAGAGCATCCAGAACACCGAGACAACCACCAAGGCCATTGAGAACAGCACCGAGCTTGCCCACGGCTCCGGTCAGGTGCTCGACGAAATCGTCGTCTTGATCGACTCCACCGCCGACCATGTGCGCGGCATCGCCACCGCCAGCGAACAGCAGTCCGCCGCCAGCGAGGAGATCAACCGCTCCACCGAGGAGATCAACCGCATCGCCACCGAAACGGCCGAGGCCATGGACCAGTCCGGCAAGGCCGTGACCGAACTCGCCCGGCTCGCCGGCGAACTGCGCAACATCATCAATGACATGAACAGCCAACAGGCCAAGGCCTGAGGCCTCCCCTCCCCCGAAAAGACAAAGGGCCCCGACGCCATTGCGCGCCGGGGCCCTTTGCGTTCACCGGAAAACCGTGTGCTAGAACGAGAACAGCTTGCCCTCCGCGGCCAAGTCGATGAGCGTGGCCGCCGTGCTGATCTCGAAGCCCTGCGGCAAGTCCGAAGCAGAGATCATCCGTGACTCCGCGCAAGGCTTGCACACCAGGATCTTGACGCCCTTGGCCTGCAACTCGCGGATCTGATCGATGAGCGCGTCGCCGGTGGGGATGCGCACGCGCTCCGCCATGCCGAGATTCGTCCAATACACCGCGTCGTCCAGCAGGAACACCGTCACCTGATGCCCCTTGTTGGCAGCCACCTTGGCCAGGAAAAACGCCCGCACCGCGCGGCTCGAATTCTCCGGGCCGTTGGAAATCGCGAAAACGAATGAAGCCATGTGTGCCCCCCTTGGGTGATATTCTTCCACCATCGCCCTCCGATCTCCCTGCGTCAATGTGGAGAGGTCCACCATCGCGACGGGGTGCGATGGCAAGGCCGGGCGTGATCTTCCTTCCGCGGCGTCCAGAGGCGCGCGGCCCCGCGTCTACGGGGGCCATGGGGGAAATCGACGTGTCGCCCCGGACCCCACCAACGGGCATTCGCCATCAATGCTGTCGTCAGCCGTAAAATTCGCGGGAGACCGCTCACCTCACGACTGACGCCTTTGGAATTCCACATTCATTTCGCCAGCTCAGAAACCATGCTGAGGCGAAGGCGAAACGCCGCGCACAGCATGGCGAGTGAAGTTTTCCCTTAACTCAGGGTCCAGGGTGACGGCAACCCAGAGCCACAGGGGGCATCCCTCAACCACATCGTCGTAGCAGAGGACACGCTCCGCAGGGCTTTCAGTCGGACAAGGATTCGACGGGAGAAGTGACAACGCCCAAACACCATGACGGCGAAATCGAATATGGTGATGGAGCGCGAGCCCGCCCGTGTCACCAATAAAAGCCTTTGGAAAGGGGGGCCGGGGGGAGAACCTTCCCAGCGGAAAGGTTTCCCCCCGATTCTCCCACTCGATCGCGGAAGGATCGGCCGGCTATTCGCCCAGCCCCATCTCCCTGAGGAAGGCGTCGTCCTCGGTCCAGTCCTCGCGCACCTTGACCCACAGTTCGAGGACCACGGGACGGTCGAGAAGGACTTGCAGCTCCTGACGCGCGGCGGAGCCAACTCTTTTCAGCATCTGCCCGCCCTTACCGATGACGATGCCCTTGTGCGAGGTGCGCCCCACGTGAATGCAGGCGTGGATGCGCACGGGCCCTGGTTCGTCTTCCTCCCACTGCTCGATTTCAACGATGGTGCTGTAGGGCAGCTCTTTTTCGAGGGCGAGAAAAAGCTGCTCGCGCACGATCTCGGCGGCGAGGAAGCGGACCGGCGCGGTGGAGAGCTGGTCCTCGGGGTATTGGGCCGGGCCCTCGGGCAGCACGGCGGAGACGGCGGCGAGCAGTTCGGGCACGCCGTCGCCCGTGGCGGCGGAGACGGGGAAGATTTCGGCCAGAGGAAAGGCCTGCCCCATGCGCAACAGCAAGGGGAGCATCTTCTCCTTGGGTTTGAGGGCGTCCACCTTGTTGGCGGCGAGAAACACGGGCAGCCCCACGCGGGTGACTGGGTCCATGAGTGGGCACATCTCGCGGTCGAAGAGCTGCGGTTTCTGGGCGTAGAGGCGCGCGTCGCAGATGAGCACGATGGCGTCGGCCTGGTGCAGAGCGCCCCAGGCGGCCTCCAGCAGCAGGCGGTTCATGCGGCCGGCCATGCGGTGCACGCCGGGCGTGTCCAAAAAGACGACCTGGGCCTCCGGCGTGGAGAGAATGCCGCTGATGGCGTTGCGGGTGGTCTGGGGCTTCTCGGAGACGATGGCGACCTTCTGCCCCAGAATGTGATTGAGCAACGTGCTTTTGCCGGCGTTGGGCGGGCCCATGAGGGCCACATGTCCGAATCGGTGGGTGGTCATGCTGTTTCCCGGTTAGAGTGCGATACAGCCGTCATCGGTGACGACGACCATGTGTTCCCAGCGCACGCCGCCCCAGTCGGCGTCATACAGACCGGGCTCCACGGTGACGACCATGCCGGGGACGAAGACGCCCTCGGCGCGGGGGGAGAGGCTGGGACCCTCATGGGTCTCCAGGCCGACGCCATGGCCCAGGGAGTGCGTGAACTGGTGGGCCACGCCAGCGTCATCGAACACGCGGCGGGCGGCGGCGTAGGCCGAGGCGAACGTCGCGCCCGGGCGGATGGCGGCCATGCCGGCCTTCTGCGCGGCCTGCACCACGCGCTTGGTCTCCTGGAAGCGTTCGCTGGGGGCGTCGCCCACCCAGAAGGTGCGCGTCTGGTCGGAGCAGTAGCCGGCCAGCCGGCAACCGGCGTCCACCAGAACGAGGCTCTCCTTGCGGATGAGCGTCTCGCCGGGAATGGCGTGAGGCAACGCGGCGTTCTTGTCCACGCCCACGATGGACGGGAAAGACAGGCCCTCGGCCCCGGACTCGCGGAACAGGCGCTCGATCCGCCAAGCGGCCTCGGCCTCGGTCATGCCGGGCTGGAGGGTGTCGGTAAGGGCGCGCATGACGTGGTGGTTGAGGCCACAGGAGGCGCGCATGAGTTCCAGCTCGGCCGGTTCCTTGACGCGCCGCAGCTCCTCCACCATCCCGGTCGCGGGGACGAGGTCGAAGTGCTCGCGCAGGGCCTCGTAGTCGAAGACGTTGACCGCGCGCGGGTCGAAGCCCAGGGTACGCACGCCCCGGCCGCGCAGGATTCCGGCCATTTCGGCGTGCTTGCCCGCGCCGTAGATGAGGGTGTCCTCCACGGGCCACAGGCGCTTGGCCGCCTCGGTGAAGCGGGCGTCGGTCATGAGCAGGTCGCGGCCGCCGGCCAGCACCACGAGCCAGCCCACTGTCTCGTTGCACTGCGAGTCGAACAGCTCGAAGCCGGACAGATAGTAGCGGTTGGCGGCGAAAGAGACGAGAAGCGCGGAAAGTCCCCGCGCGGCCATGAGCGCGCGCAGGCGCTCGCGCCGGGCGGAGAATACGGCAGGATCGTTCAGCTCCACTTGTAGGTCTTCTCCGGTTCGTTTCGCATCATGCGCTCGGCCCATTCCACGCCCTGCATGACGCTGTGGTCCATGTTGCTCACCTCGTACTTCCAGCCGCCGAAGCGCCCTCGGGAATAGATGTCCCTGGCCTCGAGCCAGGGCTGCGCCTCGCGCAGGATACTGTCGCGCTCCAGGCAGGGTACGGGATAGCCGTAATCCACGGTGAGCGAGAAGCGGCTCTCCACGGCGGCATCCTTCGCCAAAAGGCCCACCGTGTCCAGTCCCTTGACGGTGCGCTCCATGAGCCGGGAGAGCTCCTCGGGCTTGTGCTCGGAGAAGCTCGTCTCGCACAGGAGCGCCGCGCGGGTCGGATCGCTTTCCGGCACGTTGGCCGGCGCGTAGTTGTGAAAATTCGTCACACGGTAGAATGGGCAGTCGTCCTCGGGAAAGTACATCCAGCAGCGATCGTCGGCCGCGCCGTTGTGGAGCGCCCGGCCGCGCGCGCCCACGCCGGCCACGAACACGCTGTTGTGCTTCAGCTTCGCCGTGGCGGCCACGAGCGCCTCCGGCGCGCCCATGATCTGGTCGCGGAAGAGGAGGTCCAGCGGGCCGGTGTTGAGCAGGCGCTTGTAGTGGATCACCTCGCCGCTGGCGAGAGTCAGCGCGCGTCCTCCCGCATCGAGGCCAGCCACCGGGCAGTTGTAGCGGATGCGCCCGGCCAGCCGATCCGCCAGGCGGCGGAAGATCTCGCCCGTGCCCCCGCGCGAGGGGAAGGCAAAGGTGCGGTTGGGGCCCCAGCCCACTTCGTCGCACCCGAGAATGACGTTCTTGAGCACGCCCTCCAGATCCACCACGCTGACGCGCTCGCCCACCCAGGCGGTGTTCATGCGCGCGGGGTCGATGGCCCAAACCTTAAAATTGTAAGGCCACAGAAACACCTCGGCGATGCCCTCGCCGAAGGTTGCGTGGATCCACTCACGGAAATTCCGCGGTGCGCCCTGGGGCAGATGGCCGGGCAGAAGGCCCCGCACGCAGCGCCATTTGGCCTCCGCCGGCAGATGGCGGATGTTGTTCTGGAAGGGATAGGGCACCCAGGTCCCGCAGGCGCGGATCCAGGCCTTGCGCTGATGGCGCAGCTGGCCGTCCCCCAGCAGGTCGTCGAGCATCCGGTCGAAATACTCGTAGTGCGAGAACACCACGTGGCCGCCAATGTCCCAGGTGTAGCCGCGCTCGTCCTCGAAGCTGGCGGCCAGGCCGCCGGCGTAGGCGTTCCTCTCGAACACGGCGAAGGACTCGCATCCCAGCTCGGTCAGGCGGCGAGCCGCGCCCAACCCCGTGGGACCAGCGCCGATGATGGCGAAATCGACCTGCATGAAACCTCCCCGGCGACGCTGCTCCGGGCCGGAACCCGATCGCACCCCGCGTCACCCACCTTTCTCCCCGTCGTCACACAACCGTCACAGTGCACGGCTATATGATGCCCGTACGGAACGTCAACATCAACCCTTTCGGAGGAATCCATGAAACGCTTAAGCTCCGTCCTCGCCGGCCTGCTCGTGCTGGGCATGGCCGCCACCTCCTTCGCAGGAGAAATCGCCGTCAAGGGCTCCACCACCGTGCAGCCCATCATGCAGAAAGCCGCCGAGACTTTCATGGCTCAGCACAAGGGCGTGGTCGTCTCCATCTCCGCCACCGGCTCCGGTGACGGCGCCAAGGCCCTCATCGACGGCAGCAGCCCGCTGGCCATGATGAGCCGCGAGATGAAGCCCTCCGAAATCCAGCAGGCCAACGCCCGGGGCATCCATCCCAAGCAGATCGTCATCGCCTACGACTGCATCACCCCGATCGTGAACAAGGCCAACCCGGTCAGGAACCTCTCCCTGGCCCAGCTCAAGGACATCTTCACCGGCAAGGTGACCAACTGGAGCCAGGTGGGCGGCGCCAACGCCCCCATCGCCGTGGTCTCCCGCGACTCCTCCTCCGGCACCTTCGAGTACTGGGGCGAGCACGTGCTGAAGAAGGAACGCGTTTACGCCCGCGCCCAGATGCAGGCCAGCAATGGCGCTGTGGCCCAGGCCGTCTCCAAGCAGAGGGACGCCATCGGCTACGTGGGCCTGGCCTACGCCAAGGCTCCCGGACTTAAGGACCTGACCGTCGATGGCGTGGCCGGAAGCATCGCCAGCACCCTGAACGGCACCTACCCCGTCTCCCGCGGCCTGTACCTCTACACCAACGGCGAGCCCACCGGCGACGTGGCCAAGTTCGTGAGCTACATTCTCTCGCCCGCCGGCCAGAAGATCGTGTCCTCCGTGGACTACATTCCCCTGAAGAGCGCCCCCAAGGCCCCGGCTCATCACAAGAAGGGCAAGAAGTAGTCGAACCGCAGGTAACGAACCGCCAAAGAAACCCCTTCCTTTGCGCACCGCCCTCCGCCCGGTCCATCTGGACGGAGGGCGCAACCGCAAAGGGCAGCGAGGAACGACATGCAGAGACGGATGAAGGAAGCGGTCATCAAACACGTCTTCCTGGCGACCGCCATCACCTCCCTGGCGATACTGGCCCTCATCATGATCTTTCTGTTCATGGAGGGGCTGCCCACCTTCGGCTTCGTGAGCTTGAAGGCCTTTCTGACCGGCTTCGACTGGTATCCCACCGACGAGGTGAAACCGGACTACGGCATTCTGCCGCTTATTTCCGCCAGCGGCGCGGTGACGGCGCTCTCCTCGCTACTGGCCATTCCCCTGGGTGTGATGACCGCGGTGTATCTGGCGGAGATCGCCAACCCGCGCGTGCGCGCCGTGGCCAAACCCGTGGTGGAGATGCTGGCCAGCCTGCCCTCGGTGGTGCTTGGATTCTTCGGCATGGTGGTTCTCGCGCCGTTTCTGCAGGACTATTTCAACATTCCGGTGGGGCTCAACCTCTGCAACGCCTCGATCATGCTGGCCATCATGAGCGTGCCCACCATCGCCAGCGTTTCCGAGGACGCCATCTACGCCGTCCCGCGCGAACTCAAGGAGGCCAGTCTGGCCCTGGGGGCCACGCACCTGGAGACGCTGACGCGCGTGACCATTCCGGCCGCGCTCTCCGGCATCGGCACCGCGGTGATTCTGGGCATGAGCCGGGCCATCGGCGAGACCATGGTCGTACTCATGGTGGCGGGCGGCGCGGCGGTGGTGCCCCTGTCCGTCTTCGACCCCGTGCGGCCCATGCCCGCGAGCATCGCCGCCGAAATGGCCGAGGCCCCCTTCCGCAGCCATCACTACCACGCGCTGTTCGCCATCGCCATGGTGCTGTTCGTCGTCACGCTGGGCTTCAACATCCTGGCCGACTACATTTCACACAAACACCGGCAGGTAGGCTCCGCCTCCCTGTGACGCATGAGGAAGAACGACATGAACACCCCGGCAAGCACGGCGGTCGCCACCGGCCAGCCCATGGCGCGTCCGCAATTCCTGGTCAACGCCAGGGGGCGCGACATCCGCAGGAAGAGCCTCGAATGGTTCGTTTTCATGCTGCTGCGCGGCGCGATCATCATCGTCGGCGCGGCCCTGGTCGTCATCATCGGCTTTCTGGTCAAAAATGGCATCTCGGTCATCAACTGGCACTTTCTGCTGGACGCCCCGCGCAACAACATGACCGAGGGCGGCGTGTGGCCGTGCATCGTGGGCACGCTGCTGCTCTCGCTGGGCTCCATGGCCGTGGCTCTGCCGCTGGGCGTGTCCAGCGCCATCTACCTGCACGAGTACGCGCGCCCCGGAACGCTCATGCGCGTCATCCGCCTGGGCGTGAACAATCTCGCCGGCGTGCCCTCGGTGGTGTTCGGCCTGTTCGGTCTGGGCCTGTTCGTCACGGTCATGAAGCTTGGGGTTTCACTGGCGGCGGGCTGGCTGACGCTGGGGGCGTTGTGCCTGCCGGTGGTCATCGGCACCGCCGAGGAGGCGCTGCGCAACGTGCCGGCCACCTATCGCGAGGCGAGCCTGGCCCTTGGCGGCACCAAGTGGCAGACCATTTGGCGGGTGGTGCTGCCCAGCGCCCTGCCGGGCATTCTGACGGGCAGCATCCTGGGAATCGGCCGCGCGGCGGGCGAAACGGCGGCCATCATGTTCACGGCGGCGGTGTTCTACACGCCCAAGATGCCCCAGAACATTTTCTCGGACGTGATGGCCCTGCCGTACCACATCTACGTGCTGGCCACGGCGGGCACGGAGATCGAAAAGACGCGGCCACTGCAGTACGGCACCTCGCTCGTGCTCATCGCGCTGGTACTCGGCATGAACCTGGCGGCCATTCTGCTGCGCGCCTGGCTGCAAAAGCGCCACGCGCGCTGACCCGCTGACGCCATTCGGTCACGCGACGAAAAAGGGGGGGCATTCGCCCCCCCTTTTTCGTCGCGAACGGCGGGCGTCACTGCTTGGTCCTGCGCTCCCAGAGTTTCATATCCTTCATCTTTTTCCGACGCTGACGCTGCAACTCCTTACAGACGAGCGGCATTTTCTTGGGGTACCCCCACTTCTCCCGGTATTCATCGGGAGTGAGCCCGTACTTCGCCAAGTGCCTTTTGGTGAGCACCTTGAAGGCCTTGCCCGATTCCAGGCAGATGATGCTCTTCTCCCGCACGGCCTTTTTCGGATCCGTGACAGGCGCAACGGTGGTCTCCTCCCCATCAGCCGTCGCCTCGCCAATGGAGCGGATACCGTTGCACAAACTGCGAACCATGGAAAGAATCTCCTCCTCCGTCATGGTCCGCACCGTGGCTTGCGCCTTAACAATGTCCAGCGCTTCCTTCAAAAAATCATCCATCGCACACTCCTCAAAGGGGGTTATCGTTCGACTTTGCGCATGGTGCAGCGTGTTGGCGACCTCAACAGAGCACTGCGCAATCAAAATACTGAAGGGACACACGGAAGTAAAGAAAGAACAGGAAAAAACATACGCGAAATATTACGTAGAAACATCGCCAATTTTGCAAGGCATCTCGTTTAAAACTATGGGTCCATCGAAGGGGGGTTGCGCTTCGCCCACGGAGGATTATTTTACGCAATGGGACTCAAGGCCCCGCCCGTGTCCCGTGGCCGAGACTTTTGCCGCGAGCGGGCAAAAACTGCAAGGAGGTACGGGCACATGGCCACCAAGCGATTCGATCCCGAGCTGCTGTACGTGGAGTGCGCCAAGTGCGGACAGCCCGTGCTCTGGAACCCCGGCGACACGACGAGAATTCTCGCCTGGGCCGGAATAGACGCCCAGAGTCTGGACGAGAAGTGCATGATCCTTTCCGATGGTTGCCCGGCGTGTCAGCCCGGCCAGCAGAGCTTCAGCACCCAGGTTGTGCGGCTGCGCAAGCCCCCCGAGGGACGCGCGTCCAAGACGCAACCCCCGGCCAACTGACCGCCCCACGCGAGCCGGACGGCCGGCGAACGCGCAAAGGCGCTCTCCCACGGCCATACACCTCCCGGCGCGGACCCATCGCATGGTCCGCCCGGGCGGTTTCGCGTTTTTCAGGGGCGTCTAACCGCCGATGGACGACATGGCCATGCGCGAAACGCCGGAGCCGGACCGCCGCGCGGCCAGCAGCTCCGCCCCGACGGGCTTGCGCAGAAGCGCCAGACGCATGATGCGCGTTACGGCGGGCAGCCCGAGCCTTTCGTGCCGCAGGGCCGGCCGCAGGCGGTAGGTGCGGTCGCTGAACAGGCAGGTGCGCAGCTCGCCCCCGCAGGTGATGCGCAGACGATTGCACGTGCCGCAAAAGTGCTCGGACAACGGCGTGATGAGCCCGAAACGCCCACGCCCGCCTTCGATGGCGTACATGCGCGCCGGGCCGGCGTCGGCGTCGTCGCGCGGCAGCTCCGCCAATCCCACCAGGGCGCGCGCCGCGGCCAGAATGTCCCCCGCGCGCCACACCTGCTCCGGCTTCCAGTCCGACCCGCCCATGGGCATGTACTCGATAAAGCGCACATCCAGCGGCAATCGCCGCGCCAGATCGAGGAAGCCCGGCAGCTCGTGGTCGTTGACCCCGTGCATGGCCACAGCGTTGATCTTGACGCCGAGCCCCGCGTCGAGACAGGCGTCGATGGCGCGGCGCACCTCGGGATACAGGTCCTGCCCCGTCACACGGGCGAAGGTGGCGCGATCCAGCGTGTCCAGCGAGATGTTCACCCGGTCCACGCCGGCCTCGGCCAAGCGCTTCGCGTGCGGGGCCAGCAACGTGGCGTTGGTGGTCAGCCGCAGGGTGAGCCGTGGGAAGCGCGCGCGCACGGCCTCGACAAACCCGACGAAGTCGCGCCGGGCGAAGGGCTCGCCCCCCGTGAGACGCAACTTGTGGATGCCCATGTCCACGCCCAGGCCGATGAGCCCGAGCATCTCCTCGTAGCGCAGCACGTCAAAGTGCGAGAGGCGCACGCGCATTCGCCGGTCGCAGTACAGGCAGCGCAGGTTGCAATGGTCCGTCACGGACAGCCGCAAATAGCTGACCGTACGTCCATGGGCGTCGACGAGACCGGGCCCGGCCATGGGGCTCCTTGGGTTGCGGTTCTACTTCGCGCCGGCCCGACGGGCGGCGTCGGCATCCTCGACGGCCTTGGCGGCCTTTTCCACCGAGGCGACGAATCCGACGCGCTCGGCCTTGATGCGCTCAGCGAGCGCGGGGTCGGACAGGGCCAGGATCTGCGCGGCCATCCAGGCGGCGTTCTTGGCTCCGGCCTTGTCCAGCGCCAGGGTGCCGACCGGAAATCCCGGGGGCATCTGCACGGTGGCGAACAGCGCGTCCATGCCGGAAAGAGGCGAGGCGGCCAGCGGCACGCCGAGCACCGGCTTGGTGGTGCGGGCGGCCACAGCCCCGGCCAGATGCGCGGCCATGCCGGCGGCGCAGATGAACACCTGACAGCCCTCGGCCTCCAGCTCGCGCACCAGACGCTCGGTGCGCTCCGGCGTGCAGTGCGCGCTGCTCACGGTGATGCGGTACTCCACGCCGAGCTTGGCCAGCACCTCGGCGCAGGGGGTCATAAGCGCCTCATCCGAGGCGCTGCCCATGAATATGGCGACTTTAACCATGCGATCGACTCCTATTTGCTACGGGCGATGCCCTTGTCGCCGATGTCGCGGCGGAAACGGCATCCGTCGAAATGAACCATGGACGCGGCCTCGTAGGCCCGCTTCTTGGCCTCGGCCAGGGTGGCGCCCAACGCGGTGACGCCCAGCACCCGGCCGCCGCTGGTGACGGTTTCGCCGTCCCCGGCCTTGGTGCCGGCCTGAAAGACCTTCACGCCGGCCATGGCGTCGGCCTCGTCGAGGCCGGAAATCTCCATGCCCTTGGGGTAGGCGCCGGGGTAGCCGGGCGCGGCCACCACCACGCAGAGCGCGGTCTCGGGCCGCACGCGCACCATGGACGGATCCAGCCGGCCGCCGGCGCAGGCGAGCATGATCTCCAGCAGGTCGCCATCCAGACGCATGAGCAGCGGCTGGCACTCGGGATCGCCGAAGCGCACGTTGTATTCCAGCACCATGGGGCCGTTCGCGGTGAACATGAGCCCGGCGTAGAGCACGCCCTTGAAGGGATGGCCCAGTTCGGCCATGCGCTTCAGAATGGGCGCGATGCAGAGTTCGGCGGTTTGATTCCAGCGCTCGCGCGGGAGCACCGGGGCGGGGCTGTACGCGCCCATGCCGCCGGTGTTCGGCCCCTCGTCGCCGTCGTAGGCGGCCTTGTGGTCCTGGGCCGAGGGGAGGACGGCGTAGCGTTCGCCGTCGCAGAAGGCTAGAAACGAGGCCTCCTCACCGGCAAGCGCGTCCTCGAGCACGACTCTGCCGCCGGCCGCGCCGAAATGTTTCGCCACCATCATGTCGTCGATGGCGGCCAGCGCCTCCTCGACGGTTTTGGCCACAACAACGCCCTTGCCGGCGGCCAGACCATCGGCCTTGACCACCAACGGCGCTCCGTGGCTTCTGGCATAGGTTTTGGCGGCCTCCGCGTCATCGAAGACCTCGAAGGGCGCGGTGGGCACGCCGGCCTCGCGCATCACGGTCTTGGCGAAGGCCTTGCTGCCTTCCAGTTGCGCGGCGAAGGCGTCCGGTCCGAAGCATGGCACGCCCGCCCGGGCGCAGGCGTCGGCGATGCCGGCCACGAGCGGGGCCTCGGGACCGGCCACAACCAGATCGATCCGCTCGTCACGGACCAGGGCCATGAGTCCCTCGATATCGCCGTCCTTCACGACGACGTTTCGCGCCACCCGCGCGGTGCCTCCGTTGCCAGGCGCGGCGATGATGCGCGACACGCGCGGGTTCTGCGAAAGCTTCCAACACAGGGCGTGTTCCCTGCCGCCGGAGCCGATGACAAGCACATTCATGCGGGATCCCCACTTTGCGATTTGATCTTCCCGGAATAGTGGAAACGCCCGGCCTTGGCAAGGCGCGACCCGTCGGAACGCGCGGAGGGCGTGGGGCTTGCATCGCATGGAGGATGCGATATGGTGGAGGTGAAAGTCCCGAGGGGTGAAACGCGAATCAGGAGGTCGAGCATCATGAGCACCGGCACTCGTAAAAGCGTCTCTTCCACCGCCAAGAAGTCCGACACGTTCGGCAGGGCGGCGTCCAATCCCACCAGAAAAAAGACGGCTCCGGCCAAGGCCGCTCCGACTCCGGCCAAACGCGGCCAGTCCATGCCCGCGCGCAAAATCCCGGCCGGGGTTCCGGCCGCCAGCTCCCCCGCGCGTGAGGTCACGCTGGCCCGCGTGGAGTCCGTGCGGCTGGCCCAGCGCACCGAAGGCAACTTCGACTGTTTCGCCCGCGCCGGCGAGGGGTACTGCGACCAGGGAGGCTGCGCCTACCACGACGAGTGTCTGGCGGTCTCCCGGTTGCTGCACGAGATGTAGGGCGTGTTCCCGGCGGCGCGTCCCCTGTGGGGACGCGCGGGGCGCTGGTTTCGCGCACACGGGGCTTCCGCTGCGCGGGGGAATCCTGTAGGCTGCCCCGCACAGGAGCCCGTCATGCCAGAGGTCAACGCCGACGCCCTGCGCCGCAACCTGCGCCGCTACGCCTTCACGGTTCCCTGGAACCTGTTCCTGCTCACAGCGGGCTCGTTGCTCGTGGCCTTCTCCATCAAGAGCGTGGCCGCGCCGCACGGACTGCTGGCGGGCGGGGTCTCGGGATTCGCCCTTCTGGGCTACTACGCCGTGCCGAAAATCGACACGAGCATCTGGTACTTCGCCCTCAACGTGCCCATCATCGTCCTGGGCCTGAAGATGGTCAGCAGGCGCTTCGTGCTCTACAGCCTGTATGGCATGGCGGCCACCAGCGTGTTCATCGGCTGGATCGACTACGTTCTGCCGCTGGACGATCCCTGGCTCGCCGTCATCGCCTGCGGGGTCACGCTGGGCGCGGGCATCGGCGTGGCGCTGCGCTCCATGGGCTCCACGGGCGGTTCGGACATCCTGGCCGTCATCATGCGCGAAAAGCTGGGAATGCCCATCGGCCGCTTCGAATTCCTGTTCAACGTGGTGGTCTTCGCCGCCGGCTTCGCCACCATGAAGCTGGAGGTGGTGCTCTACTCCCTGGCCATGAACTTCCTCGTGAGCTGGGTCACGGACGCCTGCCTCTCCATGTTCAGCGAGCGGCGCATGGCGCTCGTCATCTCCAGCCGTCCGGACGCCGTCGTCCAGGCCGTGCTGCACCGGCTGGGCCGCGGGGCCACGTTGCTGCAGGCGCGCGGCGGCTGGAGCGGCGAGCCCCGGCAGGTGGTCATGACCGTGCTCAACAACATCGAACTCAAACGCCTGGAAGAACTCGTGTACGAAATCGATCCCGGCGCGTTCCTCATCATGGGATCGGGCTTCAGCGTGCTGGGACAGGGCTTCGCCGAGCGGAAGGCATACTGACGTGCGGCCCATCGCGCTGTTGACGGACTTCGGCCTGGCCGACCCCTACGCCGGGCAGCTGCGCGCCACGTTGGCGCGGCTGGCCCCGGGGGCGACGCTGCTGGACATCTCGCACAGCGTGGAACCCTTCGCCGTGTCGCAGGCGGCCTTTTTTCTGGCGGCCAGCGCGCCGCACTTCCCGTCCGCGTCGGTATTCGTGTGCGTGGTGGACCCCGGCGTGGGCTCCTCGCGGCGCATCGTGGCCGCGCGCCGGGAAAACGCCGAGGGCGGGCAGGACTTCCTCGCGCCGGACAACGGCCTGTTGGGCCTGCTGCTCGGCGCGCCGGACGCCGCGCCCCCGCGCGTGTTCGACCTCTCCGACCCGGCGGGGGCCTACGCGGCCTCGGCCACGTTCCACGGCCGGGACATCTTCGCCCCGCTGGCCGCGCGTCTTTCCGCCGGCGAGACGCTGGAGGACATGGGCCGCGAGATCGACGCCGACGGTCTCGTGCGACCGGACTGGGCCGAGGCGCGCATCCACCGCGCCGCGCGGGAGATCGACGCTCACGTGCTGCACGTGGACCGCTACGGCAACTGTCTGCTCTCCTTGCGGGCGGGGACGCCGCCGCCGGAGCCTGTGACGGCGTTGCGCATGCCCTGGGGCCAGCGCCGCGTGGTGCACCAGGTGCGCACCTACGCGCAAATTCCCGAGGGCGGCGTGGGGCTGCTCGTCGGCAGCCAGGGATTTTTCGAGCTGGCGGGCAACCAGGCCTCGGCGGCCATGGCGCTGGGACTGCGCCGGGGCGACGCCGTGCGCCTGGCCTGGGGCGACGTCCGGTGCTGAAACGCTTTCTGCTCGCGCTGGGCTTCCTCTCGCGCTTGGCCCCGGCCCGCGCGGCCGACGAAGCGGACATGCGCCGGCTGATGTTCCACCTGCCGCTGTGCGGACTGGTCATTGGTCTGGCCGCCTGCGCGCCGGCGCTGCTGGGGCTCTTCGCCGGCCGGCCGCAAATCCAGGCCTGGACCGTCGTGATCCTCTCCGCCTACCTCACGCGCGGGCTGCACCTGGACGGTCTTTCCGACGTCATGGACGGCGCGGGCCAGCACACGGACCCGGCGCGCTTCTGGACCATCGTCAAGGACAGCCGCGCCGGCACCTTCGGCGTGGTCGCCGTGACGCTGACGCTGCTCGGCCAGTGGGCCCTCGACGCGGACATCCTGTCGCGCCTGCCCGGCTGGACCGATCCCCTGGGCCGTCTCTGGCCGCTGCCGTGGGTCTTCTGCTTCGGACGGGCCTGCGGGGTGTGCCTGGGCCGCGCGGGGCGCGGTCTCGTCCGGCCGGGCCTGGGGGGGCTGTTCCTGGCCGGGGCCGACACGCGCGCCGTGACCTGGGCGCTGCTCCTCGGCCTGGGGCCGGCATTGCTCCTGGCCCCGCTGGCCGCCCTGTACGCGGTCCTCGCCGCGCTGCTCCTGCTCACCCCGCTGTTCCGGCTGGCGCGCGCCGTGGCCGGCCTCAACGGCGACTTTCTCGGCGCGTCCATCATGCTCGGAGAACTCGCCGCCGCCATGGGTCTGGTCCTGGCTGCGGCTGGCTGACAACCACATTCGGAGGCTTCATGTCCCGCACCCGCGTCATCGCCTGCCTGTGCGCCCTTTGTCTCGTCCTCACCGCCTGCGCGCCCAGCTTCAGCGTGTTCGGCCCGGCCAACCGTCCCTACCGCGAGCAGACGCTCTCCGGCTCGGCCGGCGGCGGCAAGGTGCTCATGATCTCCATCGACGGGCTCATCAGCGAGCACGGCAGCCAGGGTTTTCTGCGCAACCGGCCCAGCACCGTGGAATCCGTGGCCACGCAGCTAAGGCTCGCGCGCCGGGACAAGGACATCAAGGCCCTGCTCATCAAGGTGGACTCCCCTGGCGGCACCGTGACGGCCAGCGATGTCATTTACCACGAGATCATGGCCTACAAGAAGGTCTCGGGCGTGAAGGTGGTGACGGCCATGATGGGCATGGCCGCCAGCGGCGGGTACTACGTGTCGCTCCCGGCCGACCGCATCTGCGCGCTGCCCACCACCATAACCGGCAGTGTGGGCGTCATTTTCCTGGAACCACGCGTGGCCGGCCTGTTGGACAAGATCGGCGTGGGCGTGGACGTGAGCAAGTCCGGCGCGCAGAAGGACATGGGCTCGCCCTTCCGTCCGGCCACGGAGGAGGAAAAGCGCCTCACCGACGAGCTGGTCAAGGCCGAGGCCGAACGCTTCACCGGACTGGTTCGCGAGCGCCGGCGTCTTTCGCCCGAGGCCATGGCCACCGTGGCCACCGCGCGCGTGTTCACCGCTGAGCAGGCCCGAAAGCTGGGGCTGGTGGACAGCGTGGGCTACCTGGAGAACGCCGTGGCCGAGGCCAGGAGTCTGGCCGGCCTGCCGCCGGACGCCCGCGTGGTGAGCTACCGCCGCGACCCCGCGCCGGAGGCCTCCTACTATTCCGCCGGGATGGAGGCGCAACAAACGCCGCCGGCCCTGCTGAGCCTGGGGTTGGAGGGACTTCTGCCGCCTCGCGCCGGCTTGTACTATCTGTGGATGCCGGGGCTCGCGCGGTAAGGGAAAACGGGCGGACTTGCGTTGGACTACGCAGTCTGCTAGGCTGTTGGACGTTTTCTACGTAACCCCCAACGCCGGTACCAAGCCCCATGCAGCACCCTCCCCAGGACGACCGTCGCGTCGACGCGCCCAAGCGTCTTTCGCGCTGGAAGGTCTGGCTGACGCCGCTGCTCGTCTTCACCGCCGCGGCGCTGCTGGCCGCCGCGTCCTACCGGGAATTCCGCGCCAACGAGCGCGCCAGCCTCGACCATGAGGCCCGCCGCGTCACCGCGGCCCTGGCCGACCGCCTGCGGGACTACGATTTTCTGCTGCGCGGCGGCCTTGGGCTGCTGCTGGCGGGAGGGGAAGTGACCCCGGCGCACTGGCGCGATTACGTCCACAGCCTGGACTACAAGGCGTTCTTTCCCGACGCCCTGGGGCTGGGCTACGCACCCCGCGTGCGCGCGGCGGACGCGCGCCGGTTCGAACGAAAGGCCCGCGCGCTCCACCCGCGCTACGCCATCCACCCCCATCCCGACGCGCGCGACCTCTATCCGGTCCTCCATTTCGAGCCCCCCGCCCAAGCGCCTCAAAACGTCCTCGGCTTCGACGAGGGTTCCGAACCCGTCCGGCGCGAGGCCATGGAGCGCGCCGCCGCCACCGGCGCACCCGCCCTTTCCGGCAGGGTGCGGCTCATCCGCGACACCGACGCCCCAACCGACCGCCCCAGCTGCCTGCTCATCATCCCGGCCTATCGTGCGGGCGTTCCCACGGCCACGCCCGCCCAGCGGCGCGCCGCCCTGCTGGGCGTGATCTACGTTCCCTTCCACGTGCGCAGCCTCGTCACCGAGTTGCCGGGAGGCATGGCGGCGGGAGTGGACATGACGGTGTACGACGGCGCGAATGTCGCGACCGCCCCGCTCCTGTTCGCGTCCGCGACCTCGCGGGCGCACGGGACGAAAATCCGCCATACCACCTCGCTGAACGTCTACGGCCGCACGTGGACCATCGTCTTCGCCCAGGACCGGGCGGGTCCGCTGGCGGCCGGCGCGCGCGAACCGCTGGGCATGTTGCTGCTCGGCGCGGCGCTGGCCCTCGCCGTGTGGCGACTGGTGCGCAACATCGACGAGACCCGCGCCCGCGCCGAGGCCCTAGCCACGGCCATGACCAAGGAATTGCGCGCGAGCGAGGCGTACAATCGCGCCATATTCCTGCACTCCAGCCTGCCCATCGCCGTGTGCGGCGCGGACGACCGCTTCCTCGACGTCAACACCGCCATGCTCGATCTGCTCGGCTACACGACCGAGGAGTTCCTGACCCTGCGCTGGCAGGAGGTCCTCCACCCGGAGGCTTGGGAGAAACACGCCCGCATGGCCGACGAGGCGCTGGCCGGCAGCCGCGAGAGCTACCGCCTGGAGCTGCGCCTTGTGACCAAGGCGGATGATGACGTCTGGGCCCAGCTCGACGTCGGCCTCGTACGCGGGGAGGACGGGGCCGTGCGCTTCTTCATCGGCACGCTCAAGGACATTTCCGAACGCAAGGCGGCCGAGGCCGCGCGCCAGGAGCGCGAGGCCATGTTCGAGGCCATGTTCGAGAACAACCGCGCCGTGTGCCTGCTCGTCGACCCGGAAACAGGCGTCATCGAGGACGCCAACCGCGCCGCCGCCGCCTACTACGGATACAAGCGCGACGAACTGCGCGCGATGCACGTGGGACGGCTGAACACCCTGCCACCGGCGGAGGTCGCCCGCGTGCTGGAGACGACCGCGCGCGAGGGCGGACTCTTCGACTTCACCCATCGTCTGGCCGACGGCTCCCTGCGCCGGGTGCGCGTGCACACGGGCCTGTTCGAGACGGCGGGCCGGGCCCTGCTGCTCTCCACCGTGCAGGACGTGACCGAGCAGGCCCGCGCGGAGGCGGAGCTGGCCGAAAGCCGCGAACGCTTCCGCGACCTCGTGGAGTCCATGAACCAGGGCGTGGTGCTCACCGACGAGGCCGAGGTGGTGACGTACGTGAACCCGGCCTTCGCACGGCTCATGAACCGCCCGGCGACGGACCTCGTGGGGCGGATGGCCCCGGAACTGCTGCCCACGGAGGACGGAAGCGAGTCCCGACGCGCCGGCCGGCGCGAGACCTACGAGACGCTGCTCGCCCGGACCGATGGCGCGACCCTGCGCGTGCGCGTGCTGCCGTTCCCCCTCTACAATGCGACGGGCGCGTTCCGGGGCTCCTGCGGACTGGTGGCGGACGTCACCGGCGAACACGCGGCCAGGGTTGCCGAAACCCGCAGACAGGCGCGTCGCGCGGCCCTTTTGCGCCTGCACGAGATGCAGGACGCCGCCCCGCAGGAGCTTCTCGACTTCGCCCTGAGCCAGGCGCTGGCGCTCACGGGCAGTCCCGTCGGCTTCATCTGCTCCTACGACGAGACCGCGCGCGAGTTCACGCTGCACGCCTGGTCGTCCGAGGTCATGGGCAAGTGCCACGTCACCGCCGCCGAGCGCAGAACCGTCTACCCTCTGGACGAGGTGGGCCTGTGGGGCGACGTGGTCCGCAAGGGCGGCCCGGTGCTCGTCAACGAGTTCGCCACGCCGAACCCGGCCAAGCACGGCTGGCCCGAGGGGCACATCCAGCTCTCCCGCTTTCTCTGCGTGCCGGCAAGCCGCGACGGCCGCGTGCGCGCCGTGGTTGGCGTGGGCGACAAGAACGAGGCCTATGTCGAGGACGACATCACCCAACTCACCCTGTTCATCGACGGCGTGTGGGCCATTCTGGAACGGGAGCGGGCCGAACGCGAGCTGCGGCGCGTCACCGAGCGCTTCCGGCTGGCGGTGCGGGCGGGCCGCGTGGGCTTGTGGGAGTGGAATCCCGAGAGCGGCGAGGCCGACTGCGACGCGATGATGGCCGAGATCTTCGGCCTGGAGGACGGCGCCACGGCCGGTTCGCCAGAGGACTGGCTCGCCCGCGTGGCGCCGGACGAACGCGACGCCGTGCGCGACGCCCTTTCGGCGGCGGTGGACAAGGGCGAACGTTTCACCGCCTCCTTCGCCGTGCGCCGCCCCGACGGAAGCGAGGCGCACATCGAGGCCTCGGCCGAGGCGCGCCTGCGCGAGGACGGCCGGCCCGGCGACGTCCTCGGCGTCTTCCTCGACGCCACGCCCCTGCGGCAGGCCCAGCGCAGGCTGGAGCAAAGCCACAACTTCCTGCAGACGCTCATCGACAGCCTGCCGCACACGGTGTTCTGCAAGGACACCGAGGGCCGCTTCCTGCTCGTCAACCGCGCCTTCGCCGAAATGCGCGACGGCCGGCCGGTGGAGGAATATCTGGGCCTGCTGACCGAGGACGTGGAGCCGCCGGAGGAGGCCCGCCTGCACCACGAATGGGACGAGCGCACCCTCGCAGCGGGCCCGGGGCACACCATCAGCTACGAGATCGACCGGCGGCTTCCCGACGGGGGAGTGGAGCACCGCATGGTCTACAAGAGCCTGCTCGCCCTGCCCGAGGGCGGCATGGGCATCGTCGGCATCAACGTGGACAACACGGAACGCAAACGCGCCGAGATGGCCCTGCAGGATCAACGCCGCCGCCTCGCCGACATCATCGAGGGCACGGGCTCCGGCTCTTGGGAGTGGGACATCGCCGCGGGCCGGCTCGCCTGCAACGAGCGTTGGGCGGAGTTGCTCGGCCTGCCAGGGCGCGCGCCCGTCACCATGTCCATCGACAGATTCCTCAAGCGTGTGCATCCCGACGACCGCCCCCTGCGCGAGGCGGCGCTCGCCCGCCACTTCTCCGGCGAGGAGGAGTTCTTCGACCTGGAGTGCCGCGTACGCCGGGAGGACGGCCAATGGCTGTGGACGCACACGCGCGGACGGGTGTTCAAGCGCGGGGCGGACGGCGCGCCGCTGCTCATGTCCGGCGCGATGACGGACATCGGCGCGCGCAAGCTGGCCGAGGAACGTCTGGAAATGGTGGCGCGCTTCCCGGTGGAGAATCCCAACCCCGTGTTGCGCACGAACGCCGGCGGGGAAATCCTCTACGCCAACCCGGCGGCGGAGGTGCTGCTCTCCAGCTGGACGCGGCAGGTGGGGGGCCCGCTGCCCACGGAACTCCAGCGCGAAGCGGAGGCGGCCCTGCGCGAGGGCTCGCCACGCACCTCGGAACGCTCGTACCCCAGCGGCGTGTACTCGATCACCATCTCGCCCTTCCGTGACCGCGGCTATGTGAACATCTACGCCGTGGACGAAACCCAGCGGAAGTCCGCGGAAACGGCCCTGCGCATCAGCGAGCTGCGCTACCGCGAACTCGCCATGATGCTGCGGCTTTTGTGCGACAACGTGCCGGACATGATCTGGGCCAAGGACATGGACGGGGGCTTTCTCTTCGCCAACAAGGCCATGGCCGAGCACTACCTCGGTCTGGCGGACGGCGAGGACGCCCTGGGCCGCACGGAGGAGTTCTTCGGCGGGCGCGTGCGGGCCGAACGCCCCGACGACCCCGAGTGGCACACCATCTGGATGCCCTGCGCCGAGTCCGACCAGCGCACTCTCGAAACCGGCGCGCCCATGCAGTTCGAGGAGGACGGCTTCTCGCAGGGCGAATACCGGCAGTTCGAGGTCAGCAAGGCCCCCTTCGTCAACGGCGAGGGCGTGGTCATCGGCACGGTGGGCTCCGCGCGCGACATAACCGAGCGCAAGGCGGCCGAACTGGCGCTGGCCAAAAGCGAGGAGCGCTTCCGCACCCTGGCGCAGGTTTCGCCCGTGGGCATCTTCCAGGCCGACGCGCGGGGCCGCTGCACCTACGTCAACGACCAGTGGGCGCGCATCAGCGGCTACCCCAGGAGCGCGGCGCTGGGCAGCGGCTGGATGCGCACGCTGGACCCGGCGGACCGGCGGACCATTTTGCGCGGCCTGCGCGCAACCGCCCGCACCGGCGACGATTTCGTGGCCGAGATGCGCTTCCGCGCGCCGAAAAACGGCGGGCAAGGCCGCTGGGCGCTGGTGCGCGCCGCCGTGGAGCGCGGGGACGACGGCGCGTTCACCGGTTTCGCCGGCGCGGTCACGGACATCAACGAACTCAAGAACGCCGAGGCGGCCCTGCGCCGCGCCAAGGCCGAGGCCGAGGCAGCCACCCAGGCCAAGGCGTTGTTCCTGGCCAACATGAGCCACGAGATCCGCACCCCGCTGGCCGGGGTCATCGGCACCACGCGGCTACTGGGACAGTCGCGGCTGGACGAGGCCCAGCGCAGGTTGGCCGACATGGCCGTGGATTCCGGCCAGGCCCTGCTCGAGGTCGTCAACGACATTCTGGACTTCTCCAAGATCGAGGCCGGCCGTCTGACCCTGCGCAGCGAGCCCTTCCGCCCGCGCCGCCTCCTCGACTCCGTCACCGGGCCCATCGCCGTGCTGGGCCGCGAGCGCAATCTGAACCTCTCCGTGGTCATGGGCCGCAACGCGCCCGAGGTGCTCATCGGCGACGAGGCCAGGGTGGCGCAGGTGCTGCGCAACCTGCTCACCAACGCCCTCAAATTCACCGAAACGGGCGGCATCACCGTCACCGTGCGCACGGAGTCCCGCACGGCCGAAGCGGCCCGGTTGTCCTTCAGCGTCGCCGACACCGGCTGCGGCATCGAGCCCGACTATCTGCCGCACCTGTTCGAGAGCTTCAGCCAGGGCGACAGCTCCTACGGCAAACGCCACGCGGGCACCGGCCTGGGGCTGGCCATCAGCAAGAATTTGGTGGAGCAGATGGGCGGCTCCCTCCACGTGTTGAGCACCCTTGGCAAGGGCAGCACCTTCACCGTGACCATTCCCTTCGACCTGCCCAGGAGCCCGGCCCCCGCCATTTCCCCCCAGACGCCACAAACCGGACAGCCCGCGCCCAAAACGCCGGCGGCGGCGGGCTCCGGCCCGACGGCGGTCGCTGGACGCGGCCTGCGCGTGCTCCTGGCCGACGACAACGCCATCGGCCGCGTGCTCATGGAACACGTGCTGCGCGGAGCCGGCTGCGTGGTGGAGAGCGTGGGCGACGGCGAAAAAGCTTTGGCAGCCCTGCGCGCGCGCACCTTCGACGCGGTGCTCATGGACGTGCAGATGCCCCGGCTGGACGGCGTTTCCGCAACGCGGCGGCTGCGCCGGGGTGAGGCGGGCGAGGCCGCGAAAGACATCGCCGTGGTGGCGCTGACCGCCTATACCGGCGGCGAGGATCGGCGGAATTTTCTTGAGGCGGGCATGGACGAGACAGTATCCAAACCGGCCGAGGAGAAGACGCTCTTCGCGGCCATGGACCGCGCGCTGAAAGCGGCGGCAGCCCGGTCCAGAGCGGCCGCCTCCCCCGCCCCGGCGGAGAGTGCGGGGACCGAGGGGACGGAGGCGCCGACCGACGACGACGCTCCCCGTCTGGATGAGGACTACCTGGCGCGGTCCTTCGCCGACAATCTTCCGCTGCTGGGACTGCTGCTGCGCCAGCTTCGGGACAAAAGTCTGCCCGACGCCGTCCACGCCCTGACCCGGGCGCTGGAATCGCGCGACGCCCGCAAGGCGAGAATGGCCGCGCACAAGACCCGCGGGGCTCTCGCGGCCGTGGGCGCGGACCGCGCCGTGGCCCTCGCGGCCAGAACCGAGAGGCTCGCCGCCAACGGACCGACCGCCGGGGACTGGGAGGACGCCATGCGCGCCCTGTTGAGGGAACTGGCCGCCCTGGCCGAACATCTGCGCAAGGGCCTGCCCTGGGGCCCGCTCAAGGAGACCACATGAACCATCGCGGCGCATTGCCCGAGGATCCAGAAATCGCGGCCATTGTCCACGCCCTGGGCCTCGTCGCCCTGCCGCAGGAAGGCGGACTGTACGCCGAGACCTACCGCTCCGCGCGCGTTCTGCCCGCCGGCGCGGCCGGGCCCGAGCAGACCGGTCCCCGATCCTGCTGCACGGCCATCTACTATCTGGTCACGCCCACGCGCTTCTCCGCGCTGCATCGCGTGGCCAGCACGGAAATCTTCCACTTCTACATGGGCGACGCCGTGCGGATGCTGCGCCTGCGCCCGGACGGCTCCTCGGACGAGATCGTCATCGGCACGGACCTGGCCGCCGGCCAGCGGCCGCAGGTTGTGGTGCCGCGCGGCGTCTGGCAGGGCACGCGCCTCGTCCCAGGCGGGCGCTACGCCCTGCTCGGCTGCACGGTGAGCCCGGGGTTCGACTTCGCCGACTACGAGCAGGGTGATCGCGAGATTCTGAGCCGCGCCCATCCCGGCCGCGCGGCGGACATCCGCGTCCTCACCCCGGACGCCTGACACCCCCCTTGTCAACGCGCGGGGGCGACCTATTCTCACGGACATGAAGCATATTCTTTGCCCCGCATGTCATGCCGTGAACAGAGTGGACGAGGCCCGGCTCGGACAAGCCGTGTGCGGCCGGTGCAAAAAAAACCTCGCCGGGGATATTCCGCACCTCGACGCCAACCTGCTCGACGCCCTTCTCACGCGCGACGAACTGCCGTTGCTCGTGGACTTCTGGGCCCCGTGGTGTGGTCCGTGCCGCATGATGGCCCCGGCCTTCGAGGAGACCGGACGCATCCTCGGGCCAGCGGTGCGCCTGGGCAAGGTGGACACCGAGGCCGAACGTCTGCTGGGCGCGCGTTTCCAGGTGCAGTCCATTCCCACGCTCATCGTCTTCCGAGACGGTCGCGAGCTGGCGCGCCTGCAGGGCGCGCGTCCGGCGCGGGAGATCGCCGACTGGACGCGCTCGGTGCTGGACTGACATCCCCCAACCGACAATGACGATGAAAGACCCGGCCGGGGCGGCGACGCTCGGGCCGGGTCTTTCATCGTGTGCGCGACAGGGGAGGGACGAGACTCAGGGTTCGCCGATGGCGCCCTCCGCCAGCCGCAGCACCTCCTCGGGATCGAAAGGCTTGCTCACCGTGGCCACGGCCTTGGGAATGGCCCTGTGGATGCCGGGCAGCCCGCTGATGACGATGACCGGGAGGTTCCGGTACTCCGGCATCCGGGAAAAGCGCTTGTAGAAGCGCGGCCCCCATTCCTCGGGCATCTCCAGATCCAGGGTGATGAGGTCGGGATTCTCGCGCAGGAGCACCTCCGTGGCCTCCACCCCGCCGCCGGCCGAACAGGTGGCGTAGCCCCGGTCGGCGAAGACCGTCACCAGGTATTCGACGATGTCCGGGTCATCGTCCACCACCATGATCTTCTTGGGCGCGCCGGGCTGGCGGACCGGTCCGGCGGCGACGATGGCCCGCCGCTGCCTCATGATGCGCCGCACGGCCCTGCGCCGGGCCGATGGATCGAGCACGGGCGGCGGCGGTATCTCCAGCTTGCGTCTGGTCTCGGCCTCCTTCCTGGAAATGCAGTTCAGCCCGTCATCCATGATGTCCTTGACCGTGACGGAGTCGAGCTTCTCGAACATGGCCTGATCGGCGGCGATCCAGATGGCCCGCGTGAGGCAGTGCACCGAGCGCGGGCAGGAGAGCCGGTTGTGGCTGCACGTCAGTTCGGCGCTTTCGCCCTCCAGCACGCGCACCACGTCGCCCACGGTGATTTTCTCCGGTGGCATGGCCAGCATGTGGCCTCCCTCGCGCCCGCGCAGGCTCTTGACGATGCCCGCGCGTTGCAGCTCGCCCACCAACCGCTCGAGATACTTTGCGGAAATGTCCTGTCGCAAGGAGGTTTCGGCCATGGAGACCGGCCCATATTTCTCATGCTGGGCAATGTCGAGCACAAGCCGCATTCCGTACCGGCCCTTCGTCGTCAACCGCATCGACGCCCTCCTTGCTGGAAAAACTTCCAACCTCGCGGCGGGTTGCCGCATATGCGACCAAGTCACTCCACTTAAAATCACACGAGTTTGTAGCTGTACATGATATTTTGAACGTTTTCAACTCACACCAACACAATATGAATTGAAATTATAAACATACTTTCAATGTATGTAAACGTTTTTCCCGAGATTTCGCTTCCCACAAAAAAAATACTGTGGCAGTATTGCACGCGAAACTTAAATCTGCGCATCGCCATATCGCATTAAACAGTATTCATGGCGAGTATTATGGATATGCAGATTTGCGTAACGCGAGTTCCGCACTGTGAGCACTTCAATACGCACGGAGCGCGTGCGGAGGAGGAACGGCATGCAGCCACCGACCTTGTGGGATTGGGAGACCGGACAAAAAGTGGTCCTTGCCTCCATTGAGCGCCCGGAGAACTGCGCCTGGGTCGAGGAGCCCACCGTCTCCCCGGACGGCGAGCGCGTAGCCGTGCTGGCCAGCCTGGAGGCGGGCGGCTTCACCGCGCTGGTCAACGGCGAACCATGGGAAAACAGCTTCGACAAGGTTTGGCAGCCGCGCTTCAGCCCGGACGGCCGTTTCACCGCCATCGTGCAGCGTGACGGCATGTGGACCGTGGCCGTGGACGGACAGCCCTGGGAGGAAAACTTCGACTACGTGTGGAACACGCAATTCTCCGCCAGGGGCGACGTCGTCGCCGCCTGCATCCAGTCCGGCGGCGAATATGGCGTGTGCGCGGACGGACAGCCCTGGGAGAATCTTTTCGCGAACGGCAGCCAGCCCACCCTCACGGCCGACGGCAAGTCCGCCGCGCTTGTTGTGCAGACAGCCTCCCTCAAGCCCGCGGATCTGGACGCCTTCCAGGCCGGCGTGTTCAGCGTGGCCGTGAACGGCCAGGCCTGGGACGCGACCTTCGTCAACTGCTGGACCCCGGAGTTCGACGCCCAGGGCGCGCATGTGGCCGCGCAGGTGCGCACCACACTCTACGACTACACCATCGCCGTGGACGGCAGGATCTGGAGCGAAAGCTACGACTGCATGTGGGAGCCGCGCTTCAATCCCGCCACGGGCAAGGTGGTGGCCCCGGTGCGCGCCAAGGGCGCGTGGGGGCTGGCGCAGGACGGCCAGATCATTTGGGAGCCCGTCTTCGCGCAGTGCTGGCACCAGGTCATCAGCCAGGACGGCAGGAACATCGCGGCCATCGTGGCCCCCGCGTTCGGCGAGTTCACCGTGGCCGTGAACGCCAAGCCCTGGTCCATCCGCTTCCCCGAAGTGACGGATCTGGTCATCGGCCGGGGGGGCGAGCGCGTGGCCGCCCTGGGCAACAAGGAAAACGCCGAATGGCGCGTGCTGGTGGACGGGCGGACCTGGCCCGGCGTGTGGGACATGGCCTGGCGGCCGGTCATCGGACCCGACGGCGCGCACGTGGCCGTGAAGGTGGAAAAGAATGGCAGGCAGTCGCTGCTGGTGGACGGCCGCCCATACCCGCGCGAGTTCGACCGGCTCTGCGATCCCGTCTTCAGCCCCGACGGCGCGAAGCTGCTCATCCGCGCCATCGACAAGGGCGCCTGCGTACGCATCGTGGCCGACGTGGCCCAGGCCTGATCCCGGCAAGGAGGACAGCACATGAACGCCGCATACCAATTCGTCACCGGGCCGCTGGCCTGGGCCGCCTGGGGGATCTTCCTCCTGGGATCAGCCTGGCGTCTCGTCGCCATGTACCGGCTGGCGAGAAAGAAGGACGCCTCAGCCATCGCCTACATGAGCTGGGGCTACTCCCTGCGCTCCATCGTCAACTGGCTCATCCCCTTCAACGCGCTGGGCTGGCGCAAGAACCCGGCCATGACCATCGCCACCTTCGCCTTCCACGTCTGCCTCATCGCCACGCCCGTCTTTCTGGTGGCGCACGTGATGTTGTGGGACCAGGCCTTCGGCGTGCGCTACGCCACCATTCCCGACGCCGCGGCCGATGGCATGACCATGCTGGTCATCGCCGCCTGCCTGTTCTTCGCCGGCCGGCGGCTGGCCATGCCCGACGTGCGCGCCATCACCACGCCCAAGGACTGGTTCGCCCTGGCCATCGTGCTTGCGCCGTTCCTCACGGGATTTCTGGCCTACCATCAGGCCATCGACTATGACACGATGATCGTCCTGCACGTGGTGACCGGCGAGATCATGCTCGCCGCGATTCCCTTCACCCGGCTGTCGCACATGGTCTTCGCCGTGTTCACCCGCGCCTACATGGGCTCGGAGTTCGGCGGCGTGCGCCACGCGCGCGACTGGTGAGCCCCCAAGGAGGAATGAGAACATGGGCATTCAAGACAGACTCATCGAGGACGTGGGGCTTCGGCGCGGGGTTTCCCGGCTCACGCCGGAAAAAATCGAAACGGTCGTGCGCTCCGTCATGGCCAGCGAGGCCGGCGCGCGGCTCAAGGCCTACAGCGAGACCTGCATGCGCTGCGGCATGTGCGCCAAGGGCTGCCACTTCGCGCTCTCGCACCCGGACGACCCCAGCTACACCCCCGCCGCCAAGGTCGCCCAGACCATGGGCGTGCTGCTCAAAACCGGCGGCCGCGTCGATCCCGGAACATTCTACGGCATCGCCCAGCTGGCCTACACCGAATGCAACCTGTGCAAGCGCTGCGTGCACTACTGCCCCATCGGCATCGACACCGGCTTCATCATGAGCATGGTGCGGCGCATCTGCCACAAGCTCGGCGTCACGCCGCAGTACATCCAGGACACCGCGCACTCCCACTCCACCACCTTCAACCAGATGTGGGTGAAGGACGACGAATGGATCGACACCCTGCAATGGCAGGAGGACGAGGCCCGCGACGAATTCCCCGGCCTGCGCATTCCGCTCGATAAGGAGGGCGCGGAGATCTACTACTCGGTCATCGCGCCCGAGCCCAAGTTCCGCACCCAGCTCATCTACCAGGCCGCGGCCATCTTCAACGCCGCCGGCGTGGACTGGACCATGCCCTCCCAGCCCGGCTGGGATAACTCGGACATGTGCATGTTCACCGGCGACTTCGAGATGATGGGCCGGCTCAAGCGCCGCCACTTCGAGAGCGCGTAGAAACTCAAGGTCAAGCGCATCGTCATGGGCGAATGCGGCCACGCCTTCCGCTCCGTGTACGACAACGGCAACCGCTGGGTGGGCTGGAAATGGCATCCGGTTCCGGTGTACCACTCCATAGAATTCTTCTGGGAGCTCATGCGCGACGGCAAAATCAAGCTGGCCAAGAAGTACCCCGGCCCGGTCACCGTGCACGACCCCTGCAACGTGGTGCGCGGCCGCGGCCTGCACGAGAAGCTGCGCGAGCTGGTGCGCTTCCTGGTCGAGGGCGGCATCGTGGAGACGGCCTCCAACCGCGAGCACAACCTGTGCTGCACGGCAGGCGGCGGCGTCATCAACTGCGGGCCCCCGTTCAAGAACGTGCGCGTGGAGGGCAGCAAGGCCAAGGCCGAGGAGCTGCGCGCCACCGGCGTGAAGACCATCGTCGCCCCCTGCCACAACTGCCACGGTGGCCTGGAGGACACGGTGCACAGCTACAAGCTGGGCATGGACATCAAGTTCCTCAGCGACATCATCTACGAATGCATGGTCAAACCCGAGGCCTAGGAGGAAACGCCATGAAACGTTCGCTCCCGATCCTGCTGGCCGTCGCGCTGGTCGCAGCGTTGTCCCAGGCGGCCCTTTCGCAGGAAAACATCAAGTCCCTGGCGCCCGAGGCCTTCGGCAAGCTCACCCGTCCGCCCGCGCGATTCAACCACGACCAGCATAACGAGAAGGCCGGCCTCACCGACTGCGTGGTCTGCCACCACGGCGGATCGGACGGTAAAATCGACAGGAGCGCCTCCACCGAGGGCACGCCCTGCGCCGAATGCCACAAGGTGAAGCCCGCAGGCAGGAGCACGGGACTCATGAACGCCTACCACAAGCAGTGCATCGGCTGCCACAAGGCCAGGGGCAAGGGGCCGCTGGCCTGCGGCCAGTGCCACAAGCGCTGATTCATCCTCCGGGCCGACGGAACGCGCGCTCCGCCGGCCCGGTTCCGCAACCGCGCGCGAGGGGGCCCGAGCCGAGGGGAAGGGAAATGCGCAATCCCTGGGACATCATCCGCAAGAGCCTGGCCCTCAAGCTCATCGCCACGGCGGGCCTGTCGCTGGTCGTCAGCGTGGCCGCCCTGTCCTACTTCGCCATCAGCCATCAGGAGGACATCCTCATGAGCTACGTGGTGTCCGAGGCCGACCGTCTGTGCACCACCATCAAGCTCGGCACGCGCTACGCCATGATGGTCAACGCGCGCGAGGACCTCGACCAGATCACCACCAACATCGGCTCGCAAAAGGAAATCCAGGCCATCCGCATCTACAACAAGGTCGGGCAGGTGAAATTCTCCAACAACCCCGAGGAGAAGGACACCGTCATCGACACACGCGACCGCATCTGCCACGTCTGCCACCAGTCCACGACCCCGCCGGCCGACCTCCCGCTGCGAAACCGCGTGCGCATCTTCACCGGGCCCGACGGCGTGCGCCGGCTGGGCGTCATCAGCCCCATCCAAAACGAGCCCGGCTGCTCCGGCGGCTGCCACTTCCACCCGCCGGACAAGAAAGTCCTCGGCGTCATCGACGTGGTGGTGTCGCTCGCGCCCACCGACCGCGAGATCGCCTCGTTCCAGACGCGCAGCGTGGCTTTCACGGTCATCGTGCTGCTCGGGGTGGGGCTGGTCATCTTCATCTTCATGGGCCGCTTCGTCATCCGGCCCATCCGCCGGCTCATCACCGGGGCCACCCTCATCGCCGAGGGCGGCCAGTGCTCCAGCATCGACATCGACCAGGCCGACGAGATGGGCACGCTGGTGCACACCATCGAACGCATGGGCAAGAGCATCAGCGAGAAGCAGATCGAGCTCAACCGCCAGCGCGACGAGTATCAGACCCTGTTCTCGCTTGTGCCGTGCATCATCACCGTGCAGGACCGCGACTTCAAACTGCTGCGCTACAACAAGGACTTTCAGGAGAAGTTCCGGCCACAACCCGGCGACACCTGCTTCCACGCCTACAAGGGCCGCAGCAGCAAGTGCCCCAACTGCCCCGTGGTCAAGACCTTCGAGACCGGGCGCTCGTACTCCGGCGAGGAGAGCGGCGTGGACGCCACCGGGGCAATGCGCCACTGGATCGTCACCAGCTCGCCCGTCAAGAACGACGCGGGCGAGGTGGTGGCCGCCATGGAGATGTGCCTGGACATCACCAGCCGCAAGCAGCTGGAGGACAAGCTGGAGAAGAGCGAGCGCAAGTACCTGGCCATTTTCAAGAACATTCCGAATCCGGTCTTCGTGCTCGACGCCGCCACCCTGACCATCCTTGACTGCAACGAGTCCGTGCAGCCGGTGTACGGCTTCGAGAAGGCGGAGCTCGTCGGCCAAAGCTTCCTCATGCTGTTCCCCGAGCGGGAACGCGAGGCCATGCAGCCCCGCCTGCGCGAAAACGCCCTGTTCGACCGCGTCATCAACGTGGCCAAGGACGGCCGGCGGTTGTTCGTCACGGTGCGCCTCTCCCCCTCGGAATTCAGCGGCCAGCGCGTGCTGCTCGCCACCACCAGCGACATGACCAAGCGCCTGGAGACCGAGCAGCAGCTCATCCAGGCCTCGAAAATGGCCACGCTGGGCGAAATGGCCACGGGCATGGCCCACGAGCTGAACCAGCCGCTGTCCGTCATCAAGACCGGGGCCAGCTTCATCAAGCGCAAGGTGGACCGCGGCGAGGACATCGACCGGGCCATCCTGGCCACACTCACCGCCGAGATCGACTCCCACGTGGACCGCGCCAGCCGCATCATCAACCACCTCCGCGAGTTCGGCCGCAAGCCGGACATGCAGTTCGGTCCGGTGGACGCGGGCGGCGTGCTGCGCCGCGCCCTGGACATCTTCAGCCAGCAGCTCAAGCTGCGCGAGATCGAGGTGGTGATGGACATCGACGCCGACCTGCCCCCGGTGAGCGCCGACGCCGGCCGCCTGGAGCAGGTGTTCATCAACATGCTCATCAACGCGCGCGACGCCATAGAGGACAAGTGGAAGGCCGCCGCCGGGCGCGGGGAGACGCCGGAGGGCGGCAAGCGCATCACCCTCGCGGCGCACCGTGCCGGGAACGCGGTGCTGGTGGCCATCGCGGACACGGGCGCGGGCATCCCCCCCGGCGTGCGCGAAAAGATCTTCGAACCCTTCTTCACCACCAAGCCCGTGGGCAAGGGCACCGGGCTCGGGCTGTCCATCAGCTACGGCATCGTCAAGGACTGCGGCGGCTCCATCGACGTGGTCTCCGAGCCGGGCGGCGGCGCGCGCTTCGACATCACCCTGCCCCTGGCCGGGACGGAGGCGACGGAACAATGAGCGAGGGACCTTCCCTTATCCTGGTGGACGACGAGGACGGCCTGCGGCGGGTGTTGTCGCTCTCCCTCGCCGACCGGGGCTGGCGCGTGCGGCAGGCCGCCGGCGGCGCGGAGGCCCTGGCGCTCTTCCGGGCCGAGCCCGCGCCCGTGGTGGTGACGGACATCAAGATGCCCGGCATGGACGGGCTCGCACTCCTGCGCGAGGTCAAAAAGCTGGACCCGGACTGCGAGGTGGTGCTCATCACCGGCCACGGCGACATCGACCTGGCCATCCAGGGCATCAAGCTCGACGCGGCGGATTTCGTCACCAAGCCCATTCGCGACGACGCGCTGGACATCGCCCTCTCCCGCGCGCGGGAGCGCCGGGCCATGCGCCGGGCCATCCGCGAGCACACGGAACACCTGGAGCGGCTGGTGGAGCAGAAGACGCGCGAGCTGCTGACCGCCGAGCGGCTGGCCGCCGTGGGCCAGGCCGTGACCGGGCTCTCGCACTCCATCAAGAACATGGCCAGCGGCCTGGAAGGCAGCCTGTTCCTGCTGCGCCAGGGGCTGGACGGCGACCGGCAGGCCTACCTGGAGCAGGGCTACGAGATGCTGGAGGCCAACGTGCGCCGCCTCAAGGAGCTCTCCCTGGACATGCTGCGCTTCGCCCGGCCGCAGGACGTGCGACCCGTACCGGCCGATCCGTCGACCCCGGCGCGGCAGGTGGCGGAGCTGCTCGGGCCGCGCGCCCGGGCCGACGGCCTGGAGCTGGTTCTCGAAGCGCCGTCAATGGGCGGCCGCGTCGCGCGCATCGATCCCGAGGCCATGCACCGCTGCCTGCTGAACCTGACAGGCAACGCGCTGGACGCCTGCCGCGCCGCCGGCTTCGGCCCGGACAAGCCTGGAGGCCGCGTGGTCATCGCCGTGTCCCCCCAGCCGGACGGCGGCGTGCGCTACGCCGTGACCGACAACGGCTGCGGCATTTCCGCGGCCACGCGCGAAAAACTCTTCACGCCGTTCTTCAGCACCAAGGGCGAGACCGGCAGCGGCCTGGGGCTGGCCACCACGCGGCAGGCCGTGCTCGCGCAGGGCGGGACCATCGATATTGCGACTGTAGAAGCAGGTAAAACCGTCTTCAGTATTATCATACCATGAGCATATGATAAAAAACTTCATAGTATGATTTTAAAGTTTGACTGTTTCATCGTTGCAGTGTTGACGCAAATCACAGCATGAAATAAGACAAAAGCCGTATACGCAACCCTGAATGCGGAAAACACTCCAAAGGCGTAGGGTAACGTGGACGAAGTCCTACTTGAACAAGACGGCACGGTAAGTGGTCACGACGACGCGACGGTGGACGACGTGCTCGGCGCGCTGGACGCGCGGATCACTCTCGCGCCCGGCTACAGCCTGCGCTCGTTCATGCGCATGTTGTGCGCCAACCCCGTGTTGTTCCGCCTCAACGACTTCGCCCGCGACTTCGCCGCCGCCTACCCCGCCTGGCCCGCCGCGGACTGCGCTCCCGTCGGGCTCACGCGCCTGGAGTTCGCCCGCGTGGTGGAGATGATCGGCCACCCCGCGCCGCCGAGGCTGGAAATCTACCACGTGCTGCGCGGCCTCGACGCCACCGGCGCGGACATGGAGATCAAGGGCTGGCGGGTGGAGATGCTGCTGGACGTCCCGCTGGTCCTTGGGCCGCTCAGGCACATCGTTTTCGGCGACAGGGTGGCGGAGTTCTCCTTCGCCACGGTTTGCGACCTGTTCGACTTCTTTCAAGGTGTTCTTTGGCAGCTCGCTTTTCACGGCACACCGCGCGAGTGCGCGTTAAGGAGTTAGCTATGTTCGAAAAGAT
>JAIMKR010000007.1 GCA_020692325.1 Desulfocurvus sp.
AACCGAGTGAACAACCTCCTATAACTTCACAGCTAGACGACCCAGACGTTGAGCTGTTTGCCCTCGTGCACCACCGCGTGGCTGACGCGCCCCATGAAGAAGGATTCCACACGCGAGAGTCCCCGCCGCCCCATGACGATGGTGCCGAAGCCCCCGTCCTGGGCCTCCTTGACAATGGCGGCGGCCCGACTGTTGGTGCCGGCGGAAACCTTCACGCTGATGCGACGCGGATCGAAGCCGCCGGCCACGAGCCGGTCGCGCACGGCCAGCAGCAAGCGGCCGACCTTGCACTTGTAAACGTCGATGCAGTCGTCGTCGACATCCTCACCGGGCTGGGGCGTGCGCGCGGCGTCCGCGACAGGGTCGAAGGAAATGGCGCCCAGACCGACGACGGCGTGATAGACGCAGATTTCATAGTCGGCGTGGCCGGCGAGCGAGTCGATGACGAAATCCACCGCCCGCAGGGAGTTGGTCGAGGCGTCCACGGCCAGAAGCAGCCGTTTCACGTTCTTGGCGCGCCCCAGAAGAATGATGGGGATAAAGGTGAGCGACTGCAGCAGTTTGAAGGCGACGCTGCCGAGGATGACGTTTTGCAGCGTGCCCAGACCCCGCCGGCGCATCACCACAGCGGCGTACCCCTTCCGCGCCTCCTCGATGATGTCGCGGGCAACGCCGTTTTTGGCGCGCTGCACCTTGATCTCGATTGACCGCTCGGGCACGCCGCCTGCCATCAGGAGCTTCTTGGACTGCTCCAGGGCCTGGATGATCGTACGTTGAGCCTCGTTGGCCTGCCGCTTGGCCTGTTCCAACAGGCCGGAGCAGTCAGGACACTCCTCCAGCTCCCGCAGTTCCTCAGGCAGCTCGCTGGCCACATGGAACAGCACGATGCGCCGAATCATCTTGTCGGGCATGTACTCCTTGAGGTGATCGGCGGTCATGAGCGTCCGCTCGGATCCGTCGGCCAGCACCAAAAGCTTTTCGTTCGCGTTCATGCCGCGCCTTCCTCCTTCGCCTTCGCCGCCGCTGACGGTTCCGGCGGGTTGTCCCCGTCATGGCCACCGGTGCCGCCGTCGGGGCCGTGCCCGCCGCCCTTCTTCCTGCCATGCTTGCTGAACAGCTGCGAGACGATGACGAAGAACAACGGGATAAAGATGAGGTCGATGAACGTGGCGGAGACCATGCCGCCGCACACCGCGGTGCCGATGGCGCTCATGGCGCCGGCGCCGGCGCCCCGGGCTATGGCCAGGGGCAGCACGCCGAAGAAGAAGGCCAGCGAGGTCATCATGACCGGCCGGAACCTAGTGCGTACCGCGCCGATGGTCGCGTCGATGAGGCCATCGCCATGCGCCATGCGTTCCTTGATGAACTGAATGATCAGGATGGCGTTCTTGGTCGAGAGGCCCAGGGTGGTGAGGAACCCGATCTGGAAGTACACGTCGTTGGCCATGCCTCGCATGCTTGTGGCGAGAATGGCGCCGAGCACGCCCAACGGCAGCATGAGCAGGTTGACGAAGGGAATGGTCCAACTTTCGTACAGGGCCGCCACGCACAGGAAGATGACGAAGATGGAGAAGGCGTAGAGGATGGGTCCCTGCTGAGTGGAGATGCGCTCCTGATAGGACAGGCCGGTCCAGTCGTAACCAATGCCATGGGGCAGTTTCTTGGACAATTCCTCCATGGCGGCCATGGCCTCGCCGGTGCTGTGTCCCGGCGTGGCCTCACCCATGATGTCGATGGAGGGGAAGCCGTTGTAGCGTTCCAGCTGCGGCGATCCGGAGGCCCAGCTGCCGGTGGCCAGCGAGGAAAGCGGCACCATCGAGCCGGATTTATTGCGGATGAAGAGCTTGTCCAGATCCTGCGGGGCCATGCGGTAGGGCGCGTCGGCCTGCACATAGACCTGCTTCACGCGGCCGCTCTGGATGAAGTTGTTCACGTAGTCGCTGCCGAAGGCCGCGGACACGGTGTTGTGGATGTTGCTGATGGGCACGCCGAGCGCTCCGGCCTTGTCCCAGTCCACATTCAAATGGTACTCGGCGACGTCGTCAAGACCGTTGGGACGCACGCGCACCAGGCGCGGATCGGTGTTGGCCATGCCGAGCAGCTGGTTGCGCGCGGCCATGAGCTTATCGTGGCCCACGCCGCCCAGATCCTGCAATTCGAACTCGAAACCGGTGGCCATGCCCAGCTCGACCACGGGCGGGGGCGGGAAGGCGAAGATCATGGCCCCCTTGATCTGCGAGAAGACCATCATGGCGCGCATGGCCATGGCTTTCACGCGCATGTCTGGCCGGGTGCGCTGCTCCCAGTCCTTGAGCTTGACGAAGCCCATCGCCATATTCTGGCCCTGCCCGCCGAAGCCGACGCCGCTGACGGTCATGAACGACGTCACGGAGTCCTTTTCCTGGGTGAGGAAGTAATCCCGCACCTTGGCCATCACCTGCTGGGTTTGCTCCAGGGAGGAGCCGGACGGCAGGTTGGCCTGGACCATCAAAACACCCTGATCCTCGTCCGGGAGGTAGGACGTTGGCAGGCGGTGGAAGCCATAGGCCACCACCACCAGCAGCAGCCCGTAGAAGAGGAGAAAAGGCGTCCGCTTCGAGAGCGAGAATCCAACCAGCTTCACGTACTTTTCGCGCGTGGTGAAAAACGCGCGGTCAAACCAGCGGAAGAAGGGCCGCAGGAAGAACACCGCGCTGTCCGAGGGCTCGTGGCCTCTGGGCACGGGTTTGAGGAACGTGGCGCAGAGCACCGGGGTCAAAATCAACGCCACCAGCACCGAAAGCATCATGGAGGCGATGATGGTGACGGAGAACTGACGGTAGAGCACACCGGTGGAGCCCTGGAAGAAGGCCATGGGACCGAACACCGCCGAGAGCACCAGGCCGATGCCCACCAGCGCGCTGGTGATCTCGTCCATGGATTTCGCCGTGGCTTCCCGAGGAGGCAGCCCCTCCTCGGACATTATTCGTTCCACGTTCTCCACCACGACGATGGCGTCATCGACCAATAGGCCGATGGCCAGCACCATGGCGAACATGGTGAGCATGTTGATGGAATAGCCCGAAAAGCCCAGCACGGCGAACGTGCCGAGCAGAACCACGGGCACAGCGATGGTCGGAATCATGGTGGCGCGGATGTTGCCCATGAACAGATACATGATGACGAACACCAGGAAGATGGCCTCCACCAGCGTCTTGGCCACCTCGTGGATGGCCACCTTGGTGAAGGGGGTGGTGTCGTAGGGGTAGACCACCTTCAACCCGTGGGGGAAGTAGTGGCTCATCTCCGTCAGCTTGTCCTTGATGTTCTGGGCTGTTTCAAGGGCGTTGGCTCCGGAGGCCTGACGGATGGCCATGCCGGCGGAAGGCATCCCGTTGTAGTCGGCCACCACGTCGTAGCGTTCCGTGCCCAGATCCGTGCGGCCGATGTCCTTGATGCGCACCACCGAGCCGTCGGGATTGGAGCGGATGGGGATGTTGGCGAACTCCTCGGGCGTTTGCAGCAGGTGCTGCACCACGATGGACGTGTTCATGCGCGTGCCGGGCACCGCGGGCGCGCCGCCGAACTGGCCGGCGGAGACCTCGACGTTGTAGGCGTTGAGCGCGCTCACCACGTCGTCCATGGTCAGACCGTAGTTGTTCAAGGCGTCCGGGTTCACCCACACACGCATGGCGTACTGGCTGCCGAACTCGTTCACCTCGCCCACGCCTGGCACACGGGAGAGGATCTTCTCCAGCTTGGACTGGGCGAAGTCGCGCAGATCGTCGCCGGTCATGCTGCCATCGGTGGAAATGAGGCCGATGACGAGAAGATAGTTGCGGGTGGACTTGCTGACCGTGACACCGGACCGCTGCACCGTGTCGGGCAGGCTGGCCATGGCCAATTGCAGCTTGTTCTGAACCTTGGACCAGGCCACGTCCGGGTCGGTGCCGGCGGTGAAGGTCATTTCCAGACGCGCCTGGCCCGAGGACGAACTCGTGCCCGTGAGGTAGAGCATTCCATCCAGGCCGGTCATCTTCTGCTCGATAACCTGGGTGACGGTGTTCTCCACCGTCTCGGCCGAGGCGCCCGGATAGTAGGCGGTGATGGATATGGAGGGGGGCGCGATGGGCGGATACTGCGAGATGGGCATTTTGTAGATGGCCAGTATGCCGAGCGCCATCATGATGATGGCGATGACCCAGGCGAAAACCGGGCGATTCAGGAAAAATCTGGACAGCATGCTCCGTCTCCTCGAGCGCGGGGGCGCGTGGTGTCAAACTCAAGATTAAAACAAATTTTGAATCGTCGTTTTACCGCGCGATGTGGCCCTTGTCAATATGGGGCATACGCCACGTCCCGACCGTCGTGCAACACCCGGACCGAAAGCCCGCGCGGACGGCGCGCTATTTGCGGGCCAACAGCTGAAGCACCCGCGCGGAGTGGCCGCCCAGCGTGGTCACCTCCAGCTCGCGCCGCCATATGGGCGTGAAGCCAGAGAGCATCGCCGTCATGCGCTGCGGGGGAAAGTGGCGGAAGACCGCCGCGCCTGCGCGGAACACACCGCGCAGGCCGAACTCGGCCTCGCCTGCGTCGTAGCGGGCGACGTTGCGCGCGTCGGTTTGCAGGGGATAGTCGCTGATGAACAGCAGCCCGCCGGGCGCGAGGAGGCGCTTGACCTCGGCCAGCACGGCGTCGACGCCGGTGTCGGAGGGAATGCAGGTGAGCAAGGCCACGAGCAGGCAGCAGTCGAAGGAGGCGTCGGGGAAGGGCAACGGCGGCGCGTCGACGACGCGCAGATCGAGATCCAGCCGGGCGGCCAGCCCGCGTTCAACAAGCGCCCGCGAGGCGTCCGCCCCGACGACGTTCGTGAAGCCGGCGTCGACCAGCAGGGCGCACACGCGGCCATAGCCGCAGCCATAGTCCAGCACGCGCGCGCCCGGCCCGACGAGATCGAGAAGTTCCTCCACGGGCACGGGATGGGTGAATTTTTTACCCGCGCCCTCGCCGTTCCAGTAGTCCAGCTGAACGTCCAGGCTCCGCATCACCCCTCCCACGCGCCGTGGCGTCGTCGTTTTAGATGTCCAGGCCCCAGCCCTGGCGCACGGCCCGCCGCCAGGCGTCGAACTCGGACGCGAAATCGGCGAGCTTCAGTTCGCGCTTTTCGCCGGTGCGGCGGTCCTTGGCCTCGACCACGCCGTTCTTGAGCCCCTTGCCGCCCAGCACCAGCTGCATGGGCATTCCCAGCAGGTCGGCGTCCTTGAACTTCACGCCCGGGCGTTCGCCGCGGTCGTCGTAAAGCACCTCGACGCCCTTGGCTGAGAGATCGGCGTAGATTTTGTCCGCGGCCTCGGCCACGTCCTTGTCCTTGCCGGCCAGGGAGAGCAGCGAGACCTCGTAGGGCGCGATGGAGGGCGGGAACTTGATGCCATCGTCGTCGTGGTTCTGCTCGATGGCGGCGGCCACGATGCGCGACACGCCGATGCCGTAGCAGCCCATGACCATGACCTGCTCCCTGCCATTCTCGTCCAGGAAGGTGGCGTTCATGGCCTTGGAATACTTGAGGCCCAGCTTGAACACGTGGCCCACCTCGATGCCGCGGCGCAGTCGGATGGCCCCGCCGCAACGCGGGCACTTGTCCGCCTCGGTGATGTTGCGCAGATCGGCGTGGGCGTCGATTTTGACGTCGCGGCGCAGGTCCACGTTCTTGAGATGCGTCTCGGCCTTGTTGGCGCCAACGAACCAACCGCAGTCAAAATCCAGCTCGCGGTCGGCCACGATGCGGATTCCCGGGGCCTTGAGACCCACCGGCCCGGCGAACCCCACGGGCGCGCCGGTCCAGGCGGTCACCTGCTCGGGCGTGGCCAGCTTCACGTCCTTGGCGTCCAGCAGATTCTTGAGCTTGATCTCGTTGAGCTCGCGATCGCCGCGCACCAGCGCGGCCACAGGCTTGCCATCGACATCGAAAAGCAGGGTCTTGACGACGCTGCGCGCCTCGATGCCGAGGAATTCGCACAGCTCCTCGACGGTGTGCGCGCCGGGCGTGGGCACCTCGGAAGGCGGCGGGCAGTCGTGGCCACAGTCGCAGCGGTCCACGGGGGCGACCACCTCGGCCTTCTCCAGGTTGGCGGCGTAATCGCAGGCCTGGCAGGTGGCGATGGTGTCCTCGCCAGTTTCGGCCAGCACCATGAACTCGTGGCTGAAGTTGCCGCCAATGGTCCCGCTGTCCGCCTCGACCGGGCGAAACTCCAGGCCCAGGCGGCGGAACACGGCGCAATAGGCGTCGTACATGGCGTGGTAGCTCGCGTCGGCCCCGGCGTCGTCGCGGTCGAAGGAGTATCCGTCCTTCATGATGAACTCGCGGCCGCGCATGAGGCCGAAACGCGGGCGGATCTCGTCGCGGAACTTTGTCTGGATCTGATAGAGGTTCAGCGGCAGCTGCCGGTAGGAGCGCACCTCGCCGCGCACGAGGTCGGTGACGACCTCCTCGTGGGTGGGGCCCAGGCAGAAGTCGCGATCCAGCCGGTCCTTGAAGCGCAACAGCTCGCGGCCGTAGAACTCCCAGCGCCCGGTCTCGCGCCAGAGGTCGCCCGGCTGCACCATGGGCATGAGCACCTCCTGCGCGCCGGCCCGGTCCATCTCCTGGCGGATGATGTCCGCCACCTTGTTCACCGCCCGCAGGCCAAGCGGCAGATAGGTGTACACGCCGCGGGTGAGCTGGCGCACGAAGCCGCCGCGCAGAAGCAGCCGGTGGCTCACCACCTCGGCTTCGGCGGGGACTTCCTTCAGGGTCGGGACATAGGCTTTGGAAAGACGCATCGGGGATTCTCCAACTCTCGAAAATGGTTGAACATCGGGCGGGAGGGGCCACGCCTCCCCCGCTTCCTTCCATACCGGACGCGCGCGCCGGCGGAAAGCGCCAGAAAGATGGGGCACACCTCACCCTTTCGGGCAAAGGCTGTCAACAGGGAAATTGCGCAGGCCGCCCGGACCGGACGCCCCCGATGGACCGGGCGGACCAGAGGGATGGGCGGACGGCAACCTGAAAAGCCTAGCAAGCGACGCTTCGACCCCGGACGACACGCAAGGCGAGGCTCCGGCGGATCGGGCGAAGCCCGATGCGACGGCACGCGGGTCCAGGGGATGCATATCCCCTGGCCGCCGGAGGCGGATTCCATGCCGCAAGCTCGTGGCTGGAGGGATTGTTCCGCGCCCTATTCGCGGATTTCCAGCCGAACCGCGCCGCCAAGCGCCGCGCGCAACGCCTCGGCGAGGTCCGTCGGCACGTGCGCCCGGCCGTGCGCCGCAAGGGCCGCGTCGGCGCAGCCGTCCGGCTGAAAGGCCTGCACGGCCCAGGTCGCGGGCGCGCCGCCGTCGGCGAAGGCTCCCCCGATCTCGTCGGCCAGAAGCAGCAGCTCGTCCCGGGAAAGCACGTCCGGGTGCCACGTGGTGCGCAGCTCGAAGTCCACACGGGCCCGGCGCAACATGTCCACCCCGCGCCAAGCCGCATCCGCAGAGCCGGCGACGCCGGTCACGCGGTCATAGGCCGCGCGTGGGGCCTTGAGGTCCAGGCCCACCCAGCCGCACAGGGGCAGGACATCGGCGAGAACCTCCGGCCGCATGGCGCTGGTGTGCAGGCCGATGGCGAATTCCAGACCGCGCGCGTCCGCCATGGCACCGGCCAGAGCTGGCTGGAGCAGTGGCTCCCCGCCGGAGAAGACCACGGCGTCCAGCAGACCCCGACGCGTTTCCAGCCAGGCGAGCACGTCCCGCCAGTCGCGGTTTTCCGCATTTGGCCCCGGGGTGAATGGGCGCAGGCCGGCGTTGTGGCAGTAGGGGCAGTTCCAGGCGCAGCCGCGGCAGAAGACCACGGCGGCAAGCATTCCCGGCCAGTCGGCCGAACTCAGGGGGGTGAGGCCGCCGACGTTCAGGCCGGCCGCCAGCCCCCCGCCTTCCTTCGGATCGCTCACGCGAGCTCGGCGCGCGCCGGCTCGTGGAAGCACACGCGCTCGTCGTACTCGCCCTTCTTGCCGATGTTGAAGGCCGAGCGCGGGCGGTAGTAGCCCATCACGCGCGTCCAGATTTCGCAAACCTGCTCGCGTCCCTGCTCAGCGCAGGTGGGACAGGTCTTCTGCTCGCCCACGAGATAGCCGTGCGTGGGGCAGACGGAGAAGGTGGGCGTGATGGTGATGTACGGCAGGGCGAAGCGCGAAAGCGCCTTGCGCACCAGCGACTGGCAGGCCTTGGCGCTGGAGATGCGCTCGCCCATGTACAGATGCAGCACGGTGCCGCCGGTGTACTTGCGCTGCAGCTGCTCCTGCCGGGAAAGGGCCTCGAAGGGATCGTCGGTGAAGCCCACGGGCAGCTGGCTGGAGTTGGTGTAGTAGGGTTGATCGGTGGTGCCGGCCTGCAGGATGTCCGGAAAGCGCCGGCGGTCCTCCTTGGCGAAGCGGTAGGTGGTGCCCTCGGCCGGGGTGGCCTCCAGATTGTACAGGTGGCCGGTCTCCTCCTGGTAGCCGGTGATGCGCGCGCGCACGTGGTCCAGGAAGCGCACGGCGATCTCGTAGCCGGCGGGGGTGGTGATGTTCTCCGCGTCGTTCGTGAAGTTGCGGATCATCTCGTTGACGCCGTTGACGCCGATGGTGGAGAAGTGATTGCGCAGGGTGCCCAGGTAGCGCTTGGTGTAGGGGAACAGCCCGCCGTCCATGCGGCGCTGGATTTCCTTGCGCTTGATCTCCAGGCTGGTGCGGGCGGTGTCGAGCAGGGCGTCGAGCCGGGCGTACAGGCCGCGCGCGTCGCCGCGGCACACATAGCCCAGGCGCGCGCAGTTGATGGTCACCACACCCACCGAGCCGGTCTGCTCCGCGCTGCCGAACAGCCCGTTGCCGCGCTTGAGCAGCTCGCGCAGGTCCAGCTGCAACCGGCAGCACATGGAGCGCACCATGTTCGGCTCCAGGTCGGAGTTCACGAAGTTCTGGAAGTACGGCAGACCGTACTTGGCGGTCATCTCGAAGAGCCGGTCCACGTTGGGGCCGTCCCAGGGGAAATCCTTGGTGATGTTGTAGGTCGGGATGGGGAAGGTGAACACGCGGCCCCTGGCGTCGCCAGTGGTCATCACCTCGATGTAGGCCCGGTTGATCATATCCATCTCCGGCCCGAGGTCGCCGTAGGTGAAGGGCATCTCCTCCCCGCCGATGACGGGATGCTGCCCCTTGAGGTCGTCCGGGCAGGTCCAATCGAAGGTGAGGTTGGTGAAAGGCGTCTGCGTGCCCCAGCGCGAGGGCACGTTGAGGTTGTAGATGAGCTCCTGGATGCTCTGCTGCACCTCCTCGTAGCCCAGCTTGTCCTTGCGCAGGAAGGGGGCCATGTAGGTGTCGAAGGAGCTGAACGCCTGCGCGCCGGCCCACTCGTTCTGCAGCGTGCCCAGGAAGTTCACGATCTGCCCCACGGCGCTGGTGAGGTGCTTGGGCGGATCGGCCTCGACCTTGCCGGGCACGCCGTTGAGTCCCTCGGTGAGCAGGGTGCGCAGGGACCAGCCCGCGCAGTAGCCGGAGAGCATGTCCAGATCGTGGATGTGCAGGTCGCCCTCGCGATGGGCGCGGCCCACCTCGGCCGGGTAGATGTGGTTCAGCCAGTAGTTGGCCGTCACCTTGCCGGACACGTTCAGAATGAGGCCGCCCAGCGAATAGCCCTGGTTGGCGTTGGCGTTCACGCGCCAGTCGTGACGGTCCAGGTACTCGTTGATGCTCGCGGCCACATCGACCACGGTTTTTTTGTCCTGGCGCAGCTTGGCGCGCTGCTCGCGGTACACGCTGTAGGCGCGCATGGTCTTGAAATGGTTGGCGGAGATGAGCGCCTGCTCCACCGTGTCCTGAATGTGCTCGATGTCGGGCACGCGGCCGGAGAAACGGTGCGAGAGCACCTTGACCACCTGGGCGGTGAGCAGCCGGGCCTCGTCGTCGTCGAACTCGCCCGTGGCCGCGCCCGCCCGTCGGACGGCCGAGCGGATCTTGCCGGCGTCGAAGGCGATGACCTCACCGCTGCGCTTGCGCACTTGCGCCGGCGGCGCGATGGGACGCAAAGGCACCAGGATCGGGACTTCGGCGGGTTCGGTGACGGGTGGAACGAGACTTTCAGCGGGCTGCGGCATTTGGCTATCTCCGGTGATCTTAAGGTTGATGACCCGGGGGAGGACGATGCACGCGGCCGGCGGAAAATCATCCGTCGGTTTTCACCGCATCGGCCTCCCGCGAGGCGCTCGCGTGGTCGCCGTCCGGCCTTGGGCGCGGACGAGGGCTGGCAGGTCTTCGGACTTTCGGGCGTGTGCGGCGCGCGCCGCCCTCCTCGCCCCCCGACTTCCCGGCGCGGGGCCAGTGTCGTTCACGTGGGGGGCTCGTTCCCTTTCACCGCTGCGGGGCAGTTCCGGAATCACACCGGCATTCCCTTTTGGCCCGGACGCGGCCGGGCACCAGCACACCGGCGTTATGTGCCGAGCAGTGTTTGAAGTCAAGCAGGATGTTCTGATTTAACTATTTGGCATTATTATACTAAGTGAGTCCATACCCCGTCTCAATTACGGTCTAACCCGGCAGGATTGCGGGATAAATCGCCGTCATAACCGATAATCTTTCCTAGCTAGAAATTTTAGAAAATATCCAGACTCCGTTCCGTCGAACGCGACGCAGCCACCCTTGGCGTTGGGAAGGAAATGGGCTATCCGCACGGCATGGACACCATCATTCCCCGCAAGAAAACACGCGAGGTGCGCATCGGGACCGTCGGCGTCGGCGGCGACAACCCGATCCGCGTGCAGAGCATGACCAACGTGGACACGCGCGACGCCGACGCAGCCATCGGCCAGGTGCGAGAGCTGGCCCGGGCCGGATGCGAGATCGTGCGCCTGGCCGTGCCGGACGAGGCCGCCGCCCACGCGCTGACGCGAATCCGCGCCGAATCGCCCGTGCCGCTGGTGGCGGACATCCACTTCGACCACCGCCTGGCCCTCATGGCGCTGGAGGCCGGCGTGGACGCCCTGCGCATCAACCCCGGCAACATCGGCGGAGAACAAAAGGTGGACGCCGTGGTCCGCGCGGCGGCCGAGCGCGGCGCGCCCATCCGCATCGGCGTCAACAGCGGCTCCGTGGAGAAGGACCTCCTCGCCCGCTTCGGCGGCCCCACGCCCGAGGCCATGGTGGAAAGCGCCCTGCGCCACGTGGCCATGCTGGAGCGCCGGGACTTCCACGACATCAAGATCTCACTCAAATCCTCCAGCGTGCGCGACACCATCGCCGCCTACACCCTGCTCGCCAGCCGCGTGGACTATCCCCTGCACATCGGCGTCACCGAGGCCGGCACACTGCTGCCCGGCGCGGTCAAAAGCGCCGTGGGCCTCGGCGTGCTGCTGTACAACGGCATTGGCGACACCCTGCGCGTCTCCCTCACCCACGACCCTGTGGCCGAGGTCGGCGTGGCCTATGAAATTCTGCGAGCGCTCGGTCTGCGCGAGCGTGGTCCCGAGGTCATCAGCTGCCCCACCTGCGGCCGCACCGAGATCGGCCTCATCCCGCTGGCCGAGGAGGTGCAAAAACGCCTGTGCGACGTGCCCGAGGTCTTCAAGGTCGCCGTCATGGGCTGCGTCGTCAATGGTCCCGGCGAGGCCCGCGAGGCCGACATCGGCATTGCCGGCGGCCGGGGCGTGGGCATCGTTTTCCGCAAGGGCGAGGTCGTGCGCAAAATCCGTGGCGAGGAAAACCTGCTGCCAGAATTCATGAAGGAGCTCGACCGCTTTCTGGCCGAACGCCGCGCGCCGGGCGCAAAGGCCTAGGGCGGGGGAACTTCTCCGCCGGAACGCGCCATTCCCGCTGAGGGACCGCCACGCGCATCCTCCCCGCCACCGCCAGACCGTCGGGACGCCCTATCCATCCCCGTCGTCCCGGACAAAAGGTCGAGCGGATGCAAAAGGGGATTTGGCGACTCCCGGATGATTCCGTCCCCTACCTTCCGCCGCGCCTGGACGCGGTTCCCTCCCACATTCGCCGCTACGCATAATGCCGGGCGAAGGAAAACCTCGCCCTCCGGTCACAGCTGCCTGAACCGTCATGCTCACTCTCCTATCCGCATTTCGGCTTCGCCTACGCGCGCTCTCTCTCCATCTTTTGGTCGCCCAAGCATTTGCCAAAGCCTTGCGGTGCGATGAAACGATTCCATGGATTTTACAGTCATGCCTGAAAGTGACATCTGCCTTTATCTACTGATAATTAACTAATAACATGATTTTATTGAATAGTGTAATATTACATGAAACGCTTTCTCACTGCGAATGCTCAACTGAAAGGCGGAAAGAACACATATTCATTAACGTCCAATGGTATGCGACACATTGCGAAGGCATGTTTCCTCGCTACTTTGCTGTTTGTGCTCCTGGTCTTCTCCGTTGCGTATGCCGCGAATGATTACAACAATACTGTGTATATCAATAATTTTATTAAAACATCGTTAATTGTGATTATGCGAATGCCACAATAGAGGATAATACAGCATATTAAAAACAATATCACCGTACGATATAGCTCGGCCATCGCATTGGATTCATTCTGCGGTCATGCCGAAAGCAATTCAGGTGATGCGACGACAAATTAAAATACTCTCAGTATAATTTTAGGAAGTATTTGATGTAACATGTTTATATTATTTGAAGATTTTTACATGTAAGCGACATCCACGATAGCTAAGTGAATAGGACTAGCTGGACACTTCATCTTACATTTTGTGGTTACGCTGAGTGTACAGCAATGTCTTGTGCGGATACTGCGACGACCGCAAAAATATGGTTACTATATCCGTAGGGACAGTAGATAGTATATTTTGCGGCGATGCGAGCAATGAAACATGTACAGCCACGGCTACAGCGACGGCGAACACGGTCAACATAAGCGGTGGAGTAATCTCATGCTTCGTTAAAGGCGGGTATTCTTACGCTGGAAACAACGCAGCCACCGACATAGCCACTGGCAATGCCGTGTCCATCAGCAGCGGCTCCGTCAATGACAGCATCTTCGGTGGTGATGCATACAACTTTTGCGGTGCGACTTCCGCCACCGGCAACACCGTGACCATCAGCGGCCCCCCCACGTTCAACACCGCCTCCGAGCTGGTAGGCGGGGAAGGTTTTGGGCTCCTGGGCGCTGACGCTGACTTTTTCAGCGGCAACCACCTGAACATTTCGAATTACACCGGCGGGGCGGTCTCCAACGTCAAGAATTTCAAGTAGTTCAATTTCCTTCTCCCCGCCTCGTTCACCCCAGGAAGCGGCGCGGCCCTGAACATCGTCAACACGCTATCCCTCATCGACACCAACAGGACAAAGTCCTCCACCATCGAAGCCGTCAATTTCCAGGGTGGAGGACCGACGCTGCGGGTGGGCGACGTATACACGCTCGTGCAGGCCGGCGGCGGCATCACCGGCACCCTCACCAATGATGGACAGCGCATCTCCGGCAGAAAGGGAGTGGCCCTTTCCTACACATTTCTGCTCAGCCAGGGCACCAACACCATCACGGCCAGGGTGCTGAACGGCTCCGGCTCCCTGAATCCGCAGATGAAGGCCATGAGCGAGGGGCGGGCCGCAGGCGTCACCGCCATCAACGAAGGGGCCAACCTCGTGGCCGAACAGGGCATCGCGGCGGCAGCCGCCCGGTTCTCCCTTGGCCTATTCTCGCGATCGCAATCCAACCGATGCGGACCGGGTGAACGCCCCACCGTGACTTCACTGCTACCGGTGGCCGCTGGCCGCCGGCGAGTAGAGGAGGTCGATGTCCGGACACTTGACGCCGAACAGGCCGAGCATGGCGTGCAGCTGTCCGCGATGGTGCGTCTGGTGGTTGAAAAAATGCGCCACGCACAGATCGAAGGGGGTGGCCCTGGGCTGGCCATCCGTGGTGGTGTAGCGCAGGGTGGTGGTGAGCCGCGCGGCGTCCAGCCCCTCGGCGAAGGCGATGACGCGCTCGTCCACGCCACGGCGCTCGTGGCGCAGGGCCTCCAGGGTGACGAAGGGAGTGGCGTCCACGCTGACGGGGGCCGGTCCCTCGCCGGTGAAGCGGCGCAGCCAGAGCAGGTCGGCCAGCAGCAGATGGTTGGCTATGCCGCGCATGCTGCCGAAGTTGACGGCGCTCTCGGCGGTCCACTGGGCCTCGGTGAGCTTGGCCATTTCGTCGAAAAGAACTTCATTGGCCCAGCGGGCGGCCTGGGCCATGGTGTGGAAAAGAGCCTTCACGTCGATCTCCTGTGCATCAAAAGGAAAAGGGGCGGCGAGCCGGAAAGCCGCCGCCCCTTGGGGTCGTCAGTCGGCGATGATCGGACTACACGCAGCCGGTGGGTTTGGGCAGGCCGGCCATTTTGCAGGCTCCCTTGCCGGGACCGGAGGGGAACAGTTCGTAGATCTCTTTCAGCTTGTAGCCGGTGATCTTCGAGAGAATGCGCACCATGGGGGCGATGCCGTTCTTCTTGTAGTAGTCCTGCAGGAACTCGATGACCTTCTGGTGGTTCTCGGTGATGGTGGGAATGCCTTCGCTTTCCTTCATGTACTCGACCCATTCGGGGCACCAGTCCTCGAACTTCAGCAGGAAGCCGTCCTCATCCACTTCGAATTTTTTGCCTTTGTACTCGAGAATAGCCATTGGGTATCCTCCTCGGTATAAATTGCACAACGCGCCAGCGGCCAACGTCTCCGGCACGACGGGCTACCCGTCGCGTCCTTCTGCTTCCAACTTCCCGCCTAGCCCGGCGGCGAAAAAATTTCAAGAGGCAAATGCGATGTCGCGCGACCTCCGCCGGGCGGCCGCTTTATTTTTGGCCCGGCACCTGCTAATCTAGAATTCCGCGCGGATCGCCCGCGCCCGGCCGGCGTTCCCGACCGAAACCTCTAGGCAGACGAGATGACGTTCCCATGCGTCCGGAAATTCCAATCCCCCCGCTCTGGCCGAAACTGCCGGCCCCACCCGCGTCCTCCGGCACGGCGGACCCGTCCTGGCGCATCCCCTCGGACGCGCGTTGCCGCGCCCTGTGGGACCGCTACGAAATGCCGGCGCACATCCGCGCCCATAGCGAGCAGGTGGCGCTGGTGGCCACCCAGGTGGCCGAGGCCGGCTTCGCCGCCGGCGTCCCGGTGGAAGTGCGCGTGGTGCGCGCCTCGGCGCTGCTGCACGACCTGGCCAAAATCTACTGCATCCACCACGGCGGCAGCCACAGCCAGCTGGGCGGGGCGTGGGTCATGGCGCTCACGGGCAACCCGCTCATCGCCCAGGGCGTCATCCACCACGTGTCCTGGCCCTTCGAACTCGACGCGCGCCGTTTTTTCGCGCCCCTGTGCGTGCTCTACGCCGACAAGCGCGTGGCCCACGACAGGATCGTCCCCCTCGAATCGCGTTTCGACGACCTCATCGATCGCTACGGCAAGACCGAGGAGATCCGCGGCCGCATCCGCAGCACCAACCGTCAGGCCAAGGAGATCGAGGATGCCCTGGCCCGGCTAGTGGAGAAAAACCTCAATGCGCATGATTTTAATCGCGGGCGGCTGGTCGACTGAACGCGCCGTCTCCCTTTCCGGCGCGGTGGGCATCGGCGAGGCGCTGAAACGCCTCGGACACGAGGTGCGCCAACTGGACCCGGCCCTGGAGTTCGAACGCATCGTGCCGCTGGCGGCCGAGGCCGACTTCGCCTTTCTGAACCTGCACGGCGCGCCCGGCGAGGATGGTCTCATCCAGGCCATGCTCGAGGAAGCGGGCTGCCCGTATCAGGGCGGCGGCCCCAAGGCCTCGTTTTTGGCGCTGAACAAGGCGGCGGCCAAGGCCGTCTACGAGAGGCACGGCCTGCGCACGCCCGCCTGGCGGCTGTACACCGATGTGGATGGCGCCTCGCGCGAGCTTTCCGGCCTGTCCCTGCCCGTGTTCGTCAAACCCAACGCCGGCGGCTCCAGTGTGGGTATGAGCATGGTGGAGCGCACCGAGGAATTCGGCCCCGCGCTGGACAAGGTGTTCGCCCTGGGCGAGGCCGCGCTGGTCGAGACCTGCGTGCCCGGCCTGGAGCTGACCTGCGCCGTGCTGGGCGGACGCCCTCTGCCCGTCATCATGATCCGCCCGCGTCCGGGCTCGGCGTTCTTCGACTACGCCAACAAGTACGACGCCGATGGGGCCGAGGAAATCTGCCCCGCCCCGGTGGACGGGAAAATCGCCGCCGAGGTGCAGGCCATGTCGCTGGCCGCGCACAAGGCGCTGGGCATCGACGGCTACAGCCGCTCGGACTTCATGATCGACGCCGGGGGCCACGCGCACATTCTGGAGACCAACACCCTGCCCGGCATGACGGCCACCAGCCTGCTCCCCCGCGCCGCCCGCGTGGCCGGCATGGACTTCGACGCACTGGTGGCCGAGCTCATCCGTCTGGGCCTGGAGGCCCACGCGGCCCGCGCCGCCAAGGCCGGGAAATGAGACAGTCCCTCGGCGCGCGGCTGATGCTCGGCATCTACGGTCTGGCCTGGCGGGCCGCCCTGCCGGGACTCCGGCGCAACAAGCGTCTGCGTCAGGGCTGGAGGCAGCGCACGCTGGCCGCCGGACCGCTTCCCAAAGCGGACGTGTGGATCCAGGCCGCGTCCGGCGGGGAGGCCTATCTGGCCTGGGAACTGCTGTCCGCTCTTTCGCACCGGGACGACGTGGAGCCGTTTTCCGCCCTATGCACCACCTTCACCAGCCAGGGGCTGGGCATTCTGGAGCGCGCCGCGACCGCTCTGGCCGGCCGCGTGGCCCTGACCTCCGCCTACGTGCCCTTCGACCTGCCCGGCCACATGACCCGGGCGCTGTCGTCCATCGATCCCCGCGCGGTGGTGCTGCTGGAGACGGAGCTCTGGCCCGGTCTGCTCAGCGCCTGCCAGCGGCGCGGCGTGCCGGCGATGGTGATCAACGCCCGCATGACCGAGAAGAGCCTGGCCGGCTACATGCGCCTGCCCGGATTCTGGCGCTCGTTCTCGCCCACGCGCGTGCTCGCCGTGTCCGAGGCGGACGCCGCGCGCTTCACCACGCTCTTTCCCGAGACGAAGGTCGAGCGCATGTCGAACATCAAGTTCGACCGCCTGAACTTCACGCCCGGCGCGGGCAAGGAGCCGGAGGCGGCGCTGGCCGGACTGCTGCCGGAAGGCGCACCCTTCATCGTGCTGGGCAGCGTGCGCCGGCGGGAGGAGACGCAGGCCCTGCGCATCGTCGGAAAGCTGCTGGAGCGCCTGCCCGGAGCGGTCATCGGACTGTTCCCCCGGCACATGGAGCGCGTCCACGCCTGGCGCACCATGCTGACCGACGCGGGCGTGCCCTTCTCCATGCGTGGGGAGGGCCAGCCAGCCACGCCCGGCTCCGTGGTGCTGTGGGACGTGTTCGGCGAGCAGGCCGCGGCCTTCGCCCTGTGCCGCGCGTGCTTCGTGGGCGGCAGTCTGGCCGATCTGGGAGGGCAGAACTTCCTGGAACCGCTGGCCCATGGCGTCACGCCGGTCATCGGCCCCTCGTGGTCCAACTTCACCTGGGTGGGCGAGGAGATTTTCGAGGCCGGCATCGTCCGCCGCGAACAGGACGGGCAAGGCGTGCTCGACGCGCTGTGCGCGCTGGCGTCCGACGCGCCCGACCGCGAAGCCGTGCGGGAACGCGCGCGGGCCTATGCCGCCACGCGCCGGGGCGGCTCGGACGCCGCCGCCGCGGTCCTGGCAGCGGGGGGGCTGGGCGCCTCGCCTGTTGCCGAACGGCCCGTTTGCGGGTAAGCTGTTCCTCTTGATGAAACGCACAAACGCCCTGCCCCCCTGTTACGCAATCATCCCGGCAAGGTATGAATCCTCGCGGTTTCCGGGAAAACCGCTGGCGGAAATCCTGGGCGTGCCCATGTGCGTGCGCGTGCACCGTCGCGCCGCCCTGTGCGCCAGCTTCTCCAAGGTCGTTCTCGCCACGGACGACGCCCGCATCATGGATGCGGCCGCCAAGTGGGATGTCCCGGCCGTGATGACCGCGAGGAGCCATCAAAGCGGCACCGACCGCGTGCTCGAAGCCGCGCGGAAGCTTGGCGCGCCGGACGACGCCGTGGTGGTCAACGTGCAGGGCGACGAGCCCGCGCTGGACCCGGCCATGCTCGACGAGCTGCTGGCCCCCTTCGCGGGACCGGATGGCGCGGAGGTGCTCGCCGCCACCCTGGCCACCCCCATGACCCGCGCCGAGGCCGAGAGCCCGGACCGCGTGAAGGTGGTGCTGGACGCGCGCGGCCGCGCGCTTTATTTCTCACGGGCGGGCATTCCCTTCCGACGCGACGAAAACGCGCGGGACGCCGCCGGGCCGTTGCTGCACCTGGGGCTGTACGCCTTCCGCATGTCCACGCTGCAACGCTTCGCCGCGCTGCCGCAAGGGGTGCTGGAGCGCACGGAGAGTCTGGAGCAGCTGCGCCTGCTGGAAAACGGCATTCCCATCCACGTGGCCGTGACCAGCCGCAAATGTCACGGCGTGGACCGCCCGGAAGACATCGCCCACATCGAAAAAATCCTGCGGGAGCAAGACATATGAAAGCTATTCTGGCCCTTGAGGACGGCACCTGGTTCGAGGGTTCCTCGTTCACCGGCCCCGGCGAAACCGGCGGCGAGGCCATCTTTAACACCGGCATGACCGGCTATCAGGAGATCCTCACCGACCCCTCCTACGTGGGGCAGATGGTCTGCATGACCTACCCGCTCATCGGCAACTACGGCGTCAACGCCGAGGACGTGGAGTCCCACAAGGTCGGCGTCGAGGCGCTCATCGTCAAGGAGTGCTGCAAGGTCCCCTCCAACTGGCGCGCCACCATGTCCCTGCCGGAATACCTGCAGAAGGCCGGCGTCATGGGCATCGAGGGCATAGACACCCGCGCGCTCACCCGCCACCTGCGCATCAACGGGGCCATGCGCGGTGTCATCTCCACCGAGGGATCGCCCAAATTCCTCGTCGAGAAGGCCAAGAGGCTGCCGAGCATGGAGGGTCTGAACCTGGCCGACAGGGTGAGCGCCAAGCATCCCTACGTGTGGACCGGCACAGGCACCCGCGACGTGGACCTGCGCGACTTTTCCTGGTCGGGCAAGGGGCCCCGCGTGGTGGCCTATGATTTCGGCATCAAGTGGAACATCCTGCGCCAGCTCACGGCCCAGGGCTTCGACCTGCTGGTGGTGCCCTCGAACTTCACCCATGAGCAGGTGACGGAACTCGCCCCCGACGCCGTGTTCCTGTCCAACGGTCCCGGCGACCCGGCGGTGGTGAAAAACGCCATCGAGGCCACGCGCGTCTTCGCCGACAAGTACCCCATGGCCGGCATCTGCCTGGGCCATCAGATCATGGGGCTGGCGCTGGGCGGCCGCACGTACAAGCTCAAGTTCGGCCACCACGGCTGCAACCATCCGGTCATGGACATGGAGACGGGCAAGATCGAGATCTCGTCCCAGAACCATGGTTTCTGCGTGGACGTGGACCATCTGCCCGAGCTGAAGGTGACCCACCGCAATCTCAACGATGACACGCTGGAGGGCTTCGCCCACCGCGACAAACCGCTCATCGCTATCCAGTTCCACCCCGAGGCCGCGCCGGGCCCCCACGACAGCGCGTACTTCTTCCGCCGCTTCCGCGACCTGGTGCGCCAGGCCACGGGCAAATAGGACCACCGCGCATCGCGGGGTCCGGGAGGATAGACCATGTCAGGCGAACTCACCAAGGCGCGTCAGCGACTCACCAGCATCAATGCGAGTCTCAAGATGGGCAAATACATGGCCGCCGCCCAGGCCCTCAACGACGCGCTGATCATCATGCTCTCCGCCTCGTTGCTCAAGAACGAACGAGAGGAGTTCACCCAGCTCATCGACACCACTGTGTACTCGCTGAACAACAACAAGGAGCTGCGCAAGGTCTACCCGCTGGTGCTGCACTATGCGCCCGGCGAGGAGAAAAAGCTCCTCGGCGAACTCTTCGAAATGCGCAAGGTCCTGCAGGAGGACGTGAACGAGAACGCCCAGCGCGACCTGAACGCGCTGGAGGCCAAAAAACGCGAGGGCTTGGAACGCGGCCAGCTCCACCTGGACGGCAAGGAGTACGACGAGGCCCGGCAGGTGTTCGACAAGCTCTCCGGCGAATTCCCGGGCGACGCCGAACTCAAGGCCGACATCGCCGACCGCTACCACAAGGCCGGCCTCAACCAGGACGCCCTGGGGCATCTGACCCAGGCCATCAACGAGTCGCCGGAGTCGCTGTTCCTGTACAACCGCATCGGCATAGTGCTGCGCAAGATGCAGGACTACGCCAGTGCCGAGAACTACTACCTGCGCGCCCTGGCCATGACCCAGAAGGACGAGTACCTGTACTTCAATTTGGGGCGGCTGTACTACGACTGGCAGAAGTGGGACAAAGTGGCCGCCGCCGCGGAAAAGGCCGTGGCCATCAATCCCGACTTCGCCGAGGCCCGCAAGCTGCTCGCCTTCGCCAAAAAGAAGCTCGGCGCGTAACGCGCCACCGGGGAGGCCCGCCATGTCCGCCTCCGCCTTTTCCACCTCCTCCATCGCCAGCGACGTGCTGGTGCTGGGCGCCGGGCTCGCCGGAATGCGTGCCGCCTGGGCCGCCAAACAAGCCGCACCGAGCGCGCGCGTTCTGTTCGTCAGTCCCCGCCGCCGGCCCTCCGGCTCCTCCTTCGCCAACCGCAACGACGCGTTGGGCGTGCAGGCTCCGGCCACCCCGGCCGAAGCCGACGCCTTCGTAGCCGAAGCGCTGCGTCTGGCCCCGCCGGGCGAAATCGACGAAGCGCTCGTCCGCGCCTTGGCCGCCGACGCCCCGGCCCGCATCAGGGAGCTCGCCGGCCTCGGCATGCCGTTCCGCGCCGACGCGCCGGGCGTGCCGTTACGCTTCGCCGGCTGTTTCAGCGCCATGCCGCGCGCCGTCATCGTGGACGGTTTGTCGCGTCTGCACGCGGTCATCACAGCCCATTTGTCCAGCCTCGGGGTGGAAACGCTTTGCGGCTTCGAGGCGCTCGGCCTGCCGCGCGACGAATCGGGACGGGTGCTGGGCGCTCGGCTGGCGGCGATCCGGGGTGGGAAACGGCTCGACGTGCGGGCCCGCGCGGTCGTCGCCGCCATGGGCGGGCCGGCCCCGCTGTTCGCCCGGCGCATGTGCGGCCCCGGAGGCTCCGGCCTGGGGTTCGGTCTGCTCGCCACGGCCGGGACGGCGCTCGTCAACACGCGTTTTCTGCAATTTTTCTGGCTGCGCGAGCCCGACCGCGCCTTCGTCAATCCCGGCTGCCTCGACTGGCCGCCCGACATGGCCGGTCTGGCCGCCGCGCGGCGTGCGCACTGCCCCGTTTCCTTCGGTCTGCCCGACGCGGAGCTGGATGCGCGCCTGTTGGCCCTGCGCGGGCCGGACGGCGTCGCGCGGCCCGAAGGCGGTCCGGCGCTGGCGCTGTACGCCCATGCGGGCAACGGCGGCGCGCGCATCAACGAAAACGGCCGCACCACCACGCCGGGGCTGTTCGCCTGTGGCGAGTGCGCGGGCGGGATGCACGGGGCCAACCGCCTGGGCGGGGCCATGACGCTTTCCTGCCTGGTCTTCGGCGCACGCGCGGGAGCGGCGGCGGCCAAGGAAGCGGAGACCGCGTCGCGCGAGACCGTGGCCACACCGGGGCGCACCCATTCCAGCGCTTTCCGCACCCCGTCGGCTCCGCCGAATCCACCGGATTCACAGACCGACCTTCCGGGCTCCCCTCCGGCCGGTTCTCCCGCCGGTCCCGCGCGCGACGACCACAGCGCAACCTTCCTGCGCCGCCTGCGCCGGGGCATGGACAGACACGCCACGCCGGGCGGATCGCCGGATCCGGTCTTCAACGCCTGGCTGCGCGCCGTCGCGGAGCGAACCGGCGGAGGGAACGACTTCGGCGACGCCTCGGCCGCAGTCCAACGCCGCCGGCTGCTCGCGCGCTCGGCCCTGGCCGTGCTGGAAGGCTGAAGGCCCGCCATGTTTTCCAAGGTCCGCAACCGCACCTATGTCCACGCCCGTCCCACCATGAATATTCACGGCCGCGCGGGCGTATGGCGAAGGGGAATCCCGGCTCAGCCGAACTGCCGGCGGAAACGCCACAGGCTCAGTCCAAGCACCGGCGCGCCCAGGGCGCAGATGCCGAGCAGCTCACGCCACAACTCGCCGAGGCCCTGTCCCTTGAGCAGCACGCCGAAGCCGGCGTCGAGCATGTAGTGCATGGGCAGGCAGTCCATGAGCAGGCGCATCCACGAGGGCATGGCCTCGGGCGGGGTCCACGCGCCGGAGAGGAAAATCATGGGCGCGAACACCAGCACCGTGAGCATGCCCACCTGCGCCATGTTGCGGGCGATGGTGGCGATGAGCAAACCGATGCCGGCGGTGAAGGCGATGTACAGGGCGCTCACCGCGAAGAACAGCGGCAGGCTGCCGCGCACGGGCACGTGGAACACGCCGATGATGACGCCGAACACGCCAAAGGCCAGTCCGGCCAGAATCACGCTGCCCATGGCCAGAATCTTCGGGGCGAGTATCTGCACCGGGGACAGCGGCGAGACCATGAGCTGCTCCACGGTGCCGCGCTCCTTCTCGCGCGCCAGCGCCGCCGCGGGCAGCAGGATGGAGAGCAGCGTCATGTTGCTGATGATCTCGGCCAACGCCATGAACCAGGGGTCCTCCTGATTCTGGTTGTACCAGGCCCGCGTCTCGTCGATGATGAACGGCACCCCGTGGATCTTGTCCATGTCGAGCTCGGGCACGTTCAGCGCCCGCTCCAGGCCGTAGCGTCCCACGATCTCGCCGCCGTAGCTGGTGGCCAGACTGCCGATGGCCGAATTGGCCGTGTCCACCTGCATCTGCACGGAGGTCTGCCGGCCGCGCAGAATGTCCGCGCCAAAGCGCGGCGGAAAGTCCAGCACCACCATGAGCCGCCCCTGATCGAGCAGGCGCTGGCCCTCCTCCACCGTGGACACGGAGCCCTCGTTGCGGAAGTACGGCGCGCGGAAGCGGCCCGCCACCTCGCGCGAGGCCCAGGTCTTGTCCGAGTCGTGCACGGCCAGCCCGGCGTTGTTCAGCTGCCAGTTCACGCCCACGCCGGCCACGTAGATATCCAGGGTGAAGGCATAGGCCATGAACAACACGAGGATCGTGTCGCGAAAAAGCTGGATGTACTCCTTCACCGTGAGAGCCCAGGCCCGCCGCAGCCACACGCGCAGCCGCGCCGCCCGGTCCGCGCCGAGGACGTTGCCGAGGGACGCCGCGCTCATGCCGCGCCCCGCTTATGGAACATGGCGTAGCCCACGGCGAACAGCGCCGCGCCATAGCCGGCGAGCACCAGCATGTCGCCCCAGGCGTTGGCCCAGCCCAGCCCCTTCAGAAAGCACGACTCGATGATCCGGCCGTAGTACATGGACGGGAACACCGCCGCCACGACGCGCGCCGCCCAGTTCATGGAGGCCACCGGCGTGAGCAGGCCGGAATAAAGCATGGACGGCATGGCCGTCACCACGGCGGTGATGATCATGGCCGCCACCTGGCTGCCCACCAGGATGGAGATGAGCAGACCAATGCCCGTGGAACACAGCACGTAGAGCACGGTGGCGAAGAGATACGCCGTGACCGAGCCCTTGAACGGCGCGCCGAACAGGAAGCAGGCCATGCCCCACAGCACCATGGCGTTGATGAAGGCGATGCAGAAGTACGGGTTCAGCTTGCCCACCAGGAACTCCGCCCGCGAGGCGTTGGAGGCGTAGATGTTGTAGATAGCGCCGGACTCCTTCTCGCGCACCACGCCGAGGGCCGTCAGAAACGGCGGGCACATGAGCAACAGCGCCATGATGAGCTTGCTGGCCACGCCCCAGGAGCTCTTGAGACCCTGGTTGTACAGGTAGCGCACCTCCAGGCGCACGGGATCGACGTAGGTCTGCGCGCGCGAGGGCGAAAGCCCCTTCACGCGGACCATGTAGCCGGCCAGCAGCTCGCGCGTCACCGCCGTGTTGATGGCCTCGACGTAGCCCTTGGTCACCTGCGTGCGGTAGGGGAAGGTGCCATCGAGCAGCGTCTGCACATGCGCGGGCCTGTCGCTGCTCAGCTCGCGTCCGAAGCCGTGGCCGATGACGATGACCGCGCGCACGGTGCCGCGCCCCAGCAGCTCCGCCGCCTGCGACTCGTCCGTCACATAGCCCTTGAAGTCGAAATAGCGCGAGTGGATGAAACGGTAGGCGTAGTCGCGGCTCTGCGGCGTGCGGTCCAGGTCGTGGATGGCCACGGGGATATTCTCCACGTCCAGCGAAAGCCCGTAGCCGAAGAGCAGCATGAGCAGCGCCGGCACCACGAAGGACAGGGCGAAGAAAAGCCGGTCGCGCAGGATCTCGCGCCATTCCTTCTGCGCCAGAGCCACGATGCGCGTCATGTTCACGCGGCCGCCCCCTTTGCCGACGCGGCGGCGCGATCGGCCGCCTCGAGGGCCAGCACCCGGTGCACGAACACATCCTCCATGGACAGCCGCGCCTCCACCACGGAGGTCATGGCGACGCCGGCGGCGGAGAGCGCCCCGGCCACCGCGCGGCCGCGCTCCGCCGCGTCACCCGGGCCGGCCTGCACATGCACGCTGCTCCCGTGCAGGGCGGCGTCGGCGTACCCGGCGGCGGAAAGCGCCACCACGGCCCGGTGCGGATCGTCCGCGCGCACCTCCAGCATGGGGCCGGCCTCGGCCAGCAGGGCGTCCTTCATGGCGGTCGGGGTGGCGTCGGCCACCACGCGGCCGGCGTACATCAGGGCCAGATGGTCGCAGTACTCGGCCTCGCTCATGTAGTGGGTAGTGATGAGCACGGCCACGCCGGCCCGGCGGGACAAATGGCGCAGAATGTCCCAGAACAGCCGGCGGCCCAGCGGATCCACGCCGCTGGTTGGCTCGTCGAGGAACAGGATGCGCGGCCGATGCAAAAGCGCGCAGGAAAGCGCAAGGCGCTGGCTCAACCCCATGGGCAGGCTGCCGGCCTGGGCGTTCTCCCGGCCGGAAAGGCCGGAGAGCCGCACGGCCCAGGCCACGCGCTCAGCCGCCAGGGCGCGCGGCAGGCCATACACGCCGGCGTACAGACGCAGGTTCTCCAGCACCGTGAGATCGGAATACAGCGAGAACGCCTGCGACATGTAGCCGATGCGCTCCTTGATGATCCGGCCGCCGCGCAGCATGTCCGCCCCGGCCACGCTGCCCGCGCCGCCGGTGGGCGGCAGAATGCCGGTGAGCATCTTGATGACCGTGGTCTTGCCCGCGCCATTGGCTCCGAGCAGACCAAAAATCTCCCCTGGCCGCACGGAAAAGCTCACGTGGTCCACCGCGCGGAACTTGCCGAAATCGCGCACGAGTTCGCGGGCGCTGATGGCCAGCCGCGAGGCGTCCGCCTCCGGTCCAGCCGCTTCGACGGGATTGGCGGCGTTGCGTTTGTTTCCGGCCGTGGCCGAGGCGGCGGGGGTGGCGGAATCGGCCATGGCCGCCGCATCGACGGGGCTGAATGACCCGAAAAAACTGGAACGACCGGCCGCGCCAGCCGTCTTGTCGGCCGCACCGGCGTCGTTCGTGGTGGCTGTTTCGGCCGGACGCTCCCACCCCCCCAAATCCACGATCTCGCCGGCGGATCGGCCACCCGGCCCCTCGCGCTTGTCCACGCGGCAGACGAACACGTCCTCCAGGTCCGGCTCCTCGCGGCCGGTGACAGTGAAATTCAGCCCGGCCGGACCGAGCAGCGCCCGCAGCTCGGCCTCGGCGGCGGCCCGCTCCGACGTGGAACCAGCCGCCGTCCCCATTGCGCCGACCTCCGCCGCATCGGCCCCGCTCATGATCGATGGGGATGGGGCGGGCGCGACGGGGCCCCGAGGCCTGGGCACGAACACGCGCACCTCGCGGCCCAGACCGCGCACCGAGGCGTAATGCGCGCCGAGCAGCTCCAAGGGATCAGGCCCATCGGGCGAGGCGAATGAAGGGGACGCGGAAGACGAACCGGCCGGAGTGGATGGCGCGGATGAGGGCGAGGAATCGAACGCCACGGGGGACGCCTCCCCCCCACGGATCGATGTGGAAGCGGCGGAGGGCGGCGGGGGCGCGGACGGCTCGGAGCAAGCGGCCCCGGACGGCTGTCCCCCGGGCCGAATGGCCACGGGGCGGATGGCCTCGGGGCGGATGCGCAGCACCACGCCGGGGGTGGCCGCCGTGACATCGCGCGCGGGGCCGATGGCCAGCGCCCGGCCCAGGTGCAGCAGGGCCACGCGGTCGAAACGGCTGGCCTCGTCCATGTATGCCGTGCTGATGATCGCGGTGACGCCGCCCTCGGCCAGAATCTCGTGCAGGATGGTCCAGAAGTCCCGCCGCGACACAGGGTCCACACCCGTTGTCGGCTCGTCGAGCAGAATGAGCCGGGGCTCGTGGATGAGCGTGCACACCAGCCCGAGCTTCTGCTTCATGCCGCCGGAAAGCTGCTTCATGGGCCGCGCGCGGAAGCGGTCCAGCCGCGTCATGGCCAACAAACGCTCCTTGCGCGCCTTGAGCACGTCCGCCGGGACAAGGCGCAGCTTGGCGAAAAAGTCGATGTTCTCCTCGATGGACAGATCGCCATAGAGGTTGCGGCCCAGCCCCTGCGGCATGAAGCCCAGGTGCGCCTTGGCCTCCTCCGCCCCGGCCTCGCTCGTCACCGGCCGGCCGAACACGCGCACCTCGCCGCCCTCGTAGGACAAAACGCCGGCGACGGCCTTGAGCAGACTGCTCTTGCCGGCCCCGTCCGGTCCGATGAGCCCGAACAGCTCGCCCCGGCGCACGGACAAGTCCAGCCCGCGAACGGCCTCCACCTTGCCATAGCGCTTGACGAACCCGACGGCCTCCACGGCGGGCGGCGCGGTGCCGGAAATTTCAGTGGGGGAGATGGTGGAGGGGGGAGCGGCCGGCGTCGCGGAGACAACCGCGGGGGCCGATGCGCCGTCAGCGTTCGCGAGGGCGGCCGGATCATTCCGGTCGTTATGGTTGGGCCGTCTGGGCCCCTCTCGCGGCGGCTCCGCTACCACTTGGGCCGCTTCCACGACGCGGCGGGGTCCACGCGGATGGCGGCGTCGGCCGGCAGGCCGGGAGTCATGGCGTGGCCGGGGTTCTCATCCAGGTACAGCTTGACGGCGAACACGAGCTTCACGCGCTCGTCGCGGGTCTGCACCTCCTTGGGGGTGAACTCCGCCTGGGAAGCGATGTACCCGACCTTGGCGGCAAGCGGCTTGCCGGACAGCGCATCGGCGTAGATCATGGCCGGCTGATTCAGACGCACGCGGCCGATCTCCTTCTCCGGCACGTAGACCTTGAGGTAGAGATGATCCAGATCGACGAGGTCGAACAGCGCCCCGCCGGCGGAAAGCACCTCGCCCAGCTGGGTCAGCTTGGTCTTGACCACTCCGTCGGACGGCGCGGTGATGGTCAGATCGGAAAGATTGCTCCTCGCCTCGTCCAGGGCAGCCTGGGCCTGATCGCGCTGGGCCTCGAGGGCGGCGAGCTGGTCCTCGCTGGCGCGCACGCGGTCCGGGCCGAGTTGCGCGTTCAACAACTGTTCGCGCGCGGCGGCCCGTGTCGCCGTCGCCGCCTCGCGGGCGCGCACGGCCTCGACATGCGCCAGATCATACTGCTCGGCGCGCTGTGGCTCCACCACCTGCTGGCGCGCCAGCTCGCGGTAACGGCCGGCGTCGCGCTTCGCCTGATCCTCCTGGGATCTGGCCTTGGAGAGCCCGGCCTCGGCCTCGGCCAGCGAGGCCCTGGCGCTGTTGACCTCCAGCGGCACCTGCCGGCGCTGCGTCGCGACCGTGGTCCGCGAGGCGCGCACCTGGGCGTTCAGCGTGGCCAGGGCCTGCTCGGCCTGGCGCACGCGGGCGCGCATCTGGGCGTCGTCCAGTCTGGCCAGCACCTGCCCGGCCTTGACCACCGAGCCCTCGTCCACCAGCAATTTGACAACGCGGCCGGCCACCTTGGTCGCCACCACCACGTCGTCGCCCTCCATGCGGCCCTGCGCCGCAACGAGGCCCGGATCCTCCCGGCCGAGATAGCGCAGCGCCAGCCAGGCCGCCGCCCCGAGGACCACCACGACAACAGCCACGATCCGCCAGCGGCGCGGCAACGCCGCCAATCGACCGCGCGCCTCACCCGCGTTCATCGCAGCCCCTCCTTGTCGTCTGGCCTTTCCGGTCCCTCGGGTCCTTCGGGCTCTTCGGGTCCCTCGGACGTATCGGAAACCTGGGCCTCGCCGCAGCGATCGCCCGCCCCGGCCAGCGCGCCGCGCACCAACACGTCGATGACGGTGCCCAGAAACGCCTCGTCGGTGACGCTGTCCGCCGCGCCGCTCGCGCCAAGCGCCTGCGAGAGCCGGTGGGTCAGCCGGCGCGACGAGGTGAACCAGTGCTCCACCACGCAGAGGATGGCGGCCAGCAAGGCCACGGGATCCACGCCCGGGCGCAAGCGACCCAGCTCCTTCATGCGCCGCAGCCGGTCCAGTGCCACGCGGATCAGATGCAGGGAGCTCATCTCCCGGCCGTCGTCACCAATTTCGCCCAGGCTGGCAAGCAGTTCGGGGTCGCTATGCAGCGAGAGGTCGAGGATGCGGTAAAGCCGCACGCACTGCTCGTTGCCGGAGAGGAAGCGGAAGTAGCCGCGCACGGCCTCGGCGATGAAGGCGGCGCAGTCGTCCGGGTCATCGCCGTCCGTGGCGTTCAGCGCCGGCCGCACGATGCCTTGCAAATCCTCGTCGAGTTCCGACAGGAATGCGTGCATGGTGGCCACATACAGCCCTTTCTTGGAGCCGAAGTGGTGGTGGATGAGGCTCTGCGTCACCCCCGCGCGCGCGGCGATGTCGCTTAACGCGGCCTGGTGGTAGTCGCCGCGGATGAAGACCTCGCGGGCGGCCTGCAGAATGGCCGCGCGGGTGCGCTCCGCATCGCGACGCCGCGGCAGGCTGGAACGGGACGGGGCAATGCGCGGCATGGCGACCTCCAAACAATGGTATTGATCGGTCAATCTATTCACACCGTAAGGATGCGTCAAGGCATTCCGGCGCGGTGCGAATCGCGCCGTTCCTGCGGATGAATTTCATGGAACGACGGTGTCAGCCCCTCTCCCGGCGCGAGTCCCCCATTCGCTGCGTCCAGTGAGCCCAGCGCGGCGGATGTAATGGATGCGCCAATGCGACGACGGCGCGGGAGAATCGGAAAACGCCACGCTAGCATTCCGAGAAATACCGGAAAACGTGAAGGATCGCACGCACGGTCCCGCCAAGGCGGCGGGATAACCTGGGACGTCGAGGTGGGGACGACACGAAACATCGGGGGACGCTGACGCGCCAACACGCCGACGGACGGAAAGGGGGGGGGACGCGATCGGAACTACACGGCCACGCGGTGGCCCCAGGCCTGCTCGTAGGCGGTGCCGCCGCGCTCGAGGATCTCCTCGGCGGCGGGTGGCACGAGCATGGCCAGACAGCGGCGCTGCCGCCAGCGCTCGCGCACGTCCGTGGCGCAGACCTCGAACACGGGCAGGGGCACGATACGCAGGGTGTTGCCCGAGGGGAAACGCAAAAAATCGTGGTCCAGGCGCTCGCAGCCCGGCCAGTTGGCCTCGGCGTGATCGACGATGCGTTCCTCATCGACGCCCTTGCGCAGGGCCACGGCCAAGTGGCACAGGCCGGGAATCTCCACGCCCCGCCGCCAGCCGGGAAGGGCCAGGAAGGACTCGCTGCCAAGGATGAAGGTGAACTCGTCCCCGGGCTTTTTCCCGCGCAGGGCGGTGAGGGTGTCCACGGTGTAGGACGGGCCGGGACGCAGGCCCTCCATGCCGCTGGCGGTGACGCCCGGCACCCCGCGCACGGCCAGCTCCACCAGCCGCAGCCGGTGGGCGAAAGGCAACATGCCGTCGCCGGGTTTGTGCGGCGGCTGGGCGGCGGGCATGAGCAGCACGCGCGCGAGGCTCAGCTGCTCGCGCATTTCCACGGCCATGCGCATGTGCCCCGCGTGGATGGGATTGAAACTGCCGCCGAGGATGCCGATCCTGCTCACGAAAAACCTCGCATTGAAGCCGTCACAGCCCCGTCGCGGCCCGGGGCGACTATTCCCGAATCTGCCCCTGGCCCAGCACCACGAACTTGGCGCTGGTGAGTTCGAGAATTCCCATGGGGCCGTAAGCGTGCAGTTTGGTGGTGGAGATGCCGATCTCCGCGCCGAGCCCCAGCTCGCCGCCATCGTTGAGGCGCGTGCTGGCGTTCACCCCCACCATGCTCGCGTCGGCCTCGCGGGTGAAGCGCATGGCGTTGGCGTGGTCGTTGGTGAGAATGATCTCGGTGTGGTTGCTGCCGTATTCCGCGATGTGCTCCAGCGCCTCGTCCAGGCCGTCCACCACGCGCACGGCCAGCGTGAGGGCCAGGAACTCCCGGCCCCAGTCATCCGGCGCGGCGGGCTCGGCCCGCATTCCGCCGGCCATGAGCGGCAGGGAGCGCTCGCAGCACTTGCACGTCACGCCGGCCTTGTCCAGGGCCACGGCCAGCTTGGGCAAAAAGGATTCCGCCACGTTTTTGTGGACCAGCAGGCACTCCAGCGCGTTGCAGGTGCCGGGGCGCTGGGCCTTGGCGTTGAGCACGATGTCCACGGCGCGGTCGAGATCGGCGCTCTCATCCACGAAGGTGTGGCACACGCCCTTGTAGTGCTTCAGCACGGGCATCCTGGCCTGCTCCACCACGGTGCGGATGAGCCCCTCGCCACCGCGCGGGATGACCACGTCGATGAACTCGTCGAGCTGAAGCAGGGCGGAAACCGCCGCGCGGTCGGCCGTGGGCGGGGTCTGCACGCAGGCCTCCGGCAGGCCGGCCCCGGCCAGGGCGGCGTGGATGCAGTCCATGAGCGCGGCGATGGAGTGGAAGGCCTCGCTGCCGCCGCGCAGAATGGCCGCGTTGCCGCTTTTGACGCACAGGGCGGCGGCGTCCACCGCCGCGTTGGGCCGCGACTCGAAAATCATGGCCACCACGCCGAGGGGCACGCGCATGCGCCCCACCAACATGCCGTTGGGGCGCTTCTTCATGGAGATTATCTCGCCCACGGGGTCGCTCATGGCCGCCACCTCGCGGCAGCCGCGCACCATGGCGTCGAGCACCTTGTCGGTGATGGTCAGGCGGTCCAGCCGGGCCTGGTCGAGCCCGCGGACCTTGGCGGCCTCCACGTCGCGCACATTGGCGGCCTTGACCTCGGGGGCGCGCTCGGTCAAAAGCCGGGCCAGATTCTCCAGCGCCTGCCGCCGGGCCGAGCCCTCGGCGGCGGCGAGCCTGCGGGAGGCGGCGCGCGCGTCCCGGGCGATGCGGCGCATTTGCGCGGCGATGTCCATGCGAGTGCCCTCCTGCGAAAAAGGTTCGCCCCGCGCCGATGCCGCAAGGCCCCTAAATTGTTACCCTCGAAGGCCCCTCAAGTCAACGCGGCCGCTTTCACGTCCGCGTGCATTCCGCAATTTTGTCAGATTTTTCCCCGGCTTTTCAGGAATTTGCGGTGGCGGATGTGCGCGTTGCGCACGACGCGGGATTGTCCTTTGACCTGATTGACATTTTTGATTAAACCTCTCTCGTTCGTTCGCGGACGCGTCGCGTCCGACCAAGCCGCATTTTCCAAGGAGTCCTCCCGCATGGATGAGAACACGCCGCAAGGCAAGAAAGATCCCTTCGCCATCAATCCCAACATCGCCGCGCAGCTGGATCAGATCAAGAACACCATTCCCGACACGTCCCAGCCGATTCTGGAGTTCCTCACGGCGCACATGAAGGTCATTGGCATCGGTTGCGCCGCCGTCATTCTGGCCGTGATCGCCTATGAGGGCGTGAACCACTATCGCGCCAGCGTCGCCGCCAAGGCGTCCGAGGACCTCGGGGTCATTCTGCTGGAGAAGACCGAACCCGCCGCCCGCGTGACCGCGCTGGAAGGCTTCCTCAAGGATGCCCCCTCCCGCCTCAAGCCCACGGTGGAGATGGAGCTCGCCTCCGCCGCCATGGTGGCCAAGCAGTACGACAAGGCCGAGAAGGCCTGGGCCGACCTCGCAAGCTCCACCTCCGACGAGGACCTCAAGGTCATCGCCGGCATCGGCCACGCCAAAAGCCTGCTCTTCGAGGGCAAGGCCAAGGACGCCCAGGCGCTGCTGAGCCAGCTCAAGGCCAAGGCTCCGGCCGCCTACAAGCCCGTGGTCGACCGCCAGCTGGCCGTGGCCGCCGAGGCCGCCGGCGACAACAAGACCGCCGCCGCCGCCTACGCCGAGCTCACCGCCAATGGCACCGACAATCCCGGCAAACCCTATTTCGAGTTCAAGGCCAATCAGCTGAAAACCAAAAGCTAAAGGAAGCCCCCAATGGCGAGTCCTCTCTTGAGCGGCGCTCCCGGCGAAACGCACCTGTTTCTCGGCAACGAGGCCATCGTGCGCGGCGCCATCGAGGCCGGTATCCAGTTCGTGACGTGCTATCCCGGCACTCCCTCCTCCGAGGTGCCGGACACCTTCTACCGCCTCTCACCCGGGGGCTCGTACACCTTCGAGTACTCGACCAACGAGAAGGTGGCCCTGGAGGTCGCCGGCGGCGCGACCTTGGCCGGCGCCCTGTGCCTCACCACCATGAAGCACGTGGGCGTGAACGTGGCGGCCGATCCGCTGCTCACCCTGACCTACACCGGCGCGCCCGGCGGGCTGGTGCTGCTCTCGGCCGACGATCCCGGCTGCCACTCCAGCCAGAACGAGCAGGACAACCGCATTTACGCCCGTCTGGCCGGGCTGCCCTGTTTCGAGCCCAGCAGCGCCCAGGAGGCCAAGGACATGACCCGGGCGGCCCTCGCGACCTCTCGCGAGGTCGGCCACCCCGCGCTGCTGCGCACCACCACCCGCGTGAACCACCTGCGCGGCCCCGTGACCCTGGCCGAACCCACCGTGCTGCCCAAACCCGCCGGGTTCCAAAAGAATCCCTCGCGTTTCGTACCCATTCCGGCCTTCTCGCGGCCCATGCACCTGCGTCAGCTGGAGCGCATCGAGCAGCTGCGCGAGCTGGCCGAGAAATCGCCCTTCAACGTCGTCTCCGGCGGGGGCGAGGTCGGCGTCGTGGCCTCGGGCATCGGCCGGGCCTATCTTTCCGACGCGCTCGACGAGATGGGCCTCGTCGGCAAGGTCAAGGTGCTGGACCTCGGCTTCACCTATCCCTTGCCGGAGAAGCTCATCACCGGGTTCATGACCGGCCTCAAAACGCTGCTGGTGGTGGAGGAGCTTGAGCCCGTGCTGGAGACCGAAATCCGCGCCCTGGCGCAGAAGCTCGGCCTCACGCTGAACATTCTCGGCAAGACTCCCGGCCCGCTGCCGCGCAACGACGAGTACGACACGGCCATGGTCGCCGCCGCCCTGCGCCAGGTTCTTGGCCTGCCCGAACCCGAGGCCACCTGCGCCTGCGGGACCGATCCCGTGGTGAAGCTGCCCAACCGGCCGCCCAACCTCTGCGCCGGTTGCCCCCACCGCGCGGCCTACGCCGCCGTGCGCAAAATCTTCGGCGACTCCGCCGTGTACTCCTCGGACATCGGCTGCTACACGCTCGGCATTCTGCCGCCGCTCAAGGCCGCGGACTTCCTCATCTGCATGGGGTCGAGCATCTCCGCCGGCTGCGGCGCGGCCAAGGCGGCGGGACAGACGGTGGTCGGCTTCATCGGCGACTCCACCTTCTTCCACTCCGGCATGACCGGGCTGGTCAACGCCGTCTACAACCAGCACGAGATCCTGGTGGTCATCCTGGACAACCGCACCACGGCCATGACCGGCCACCAGCCGAACCCCGGCGTGGACAAGACCATTCTGGGCGACAACGAGTCCAAGGTGGACATCGAGGCGGTGGTTCGCGGCATCGGCGTCACACAGGTGCGCAAGGTCAACCCGCTCAATCAGAAGGCCACGCTCAAGGCCATCGAGGAGTTGAAGGACCTTTCCGGCGTGCGCGTGCTCATCGCCGAGGAGCCCTGCCCGCTTTTCGCCCGGCGCACGCTGGGCAAGAAGCGCGTCCAGGTGGCCTATGTGGACGGCGACTGCGCGAGCGCCGCGGCCGACGGTTCGTGCGGCGATTGCCTGAACACCCTGGCCTGCCCGGCGTTCCTCGTCGAGAACGGCCGGATGGCCATCGACCCGCTGCTGTGCTCCGGCTGCATGCTCTGCCTGCAATTCTGCAAAAACATCAAGGCCCGCAAGGGGGACGCCAAATGAGCACTCGTCTGCGCATCTTCATGACCGGCGTGGGCGGCCAGGGCACCCTCACCGCCACCACGCTGCTCGCCCGCGCGGCGCTGGCCGCCGGACTGCCCGTCACCTCGGGCGAGATTCACGGCATGGCCCAACGCGGCGGCGTGGTCGAATCCACGCTGCTCATCGGCTGCAAGAGCCCCAAGATCGGCCCGGGCGAGGCGGACATCCTCCTCGGTTTCGAGCCGCTGGAGACCCTGCGCGCCCTGCCTTACCTCAAGCCCGGCGGAGTGGTGCTCTCCAGCAGCGAAACCATGCCGCCGCCTTCGGTGGCCACAGGTAAGGAGTCCGCGCCCACGGTGGACGACATCCGGGCCAAGGTGACCGCGCGGTGCGGCAGGTCCTGCTTCATGCCCGTGCGCAGCCTGGGCGTTCAGGCCGGCGCGGTGCAGAGCGGCAACATCGCCATGCTGGGGGCGCTCTGCGCCATGGGCGCGCTGCCCTTCGGCCGCGACGTGCTGGCGAAAACGATCAGCGCCACCATGAAGCCCAAGGTGGCCGAAATCAACCTCAAGGCGCTGGATCTCGGCGCGGCCTGCCTCGCGTAAACACGGCGGCAAAACGTCGAAGGATCATCCCTCATGCCGAAAACAGAGGCCCACGCCTGCGCCCCCGAGGGCAGCCTGACCGCGCTGCGCAGCATTCTGCGCGAGCTCGCGCCCGGTGCGCCCCTTGAGGAGAGCCTGAGCGGGCTGCTCAAGGTCTTGTCCAAACAGATGGGCTACCTGCGCGTGTTCCTGGCCATCATGGACCCGGAATCCGACAGCCTGCGCCTTTCCCTGGCGCACAGCCCCACGCGCTCCGCGCCCGCGACGTCGTACCAGCCCGGCAAGGGCGTGGTCGGGCAGGTGTTCGAGACCGGCAAGCCCATCATCATTCCGCGCCTGTCCGAAAACACGGAGTTCCTGAACAAGGCCTTCGGCCGCTCACCCGAGGAGCTGGCCAATTTGGCCTTCGTCTGCGTGCCGGTGGTCATCTCCCGCCACGGTGCGTCGGAGACCCTCGGCACGCTCTCGGCCGACCTGCCCATCATGAGCGACGCCGACCTGGAGCGCCACCGCGAGTTCCTGGAGGTCGTGGCCGACCTCATCGCCAACCAGGTTGCCCAGTTGCAGGAGGAAATGGCCCTGCACAGGCACCTCGTGGCGCAGGGCATGATCTCCCCGGGATTCGACGCGCCTCCGCCACCCAACTTCGTGGCCGCCAGCAAGAGCATGCGCGTGGTGCTGCGGCAGGCGCGGCAGGTGGCCCCCAGCCGCGCCACGGTGCTGTTGCGCGGCGAGTCCGGCACCGGCAAGGAGCTTCTGGCCGAGGCCATCCACGTGGGCAGCCCGCGCGCGGACAAGCCGCTCATCAAGCTCAACTGCGCCGCCCTGCCCGCTGACCTCGTGGAAAGCGAGCTCTTCGGCCACCAGAAGGGCGCGTTCACCGGGGCTGTGCAGACCAAGCGAGGCCTGTTCGAGGTCGCGCACAACGGCACCCTTTTCCTGGACGAAATCGGCGAACTCTCGCTGGACGCCCAGGCAAAGGTGCTGCGCGCCATTCAGGAGAAGGAGATCCAGCGCGTGGGCGGGGAGCAGACCCTCTCCGTCGATGTGCGGCTCATCTGCGCCATGCACCAGCCGCTGGAGGAACTGCTCACCCAGGGCCGCTTCCGCGAGGACCTGTTCTACCGCATCAACGTGTTCCCGGTGTTCATCCCCGCCCTGCGCGAGCGCCGCGAGGACATTCTGCCCCTGTGCGAACACTTCCTGCAGGACTTCTCCAAAGAGTACGGCAAGAACATCAAGCGCATCAGCACGCCGGCCATCGAACTGCTCTCCATGTACCACTGGCCGGGCAACGTGCGCGAGCTGCGCAACTGCGTGGAACGCGCGGTGCTCATCTGCGAGGAGGAGGTCATCCGCACCTACCACCTGCCGCCCACCCTGCAGACGGCGGACAGCTCGGCCACGGGCATCAACCTGTCCTTCGGCGAGGCCGTGGCCAAGTTCGAGCAGGAGCTGCTGGTCGATTCGCTCAAGAAGACGCGCGGCAACATGCTGCAAAGCGCGCGCGATCTGCGCGTCTCCTACCGCATCATAAATTACAAGGTCAAAAAGTACGGCATCGACGTGAAGCGCTTCGCGGGCGTGAAGCCCAAGCGCAAGAAGACCGCGTCCACCCCGGCGTCGTAACCGCCCGCCAAGGCCAATAAAAAGGGGCCGCATCCGCGATGGATGTGGCCCCTTTCGTTTGGTGGGATGGAATCGCGTGTGCGCTACGCAGCGCCCTGAACGCCCTTGGTGAAGGCGAGGCCCTCGGTGAAGTCCAGGCTGCTGGCGTAGATGGCGCGGCCGCTGATGGCCCCCTGCAGGCCTTTTTCGCACAGCGGGGCGAGGGCCTTCAGGTCATCCAGGCTGGTGACGCCGCCTGCGGCGACCACGGGGAGCTTGGTGGCCTCGCACAGCGCCGTGAGCGCCGGGATGTTCACGCCGCTCTGCATGCCGTCGCGGCTGATGTCCGTGTACACGATGAAGGCCGCGCCGGCGCTTTCGATGCGCGGCAGCATGTCCATGACGGCGAGCCCGGCATCGGCCACCCAGCCTCGGCTTTTCAACCGGCCGTCCACAGCGTCCAGACTCACGCCGATCTTGCCGGGGAATTTGGCGCACAGTTCGGCGAAAAGGTCAGGATCCTCGAGCGCCACGGTGCCAATGATGAGCCGGGTGACACCGGCCTGCAGATAGGCCGTGGCAGTGCCCAGATCGCGTACGCCGCCGCCCAGCTGCACGGGGATTCCAGCCTCGGCGCAGATGCGCCGCACCAGGCCGAAGTTGCGCGGCTGGCCGCTGAACGCGCCGTCCAGGTCCACGATATGCAGCCACTGCGCGCCGAGCCTCGCCCAGCCGAGCGCGCACTCGGCGGGATCGTCGCCGAACACGGTGACTGCGTCCGCGCGGCCCTGCTCCAGGCGCACGCAGCGGCCGTCCTTGATATCGACCGCCGGGAACAGAATCACAGGCCGATCTCCTTCAGACCGGTTTCCAACCCCTCGCGGGCCAAATCCGCCGCCGGCACCCACTGCCCCTTGCGGTGCATGTACTTGCCGATGTCCAGCAGGTTGTCCGTCAGGGCCTTCTGGGTCTCGTCGTAGTGGTAGCGCGACACGAGCCGCTTCCCCTTCACGTCGATGAGATAGAGGTCAATGACCACGGAAGCCGGATTGCCGCCGCCCTCGAACTCCTTCCAGCGCAGCACCTGCGGCACGAGCAGGAAGTCAGTCGGCACGCAGTCGCCCACGGTCAGCCAATAGGTCCAGGCGGATTCGCGCGACTTGCCGGTGTTCTCGGAGGTCACAATCTCCTGACACTGATGCACGGCCGCCGGAGAGGAGGTCACACTGACGCCATGGGCGTGCACGATCTGGCCCAGGGCCTCGTCGAGTTTGGTCAGCGTGGCGGCGGGCACGACCTTGCCCTCATCGGGGAGGTAGCCGGCCAGCAGCTCCCAATTATACTGCGGTGCGGAGAACGGCGCCACGGCGATGCTGCCCAGCGGGCGCGGCTGCGGCGGAATGGGCTTGGGCGAGCAAGCGGCCAGGCCGATCAACGCGCACAGGACGAGGGTCGAAAAAAGATTGCGTAAACGCATCAGTCCACACTCCCCTTGGTGCTGGAGACGCCCGCCCGGCAGACCACGATGGCCTGGCGCAACGCCAAACCAAGGGCCTTGAAGGCGGCCTCCAGCAAATGGTGGCCATTTTTGCCGTATTCGTAACGGATGTGCAGGTTCATTCCCGCGCGCTGCGCGAAGGATTTGAAAAATTCGCGCCAGACGTCCTTTTCCTCGCCGGCGATGACAGCTGGCAGCACGTCGTCGGCGTAGACGAGATACGGCCGGCCGGAAAGATCGACGACAACGTCGGCCAGAGCCTCATCCATGGGCACGCGGGCGCTGGCCACGCGTGCGATGCCGGCCTTGTCGCCCAGGGCCTCGGCGAAGACCTGGCCCAGGCACAGGCCGATGTCCTCCAGGCTGTGGTGCGCGTCCACCTGCAAATCGCCCCGGCAGGTGAGGGTCAGGTCGAACCCGGCCCAGAATCCCAGCAACGTCAGCATATGGTCGGCAAAGCCGTAGCCGGTCTCGATGCGGCATTCGCCAGCGCCCTGCAGACGCAGGGTCACGCCGATGTCCGTTTCCTTGGTGGTGCGCGTCAGCCGCGCGGTGCGCTCGCCCACTGTGCCGCTCCCTCTGCGCCGTTGCATGTCGTCGTCATGACGGAAAATCCCGTCCTGATCGCATTTCTAGACCGGAAGCGCAGGGCCTTGTCAAGCGGGCCGGCGCTTCCGCGGTCCCGTGCCGTCAGGCGGCCGGGGCCTCCTCCTCGGGCTGGGGCTTCTTCTTGCCGAAGAAGTAGGCCAGCCAAATGCCAACCTCGTACAGCAGCACCAGCGGCACGGCCATCATGGTCTGGCTCACCGCGTCCGGAGGGGTGAGCGCGGCGGCGAGCACGAAGGCCCCCAGAACGGCGTACTTACGCTTCTTGCGCAAGCCTTTGTAGGTGACGAGGCCCAGCCGCGCCAGAAAAAACAGGAACAACGGCAGCTCGAACACGATGCCGAAGGCCACCAACAACTTCATCACGAAGTCGAAATAGTCGTCGAGTTTTGGAGTGAAGGTCAAGATGTCGTTGGAATAGCTGGCGAAGAATTCGAAGCCGTAGGGGAAGACCACAAAATAGCCGAACAGCGCGCCGGCGGTGAAGCACAGGGCGGAGAAAAAGGCGATGGGCGCGATCCAGCGGCGCTCGTGCGAGTAAAGCCCGGGCGCGATGAACTGATAGATCTGATAGAAAATGTACGGGCTGGCCAAGAAAATGCCGGCCACAAAGGCCACCTTCATCTCAGTGAAGAAGGCTTCGGTGGGCACGGTGTAGATGAAATGGCTCTGCTTGAGCGCGTTGAGCATGGGCTGCATCAGGATTTTAAGCATCTGGCCGGCGTAGGCGTAGCAGACCAGGAATCCCACCACCATGGCGATGGCGCTGCGGGTGAGCCGCTTACGCAAGTCCTGCAAGTGGCCGAACAAACTCATGCGGCCGGCCTGCCCCTCGCCGACGGCGTCATCGCCCGCTGGGGGCGGGGGAGGCGGGGGAGGAGGCGTGGCGCCCCCCTCTGCCGGCGCGGCGGCCGGCTCGACGGCGGCTGGCGCTGCGGGCTCCCCGACGTTCGCCGGAGCCTGCGGTTCGTCGGCATTGGCCGGAGCCTGCGGCTCCTCGACGTTCGCCGGAGCGGAAGGAGCTTCCTCCGTTCCCGGCGCGGCGGAATCGGCGGACGGCGCGGGCGCTTCACCCGCCGGTGCCCGGGGCTCGTCCGCATGGGCCGGAGCCTGCGCTTCCTCGACATTCTCCGGGGCTGGCGGCGACGTCTCTGCGCCGCTCGAACCGGACTTGCCGGACTCGGCTGCGGCCGTCGCGGCCTGGGGGACTTCAAAATTCCCGCTCGCGGCGGGCTCGACGTGTTGTTCGGATGGCCCGGCCGTTCCGGCGGACTCGGCCGCCGGAGCTTCCGGTTCCTCGGCTTGAGCCGGGGTATGCGGCGTTTCGACGGGGGTGGAGGCGTTCGCGCCGGAACCGGCGGCGGCGGACGCGGTTTCGCCCGGACTTTCGGACTTGGATGCGGCAGGTTCGGAGGGGGTGGAAACGACGGGCGCGGACGGCGCTTCGGTCGGCTGTGGCGCTTGGCTCCCAGCGGATTCCTTGGGCTCTTTCGGCTCGCTCGGCTCTTTGGCTGCGGGCTCATGGGGAGCCTCCGCCCCTCCGGGCGCGGCCTCTTCCTTGTCGCGCTTTTCCGATGCGGCCCCGGCCTGTTCCTGGGCATCCTCGGCAATGGAGCCGGACTCCTCGCCAGGCTTTTTCGCCGTGGGCTCACTGGACGCGCCGGCGGCCTCGCCCTCCGTCTTGTCGCCGAAGAGCTTCTGCTCCGCTTCGGCCTTGCGCTTTTCGAAATCGGCGGCCTCGGTCTCGCGCTCGATGGTGCGCTTGAACTCCCCGCTCATCTGCTTGAACTCGCCAAGAGCCTTGCCCAGGCTCTTCATGAGGTCGGGCAGCTTCTTGGGGTCAACCACGATGATCGCCACAAGGGCGATGACGAGCATTTCTCCGGTTCCGAACATACGCTCCTATCCTGAGAATCTTGCGGTGCGGGGCGGGTGCGCCTTGGGGTCGGCCTGCGCCGTCCCGCCTATTCCCACTCGATGGTGCTGGGCGGCTTGCTCGAAATATCGAACACCACCCGGTTGACGCCCTTGACCTCGTTGATGATGCGGCTGGACATGCGCGCCAGGATGTCCGCCGGAAGGCGGGTCCAGTCGGCCGTCATGGCATCGAGGCTGTCCACGATGCGCAGGGCGATGACATGCTCGTAGGTACGGTCGTCGCCCATGACGCCCACGGTCTTGAGAGGAAGGAGCACGGCGAAGCCCTGCCAGACCTTGCGGTACCAGCCGCTCGCGCGCAGCTCCTGCTGCACGACCATATCAGCATGGCGCAGGATGTCGAGCCGGGGCTCGGTGATTTCGCCGATGACGCGGATGGCCAGCCCGGGGCCGGGGAACGGGTGCCGCCAGATGATGTTCTCGGGCATCCCGAGCTCGGCGGCGACCTTGCGCACCTCGTCCTTGAACAGCTCGCGCAGGGGCTCCACGAGCTTCAGATTCATGTGCTCCGGCAGGCCGCCCACGTTGTGGTGGCTCTTGATGACCGCGCTGGGCCCCTTGAAGGACACGGACTCGATGACGTCCGGGTACAGGGTGCCCTGGCCGAGGAAGCCCACGCCCTCGATGGCCTTGGCCTCGCGGTCGAAGACCTCGATGAAGGTGTGGCCGATGATCTTGCGCTTCTTCTCGGGATCGTCCACGCCGGTCAGGCGCTCCAGGAAGATCTTCTGGGCGTCCACGCACTTCATGTTGAGGTCGAAGTGCTCCCGCAGGAAGCCGATGACCTCCTCGCGCTCGCCCATGCGCAGCAGGCCGTTATCGACGAAGATGCAGTAAAGCCGCTTGCCGATGGCCCGGTGCAGCAGCACGGCGGCCACGGTGGAGTCGATGCCGCCGGAAAGGCCGAGGACGACCTTGCCGTCGCCGACCTGCTCGGCCAAACGCTTCACGCTGGAGTCGACGAAGGACGACATGCTCCAACCCGGCTTGAGTCCGGCGATCTTGAACAGGAAGTTCGACAGGATGCGCGCGCCCTGCTCGGTGTGCGCCACCTCCGGGTGGAACTGCACGGCGTAGATTTTCCGCGCCGGGTCGCACATGGCGGCGTTCTCCACCTTGCCCGTGGAACCGATGCGGGAGAACCCGTCCGGCAGCCGGCCCACGTGGTCGCCGTGGCTCATCCAGACCTTCAGCCGGTCCTTGTGCTCCACGCCGTCGAAGAGCGGGCAGTCGCCCAGGGCGGAGAACACCGCCGGGCCGTACTCGCGGTCCGTTGCGCGGCTCACCTCGCCGCCCAGGGTGTGCGCCAGAATCTGCATGCCGTAGCAGATGCCGAGGATGGGCACGCCCCACTCCAGGTAGGCCTTGGGCAGAGGGGGCGCGCCGGCGTCATGCACGCTGGAGGGCCCGCCGGAAAGCACAAGCGCGCCGGGGTTCATGGCCTTGATGGCCGCCGGATCGCTGGTGCAGGGATGGATTTCGGAATACACGCCGGCCTCGCGGATGCGTCGCGCGATGAGCTGCGTGACCTGCGAACCGAAGTCGATGATGATGACCTTGTCTTGCATGGGGGCGTCCCTCCGCTGGTCCATCTAGGACTCGATGCGGTAGTTGGGGGATTCCTTGGTGATGATGACGTCGTGCACGTGGCTCTCGCGCAGACCCGAGGCGCTGATCTCCACGAACCGGGCCTTCTCGGCCAGCTCGGCCACGGTGCCGCAGCCCAGGTAGCCCATGCCGCTGCGCAGGCCGCCCACCAGCTGGTACAGGCTGTCCATCACCCCGCCGCGATAGGGCACGCGGCCCACGATTCCCTCGGGCACCAGCTTCTTGCTGCGGTCCTGGAAGTAACGGTCGGAGCTGCCCGCGTTCATGGCGTCGATGGAGCCCATGCCCCGATAGATCTTGTAGGTGCGGCCCTGATAGAGGATGGTCTCGCCGGGGCTCTCCTCCGTGCCGGCGAAGAGCGAGCCCATCATGCAGGTGTTGGCTCCGGCGGCCAGCGCCTTCACCACGTCGCCGGAGAATTTGATGCCGCCGTCGGCGATGATGCACTTGCCGGCCTCGCGGCAGGCCCGCCCGGCCTCGAAAATGGCGGTGACCTGCGGCATGCCCACGCCGGCCACAATGCGCGTGGTGCAGATGCTGCCCGGCCCGATGCCGACCTTCACCGTGTCCACGCCGCTTTCGATGAGCGCCTTCGCGCCCTCGTAGGTGGCCACGTTGCCACCGATGATCTGCGCGTCCGGGAAGGCGTCGCGCAGGGCCCGGCAGGCGTTGAGAATGTTGCGCGAATGGCCGTGCGCGGAATCGAGGACGACGAAGTCGCACCCGGTGCGCAGAAGCGCCTCGGCCCGGGCGATGCCGTCCTGGTCCACGCCGACAGCGGCGCCCACGCGCAGGCGGCCCTTCTCGTCCTTGCAGGCGTTGGGGTACTTCTTGACCTTCTCGATGTCCTTGATGGTGATGAGGCCCTTGAGCTTGTTCTCGTCGTCCACCACAAGCAGCTTTTCGATGCGGTTCTGATGCAGGTGGCGCTTGGCCTCCTCGTCGCTGATGCCCTCGGGCACGGTGATGAGGTTGCGGCTGGTCATCACCTCGGAGACGGGAGTGTTGTTGTCGGTGACGAAGCGCACGTCGCGATTGGTGACGATGCCCACGAGCTTGTCGCCGCGGACGACCGGCAGGCCGGAAATTCGGAACTCGCTCATGAGCGCGAGCACTTTGGCCACGTTGTCGTCGGGATGCACGGTCACGGGGTCGTGGATCATGCCCGACTCGCTTTTTTTGACCTTGTCGACCTCGCGCACCTGATCACGGATGCTCATGTTCTTGTGGATGACGCCGACGCCGCCCGCGCGCGCCATGCTGATGGCCATGCGCGCCTCGGTCACGGTGTCCATGGCGGCGGACATGAGCGGAATGTTCAGCCGGATCTGAGGGGTGAGCTGGGTGGAGACGTCGACGCTGTCGGGGAGGACCTCGGAGTAGTCGGGGACGAGCAGCACGTCGTCGAAGGTTAGCGCTTTTCCGATGATTTTATCCTGCATCTTGGTCCTCCCGTCGGCCCCCTGGCCCATGTGGTTTGTCGTCGCTTCGTCCAACCCGAACCTCCGTTACAGGCCCAGATATGCCTTTTTGACCGCGTCGTTGGCAAGCAGCTTGTCGCAGGCGTCCTCAAGGGTGATGCGCCCATTCTCCATGACGTAGCCACGGTTGGCCACTTTGAGGGCCTGATTCGCGTTCTGCTCCACCAGGAAGATGGTGGTGTTGCTCTCGCGGTTGATCTGTTTGATGATGTCGAAAATCTGCCGGATGATGAGCGGGGCGAGCCCCAGGGAGGGCTCGTCGAGGAGCAGCACCTTGGGCCGGGCCATGAGCGCGCGGGAAATGGCCAGCATTTGCTGCTCGCCGCCGGAAAGCGTTCCGCCCAGCTGCCTGCGCCGCTCCTTGAGGATGGGGAACAGGGTGAAGACCTGCTCCAGGTCGCTGTCCACGCCAGACTTGTCATCGCGCAGGAAGGCGCCCATGTCCAGGTTCTCGCGCACGGTCAGGTCGGGGAAGATGAGCCGGCCCTCGGGCACCTGGCAAATGCCCATGCGCACGATCTTATCGGCCGAGAGCCGGGTGATGGGCTTGCCCTGGAAGAGCACCTCGCCGTTGCGTGCGGGCACCACGCCGCAGATGGTCATGAGCGTGGTGGTCTTGCCCGCGCCGTTGGCCCCGATGAGCGTGATGATCTCGCCCTCGCGCACGGTGATGTTCACGTCGCGCAGGGCCTGGATGTTGCCGTAGTAGGTGTCGATGTTCTTCAGCTCAAGCATCGGATTCCTCGCCAAGGTAGGCCCGGATGACCTCCGGGTCGGCGCTGACCTCCGCCGGAGTGCCGGTGGCGATGACGCGGCCGTACTCCATGACGTAGATCCTGTCGGACAGGCTCATGACCATTTTCATATCGTGCTCGATGAGCAGCACGGAGACGTCGAATTCGTGGCGGATCTGGATGACCATTTCCTTGAGTTCCAGGGTCTCCTGCGGATTCATGCCGGCGGCCGGCTCGTCGAGCAGCAGGAGAAAAGGCTCAGTGGCCAGGGCGCGGGCGATCTCCAGCCGGCGCTGCGCGCCATAGGGCAGGTTGCTCGCGTACTCGTTGGCCACGTTCTCCAGGCCCACCTTCTGCAGCAGGCGGTAGCTTTTGTCCACCACCTCCTGCTCCTCGCGGCGGGTGCCGGGCCCACGGAAGATGGCCCCGAAAAGCCCCTCCCTGGTGCGGCAGTGGCGGCCGATCATGACGTTCTCCAGCGCCGTCATGGAGGCGAAAAGCCGGATGTTCTGGAAGGTGCGCGCCATGCCCAGCTCGCACACGAGGTTGGTGCGCATGCCGTTGATGCGACGCGTCTTGCCGTCGCGCGCCGTGGCCAGGACCTCGCCCTCCGTCGGGGCATAGATGCCGGTGATGCAGTTGAAGAAGGTGGTCTTGCCCGCGCCATTGGGGCCGATGAGCGCAACCACCTCGCCCTTGCGCACCTCGAAGTCCACTTCGGACAGGGCGCGCAGCCCGCCGAAGTTCATGCTCATGTTGCGGACCGAGAGGACCGCGTCGCGCCGTGTCTCGCTCATGCCTTGTCCACCGTGTTGATGTTGACCTTGTAGATCTTGCGCCGCGCCCGGATGAGGCCCTGCGGACGGAAGACCATGACCAGGATCATGGTCGCGCCGAAAAGCAGCATGCGATACTGCGAGAAGGCGCGCATGTACTCGGGCAGAAGCATGAGCAAAAACGCGCCCAGGATGACGCCGGGGATGGAGCCCATGCCGCCCAGCACCACGATGGCGAGAATCATGGCCGACTCCATGAAGGTGAAGCTGGCCGGGTTGATGTAGGTGGTCTTGGCCGCGAACACCACGCCCATGAATCCGGCGAAGGTCGCGCCCATGGCGAAGGCCAAAAGCTTGGCCTTGGTGTTGTCGATGCCCATGGCCTGACAGGCTATCTCATCCTCGCGCAGAGCCAGCCAGGCGCGCCCCACGCGCGAGTCCTTGAGCCGCCCGGAGACGAAGATGGCCAGCAACACACCGAGCAGGGCCAAGTAATAGATGTACGTCGTGGCCTGGTCCACGGAGTAGGTGATGCCAAAGAAGCCCGGACGATCGATGTTGGACACGCCGCTGGGGCCGAAGGAGAAGGCGTCCCAGTTCTGCAACACCAGGCGCACTATCTCGCCGAAGCCCAGGGTCACGATGGCCAGGTAGTCGCCGCGCAGCCGCAGCACGGGGAAGCCGAGCAGGATGCCGAAGAACGCGCCCAGAATGCCGCCCACCGGCAGCACGGCCCAGAATCCGAGGTGGAAGTGGTGGTTCAGCAGCGCGTAAGCGTAGGCGCCCACGGCGTAGAAGGCCACGTAGCCCAGGTCCAGCAGGCCGGCCAGCCCCACGGTGATGTTCAGCCCCAGGCCAAGCACCACGTAGATCAGCGCGCTGATGAGGATGTTCGTCTGGTACACGCTGAACAGGAACGGAAACGCCGTGGCGAACAACAGGCCCAGGGCCATCAGCGGCCGGTTGACGCGCGGATTCGCCAGCCATACGGCGAAGCGCGAGGGCGTGGGTTCCACGTTGGCGTCCGTCGCCGCGCCGCCTCGGTCGCGGCGGTCCATGAGGAAGTGCCAGGCAAGGGCGAACACGAAGCTGCCCACGAGCATCCAGACGAGGTGCATCCAACGCCAGGCGATGGTCTTCTCCACCGTGTCCACGCGGATGACCATGATCGGCATGGTCAGAAACGACAGCCACAGGGCCGCGACCGCCGACTTTTTGAGATTTTTGACGAAGCTTTCGGCTGCCATGGCTTACACCTTTTGCGCCCGCTGCTTGCCCAGCAGGCCCGCGGGCCGGAAAATCAGAATCAACACGAGCAACAGGAACGCGAACACGTCCTCGTAGTCGCTGGAGACGTAGCCCGTGGCGAAGCTCTCGGTCCAACCAAGCACCAGCCCGCCGAGCATGGCGCCCGGAATGCTGCCGATGCCGCCGAGCACCGCCGCCGTGAAGGCCTTCAACCCGGCGATGAAGCCGATGTAGAAGTTGATCTGCCCCATGTGCGAGGCGATGAGCACGCCGCCCACGGCCGCCAGCGAGGAGCCGATGATGAAGGTCATGCTGATGACGTGATCGACGTTGACGCCGACGAGCAAGGCCATCTTGCGGTTCTGGGCCGTGGCCCGCATGGCCTTGCCCATGCGCGTGAACTTGATGAACAGGTTCAACGCCGCCATGACCACGATGGAGGCCACGATGATGAACAGATCCGAGGTGCCCAGAAACGACTTGAACGGCTGCATGAACGCGAAGTCCGGCACAAGATTCGGAAACGGCAGAAAGTCCGGCGTCTGGGCCAGCATCACGTAGTTCTGCAGGAAGATGGACATGCCGATGGCCGAGATGAGCGGCGCCAGCCGGGGCGCGTTGCGCAGCGGCTTGTAGGCGATCTTCTCCACCGTGTAGCCATAGGCCCCGGAGTAGAACATGGCCACCACGATGGCGATGGCCAGGATGGCCAGCACCGGCCAGCCCAGCGCCGTGAGCAGCCCGGCCACGATGAGGCCGGTGAACGCGCCGATCATGTAGATCTCGCCATGGGCGAAATTGATGAGCTCGATGATGCCGTAAACCATCGTGTAGCCCAGGGCGATGAGCGCGTAAACGCTGCCTTTGGAAAGGCCGCTGAAGAAAAGCTGGAGGAAATATTCCATACGATTCGTCCCACCGGGCGCGCGAACGCCGCGGCCGTCTCTTTACGGAGCCAGGGGACGGGCGCTTGCACGCCCCCGCCCCCTGGTTCGTTTGACGCCTGCCCGGATTCCGGGCGGCGGAAGCTACTTCACCAGTTCGTACTTGCCGCTCTTCACCTGGTACACAGAGAAGCTCGCGCCCTCCGCGTCACCCTTGGCGTCGAACTTGATCTTGCCGACCGGGGTCTCGACGTACTCGGACCGCAGCGCGGCCGCGACCTTGTCGAAATCGGTGCTGCCGGCCTTGGCCACGGCGTTGGTCAGGGCCAGGGCGGCGGCGTAGGCCTGCGGGAAGAAGGCGCCGGGCTCGGTGCCGAATTCCTTCTTGTGATCCGCGAAGGCCTTCTTGTAGATGGCGTTGTCGGCCAGGATCTGCGGGCCGGTGGCGTACACGCCCTCGGCGTCCTTGCCAGCGGTCTTGATGAAGGTGTCGTCCTTCACGCCGTCATCGGAAACGAAGGGAATCATCAGGCCCTTCTGATGCATCTGAATGATGATCTTGCTGGCCTCGGGATGGTAGCCGCCGAACAGCACGCAGTCCGCGCCGGAATTCTTGATCTTCTGCACCACGGCGGAGTAGTCCACACCGCCGGGGGTGACGCCTTCGAACATGGCCACCTGGGCGACCTTGCCATCCTCGAGGGCCTTCTTGGCGCTCTCGGCGAAGCCCTTGCCGTAGTCGCCCTTGTCGTGGATGATGGCGACCTTCTTGACGTGCAGGGTGCTCACCGCGAACTCGGCGCCGGCCTTGCCCTGAACCAAGTCATAGGAAATGGTGCGGAAGAAATTGGGGTACTCGCCGTTCTGGGTCAGCTCGGTGCTGGTGGCCGAGGGCGAGATCACGATGATCTTGGCGTCCTTGTAGATGGGCAGGGCGGCCTTGGTGGCGCCGGAGCAGATGTGCCCGATGACCAAATTCACCTTTTCGCTCACCAGCTTGGTGGCGGCGTTGGTGGCCAGCTCGGGCTTGCACTGGTCGTCCATGGGCTCGATGACGACCTGCTTGCCGTTGATGCCACCCTTGGCGTTGAGATCCTTGGCCACCAGCTTGGCGGCGTTCAAGGTGGGCAGGCCATAGGAGGCCAGGTCGCCCGAATGCGCGCCGGCCACGCCGATGACGATCTTGTCGGACGACGCGGTGGCGTTGGCGTTTTTGTCCTCGTCCTTCTTGCCGCAGCCGACCAAAAGCAGGCCGGCCATGGCCATGCCGGCCACGGTCATGATCCATCTCGACTTCATGTCCCTTCTCCTCGAAAAAAGTTCGATGCCAAAAACCCCAGAGATCCCGAAACGCCGACCGGACCCAGAACCCCGCCGACGGTACCACCATGAAGGCGATGAACTTAGTTAAATATCCAACTTTGTCAATACGCCATTACTTCGGCAACGTTCCGCGCTATTTGCCGGCAGTGCCTCCGGCAAGCTCCTCCTGGGCGCTCTTGAGCACGTCGGCGTCCTGGGGGTTCAGCTGCACCACCCGCCGGAAGTGCTTGTCGCCCTCGGCCGGCTTGCGCAGATAGTACTTGAGCAGAATGCCCATGTTGTAGTGGCCCAGCACGTCGTCGGGGGCCAGCTTCAGCACGGTCTCGAAGGACTTCTCGGCGAGCGGGTATTCCTTGCGCTGATAGCGCACCATGCCCAAGGCCCGATTGGCCTCCACGCTGTCCGGCGCGATCTTCACGGCCTTGTCCACCAGCGTGAGCGCCCGGTCCCAGGCCTGCATCATCATGAAGGTGTTGGCCAGCTCCAACAGCACGGAGGGGTCGTTGGGACGCTGCTTCATCTCGGTCATGAGCTGCTGCATGCGGTTGACGTCGATGCCGCCCATTCCCATGGCTCCCATGCCGCCGCCCATGCCGCCCGCCTGCTCCTGCTGCACCGGCACGACCAGCCCCTGGCCCTTCATGCGGTAGGCGAAGGAGCCCAGGAACATGACGATGACGGCGCCGACCAGCGCGGCCAGAATGATCCTCTGCGCGCCGCTCGGGCCCGCGGTTTTCGTCTCAGTCACGCAGTTTCTCCAGTTGTTGCAGTCGCTTGCCGATAGCTCGTCCCCGCAGATACAGGGAGAGCGCATACGCCGAAAGCGAAATCCAGATGATGGCGTTGGCCGCCAGGACATAACCGTTCATCGTCCGCCTCCTTGCCCGCTAGTGCGAGAGCATGAGCGCCCGGGCGCGCTCCTGCGCGCGACCGATGCGCACGCGGAACAGCAGCAGGCTCAGCCACAGCAGCCCGAAGGCCCCCAGATTGACGAACAGCGCGTGGAGCATTTCCGGTTCCAGCCCGCCGCCCTTGCTCGCCAGCACCGCCGGATGCACGCTGCGCCAGATGCGCGCGGAGATGAACACCAGCGGCACGTCGAGAAAGGCCACGACGCCGAGCACGGCGCACACCAGCGCCCGGCGCTCGCCGCCCAGGTCCGACCCGCGCAGCACCAGATAGCCCGCGTAGACGAACCACATGATGAGCGTGGTGGTCAGCCGCGGGTCCCAGGTCCACCACACGCCCCAGGCCGAGCGTCCCCAGATGGAGCCGGAGACCAGCGCCAGGCCGCTCATGAGCACGCCGATCTCGGCGGCCGCGCCGGCCACGATGTCCGAGCCGACATCACGCTTGACGAGATGCCGGATGCTGGCGGCGAAGACCACGAGGAAACTGACGAAGCTCCACCAGGCCAGCGGCATGTGGATGTAGAAGATCTTCTGCACCACGCCCATGGTTTCCTCCAGGGGCGCGTAAGCCCAAATGAACCACTGCCCCACGGCCAGGGCGGCGATGGACAGGGCGGCCAGAATGCGGATACGCATGAGCATGTCTCCAAACGGCGTTCGCCGCCGTCATTCCTCACCGGTATACAAAAACGGGAAAAGAAACGCTCCGGCGGCGGTGAACACCGCGTCGAAGGCCACGATGACGCCGGACCAGAGCTGCTGGTCGATGGCCGGTTCGCCCGAGAGGCACCCCGCGAAAATGCGGATGCCGCCGAGCAGCACGGGCAAAAGCAACGGAAAAAGGATCACGGAAAAGAGCGATTCGCGCGCGCCCTGGCCCTGCGCCAACGCGCCCAGCAGCGCGCCGAGCGCGGCCAGCCCCCAGTCCACGCCGATGAGCGTGAGCAGCAGGACGCCCCAGTCGCCCTTCACGTCCTGTCCCAGGAACACCACCGCCGCCGGCAGGAACACCGCCTGCGAAACGACCAGCAGCGCCACGCCGGCCACTCCCTTGCCCAGCCACACGGAGTGCTCCGGCGCGGGCGAGGACAAAAGCCCCAGCCGGCAGCCCTGCGCCTCCTCGATGCTGAACAGGTCGTTGAACACCAGCACCAAACCGAAGGACGAGGCCAGCCAGAAGATGGCCGCGCAGGCCTGCGGGGACACGAGCTCCGTGGTCGGCCGTGAGAGCGAGAACAGGAAGATGAGCAGCAGTCCCAGCAGGACCGCCTGCACCAGCCCCTGCCCGCCGCCCATGGACAGACGCAGATCCTTGGCCGCGATGAACCAGGCGCGCCTCAGCATGTGAGCGCCCCCGCGTCGAAGTCGCCCGCCGGGCCCAGATAGACCGTCCGGGTGTCCTTCAAATGCAGCACCCGCTCGGCCAGCGGCAGGTCCGCAGCCAGATGGTGGCTCACCCAGACCACGGCCGCGCCGGAATCCTTGAACGCGCCGATCTCCCGGCGCAAAAGCTCCTGCGAGGCCGGATCGAGCCCGGTGCCCGGCTCGTCCAGAAACACCAGCCGTGGCGAGATGAGGAACACCCACGCCAGGTTCAACCGCTGGGCCATCCCGCGCGAGAAGGTGCCGGCGGGTTCATCGGCCGCGCGCGAAAGCCCCACGCGGTCGAGCACGGCCTCGATGGCCCCGTCGTCGGGGGCGAGCCCGTACATGCGGCCCCAGAACAGCAGATTGGCCCGGGCGGACAGGCGCGGGTACAGGAATGTGGCGTGGCCGAGATAGGCGCAGCGTTCCGGCTCCACAAGGCATTCCACCTCGCCCGCCGAGGGCCGCGAGAGCCCGGCCATGATCTTGAGCAGGGTGCTTTTGCCCGCGCCGTTTTCGCCGACCACGAGCAGGGCCTCGCCCGCGCGCGCCTCCACATTCACGTCGCGCAGGACGAGATGCGAGCCGAAGAACTTGCCCACGCCGCGCGCGGACAGGCGCACGTCCGCGCCCGCCGGGGAGGATGTTGCGGCCGCGCCCATGGCGGCTACTCCGCCGTCGCCCCGCGCCGGTAGCGCAGGATCAGGAACGGGGCGAGGCAAAAGATAACGCCGCCGATCCAGATCCAGTTGACCAGCGGATTCACGTTGACCTTGAGGGTCACGCCGCCGTCGTCGTTCTGTCCCAGCAGAACGGTGAAGATCTCGTTGCCCAGGCTCGGCAGCACCTCCACCTCGGCGAAGGCCTGCTCATAGCCGCGGTACATGCGCCGCTCGGGCGCGACGACGCCGAGCACGCGGTCGCCCTTTTTGATCTCCAGAGTGGCGATGAGCCGCTGCATGTCCGGCCCGTCGGCCTCGCGCACATTCTTCACGGTCACGGTGTAGCCGCCGGCGTCGAAGCTCTGGCCCACGGCGGCGTCGCGCTCCACGGAGAGCTGGTACGGGCCGGAGAAGGCCACGCCCAGCGCCATGACGCCGAGCCCCAGGTGGATGGCGTAGGTTCCGACGGCGTGGCGGTTGCGCGCCTCGGGCAGCAGGCCCATGGCCAGCAGCGCGGTGGTTATGCAGGAGACGGACCCGGCCGCGCCCACCAAAGCCAGCGGCAGGCGGTAGCCCAGGGCGAAGAAGACCGCGCCGGCGATGAGGAAGATCGCGCCGGCGGCCACGAGCCCGCGCTTGTCGCGCACGCCCCGCTTCCAGCCCAGCCAGGGGCAGGCGGAGAAGATCAGCACGAGCAGGGCGAACAGCGGCAGGCACACGCGGTTGTAGAAACGCGCGTCGAGCCCCACGGACTTGGCGCTCCACAGCTTGCTGATCACCGGCCACATGGTGCCCAGCAGCACGACGAGTCCAAGGGCGATGAGCGTCCAGGCCACGATGACGAGCAGCCCCTCGCGGCTGGCCAGCTCGCCCAGGCGGCGCTGCTCGCCGGTCTTGGCGAAGAACGCGGCGGCGAAGGAGACGATGGTCAAAAACAGGATGAACAGCAGAAGCGGCGTGGCCACCCCGCCGGCGTCGAAGGCGTGCAGGCTCTCCACCACGCCGCTGCGCACCAGATAGGTGCCGAACACGCACATGATGAAAGTGACGGCCATGAGGACGATGTTGGTTCTGGCCAGCGCGTTGCGGCGGCGGCCCACGATGGCCGTGTGCAGAAACGCCGTGCCCGTGCACCAGGGGATCAGCGAGGCGTTCTCCACCGGATCCCAGGCCCAGTAGCCGCCCCAGCCCAACTCCATGTACGACCACCAGCACCCCAGGATGATGCCGGCCGAGAGCATGGTCCAGGAAAGCACGCTCCAGTTGCGCGTGGCTTCCATCCACTTGCGCGTCTCGCCGGAGAGGGCCCCGGCCAACGCCGCGCAGCCGGGAATGGCGTACATGGCGTAGCCCAGCAGCAGCAGCGGCGGGTGGAAGATCATACCGGGATTGCGCAGCAGCGGGTTCATGCCATGGCCGTTGCGCGGGGTGGGGCTGGCGATGTGGAACGGATTCACCCAGCAAGTGAGCATGAGCAGGAAGAACCCGTTGACCACGAAAAAGCAGACCCAGAAATAGGCTCGCGTGCGCTCGGAGAGCGACTTGTACCCCGGCGTGAACATGAAGATGGCCGCGCACAGCGCCATGGCGAACTCCCAGAACAGCAGCGAGCCCTCGCTGCCGGCCCAGAAGGCCGTGATGACGTAGGCCAGCTCGAGCCCGTTGTCCACGTGGTTGAACACGGAGAGGAAGCCGTAGTTGCGCGTGACGAGCGCCACGAGCATGACGCCCGAGGCCAGCAACACGAACAGGGTGACGAAGAGCTGTCCCCGCTCGGAGAAGACGAGGCGCTCGTCCTTGCCGGTCAGGATGGCCCCGCCGGTCCAGCCTCCCAGGAACAGGGAGCCGAGCAGGGCGAAAAGCATGAAGATGTATGCGGTCATTTGCATGGCGGTCGGCGCTCCTTGGCGCGGCGGACGCGGCGATGCGCGGACGGCCGTATGCCGCCGGCGCGGGCCGGGTCTACCCCCTGTTCTGCTTCTGGTACTTGGAGGGGCACTTGGTGATGAGGGTGCTCGCCATGAAGGTCTGGCCAGCGGGATCGATGCCGCCCTCGACGATGACCTCGGCCCCCGCCTTGAAGGCGTCGGGCACGGCGCCGCGATAGCGCACGCGCATGGTCTTGGCCGGATTGTCCTTGTCGAGCAGGGTGAAGCTCACCCCCGGGCCGGGACGCATGGGCTCGATGTCCTGGGCCGCCACGTTGCCGAACAGCCGTGCCTGCTTCAGATGCGAGCTGTCGGTGGCGAGGGCCTCGCCCACGTTGAGGAAATAGACGCTGTCCTTGGTCACGCCGGTGGCCACGAGGTAGCCCACTTCGCCGAGAAACAGCACAAGCGCCGCGATGTAGATGGTCTTGCCGCCTTTCCTGGCCATGATCTTCCCGCTGTAGGTCCGTTGTTGGCTCTTCACTTCCAAAACAACGCGCGCAGACTCTTACACGTCATGCGCCCCGCTGTCCACCGCCGCCACGTTTGCCGAGGGCGAGTTCGCTTCTGCGCCGCCGCGCCAGTTCGCGCATGTCCACCACCTCGTCGGTCTCGTCGACGATCTCGCTGCCGAGCAACTCCTCCAACACGTCCTCCAGGCTTACCACCCCGGCCATGCCGCCGTATTCGTCGAGCACGACGAAAAGGTGCATGTGGCTTTCCAAAAAGCCGCGCAGAGCGCGATCCAGCGTCAGATTCTCCAGCACGAAACGCACCGGCCGCATCAGGTCGCCCAGCGTGAGCCCGCCATGATCGTCGGCCGCGGCCTCGAAAACCTGCCGCCGGTACACCACGCCCACGATGTCCTCCGCGTCCTCGCCCTCGTACACGGGCACGCGCGTGTGCGACCAGGAGCGGTACCGGGCCATGGCCTCGTCCACGGTCATCTCCGCCGGCAGGGAGAAGACCACCGTGCGCGGCGTCATGATCTCGGCCACGCGCTTGCTGTCCAGCGCGAGCACGTTCTTGATGGCCGATTCCTCGTAAGGCTTGAGCACGCCCTCCTGCCGGGTGAGGGTGACCAGCGCGCGAATGTCGTCCTCGTCGGCCTCCGGGGTTTTGCTACGGCGGCGGATGAACCTGACGAGGCTGCCCAGCAACCAGATGATCGGCAGGCACACGCACACCAGCCACTTGAGCGGTTTGGCCAGGAACGGGGCCAGCTGCCGGGCGTAGGCCACGCCGGTGGTCTTGGGCATGATTTCGCCGATGATGAGCACGAGCAGCGTGAAAACGACCGTGAACCAGCCGAGGGACTCGCCGCCGAAAACCTTCACCGCGGCCGCGCCGGCCACGGCCGCGCCGGCGGTGGCGGCGGCTGTGTTGAAGGTGAGGATGGCCGTTATGGGCTTTTCCACGTCGCGGCGCAGATCGGCCAGAATGGCGCCGCTCTTCTTGCCCTCGCGTTTCAACTGCTCCACGCGGCTCAGGGGAATGGAATAGAACGCCGCCTCGGCCAGCGAGCAGAGGAAAGAGACCAGCAGGGCCAGTCCGACGGCGAGGAAAAGTTCGAGCATAGTTTGCGGCACCAACGCGCCCAGCCCCGGCAAGCACGGAACGGCGTGTAAGAATTCCTACCAGTTTCCACGATGCCGCGCAACAGCCATATTTCTTGACTTGCGGCGCGTTCCACGCCATGTTTCACGGGTTCAACATAAATTTCACCAATGTGTCTTTGGGGGAGCGAAGGAGCATGGGCAGGGATTTTCCTGATAGGTGGGTCGTGTTCCGCGCCAGCGCCATGGGCGACGTGGCGCTGATCACCGGTCCACTTGCCTGGTGGAACCGCACCCGCGACCTGCGCTTCACGGTGGTGACGCGCGCCGGGCTGGCCCCGCTCATCACCGGGCATCCGGCCGTCGATGAGGTCATCGCCGTCACCCAGGACGAGATCGACGGCAGCGCGTGGTGGGCCAAGGCCGGCAGAATCGCCACAGACTGCGCCGGGATGGGCTTTCTCGACCTGCACCGCTCGCTCAGGTCCATCGCCCTCACCCTTCGCTGGGACGGCCCCGTGCGCGTCTACCCGAAATTCGGCCTCACGCGGCGGTTGTACAACATCATGCCCCTCGGCCCGCTGGAGCACCGTCTGCTCGCCCTCAACGTGCCGCAGCGCTATACGCTGGCCCTGGACGCGACCCCGCCGCCGAAAGAAGAGGTGCGCCCTGTCATCCACCTCACGGAGTCCGAAACCGCCGGCGCGCGCCAACACCTTGACCACATCGGCATCCGCCGGCCTTTCGTGGCCCTGCACCCCTTCGCCACGCATCCCGACAAGGTCTGGCCCATGGGTTACTGGCTCTCGCTCATTCCGCTCATCGAACGCCAGGGCCTCGACTGGATCATCGTGGGCAAGAACCCCGATCATCTGGAGGCGCTGGACGATCCCCGCAACCTGACGGCCAAGACCGCCCTGCGCGAGACCTGCGCCCTCATCGCCCAGGCCAGCGCGCTGGTCACGGCCGATTCCGGCCCCATGCACCTGGCCACGGCCGTGGGCACGCCGGTGGTGGCGCTCTTCGGCCCCACAGCGCGGGTCTGGGGATTTTTCCCCAGCGGCCCACACGACACCGTGCTGGAGCAGCAGCTGTCCTGTCGGCCCTGCTCGCTCCATGGGGACACGCGCTGCAGGAACGGCCGGGAGTGCCTCACCTCCATCGAGCCCGAAGTCGTCGCCGCCCGGCTCTTCGAGACCCTGGAAAACGCCGGCCGCTGACCACGCCCCGGAGTTCACCGCACCGGCCGCGCAAAGTGGCCATTCCCTCTCCCCGCCTCACGGAGAAACTGCCGAAAACGGCGTTTTCCCTGCGTCATGGCGAACGAATGTCGCCACCATCCCTAATCCTGGTCTTTGACGTCCGGGGCGTCGGAACGGACGCGCGCGGCGTCCGCCGCCCCGGGGCTTTCGGCTGAGGGGTCCTCCGTGGTCGAAGCGCCACCGGTGGAACCATCCGTTGGGCCGATGGGGCACGATCCACCAAGCACGTATCGGCCGGAAAGAAAGCATTCAGCCATATCACGCACGCTCTTCTCGTCCACCATGAGCATGTCCGTCTGCCGCGTGAACTGCAACAGCTTGCCCATCACCCACAATTTTTCCAGAATGACCGCGGTCTCGTGCTTTTGCAGCCGGCCGGCCACGGCGTCGCCGCGCACCTCGACCTTGAAGCCGTGTCCTTCCAGAATCAGCCCGATGGCCCGGGCCCGACGCGCGCGCTTCACGTCGTCGGCCGCGCCGCCCTTGAAGGAGAAGCTGACATAGTTCTTGCTCACTGTGCGGCCGCAGTAGCAGTCGAGCACACCATAGTGGTACCCCACGCGCGAGCTGAAGTTGACGTACTTGTCGGAGATGATGGCGTAGCTCTTGTCGCCGAAGCGTTGACCCTCGGCCTCGGGATTGGTCATCATCTGCCGGCCCACCACGGAGAGCAGGCCGCGCATCTGCACCGGGCGCGGGGTGGTGAGCTGGGCGCGGTCCAGCGTGAGGCCGTCGATGAGCGCTCGGAACGGTGCGGCGATGATGTCCTCCGGCGCGAGGTCCCGACGGCGGACGCCCTCGGGCGCGGGGGCGACGCCCCCACCCAGGTCGATGACGTGGAGATCCAGTCCGGTCTGGGCGCGCAGACGCATGGCCACGCCGGACGATCCGGCGGCCATGTCGCCCAACTTGAACATCACGGCGTAGCAGCGCTCGTGCAGCAGCCGGGCCACGTCGTGCAGACTTCGGCAGCCGGCGGCGCGAAAGTCCGGCGACCGGGGATCGGTGAGATGCAACGGCGCGATGCGCTCGGCCACGCGGCAGAGCGCATCGTGAACAGGGGTGCCGCGCATGTGCGACGCGCGGGGAGCCTTGAAGGCCAGCAGCTCGGGCACGGTTCCGGCGAGAACCCGACCGGAGTAGGCGTCCACCGTGACGATCGCGCCGGCCGGGATGTCGCGCGTGGCGGTTTTGCAGCCCAACAGCGTGGGCACGTCGAATTCGCGTGAAAGCGAGGCCATGTGCCCGGTGATGCTGCCGAAATCCGTCACGATGGCCTGGGCCTCGTGCATGAGCACCATGAACCGGGGCGAAGAGTGAGAAGCCACCAGCACGCCGCCCGCCGGAAAGCCGGAAAGGTCGGCGTCCTCCGAGGTCACGACGAAGGCCGGCCCCGCGCCAACGCCCGGCTGAGCCGTCTCCCCGCCGGCCACGAGCGGGACCAGGTCCTGAACCGGCGGCAGCCCCGGCGGCGCGAGCTTGGTCTCCCCGGCGAGGCCGAGGGGCCGCGATTGCAGCACCAGCAGCCGTCCGTCCGGCGTCAGCGCCCACTCGACGTCCTGGGCGCGGCCGTAATGCGCCTCCAGCCGCAACGCCCACCCGGCCAGTTCGCGCGCGCGCTCCGGCGTCAGGCAGGGCGCGCCCCGGAGCTCGGGCGGCACAGGCAGCTCGCGCAGGGACCCGGCCGGGCCGCAGGTCAGCATCACCGACTTGTCGGCCACGCGCTCGTCCTGAATCTCCAACCCCGCGCGGGTGACGGAAAGGCTGTCCGGCGTCACCACGCCATCCACCGCATACGGTCCCAGACCCCACACGGCGTCGATGCGCACGCGCTCGTCGGCCGCGTCGTAGGGATGGCGCGAGTACATGACCCCGCTTGCTGCGGAGTCGATCATCTCCAGACAGGCCACGCTCATGGAAAGGTCCCCGTCGGAGAGCCCCTTGAGCAGGCGGTAGGAGATGGCGCGCGGCGTGTACAGACTCGCCAGCACGTACCGGTAACTGGCGATCAGCCGGCCGCGCTCAACGTTGAGCATGGAAAGATACTGCCCGGCGAAGGAGCAGTCGCCATCCTCGCCCACGGCGCTGCTGCGCAGGGCCACGCGCAGGTCCTCCGGCGCAAGTCCGCAGGCGTGGGCCAGAGCCGCGTGCGCTTCGAGGATGTCGCGCTCCAGCTCCGGGGGCGGTGGGGATTGCAGAATGGTCCGCTGGATCTCCTCGCCGGCGGTTTCGATGCTCTCCGGCGACTCCGCCGAGACGCCGCGCGCGAGGCGACGGATCTCCCCGCGCAGGCCGTCGTGGTCAAGAAACTCGTTGAAGGCGGCTGTGGTGATGGCGAAGCCGCGCGGCACGGGCAACCCCACGTGATTCATGATCTCACCAAGGTTGGCGCTCTTGCCGCCCACTGCGTCCACCATTTCCCGGTTGATCCGCGCATACGGCAGCACGCGTGCGGTGACGACCGGCTTTTTGCGCGACTCCAGCTCGCCTTTTATCTCATCACGCAAGCTTTCCACCCGTTCACGCACGCGCGGCTGGGCCTCCCCGCACAATCCCTCGTAGCTGGCGACCATGCGCAGGGCGTGGAACACGGCGCGCGTGGCCTGAGCCTCCACGTAGGCCATGCCGAAAATCCGCTCGCCGCGCAGCTTCGTCTCCATGTCCGAGACGATCTTGAGCAACTCGGCGTTGGATTCGAGCAGTTCCTGGAACCGCTTGTACTTGCGACGAAAAATTTCCTGCGCGGAAGGATCGCACTCCGATCCGCGCCGGCCGTGGCCGCCGCGCCGCAGGACCGACCGCAGCAATCCGCCAAGGTTGCACAAAATCTCGCTTTGAACCGCCATACCCGCTCCCCGCCTTACGGCTTTTTCTCCGTCACAGGGCTCCGCTTTCGCGCAACGTCAGCGGAACATATCGCGCAACAACGTCTTTTTTCGCGCAAATCACGGCAACAAGTATCGTGTGGAGGGTCCCTTGCCCGTCTTGCGCAACCGGCCGGCCTTGACCAGGGCGCGCAGATCATACTGGGCCGTGCGTTGCGAAACGCCAGGCCCCAGCGCCCGCTGATAGTCCAGCCGCGAAAACGCCCCATTTTCCCGCGCCAGCCGCAGGGCCGCCCGGACACGGCGCGACGAGACCCCGGCCGAATCCACGGGGGAAGGGTCGACATCGGCCGGAGGCTCGGCGAAAGCCTCGGACGACGCGGCCCTTGCCGAGCCGTCGGGCTTCCGGGTCTGATCTGGCCCGCCCGACAACGGGACGGACGACCGCTGCGCGGCCTCGGGAACGAAAGGCCCAGCCAGCACGAACTCCTTCCCGGCGACCCGGGGCTTCCGCGAAGCCGCCGCCTGGTCCGGCGGGGAGGCCTGCCGTACGGGAATCACATTGATGCGGTCGCCGCCGTCGGCCTCTTCGTCGAAGTGCAGATCCTCGGCGTAAAGCACATCCCCCTCGGTGAAGGCCAACGCGCGGGTGATGCAGTTTTTAAGCTCGCGCACGTTGCCCGGCCAGTCGTGGACCAGCAGCTTCTCCAGCGCTCCGCGCGACAGCCCGGTTTCGGCCCGCCCGGTCGCGCGCGCAAGTTCGCGCAGAAAGTGATTGGCCAGGATGGGGATGTCCTCCGGGCGCTGCCGCAGGGGGGGCATCTGGATGAAAATGACCTTGAGGCGATAGTAGAGATCGTCGCGAAACTCCCCGCGCTGCACCAGATCGAGAAGATTCTCGTTGGTGGCGGCGATGACGCGCACGTCGAACTCGCTCTCGTGGTCGCTGCCCAACGGACGGAGCCGCCGCACCGAAAGCGCGCGCAGCAGCGCCTTCTGCACGGCGGGCGTGGCGGTGCCGATCTCGTCGAGGAACAGCGTGCCGCCGTCGCTGGCCAAAAAAGCGCCCTTGCGATCAGTCTTGGCCTCGGTGAACGCACCCTTCACGTGGCCAAAAAGCGTGTCCATGAGCAGGTTCTCGTCCAGCCCGCCGCAGTTGATGGAGATGAACGGCCCGTTGGCGCGGTCGCTTTGCCGATGAATGGCCCCGGCGGTGAGTTCCTTGCCGGTGCCGGTCTCGCCGACGATGAGCACGTCGGCCTCGGCCGCGGCGGCCTTGCGGATGAGGCTTTGCAGGGCCAGCATGGCCTGGCTCTGGCCGATGAGTTCGGAATCGTCGCCCTCCGGCAGTCCGTCGCCATGCGGGTGCAGACATTCGTCCCCAAGGGGGACCTTCTCACGCAACTGGACCTTGTGGATCTCCTCGTCGCGGCGGCGCAGCAGCTCCTGGTTCTCCCGCAGGGACTCCACGAGCTGGTTGAACGCCCGCGCGAGCAGCCCCGACTCCAGGTCGCCGGCCGACGTGCGCACGGGCCGCAGCGTCTTCTCCTCGAACATGGCGCGCATATCCGCGGCCAGACCGTGCAGCGGCGCGGTGATGATCCGGCTGAGGAACACGATGATCAGCGCCACCAGCCCCATGCCCGAAAGGGTGATGATGAGCATGACATCCAGGTGGCGGAACTCGGCCACATCCACCAGCCGGCTGCGGTCCACGTAGGCGATGCCGCCGATGATGGACGGACCCTTTTCGGGATTCTCCATGAACCGGACCGGCGCGTAGACCAGGAAATGGCTGGGGCTGAGCAGATCGGCGCTGTCGGCCGACAGGTCCATGTCGTTGACGCCGCTGCGTCCGCCCTGCACGTCCACCACCATGCGCCAGTATGACTCCTGGGAGGGCAGCGGACGGAAGGCCCGGCCGTAGTCCTGCAGGCCATAGTCGCCGGTCATGCCCAGTCGCGCGGACTCCGTGGACAGGGTGCGGTCCGGCTCCTCGAAATTCTCGGACTGGAAGAGAATCCAGCCCTGGTCGTCGAAGAAATAGCTGAAGCGCATCTCACTCGTGCGCGGGTAGGCGTACAGGGGCGAGCGCGACGAGTTGTACAGCGAGAGGATGTTGCGCAGGGCGCGGGCGTCCAGCCCCAGGGAGAGGTACCCGCGCACGCCGCCCTGGCCATCGGGCACGGGCGTGAGCAGACGGAAGAGCACATAGCTCTGCGCCTCGGTCTGACCCGGGAAGATGGCCGGAGGATAGACCGCCTCGGCCGGGTCGGAGAACTGCACGTCGCCGGGGCGCAGGCCGCGCAGCTTCTGCGCCGGGGCGATGGGACCGGCCTTGATGACCCCGAACTGCTCGCGCCGCACGCTCTGCACGCCGGCCGCGGTTTGCAGCAGGAGCAGGGAGTCGGCCTCGCTCGCGCCGACGAAGGCCAGCTCGCGCACCATGCCCGGGAAATGCCGGTTCCAGCGGTCTATCGCCGCGCGCAGGTGCCCGGTGTCGGGCGTTTCGTGCGAGAGGGCGAGCAGGGAGAGGCGTAAGGCGTCGAGCACCTGCTCCATCTCGCGCGCCTGGGCCAGGTTCTGCACCTGCGCCGTGCGCTGCAAAGCCTGATTGAGGTAACGGGCGGAGAACCAGTTGGTGGCGTAGCCGGCCACGACGAGAATCAGCAGGACGGACGGAATGAGCGCGCACATGAGTTTCCTGCGCACGCTCCAGGACGAGAAATAGCGGTCCGCCTCCACACGGGCGGCGTCGCTCTCCGCCTTGGCTCTGAAAGCTCCCCAAACCATGCCTTCCCCTCCTCTGCAAGCCGTTTCGCGTGTCTTATCGCGCAAAAACTTGTGAAAAAAGGCGCAAGGCGCTTTGCGTGATCTTCAGAAGTCTGATTGCATAATTACAGGAAAGGCAATGATTCCGTCAAGTTCATTTCGCGCGGCACAGGCCTTGCTTAATGATTTCACGAAACGAGTGGATCATCCCGGCGGAGGTTGGACATCCCGGACGCCGCCGGACGTGTGGTTGGGGTTTCATGTTCCGAACACGTTTCGAGGAGGGACCCATGAAAATTCGTCTCGCAAGGCTGTTCACATGGTGCTTGTTCCTTTGCCTCGCGGTGCCCGAGCTGGCGCTGGCGGCGTCGAAGGAAATCGCCAACGTCGTCATCGTGGCCGACACGCGCAAGTTCACCGGCTGGGAGGCCTGGTGGACCAACCTGTACAACGAGAGCCACCTGTACTTCACGCTGCTGACCATCGTGCTCATTCCCACGGTCGGCGTCATCTTCGGCGTGATCGCCGACATGCTCATGGGCCTGATCGGCATCGACCTGAAGCACCGCGAGCTCGCGGACTAAACAACCGGGCAAACCCACAGGAGAGACATCATGGAATGGTTGTACATCCTCATGCCCATCTCGGGCGTGAAAATCCTCTGGCCCGGCCTCATCATCCTCGGAATCGGCGTGGGCGTCATCGGCGGATTCTTCGGAATGGGCGGCGCCTGGATGGTGACCCCCGGCCTGAACATCCTCGGCTTCCCCATGGCCTTCGCCATCGGAACCGACATCGCCCACATGGCCGGCAAGAGCCTCGTGTCCACCATGCGGCACGGCAAGTTCGGAAACGTGGATTACAAGCTCGGCCTGATCATGCTCATCGGCACGGTGGTCGGCATGGAAATCGGCGCGCAAATGATCATGTGGCTGGAACGACTAGGCAACGTCGAGAAGGTCGTGCGTTACCTGTACATCGTCCTGCTGCTGAGCATTGCCTGGATGGTCTTCCACGACATCAAGGTGAAGAAGCGCAAGGAGCGTGAGATGCGCGCCGCCGGCAAGGACGCCAGCGAAGCCACCGGCGTGCAGTGGCACAAGACCTTCCAGGCCATCCGCATTCCGCCCATGGTCCACTTCAACGTGGCGGGCATCTACTGCTCCATGTGGTTGCCTGTCTTCGTGAGCTTCCTCACCGGCTGGCTGGCCGGCATCCTGGGCATCGGCGGCGGGCTCATCCGCATGCCCTCGCTCATCTACCTCGTCGGCTGCCCGACCCACGTGGCCGTCGGCACCGACCTCTTCGAGGTCATGATCTCCGGCCTGTACGGCGCCGGCACATTCACCTACAAGGGCCGCGTTGAGCTCGTGGCCGCCGTCATCATGCTCATCGGCGCCGCCATCGGCGCGCAGGTCGGCTCCGTGGCCACCAAGTACATCAAGGGATACGTCATCCGCTACGTGTTCGGTATGGCGGTCATCGGCTGCGCGCTGTCCATCGTGCTCAAGCTCATGGCCAAGGGCATGAGCCTGCCCCTGTTCGACAATCTGTCCACCGTGGTGGTGCTCGTGACGGTTTCCGGTCTGGCCTTGTACATCATCGTCCGGTTCATCCAGGGCTGCCGCAGGGAACTGGCCATGAAGGCGGCCAAGCAGCAGGGCTAGTCCCACAACGCAAAGCGAAACGAAGGAGACGCATCATGATCCGCAAAAATCTGTGGCGCACCGTTCTCGTGGGTCTCGCCGCGACGCTGCTCCTCGGTTGCTCCGAGCATGGCAAGGTCGACCAGGGACGCGTCATCAAGTACGACGCGGCGACCAGAACCGTCACCATGATCCGCGACAAGGCCGCCGACACGCAGAACCCCGACTACTCCGTTCTGCCGCCCGTGACCTACTCCCTGCCGACCAAGCCCGAGGAAACGGGCCCCGAGCCCAAGGCCGGCGGCCGCATGAAGATCGACAACAAGAAGAATCAGATCACCATCTTTGATCCCGAGACGCAAAGCTTCAAGACCATCGATTTCGTCATGATCGATTTCAAGGAGAACATCGACAAGAACCATCCGCTCGTTTACGACAAGGACGCGGACAAGCCCAAGAAGTTCCCCGTTGTGGACAAGCAGAAGAAGACCGTGACCATCTACTCCGGCCGGCAGAAGACCCTGTCCGTCATCCAGCTGCCCGAGGAATACTTCGCCATGCCGGACAGCACCTGGGACGCCGGGGACGAGGTCCGGGTGTACTACAAGGAAGAGGGCAAGGCCCAACGGTTCATGAACGTCAGCAAGACCAACATCTTCAAGAAGTAATGCGATGACACGGGGCGGGCCGCGGCCCGCCCCGCAACAGGACAGCATCCGACAAGGAGGCGACCATGTTTTTCAACTCCGAGAACGACGCCCCAGCCAGATCCCCCATGAACGGCAGGCAAAAGCTGCTCGTCATCGCCACCGACGTGTGCATCGTGGTCGAGCTGTGCGTGGCCATGGCCCAAGCCGCCACAGTCCCTCCCGAGGTCTTCACCCCCACCTTCATGAAGACCTTCTTCACCCTGTTCCTGCCCACCCTGCTCCTCGGTTTTCTTGGGGTGCGCAGACTGCGCGACCGTCCCGGAGACGCCTGATGGGGTACGAGAGTCTGGCCCTGCGGCGTAAAATCGCCGGGCGCGTCGGCGCGGTCATCCTCTGCCTGAGCTTGGCGCTGGCCATAGACGGCATGATCGCCGGCGGTCGCCAGGATCCCCGCGCCGTCGACTCCCTGCCCGGTCAAAGTCTGCCCTTGGACGACGTGATGCCGCGCGGCGCGGAAAAACTCACGGACCTGCGCATCGCCGCCAGCGATCCGCGCGTTGCCCCGCGGTTGAACGGCACGGACTCCGGTTTCTGGCTCGGCGGAGTCCTGTGGCGCGCCCGTCTTGAGATCCCTGCCGACACGCCCCCCGGTCTGTACACGTTCGAAATGCTGCACGCCAACGGCACTCGGACATCGCCCCGTCAGTTGTTCCGCATCGCCGTATATGGCAACGAATCCGAACTGCGCGCCGCCTCGCTTTCCCTGAGCACACGGCTGCTCGGTCTGCCCGCGTATGGTCTGGCCGCCGCGCTGCTGCCGCTCGCGCTGCTGCCCATGGCGGCCAGCTACCTGCTCTCGCGGCGCATCGCCCTGGCCCTGCGCGAACGTGGCTTGGCCGAGATATTCCGCGCAATGGCCTCGCCCGAGGGCCAACGCGTGTTCTTCGCCCTGCCGCCGGGGGCGCAGCCGCCCCAGGACACGCTCATCACCGTGCGCGACGAAGAGGACACCCGCGATCTGGGCCAAGCCCGGATCGTCACCTGCGCCCGCGGCGACGCCGAGGCGGTCATGCTCGACGGGGCGAACGTCCGCCCGGGGACCCTGGCCGATTTCGGACCGGTTTTGCGAGACGTGGCCGAGGGAATTCCGGCCGAATGATCGACTGACGCAAAGTCTGACACCAGCGGATAATTTACCCGTCGATTTCGAACAACCCATTTCCCGCCCAGAACAATTTCCGCACGAAAAATGTCGGCAAAGCGACATTTTTCTCCATTGGCCTTCTGTCTTACTCCCGCCTAAACTTCTGTCGAAAACCAACTCTTGCGATGTAGTTTTTTTTGACACAACCCTCTTTCCTTGGGTGACGTTTTGCGCTAAGGTCCTGCACCAAGGTAAGTTCACCAAGTTCTTGAGGGGGTTTCACATTATGCTGGATGCGTACATTGGGGTTCTGGTCTTATGGCCCCTGGTCGCCGGCTTGCTTTGCCTGGTGCTGAGAAGCCCAGGCGCACGCAAAGCGCTGGTGCTGCTCACGAGCGCGGCTCTGGCCGTTTGCGCCGTCGGGCTGGCCTCACAAACGCCGTTCACGGCCAATCCTAACTTTCTGGCGTCGGAAGGGACGCTCAAGGTAGCGGAAGCGCTGGCCATCGTCTTCCCGGCGTACTTCCTGCTGCGCGGCCTCATGGAAAAGCACGCGCTCGTCATCATCTTCTCCTGCCTGCAGCTGGCGCTGGCCATCTGGGGCATGATGAACATGAACGAGCCGCAGACCGTGCAGAACGCCGTGGTCTGCGACGGGCTCTCCGTGACCTTGGCGCTGGTCGTGGCCATCATCGGCTCGCTCATCGCCATCTTCGCCATTCCGTACATGCAACATCATGAGGACCACCTGAAGCTGGCCAAGAGCAAGCAGCCGGCCTTCTTCCTCGTGCTGCTGGCCTTCCTCGGATTCATGAACGGCATGGCCCTTTCCAACGACCTGCGCGTGTTCGAGGCCTGCTTCGAGGCCACCACGCTGTGCTCGTTCCTGTTGATCGGGCACGACAACACGCCCGTCGCCCGCCAGAGCGCCTTCCGCGCCTTGTGGATGAACGCCCTGGGCGGCGTGTTCCTGCACTCCGGCGTGTTGCTGGTGCAAAAGCAGTTCGGCGTCGTGGACATCCACGCCGTCGTCAATCCGGCTCTGTGGACCGGCGCTTCGATGCTTCCGGTGGCGCTCATCGTGGCCGCCGGCTGCGTCAAGGCCGCGCAGATGCCCTTCCAGAAGTGGCTGCTCGGCGCCATGGTCGCGCCCACCCCGGTCTCCGCGCTGCTGCACTCCAGCACCATGGTCAAGGCCGGCGTGTTCCTGTGCCTGCGCTTCAGCCCCGTGCTGACGAACACCACCATCGGCGCCATCCTGGCGCTGAGCGGGGCGTTCACGTTCTTCGCCGGCTCGGCCATGTCGCTTGGCCAAAGCAACGCCAAGAAGGTGCTGGCATACTCCACCATCGCCAACCTGGGCCTCATCATCGTGTGCGCCGGCATCGGCACGCCCGTGGCCGTGGCCGCAGGCATTGTGCTGCTGGCCGTGCACGCCGCCACCAAGGGCCTGCTGTTCCTTTGCGTGGGCGACATGGAGCAGACCATCGGCAGCCGCGATCTCGAAGACCTGCGCGGCATGGTCGGCAAGAGCCCGGTGACGGCGCTGGCCGCCTGCGCCGGGGCCCTGGGCATGGTTCTGCCGCCCATGGGCATGCTGGTTGGCAAGTGGGCCACCATTGAGGCCGCCAAGTCCAATCCCGTCGTCATGGCGCTCATTCTGCTCGGCAGCGCGCTGGCCGTGGTCTGCTGGGTGCGCTTCGCCGGCACGCTGATGAGCGGCAAGCCGCTTCCCACTCCCGAGAAGGCGCACCATTCCTCGCCGCTGACCAACATGCCGCTCATGACCATGCTGGCCTGCGCCATCGGCCTGGGCATGGCCGCCCCGTGGATCGACGCCCTGATGCTTCCCAACGCCGACGCAGCCAGCGTGTTCACGACCGGGTGGGGCCTCATGCCGCCGCTGTTCATCGTGTGCCTGCTGGCCTGGATGGTCGGGATGAAGGTCCTCGGCCGCCAGACCGCCGTGCCACAGGCCTCGCCCTACATGGGCGGCCTGCCTTCCGCCGAGCCCGGCACCTTCGTGGGCGCCCTTGGCAAGAACTGGGCCCTCACCGAGGGCAACGAGTACGCCACCGAGATCTTCGGTGAGAGCGGTTGGACCAAGTTCGCCGGCACGCTTGCCGGACTGCTTCTGCTGGCCATGGTTGGAGGTGCCTTCATATGAATCTGACGACGTTCTATCTCGCGGTGGCCGGTCTGATCCTGGCCCCGCTCGTCGGAGGCTTGGTGTCCGGCGTGGACCGCGTGGTGACCGCGCGGCTGCAGTCCCGCCTGGGACCGCCGCTGTTGCAGCCCTTCTATGATGTCGGCAAGCTCATGAGCAAAATCATCGCCCCGGCCAGCCACTGGCAGGGCATGTTCGTCCGCTGGGCGCTCGTCGCGTCCCTCGCGGCCGACGTGGTCCTGTTCGCCGGCGGCGACGTTCTGATGTGCTTCTTCATCCAGGCCGCCAGCGCGAGCTTCGTGGCCATGGGCGCGTTCTCCGGCTCCTCGCCCTACAGCAAGCTGGGCGCTCAGCGCGAGCTGTTCCAGATGCTCTGCTACGAGCCCATCTTCCTGGTGAGCGTGCTGTGCATGGCCAAGGCCGCCGGCGGATTCGACGCCAACACAATCATGAACGCCGGCGCGCAGCCGCTGCTGTACAAAATGCCGTTCATCATCCCCGGGCTGGTGTTCGTTCTGCTGGTCAAAATGCGCAAGAGCCCGTTCGACCTCTCAGCGTGCCATCATGGGCACCAGGAGCTCGTGCGCGGCGTGTTCACCGACTTCGCGGGACGCGACTTCGCCCTGCTGGAGGTTGCCCACTGGGCCGACGTGGTGGTCATCCTGTGGATCTGCTCGTTCTTGTGGGCCACCGGTCCCCTGCAGATGGTCGTGGTGGCGCTCGTCGCCCTGTTCGTGATCATTCTCATCGACAACGTGAGCGCGCGCCTCACCTGGCGCCACATGGTCAAGGTGGCCGCCCCGCTGACCTTCGTGCTGGCCTTCGCCAACCTGATGTGGCTGTACCTGGAGTAGCACTATGTCATTCCTGAAAAAATCGCAGATCAAGTCGCCCTGGCTGCTGCATTTCGACTGCGGCTCCTGCAATGGGTGCGACATCGAGACTCTGGCCTGCCTGACCCCGGTGTACGACATTGAGCGCTTCGGCATCGTCAACGTGGGCAACCCGCGCCACGCCGACGTGCTCATCGTCACCGGCACGGTGAATCCGCGCAACGCCGTGATTCTGAAGAACCTGTACGACCAAATGCCGACCCCCAAGCTGGTCATCGCCGTTGGCGCATGCGGCTGCACGGGCGGCGTCTTCCGCGAGGCCCCGAACGTCCTTGGCGGCGTGGACAAGATCATCCCCGTCGATGTGTACGTGCCCGGCTGCCCGGCCAAGCCCGAGGCCATCATGGACGCCGTGGTCGCCGGCCTCGGCAAGCTCAAGGGCATTCTGGAGGGAAGCAAATGAGCGTTGAAGCCACCGTCATCACCGCCGACAAGCTCGTGGCCGAGGTCACCCGGCTGCACAACGAGGGCTGGCGGCTCGTCACCATGTCCAGCGTCGAGATCGACGCCGAGAACATGGAGATTCTCTACCACTTCGACAAGGATCTCAAACTGACCAACCTGCGCCTCTCCCTGCCCAAGGGCGGCACCATCCCGAGCATCTCGGGCGTGCTCTTCGGCGCGTTCCTCATCGAGAACGAAATCCGCGACCAGTTCGGCGTCACCTTCGACGGTCTCGTCATCGACTACCAGGGCCGGCTGATGAACGAGTGCACCGCCACCACGAGCAACTCGCCCTTCTGCAGGCTGCTGGTGAAGCACGGCATGACCGTCACCAAGGAGGTCAAGTAATGGCCCGCACAGTCATTCCCTTCGGGCCGCAGCACCCGGTGCTGCCCGAGCCCATCCACCTCTCCCTCGTGGTCGAGGACGAGAAGGTCGTCGAGGCGCTGCCCACCCTCGGCTACGTGCATCGCGGCCTGGAGATGCTGGCCGTCAAACGCGACTTCAACCAGATGATCCAGATCGTCGAGCGCGTCTGCGGCATCTGCTCCATGATCCACTCCCTGTGCTACTGCCAGGGCATCGAGGAGATGATGGGCATCGAGGTGCCCCGCCGCGCGCGCTTTTTGCGCACGGTGTGGAGCGAGCTGCACCGCATGCACTCCCACCTGCTCTGGCTCGGCCTCTTCGCCGACAGCTTCGGCTTCGAGGCCCTGTTCATGCAGCTGTGGAAGATCCGCGAGAAGGTCATGGACCTGAACGAGGGCACCACCGGCAACCGCGTCATCGTCTCGGTGAACGTCATCGGCGGCGTGCGCGTCGATCTGGACGAGAGCCAGATCCGCTGGATCAAGGACACGCTGGTGGACGTTGAGGCGGGCATCCGCAAGCTGCAGTCCACCATCATGAACGATGGCACCGTGTGCCGCCGCACCAAGGGCGTGGGCATCCTGACCAAGCAGGCCGCCTACGACCTGGGCGCCGCCGGTCCCACCCTGCGCGGCAGCGGCGTGGCGCAGGACATGCGCCAGCTCAAGTACGCCGGCTTCGACGAGATTCCCTTCGAGCCCGTGGTCGAGACCGCCGGCGACTCCTGGGCGCGCGGCAACGTGCGTTTCCGCGAGTGCCTGCAATCCATCGACCTCGTTCGTCAGGCGCTGGACAAGCTGGAGCCGGGCGAGTTGGCCGCCAAGGTCAAGGGCAAGCCCGATGGCGAGGTGGTGACCCGCGTGGAGCAGCCGCGCGGCGAGTGCCTGTACTACCTCAAGGGCAATGGCGACAAGTTCATGCAGCGCGTGCGCATCCGCACCCCGACATTCGCCAACATCCCGCCGCTGGCGGCCATGCTGCCCGGTCTGGACTTCGCGGACGTGCCTGTCGTCGTCCTTTCCATCGACCCCTGCATCAGCTGCACGGAGAGGTAGCCGCCATGAAAATGCTCCCGACCGTTCTCGCGAATCTGTTCTCCAAACCCGTCACGCGGAACTACCCGACCTTCGTGCGCGATCCGTTCCCCAACGCGCGCGGCGAGCTCGTCAACGACATCGACCGCTGCATCTTCTGCGGCACCTGCTCGCGCAAGTGCCCCTCGCAGTGCATCACCGTGAACAAGGAAGGCGGCCAGGGCATCTGGAGCCTCGAAGCCTATGCCTGCGTCTCCTGCGGCATCTGCGTCATGTCCTGCCCGGTCAACAGTCTGTCGCAGAAAAAGACCTACCGGCCCGTGGGCACCGGCCGCGTCACCGTGACGCTGACCGGCAAGCTGCCCGAAAAGCCGGCCAAGAAGACCGAAAAGCCCGCCGGCGCGAAGCCAGCCCAGCCAGCCCAGTAGGCCACAGATCAAACAAAGCCTTCAAGCGCCCGTCCGGTTCGTCCTGGCGGGCGCTTTGCGTTGGCCCGGCCTTGACGGGGCCTTGCGCCCCCCCTACAAGGAATGCGTCGCGGAACCCCAGCCAAGGGAGGTTTGTATGCTCCGTCGAACCATTCTCGCCACGCTGTTCATCGCGTTGTTCTGCGCCGCGCCCGTTTTCGCAAACGACTTCTACGCCCGTCCCGCGCTGCCGACCTCCAACGATCAGGTCGCCGCCGGCAACGTCCATCAAACGCGTCCCCAGTCCAACGCGCAGCTGCCCGCCAGCTGGCAAAACGCCAAGATACCCGGCAAGATCGTCAAGAGCACCCGGCCCGATGGCAAACGCCCGGCCCCGGCCTCCATCCAGTAGCCAGGAGGCAACGTCATGATACTCGACACCCTGGACAATTGGCGGCTTTATGGCGCGCAGTCGGCCTGGGCCCGCGCCTTCGGCTTCCTCGTCAGTCTGGACCCCACGGTGGAGCCCGGTGAGTATGCGATCGAGGGCCGCGACATCTACGCCACGGTCTTCGATTGCACCACGAAAGCCCTGCTCGACACCACGCTGGAAGCCCACCGCATCTACGCGGACATTCACGCGCCCATCTCCGGTCCCGAGGTCCACGCGCGCTTCCTGTCCGCGGGGCTGCAGGAGCGCGAGCCCTACGAGGCCGGCCGCGATGTCGTCCTCTACCATCACCCGGACCGCTTCACCGCGCTGTTCACCCTGGCCCCCGGCAGCTTCACGCTCTACCTGCCGCACGAGGCGCACCTCTCCCAGGGCAAGGTGGATCCCCGGCCTCAGCCCCTGCGCAAGGTCGTGGTCAAAATCCGCGCGGAGCTGCTGCGTTCATGATTTCGGCCGGCCCCGACGCCCCGGCTGGGGACGCGGTCGGCGGAAACACGGCCGCGCCTCTGGCCGACGCGGCGTCCATGGCCCCCCACGGCCTGCTGGACATCTTCCGCTGCTTTTTCCGCGTAGGGCTGACGGCCTACGGCGGCCCGGCCATGATGCCACTGCTGCGCGAACACGTTTTGCGGCGCGGCTGGCTCACCCCCGAGGGCTTCCGGCTCGGCCTTTCCGTGTGCCAGGCCGTGCCCGGGGCCACGCTGATGCAGCTCTCGGCCTACACTGGCCTGCGTCTTCGCGGACTGCCAGGCGCGCTGGCGGGCTTTCTGGGCTTCGGTTTGCCCGCGTGGCTGCTCATCACCCTGCTTTCGGTGGCGTACCACGCCTTCGCCGGGCTGAAACTCGCCGCCGCGGCCATGCAGGGGCTCTCAGTGGTGGTCATGGGCATCATCGCCCTGGCCGTGTACGATTTCTGGCGCAAGTACGCACGAGGAGTCCGGCGCATCGGGCTCACGCTGCTGGCCTGTGCGCTGTTCCTTTATGGCCTGGGCCCGGCCTGGATCATCCTGGGCGCGGCTGTGGCGGGGCCGTTCGTGTTCCTCGACGCGCACATGACCGGCGGCGGCCTGTGCGAGACCCCGGTGTCCAAGAAGGGACTGCTTTTCCTCGGCGCGCTGGCGATCGGCTGGCTCGCGTTCTCCTGGCGCGTCGCGCCCACGCTCTTCGACCTCTCGGTTTCCATGGGCAAGAGCGATCTCATCGCCTTCGGCGGCTACGGGGTGTTCCCGGCGCTGTACCACGAGTGCGTGGAGCTGCACCGCTGGATGCCGGCCTCGACCTTCATGGACGGCATGGCCCTGGCGCAGGTGACGCCCGGACCGTTCATGCTCGGCGCGTGCTTCGTGGGCTACCACATCGCCGGACTGCTCGGCGCGCTCACCGCCGGCATCTGGATCTTCACGCCGTCGTTCTTCATCCTCATGTTCGCCGCACCCTGCGCCAACCGGCTGCTGGTGTGGCAGCCCTTCCGGCGCGCGCTGCTCGGCGTGCTGTCCACCCTCGGCGGGCTCATCCTGGCGGTGGGCATCCAGCTCGGCCGGGGAATGGCCTGGACGCCCCTCAAGGCCGCGCTCTGCCTCGCGGCGGGGTTCGCCCTGTGGCGCAGGGTCGATCCCATCTGGGTGGTGCTGTGCGGCGTGGGACTGGGGCTTCTGCTGTTCTGACCCCCTTGCGCCAAAGTTCCGGCGGGCATACATGGCGGATAGGGACCACCCCATCACGACAAGCCCGGGAGGACGCCATGACCGAGACCAAGTGGATCTGCCCCAAGTGCACGGCCGAGAACACCCCCGACTTCACCCATTGCCGCATGTGCGGCGCGCCCAATCCGGCCGTCCCGCACGACGAGCACACCTGTCCCAACTGCGGATTCAAGACGGAGAAGGCCTGCTGCCCCAAGTGCAACAGCCCCATGTTTTTGAATCTGTAGGAAAAAAAGCGGAGCGGAAAGAAAAACGTTCCGCCGGGAGACGTGTCCACCCCTTGCCTGGGAAGACTGGCGAGAGGGGGGCTTTGTCCGCTCGTGGAGCCCCGCCTCAGGGAAGCGGCGCGCGGCGAAAAGCGATCCGTGGCGTCAAGAAAAGGCGCGGTTCCGCCCGCCCCTATTCCGAGAGTCCGGCCATGAGCGCGCCGATGCGCTCCACACGCGCCGCGTCGCCCGTGGGGAACTGCCCCATAATGCGACCCCGGAACATGACGGCCACCCGGTCGGCCAGTTGCAGGGCTTCGGTGAGGTCGCCGGTGACGAGAAGCACGCCCATGTCCGCGCGGGCGGTCAGCAACCGCCGCCACACGGCCTCCGTGGCGGAGATATCAAGGCCCTGGGTGGGCTGCTCGGCCACCAGCAGACGGGGACGGCGCAACAGTTCGCGGCCGAGGACGAATTTTTGCAGATTACCGCCGGAAAGCTGCCAGGCGGGAAGATCGATGCGCCCCGGCTGCACGTTATGCGTACGCACGATTTCGCGCGCGACCTCGCGGGCGCGGGCCCGGCGCAGCCACATGCCCTTGCTGAACCCCTGCCGCGTCGTCAACAGCAGGTTGTCCGTCAGGTCCAGCGAGCCGCAGGTGGCGAGCCCGGTCCGGTCCTCCGGCACCCAGGCCAGCGCGCCCTGCCAATCGCGGCAGTGAAAAAAGTCGTCCCAACTCCGGCCAAGCAGCTCCACCTCGCCCGTCCGCGGCCGGGAAAGGCCGCACACGGTCTCCACCAGCTGCTGCTGGCCGTTGCCGGCCACGCCCACCATGGCCAGGATCTCACCCCGCCGCAGGCTCAGGGAAACATCGTCCAGCCCCGGACCGCCGAGGTGGCGCACGTCGAGCACAACCTCGCCCGTCTCCATGGGCTCGCGCCCAATCTCTAGCACCACGTCCCGGCCGACCATGCGCCGGGCCAGATCGGCCGGGCTTTGCACGTCGGCGGCGAGGAACTCGCCCTCGATGCGCCCGCGCCGCAGGATGGCGATCTCGTCCGCCAGGGCGAGCACCTCCTCCAGCTTGTGCGAGATGAACACGATGGCCTTGCCCTGGGCGCTCATGGCCCGCAGGGCGGCGAACAGCGCCTCGGCCTCCACGGGGGTCAGCACGGCGGTGGGCTCGTCGAAAATGAGCACACGGCTTTGCCGGTGCAGAAGTTTCAAAATCTCCACCCGCTGGCGCTCGCCCATGGACAGGTCGCCCACGCGCGCGCCGGGGTCGATGGGCAGGGCGAAGCGCTCGGACAGCTCGGTCACGGCCGCATGCATGGCGGCGGGGTCGAGCAGGAAACCGCCCTCCTGGCCGAGGAGCACATTCTCGGCCACGGTCATGTTCTCCACGAGCATGAAGTGCTGGTAGACCATGCCAATGCCTGCGGCGATGGCCTCGCGCGGGGAGGCGAAGTCCACGCGCCGCCCCTCCACCTCGATGTGCCCGCTGTCCGGTTTGAAGCATCCGGCCAGCATGGCCATGAGGGTGCTCTTGCCCGCGCCGTTCTCGCCCAGCAGGGCCATGATACGACCGGGCATGATGGAAAGACTGATGGAATCGTTGGCCAGAACCGCGCCGAAGCGTTTGGTCACGCCGACAAGGCGTACCTCAGGCAGAACGTCCGCGGCCCCGATGTCCGTGCGGCTCTCTCGCCCGGCCATGCCCTCAGCCCTCCGGCTCGATGTTGACGCCGAGCGCGGCCGGGGCGGCCGCCGCGTTCCTGCCGGCGCGGTGCGCCCGCGCGGCCGAGAAGACCAGCGCCAGGATGGTCAGCAGATAGGGCAGCATGAGCAGCAGCGACGAGGGAATGTTGGTGCCCTCCGCCTGCAACCGCAGCTGAAAGGCCATGACGCCGCCGAAAAGCAGCGCGCCCACCACCGCCCGGAAGGGCCGCCAGAAGGCGAAGATGACCAACGCCACGGCCACCCAGCCGCGCCCGCCCGAAAGGCCGATGGTCCACATGTGCGTGTACGCGAGGGAAAGATACGCCCCGCCCAGCCCGCACAGGAAACCGCCGGCCATGACGCCGAAGGCGCGCAGGCGCTGCGGGTTCAGTCCGGCCGCGGCGGCGGCGGCGGGCATTTCGCCCGTGGCGCGCAGCCCCAGGCCCAGGCTGGTGCGGTTCAGCAGAAACCACACGGCCACGGGAGCGAGATAGCCCAGGTAGACCATGGCGTCCTGCTGAAAAAGGATCGGTCCCAGCCAGGGGATCTGCGCCAGCAGCGGCACAGAGGCCTGCCGGAAGCCCACAGTGCCCGCGCCGACGTATGGCGTGCCAAGATAGTTGGACAGCCCCACGCCGAAGATGGTCAGCGCCAGGCCGGAAACCACCTGATTGCCCAGAAACACCTGGCAGACCAGGCTGTGCAGTCCGCACATGAGCGATCCGGCCAAGCCGCCGGCCAAAAGCCCCAGCGTGGCCGAGCCCGTCTGAAGGCAGACGAAGAAGGCGGCGAAGGCCGAAATGGCCATGACGCCCTCCACGCCGAGGTTGAGCACCCCGGCCTTTTCCGAAAGGATTTCGCCCAGGGTGGCGAAAAGGATGGGCGCGGCCCCCTGCACGGCGGCGGCCAGCAGCGCCACGATCAGATCGGGACTCACGCGGCCTCCTTGACGCCGGGCGCGCAAGACGCGCCAGACGCGACGGGCGCGACGGGCGCTTCCGGCCGGCGCAGGCTCACCGTGTAGTCGAGGAAGAACTGCCCGGCGATGACGCACAGGAGTATCCCGCCCTCCATGATCTGCCCGAAGGCCGCGGGAATCTGAAGTTTCAACTCCAGCACCTCCACGCCCACGCGCAGGCTGGCCAGCAAAAAAGAGGTGAAGGCGATGGGCCAGGGCTTGAGCCGCGCCAACCAGGCCACCACGATGGCCGTGTAGCCGTAGCCGACCATGACGGTGGGCTGAAGCCGGCCCAGCGTGGCCGAGCACTCGATGCTGCCGGCCAGCCCGGCCAGTGCTCCGCCCGCGCCCAGCACGAGCAGCACCAGAAAGCCGTAGGGCAGCTGGGCGTAGCGCGCCACGCGCTCACCCTCGCCGCAGGCCGCCAGTTCGAAACCTAGCCGCGTGCGCGAGAGGAACACGCCATAGGCCACGCCGGCGAGAGGGCAGGCCAGCAAACCCCAGTGCAGCTTGCCCAGGTTCAGGCCCAGCGTGGGGCCCATGCGGGCGATCTGCCCGCCGGGGCCGAACTCGGCCGTCATGGGGAAACCGAAGCTCGCCGGGTCCTTCCACACGCCGAAGACGAGGTAGTCCAGCACCAGGATGCCCACGTAATTGAGCATGAGCGAGGAGATGATCTCGTTGACGCCGAGCCGCAGACGCAGCGCGGCGGGGATCAGGCCCCACAGGCCGCCGGCGAGCATGGCCGCCAGGAACATCAGCGGCAGCAGGACCGGCCAGGGCAGGCCCGGCAGCGAAAGGGCGACGAAGGTCGCGCCCACCGCGCCCAGGGCGAACTGTCCCTCGGCGCCGATGTTCCAGATCTGCATGCGGAACGAGAGCGCCACGCCAAGGGAGCACAGGAAAATCGGGATGGCCTTGACCAGATCGTCCAGCAGCGAATAGCTCTGGCCGAAGGCCCCCTGGAACAGGATGGCCAGGCCGCCGAGGCCAGGCCGTCCCGAAAGCCGCAGCAACACGCCGCAAATAAAAAGGGCCAGGGCCAGGGCGCAAAGGTACACGACCAATGCGCCCCAGCCCAGGGACTTCGCACGTTTGCGGACGACGAGGCGGATCACGCGCGGCCTACTGGATGCTGCCCACCACGCCTTCGACGAACCAGGTCATGCCGAGCAGGTCCTTGTCCTCGGCCTTGACGCCGTCGGGAATCTTGACCTGACCGGCCTGGTCCTTGATGGGACCGACGAAGACCTTGTCCTCGCCCTTCTGGAACAGCGCCTTCTGGGCGTTGACCTTGTCCTGCACGGCCTTGGGCACCATGGGACCAAAGGGCGCGATGTCGACCACGCCCTTGTCCATGCCCCACCACAGGGCGCGACCGCCCTTCCAGGAGCCGGCGCGCACCTCCTTCACGATGGCCTCGTACATGGGAGCCCAGTTCCACACCGCGGCGGTGAGGTGGGACTTGGGCGCGTACTTGCTCATGTCGGAGTTGTAGCCGATGCAGTACTTGCCGCGCTGCGCGGCGGCCTCCATGGGGCCGGCGGAGTCCTGATGCTGGGTGATGACGTCGGCACCCACGTCGAGCAGGCTGATGGCGGCGTCCTTCTCGAGGGCGGGGTCGAACCAGGTCTTGGTCCAGACCACGCGCACCTGGGCCTTGGGGTTCACGCTGCGCGCGCCCAGGGTGAAGGCGTTGACGCCGCGGATGACCTCCGGGATGGGGAAGGCGGCCACGTAGCCGATGATGTTGCTCTTGGTCATAAGTCCGGCCACCATGCCGGTGAGGTACCGGGCCTGGTACATGCGGCCAAAGTAGTTGTCCACGTTCTCGGCGCTCTTGAAGCCCGAACAGTGCATGAACTTCACGTTCGGGTAGTCCTTGGCCACCTTGATGGTGGGATCCATGAACCCGAAGCTGGTGGCGAAAATCAGCTGGTCGCCGGAGCGGGCCATGTTCTCGATGACGCGCTCGGCGTCGGCGCCCTCCTTCACGGACTCGACGAACTCGGTCTTCACGCCGGGCAGCTTCTCGATGGCCTTGCGGCCCTGATCCTGCGCCCAGGAGTATCCGGCGTCGCCCACGGGCGAGGTGTACACGAAGCCGACCTTGAGTTCACCGTTTTTGGCGTCATCGGCCTTCTTCTCCGGCGCCTTCTGGCAACCGGTCAGCAAGAGGCCCGCGGCGAGGGCCGCAAGGCCAATGGTGCGCAGCCAATGTTTCATGGAACGTCCTCCCTTCCCGATGCCGTCCGCCGAGCCCACCCTGGCGGATTTGAACGAAACAAGCCGCCCCCGGGTCCATCCCGACGGCGAAAAAAATCCGCCCCGCGCGCCGCGCCGGGGGGGAAGCGCGAAGCTACTCCCTGGTTTTGGCGATGGGCGGCACGAACTGCGTGGCCGAATCCCAGGGGAAAAGAATCCAGGTGTCCTGGCCCACCTCGGAGACGAAGGTGTCCACCAAAGGCCGGCCGGCCGGCTTGGCGTAGACCGTGGCGAAGTGCGCGCCCGGCAGCATCTCGCGCACGAACTTGGCCGTGCGCCCGGTATCCACCAGATCGTCCACGAGCAGCCAGCCCGCGCCGTCGCCCTGCGGACGTTTGAGCAGCGTCTCCCGGCCCTGGCTCTGCCAGTCGTAGGTTTCCACGCAAACGGTGTCGATGAGATGGATATCCAGCTCGCGGGCGATGATGGCCGCCGGCACGAGCCCGCCGCGGGTGATGGCGTAGATTCCCGTCCAGGGACCGAGCTCGGCCAGCCGCAGCGAAAGCGTCCGGCAATCGCGTTGCAGCTGCTCCCAGGTGACGGGATGGACCTTTTCGTAGGGGTGCTTTTTTTCCACGGAGGCCTCGCTAAGGAGCTGGTGAACATAGACCAGAGCGGCTCCGCTGGCAAGCGTGGAGTGCGCCGGGCACGCCACGCCCAACCCTTGGAAATCAGGACCGAAACGAGTTCCGCAGCGTCCGCGCCCCATAGAGCGCCGCGCCGAAAAGCCCCAGGTTCTCATCCCTGTTCAGGCGCACGGCCATGCCGGAAAGCACGTCGCCGTAGGCCCGGCTGTTGCGGAACTCGGCCAGAAACGCCGGGTGCCGCACCAATTCCGGCGAACGCGCCGCCACACCGCCCGTCACCATGACGCCGGAGAGCGACAGCACGGCCAGGGCGTAGTTGCGCGCCGCCCGGCCGTAAAACCGCGCGAAGGTCTCCACCGTGCGAGGCGACTCCGCGAGTCGGGCCGGGACGTCCCTCGGGGCCACCTCCTCACCCGTGACATAGGAATACAACGACGCCAGCCCCGCGCCGGAAACCACGGCCTCCGCATGGCAGAAGGGAAGGTTCAGCGTACGCCGCAGATGCTCGCCGAAGGCGTTCTCATCCCCGCCCACGAAGGGGAATCCGGCGTGGCCGGCCTCGGAGGGTGCGGCGATCCAGCCCCCCAGGCCGTCGGGCACCAGCGCGCAGTGCCCCAGGCCCGTACCCGCGCCGATGACCGCCGCCACGCCCTCCGGCAGATCCGCCCGGCGGGGCTGGAGCGTCAAAGCGTTATCGGCCGCGGGGCTCTTGCTTCCGTAGGCCTGCGCCGCGAAGTCGTTCACCAGCGCCGCGTGGACGAAGCCGAAAGCCACGGCGTCACGCACGTCCACGCTCCAGGCGATATTGGGCGGCCGGCAGAAGCCCCCGCGCACCGCGCCGGCCACGGCGAACACGCCCAGCCGGCAGCGCTCCGGGACGAACTCCGGCGCGGCGGCGAAAGCGTGAGCGAGCAGATCGGGAAAGCCGGAGGCCGCCGCCGTGGGCAGGGACAGCGTGCGCAAAACACGCGGCGCGGGCGCGGAGCCAGGCGGTGTGGCCGATGGGATCGTGGGATGGCCCGGCGGGGAGGATGACGCGGGGGGAGTCGCCGGGGGGGCGGCGTCGAGGGTGAAGAAACCGATGCGGCTGGTGGTGCCGCCGATGTCCGCCGCGAAAAGATAGCGTTCCATGAGGCCCTCCCCGCCCCATCGCATAGCAGCGCGCGCGGCCGGCGGTCAACTCGCGACGTCGAGAACCGGACGCGTCGGGAGAGTGGAGGAAGCGACGCGGGACGCCGGCAAACGCCGCCCCCCGTCGCATGACGTTCCGACCGCCCATCGCTTGGCCTGGAGGAAGGGGGACCGGCCGGGAAGAACCGCCCGATTGGCCAACGCCCCCGTCCAGCTGGGACGAAAAAGCCAGCGAGTCGCCCCGCTGGCTCAATGAAGACGTTTTTCATCGACTTCGACTGGCGTCATCCGACAAACCGCCAATCGACCGAAGGGGACAGGTCGTGGGCAGCGTCCCGCGCCCCAGACCGTTAGCCCATATGGGCCGCAACCAGCGGAGCCAGCCGCAGGCCCTGGCCGCCCGGCACCTCGCGCGGGGGGGGCATGGGCACGGCGTCGTTGAAGGCCACGGCGGCCGGCGGGGCGACGAGGGTGGGCGCGGCCTTCCTCCCGGGCCTAGCGGAACCGTTCGTCCGCTCTGGCCGGATACTCCGGGTGGAATCGGTCCGGGCGGTCCCGGTCCGGGCGGGGCTGACTGCCCCGGTATTGGCGGCGGGCGAGTCGGCGGTCCCGGTCCGGGCGACCGGCGTGGTCAGTTCGATCGGCTCGGCCTGCTCGGGACCGGCGGCGGCCTCACGGGCGCGGCGCTGGCGGGTGATGTACTTCTTGGTGATGGCGCGCAAAAGCTCGGCCTTGCCGGCGCGCTCGGCCGGGGAGAGGAAGCTGGTGAGCTTCTTTTCCAGCCGGTGGGAATTCTGCTCCTTGGAGATGGCGATGACTCCCTCCATGATGAGCTTCTGATTGAGCATCTGCGCGCAGGTGTTGAAGTTGATGCTCTCGGCGATGGGCGCGAGGATCATGTTGGAGAGGACCACGCCGTACAGGGTGGAGACGAAGGCCACGGGAATGCTGGAGACCAGCGCCTGGGTGTTGTCGATGCCGGAAAGCAGGCCGATGAGCCCGATGACGCTGCCGGCCACGCCGAACGCGGGCGCGGCCTTGGCCAGGGTCTGGAACACGCGCTCGCTCTGCTGGCGGCGGTCGCGGAAGAAAGCCATCTCGGTGTTCAGGAACTCGCGGATGTCGCGCTCCTTGTAATTGTCCACCAAAAAGGCCACGGCGTTGCGCAGGAAGGGATCGGCGATTTTTTGACGCACGTTTTCCAGCGAGAGCATCCCCTCCACGCGCGACTTGACGGAGAGTTCGAGCAGAATGCGCACGATGTCGTCCGGGGTGCGGCGGCGCTCCGTGTACACGCTACGCGCCACGATAAAGGCGGTGCGGATGCGCTCGTACGGATAGCTCATGAACAGGGCGGTGAACAGCCCGGCCGTGACGATGAGGAAGGCGCCCAGGTTCCAATAGACCTGAACCCCGCCGCTGAGGCAGAAGCCTCCGACGAAGATGGCGGCGCATATGAGCACGCCCAGCATGTTCTTCTTGCTCATGTCGTTTCCCCCTAGATGTCAGTCAGGACGAGCACTTCGACCCGGCGGTTACGCTTGTCCGCGTCGGCGGACGCGCCCGGGACCTCCGGCTGGAAGCTGCCGCGCCCGGTGACCATGAACCGCCTTGGGTCCAAGTGCGCGGTCTTGATGAAATATTCGGCCACGCTGGCCGCGCGCGCGGCTGAGAGCGCCAGCCCCTGCTCGGGCGTCGAGGTCTCGTCGGCGGCGCAGTGGCCCACCACCAGCACCGCGCCGGTGCTCACGCGCAGAATCTCGGCGATGCGTCCCAGGTAGCGGTCGCTGCCGGAAAGCAGATGATCGCCGCCGGCGTTGAAGAACAGGCCGCCGCGCAGAAACACGCGCACCTGCCGGTCGGTCTCGCGCATGATGGAGATGCCCAGATTGTCGGAGCGGTAATAGGTCTCCCGAACGGGCGCACCCTTGGCGGCGGGATCGTTCCTCGCGGCCCCGTTCACGGGATCGTTCAGCTGGCCCATGAAGGCCTGACCGGGATCCGGCGGAGCCTTGGTCGCGGCCTCGCGCACCACGGGGGGCTGGGCCTTGACGGGGACGGGCACGCGCTTCTCGTGGCCGTTCGTGTAGATGAACAGCAGCGCGAACACGATGAACATGATCATCATCAGGTCCGACCACGGCACCGACCACTCGGCGAAATTGCCGCCGCCGGATGCGCGCCGCGTGAAGTCCTCGCCGAGGAAGCCGTCGTCCCTGCCGTATCGATCGCCATTGCCCATGGAACATCTCCGCTGCGTCTGCCGGACCGGGGTGTTCCGGACCGTGCCCCCTTCCCTAAGCAAATACCCTGCCAAGGCCGGCATCGCCTGGGATGACGCGGGCCGGTTACAGGCAAAAAGCTCCAGCCCGACGACCGCCGGCGGAAACCCGACGCACCGCGCCCGGCACTTTTGGCCGCCGCATTGACTCCACCGACGATTGACGGCACAAACCGGCCATGACCAACGCATTCCTGCCGCCGGCCGGGCCCGGCGCCTACGAGACACTTTCCGCCCTGGTGCTCGCCAGCGGTTCGCCCCGGCGGGGCGAGCTGCTCCGCGCCCTGGGGCTAAGCTTCGAAACCTGCCCCAGCACCACCCCCGAACCGCCCCCCGGCGCGGCCGAATCCCCGGAGGCCTACGCCCGGCGCATGGCCCGGCAGAAGACTCTGGACGTGGCCGCGCTGTACCCCACGGCCGCAGTGCTCGGCGCGGACACCATCGTGGCCCTGCCGGACGGCGACGGCGCGGGCTTCGTGCTGGGCAAACCGGTCGACGAGGCCGACGCGGTGCGGATGCTCTCGCTGCTCTCCGGCCGCACGCACCAGGTGGTGACGGGCTGCTGTCTGACACTGCCGAACCTCGCCGAACCGGCCTGCTTCTCCGTGATCACCGAGGTGGAAATGCGCGCGAGCACGACGGACGAGTTGTCCGCCTACGCCGCCACGGGCGAATGCATGGACAAGGCGGGTGCCTACGCCATCCAGGGCATGGGCGCGTTCCTGGTGGAACGCATCCACGGCTCGTACACCAACGTGGTGGGACTGCCGGTGACGCAGTGCCTGGACATGCTGCGGGCGAGCGGGATCATCGCGCCGCGCGGAATCGGGAGGTAGCGATGGGCGACTATTTCGCAAAGGCCGCGGCCACGTGGGATGAAAACCCCGTGCGCGCGACCATGAGCCAGGCCTTTTACGAGCGGGTGCTCGCCGAGCTGCCGGACATCGCGGGCAAGACCGTGCTGGAGTTCGGTTGCGGCACGGGCTCGCTGGGCCTCAGGCTCGGCCTGGACCACGGCGCGCGCATGATCTTCCTCGACGCCTCCCCGGCCATGTTCGCGGTGCTGCGCCAGCGCATAAGCGAATCGGGCATCCGGGACGCGCGGACGTTCCTGGGCGACCTCTCCGCCCTGCCCAAGCCGACCCCGGCGGTGGACGCCATCGTCTCGGGCATGGCCATGCATCACGTGGCCGACGTGCCGGGCGTCTTTCGCGGCTTCCGCCGCCTGCTGCCCCCCGGCGGCCGCATCGTGCTTTCGGACCTCGTCACCGAGGACGGCAGCTTCCACGGCGACGCCCCGGCCGAGCACAACGGCTTCGACCCCGACGCGCTGGCGGCCGACCTGACCGCGAGCGGCTTCGACGCGGCCGCGCCGCGCGTGTTCCATGTGCTGCGCAGGTCCGTGGCCGGCGGCGAGCGCGACTTCCCAATCTTCCTCCTCGCCGGTCGGGCGATCTGACCACCCCGGCGCGAACGGTCCCGGCCGAACCCGCGAACATGCCCTCCCTGTCGAACAAAACCACCGCGACAAGCCTGAAGAGCGCGCCCGACACGCTGAACGCGCAAGACTCGACGAGCACGCCCGACACGGCGGCGCGGGAAGTCCACAACGCGCTCCTCGCCCTGGCCGAGCGCTCCGGCGCGCCCTTCTCCGTGCTGAAACACACGCCCGCGCGCACCATCGACGACGCGCGCGCCAGCCTGGACATCGACGTGACGCGCATCGTCAAGACCATCGCCTTCGCCGCGCGCCCAGCGCGAACGGTCCCGACCACGGATGACGACCGGCTGGTGCTGGCGGCCCTGCGCGGCACGCGTCGCGTGGACTACGCCAAGCTCGCGGGACTTCTCGGCATGAGCCGACGCGACCTGCGGCCCCTTGCGCCCGGGGAGGTGCTGGACCGTCTGGGAGTGGCCCCGGGCGGAGTCTCGCCCCTGTTGCCCGCCGCCATGGAATTGACGGGCGCGCTGGTCCTCATGGACGAGGACGCGCTGACCATCACGCCGGCCACATACAGCGGTCTGGCCCGGCCGGACCGCACGCTCGTCATGGCGGCGACCGACCTGACGCGGCTTTCCGGCGCGCGCGTGGGCGCGTTCTCCAAGTCATCGGCGTGAGGGAAAGAATCGCCCGGACTGGACGAATTGGCCGAGCTGGACGGATAGGCCAGCTTGAACGAATCGGATGGCCGGGACGGACCGGACGATTCGCGGATGTCATCCCCGGCCGACAGCCCCGGCGTTATTTGTCCGGGGCGGAGCCGCGCTCGGGCAGCTCGCGGCGCACGGCCACGTCCAGACCCTTCCGCCGCAGTCGCTCCGCCACGCGGCCGGCCCGCGTGAGCGTGGGCAGCGTGGCCAGCACGAGCAGCGCCCGGCCGCTGGCGTCCCACACCCAGACATTTTCCGAAAGCAGCACCCCGGCCCCGCGCACGGTTTCGAGCAGGGCCTCGCGGGCGGCCTCGCGCGCGGCGAAATCATCGGGATCAAGCGCGGCGCCCACGGCCAGCACCCACCAGCCAAGCCCCGACGCATCGACGCCGTTCGCCGCGTCCAACCCGGACGCGAGAGCCACGGCCTCCTCCGGGCTCAGCCCGCGGACCGTCGCCTCGGCCAGCGTGTGGGCGCGCTCGGCCAGCGCCTCGACACGCCGGGCCAGCTCACTCCCGGAGGGCGGCCCCTCGGCAGGCGGCTCGGGGTGTCCAGGACCGTCGCTCACGCGACGCCGTCCTCCACGGACTGATGTCCGGCGCGGGCCGGACCGTCCGTTCCTCCTGGGGGCTCGGGCACGCGCCGCCGGGGCACGGCCAGCGCGGTGACGAAGCCGACGCAGGCCACGGCGATGATCGTCGCGCCGCAACTCAGGTCCAGCGTGTAGGACAGGTACAGGCCGACGGTGCAGAAGACGGCGCTCAGCACCGCCGCCATCAACATCATGCCCGGCAGCGAATGCGCCCGGCGCTCGGCGATGAACGGCGGGATGGTCAGCAGCGCGATGACCAGGATCAACCCCACCACGCGGATGACCATGACCACGCACAGGGCGATCATGCCCATGAGCAGGAAGTGCAGAAAACGCACCGGCACCCCGCGCGAACGCGCGAAGTCGGCGTCGAAGCTCATGGCCAGCAGCCCGCGCGAGAACAGCGCCACAAGCAGCAACACCGCCGCGCACAGCACGGCCATGAGCCACAGGTCCGAGTCCGGCACGGCCAGGATGCTGCCAAACAGGTAACTCATGAGGTCGGCGTTGTAGCCCGGCGTCATGTCGATGAGGATGATACCCAGCGCCATGCCCGCAGCCCAGAGCACGCCGATGACCGTGTCCGCGCGCTCGCGGCTGGTCAGCGTCACGGCGGCCATGGCCATGGCCGAAAGGGTGGAGAAGCCGGCCGTCACCGGCAGCACGGGCAGACCGAAGTAAAAGGCCAGCCCGACCCCGCCGTAAGAGGCGTGGGCGATGCCACCGGCCAGGAAGACCACGCGGTTCACCACCACCAGCGAGCCGATGACGCCGCAGATGAGGCTGGCCAGCAAACCCGCGTAAAGCGCGTTGCGGAAGAAATCGAACGTCAGGGCCTCAAGCATGGCCGTCCTCCCCCTCGCCCGCGCCGTCGTCGCGCGCCGCGTCTTGTGAATGCCGGCCGCCGCAGCAGTCGGGATCGCCGTGGTCCAGCACCACGCGATGCGGCACGGTCCCGTGGGCCAGCAGCTCCACCGGACAGCCAGCCATGAGGTCCGCCCCCGTGGCCTGGGCGAAGATGAGCGGGGTGAGCCGGCTGTCCATATGGTGGTGCAGGGTGCGGTTCACGCAGGCGATGGACTTCACGCAGCCATCCACCGTGGACATGTCGTGGCTGACCATGACGATGGTCATGTCGTGGTTGATGTCGGAGAGCAGCTGCATGAGTTCCTGCCGGCTGCGGCCGTCCACGCTGGCCGTGGGCTCGTCCAGCAGGAGCAGCTCCGGCCGGGAGACGAGGGCCCGGGCGATGAACACGCGCTGCCGCTGCCCGCCGGAAAGATCGGAGAGCCTGCGCTCGGCGTGGCCGGCCAGCCCCACGCGGGAGAGCGCGTCGAGGGCCAGCTCACGCTCGCGGCGGCGCTTGGCCGGGCTGCGCAGGCAGGACAACCCGGGCTCCACCAGGCCTGTCTGCACGGCCCCGAGCACCGTGATGGGGAAATTCGCGGAGACCTCCGTGAACTGCGGCAGGAAGCCGATGCGCCCGCCCGCCTGTCCCGGCGGCAGGCCCAGCACGCGGATGACGCCGCCGCCGGGTTTGAGCAGGCCGAGCAACAGCCGCAGCAGCGTGGACTTGCCACCGCCGTTGGGGCCCAGCACGGCCAGGAAGTCGCCGGCGGGCAGTGTCAGATTCACCTGATCCAGCACGCGCGCGCCGTCGTAGGCAAACCACATGTCGGAAATTTCTATGGCCGGAGTATCCAAAAAACGCCTCCCGGAAATTCGCTCGCGCAAGGCCGACCGGATCCCCAAAAAGCCGGGGGAGCCGAAAAGGCCGAAGGCCCCCGCGCGTCCACGCGCTGTGTACAGCCCGCGCGGGCAGGATGCAACTGTTTTGCATCGCCGACGTCCGGCGCGCCGATAAGCCGTTGCCCCCCATGGAGCCCTGGGCTATCATCCCCGCATACCCGGAGTCGTCATGGAACTGAATCCCGCCGAATACGTCGGCCTGGCCGCGGGCCTGCTGACCACCGCAGCATACGTGCCGCAAGTGTACAAGACCTGGCGCAGCAAGTCGGCGGGCGACGTTTCGCTCGCCATGTTCCTGGCCATGGCGCTAGGCCTGTTCCTGTGGCTGGTGTACGGCGTGCTGCTGCGCGCGCCCTCGGTCATCATCGCCAACGGCGTGAGCCTGGCGCTCGTCGTGTGGATGCTGCGGATGAAAATCCGCCACGTCATGGCCCAGCGGGCCGACCGCGTGGTGGAACGCGCCAGACGCGCCGCCGGACGCCACGCCTCCGGCCCGGACCCGTCCCCCAAGCCCTAGCGCGCAGCCCGGCAGGAGGCGACGAGAGCCGCCGCCACATCCGGGTTCGACGACAGGTGCGCGTGGAAGTAGCCGGCCACAATGTTGCCTCGCGCCTGCCCGTCGCGCTCCACGCGTCCATCCGACGCCGTGAGCGCGAACGCGGGGAAGTCCGGCGCGGCTCCGTCATACGCCGAATAATGAAATTCATGCCCGCGCAGCGGCGTTCCCGCCGGCCCCAGCGGTCCCGGCGCGAGAGTGCGCGCCTCGCGGTAGCCCAGCCGGCCGATGCGCCCGCCCATGGCCGCCCGTCCAGGCAGCGCGCCGCACATGGGCCACACGCGCCCCTCCGCGTCCGTCAGCTCCTCCAGCAGATACATGTACCCGCCGCATTCGGCCCACACGGGCCGGCCCGAGGCGCAGAACGCCCGCACAGACGCGCGCATGGCCGCGTTGGCCGCCAGCTCCGCCGCCGTCAGCTCGGGGTAGCCGCCGGGCAGGTACAGGCCGTCGAGTTCCGGCGGAAGACCGGCGTCGGCCAAGGGCGAAAAGGGAACGATGTCCGCGCCGGCCAACGTCAACAGACGCAGATTCTCGGCGTAGCGAAAGCAGAAGGCCCGGTCCTCGGCCACGCCGAGGCGCACGCGCGGGGCGTCAATGGGCGTGGACGGTCCCCCGTCCGCCAACTCCGGCGAATCGATGCGCGGCAGCGCGTCGAGCAAGGCGTCCAGATCCACGCCCTGCTCCACCCAGTCGGCCAGGGCGGTGAGCCGCGCGTCCCAATCGCCCGCCCCGGCGGCGTCGGCGGCGGTGACGAGCCCCAGATGGCGCGACGCCAGCCCGAGGTTCTCGCGGCGCGGCAGACAGCCGAGCAGCGGCGGAATCATCTGACGGGAGGATGAGGCGGCGAAGGCCTCGCGCAGAATGGCCGCATGACGCGGGCTGCCCACGCGATTGGCCACAAAGCCGAGGAGGCGCAGATCGGGATCGAAATGATGAAAGCCCAGGGCCAGGGCCGCTGCGCTGCGCGCCTGCGCGGCGGCGTTGAACACGAGCAGCGCCGGCAGGCCGAGCAGCTTGGCCAACTGCGCGGTGGAGCCGGTCTCGTCCGCGCCGCCCCGTCCGTCGAAAATTCCCATGGCCCCCTCGACGACGGCGATGTCGGCGTCGAGGCAGGCGCGGGCGAAGATGCCCCGCAAAGCCGGCCAGGGCTGCATCCAGGTGTCCAGATTGTGGCTGACGCGGCCGGCGGCGCATTCGTGCAGACCGGGATCGATGAAATCCGGCCCGGCCTTGAACGGCTGCACGACGAACCCGCGCCGACGAAGAGCGCGCAACAGTCCAAGGGTCAGCGAGGTCTTGCCGCAGCCACTGCCCGCCCCGCCGATGACGACCGCGCACGGCCCCGGACTCACTCCGGCGGCTCCACGGCGATCCGACGTTCGAGGAAGGCCTTGAACTGCAAGGCCTCGGGATGACGGGGATTGAGGCGCAGGCACTCGGCCAAGTACCTGACGGCGTCTTCCCCCTCGCCCTTGCCATAGGCGGCGCGAGCCATGTTGTAGTGCAGGTTCTCGTCGTCCGGGGCCAGCTCCAACGCGCGGGAGTAATAGGCCAGCGCCTCGTCGTACATGCCGGCCATGCGCAGACAGATGCCGAACTCGTTGAAAAGGTGCTTGTGCTGTGGGCTGAAGGCCGCCTCCAGCTTGACGAGACGGTCGAACACGGCGCGCGCCTTATCGTTCTCCTCGCGGGCGATGTAGCACAGGCCGATGCCGAAATTGGCGCGGACGTTCTCCTCCTCCAGCGCGAGGGCCTTGTTGTATTCGAACTCGGCGGAGTAGTGCGCGCCCTGCTTGAGGAACTTGTCGCCGCGCGCCACGGCCACGCGCACGGTGTCGGCGCTGCTTTTGGCGAAATCCAGCGAGCGCTGCGGGTCGGGCAGGAAGTTCTCCAGCAGCTCCTCACGGGTGATGGTCTTCTTCTCGCCGAAGAGCTCGTTGGCCGGGCTGAGGCACTGGGTCTCGATCTCCCCGCCGTCGCGCTCGCGAACGAAGAAATACGCCAGGGACTCGGTTTTGCGCGCGGTGGTTCCCGTGCCGATACTCGACACTATCTTCTGGGAAAACACACCAGTTATGGGCGGGGCTGGGTATTCCGTTTCCATAGTCCAAACCGACTCCGAGACGGATTAACTTCAATTAATTTGATGGTAACAAAAGAAATCACGGTAGGAAAGAAGCAGGAGCAGATTACGTAATCAGCACACAGCATATAGCTTACGGGATCACGCCCCGGCAAGGTTCTTGTGCCGTAGATACTCAACGAAGCGGCGCGCCTCCTCGTGGTCGGGGTTGAGCTTGAGGCAGGCGGCGAGTTCCCGGGCGGCGAGCTTGGGATCGCCCTTGTCCAGGGCGGCGCGGGCTATGTTGTAGTGCAGGTTCTCGTCGTTCGGCGAAAGCTCAAGAGCGCGGTGATAGTAGTCCATGGCCTCGTCGTTCATGCCCGCCTTGCGCAGGCTGATGCCGAACTCGTTGAACAGGTGCTTGTGCTCGTCCTCGAAGGCGGCGTCGAGCTTGACCAGCCGCTCGAAGACCTCGGTGGCCTTCTCGCGCTCGCCACGATCGATGTAGCACAGGCCGATGCCGAAGTTGGCCCGCACGTTGCCCATGTCCATATCCAGGGCCTTCGTGTACTCGAATTCGGCGGTGAAGCTCTCGCCGCACTTGCGGAACTTGTCTCCGCGGGCCACGGCCTTCTGAATCTCGCGCTCCTGGGGCGTCAACGCCGCCACGGCGCGCTCCAGGGTCTTCTGCGGCTCCGGCAGGTATTCCTCCAGCAACTGCTCGCGGGAGACCTCCGTCTTGGGGCCGAAGGGAACGTCGTTGGCGGCCAGGGCCTGCACGATGATGACGCCATCCTCGCGCTCCGTGACCTGGAAATAGGTGGTGATCTCGGTTCTACGGGCGGTGGTGCCCGCGCCGATTTTGGAAATTTTCTTCTTGGAGAACACGCCCGTGATGCGGTCGCTCCCCTGGTTCTGCTGCGATGCGGCGCTGGTCATGCGTCATGGCCTCCCTTTTCGGAGCTCGTGGCGGAAGAGATAATCTATCGCATTCCGTCCCGGGAGGAAAGAGGCGACCCGGCGGGCGTCTCCGTCGCCCCGGCATGTAATGGGCCCGCGCCTGGAAAATCCGGCCAGGCGCGCTGCGCGCCGGCGGCAACGAGGTCCAGGGCGGCGTCCTCGGTGAGTGGCCGGGCGAAGAGGAATCCCTGGGCGTAGCGGCAGCCCAGCTGGGTGAGGAAGTCGAGCTGCTCGCGGGTCTCCACGCCCTCGGCCACCACCTTGAGCCCCAGACCGGCGGCCAGGGTGACGATGGTGCGCACGATGGCCTCGCTGCCGGGATCGCCGCCCCGCTCCGTCAAACCGGCCACGAAGCCCTTGTCGATTTTGATGGCGTCGACGCTGAAGCGCTGGATGTAGGACAACGAGGAGTAGCCGGTGCCGAAGTCGTCGATGCACAACCCCAGGCCAAGTTCGCGCAGCTTGGCGGCGATCTCACGGGCGCTCTGCACGTTGTCGAAAAGCACGCTCTCGGTGATTTCCAGCGCCAGGGACGAGGGGGGCACGCCGCACTCGCGCATGATCTGGTCCAGCTGGGACACGAGCAACGGCGTGCGGAAGTGCTTGGCCGACATGTTGATGTTGACCACCAGCTCCTGCCCCGGCGCGGACGCGATCTCGGCGAAGCGCCCGGCGGCGGAACAGGCCCGGGCGAAGACCCACTGGTCCAGCGGGTAGATGAGCCCGGTCTCCTCGGCCAACGGGATGAACTCCACGGGCGCCATGTCGCGGCCGTTGTCGCGCCGCCAGCGCACCAGCGCCTCGAAGCCGGTCAGACGCCGCTCGGCCAGGTCCACGATGGGCTGATAGGCCAGGGTGAGGCCGCCGCGGCTCACTGCCCCGCGCAGCTCCATCTCCAACTCCATGAGCTCCTGGGCCTGGTGGTGCATGCGCTTGTTGAAAACCTTGAAGCGCCCCTTGCCCAGCTCCTTGGCGTGGTACATGGCGGTATCGGCGTCGCGCAGCAGCGCCTCGGGCCGGTCGTAGGCGGAGGTGTGCAGCACAATGCCCACGCTGCCCGAGGTGGCGACCTCGCGCCCGGCCAGCGCCATGGGCTTGCCGATCTCGTCGAGCACGCGCCGGGAGAAACGGATGGCGTCGCGCGGGGCGGTGAGGTCCTCCAGCAGGATGGCGAACTCGTCGCCGCCGAAACGGGCCACGGTGTCCGTGCTGCGCGCGCAGGCCACGAGCGCGTCGCTCACGTGGCGCAGCAGCCTGTCGCCCACGTCGTGCCCCAGGCTGTCGTTGATGATCTTGAAGCGGTCCAGGTCGAGGTAGAGCACGGCGAAGCGGAAGTCCGCCTGACGGCGCGAACGCTCCATGGCCATGCGCAGGTGGTCGAGAAAGAGCAGCCTGTTGGGCAGGCCGGTCAGGGGATCGTGGAAGGCCTGATGCACCAGTCGGCTCTCCGCCTCCTTGCGCAGGGTGATGTCCTCCACGAAGCCCTCGAAGTGCAGGGTCTTGCCGGAGGAGTCCACGACCTTGCGGGCGTTCTCGCAAATCCAGATGACCCGGCCGCTCTTGCGTTTGGCCTGCGACTCGAAACCACGCACCTGCCCCTGGGTCTCCATGAGTTCCAGGAAGGCGGCGCGCCTCTCGGGGTCCAGGTACGGGAGCTGTTCGGAAAAAGCCTGCACCAGATCGTCGGGCGAGTCGTAGCCGAAAATGGCCGCCATGGCCGGGTTGGCCGAGAGGTAGCGGCCATCGGGCGAGAACTGGAAAATGCCCTCCACCGCGTTCTCGAAGATGCCCCGGAACTTGGCCTCGGCGCGGCGCAGGGCGTCGCCCACCACCTTGCGCTCGGCGACCTCGATCTTGAGCTGCGTGTTCGCGCGCGAGAGTTCGCGGGTGCGCTCGGCCACCATGTGCTCCAGCAACGCGCGCGACTGCTCGCGCTCCTGCTCCAGCTGCTTGGCCACGGTGATGTCGCGCAGAATGCACACGCTGGCCTCACCGCCGGTGAGCGGCACCGAGGCCACGGTGATCTCCACGGGGAAGCCCTGCCCATCGGCCCTTTGGGCCTGCGCCTCGACCAGCCTCGGCCGGCCGCCCCCGGCGGGCGAGGACGTGGCCCCGCACACGGCGTCGCCCAGGAGCGCCGCGCAAGAGTCACCGGTGTGGTCGGCGTCCGGCAGGCCGAACATGCGCAGCAAGGCCGGGTTGTGCTGGAGGATGACGCCCCCGCGCACCACGAGCAGTCCATCGGCGATGTTGCCGATGATGGCCGAGAGCGACCCCAGGGCGTCCTTGAGTTCCCCCGTGGCCTCGGCCACGGAGCGCTCCAGGTGCCCCACGTGGCCGGCGATGTCGCCCGCCATGCTGCGCATGGAGCCCGCGAGCACGCCGATCTCGTCCTCCCCGCCCACCTCACAGGTGGCGGAAAAGTCGTGGGCGGCCACGCGCCGGGCGTACAGGGCCAGCGCGTCCAGCCGGCCGGTGACGCCGCGAATGAACCAAAACGCCAATCCCACGCACAGGACGAACACGCCCATGGTGAGGCCGACCTGCCGCCATATGGCCATGGTCATGGCCCGATGGATGGGCGCGGTGTCCATGCCGATGTGCACGTAGCCGCCACGCCCGTTGAGCACCGGCTGCACCACGTGGATGACCTCGCGTCCCTCCCCCAGGCTCAGCGTGCGGATGTCCGCCCGGTTGGACGGCCGTTTGTCCGCGAGCAGCTCGCGCACGGGCTCCGGGACCTGGGGCACGAAGGTGTGCGCCACGATGCTTCCGCCGGAATCCACCACGAGGATGTAGGAAATGTCGCCCATCTCCTGGTGCTGGTCGATAGCGGCCTGAATGCTCGCGGCGTCGCGTTCGAGCAGGAGTTCGGAGTTGCCGTCGGCGATGCTGCGGGCGATGGCCAGCGCCCGGGCCTTGTATTCCTCGCCGAGCATGCCCTTGAGTTCGCGCGCGGCCATGTACCCCGTGGCCGCGGCCATGACGCCGAAGGCCCCCACCAGGAACAGCAGCAGCCGGACCCACAGACGCGACTTCACCGGTGCACCGCCTTCAGACCGTCCACGCCGATGAAGCGCCCGCCGCGATAGATGGCGAGATACGTGCGCGCGTGGCCCAGCCGCCCGTCGGGGTGCAGGTTCACCGGACGCCCCAGGCCGAGGTTCACGCTGGTCATGGAGGAGAGGACCCGGCGCAACAGGGCGCGGTCCGCGTCGCCGTGCAGGCGTTTGACCGCCTCGCCGAGCGCCATGCCGGCCAGAAAACCCTCGAAGCCCACGAAGCTCAGGTGATGCGGCTCGTAAGCGTCCGGGGAGAGCTGCGGCGGCGGCGGGGGCGAGAAATGCGCCATGGCCCGGCGGTACAGCCGCGCGGCGGGCAGCCGCTCGTCATCGTAGCTGGGTACCACTTGCGAGAACACCAGCCGCGAGGTGTAGTCGTGGCCGTTCACGCGCGTCTGCGCGCACAGATAGCGCACCAGATTGTCGGCGTCGGCGAAGGAGAGCGCGGCCGCCTCACCCCGGAATCCAAGATCCGTGAGGTCGCGCACGAAGGCGGCGCTGGCGGGGGCCGTGCCCACCATCACCACGGCGTCGGGCTTGCCGGCCAGGATGATGCCGGCCTCCCGAAGAAAACTCTGCGCGAAGCGCGCCCCGCGGCGGTAGGTGGCCTCGGACACGATGGGCAATCCGTGATCGGCCAGGGTGTGGCGCACGCCGTCCCAGCCATCGCGGCCATACACGTCGGCCTGGTAGAACACGGCCACGCGCCTCCGACCGCTGTCCAGCAAGGCCCGCACCAGGGTGGAGGCCTCGTCCTGGTAGGACCCGCGCAGGGTGAACACGCGGTCGTCGTAGGCGCGGTCGCGCAGCAGGCCGGACCCCGTGAGCGGGAACAGCAGCGTCACGTCCTGGTCGTCGTAATGTTTGAGCAGGGGCAGCATGCGCGCCGTGGTGGGCGTGCCCACGTAGCCGAGCAGTGCGAACACGTGGTCGCGCTCCACGAACTCGATGGTGTTGCCGAGGGTGGCGGCCGGCCCATAGCCGTCGTCGCGCGGGACGAGGGCCAGCCGGAGCCCGCCCGCCCCGCCCTGGGCGTTGATGTGCGAAAACGCGGCCAGGATGCCGCGCTCGTACTCCACGCCCAGCCCGCGCGCCGGGCCGCTGAAGGCGGCGGACATTCCGAAGACGAGGGTGCGGCCGGCACGGCTTTTGGCCGCGGAAGCGGACGAAACGGACAGGGCCAGCAGCGTGAGGAGCGCCGTCAGCAGCAGGCGGACGAACCCGACCGCCGGGCGAGAGGGCTCCGGACGGCGAAAATTCCGCTGGCGTGCTTCAGGCATGTCGCTCCCCCTGACCACACACGGGCGGGAAATCCGCCCTTTGGTCAGGCATTGCCTCCACCATGCCCGCTTTCAGGGAAAAATCAACGGTCTTTCGAAGCCTTCGCCGCGCGCGCGGCCACGCCGCGCACCTGTCGGCAGATCCCCATGAGCAGGTTGTACTCATTCTTACGTAGGCGGAATCGCGAGAAAAATCTTCGTACCGGCATCATCCAGTACTCCACGTTCTGATCCTTCAGAAAATCTATGTCGGAAAGAGCTTTCTCCATGTTCGAGAAAAGCGCCTGCCGCTCCTCAAAGGACACGTCACGCTCCGTGGGCGGGCCTTTGGGCTCGAAGGGCTTGGTCAGCGAGTGCTGGTAGCATTCGTAAAGCAGAATGAGCACCGCCTGCGAAAGGTTCAGGCTGGTGCAGGCCGGATGGGCGGGGATGGTGACCAGCTGATCGCACAGGCTGGTCTCCGCGTTGGTCAGGCCCCGGTCCTCGGGACCGAAGACGAGGGCCACCTCGCCGCCGTCGTGGATGCGCTCAAGGATCTCCGGCGCGGCCTTGGCCGGGGTGGAGAGTCCCTTGCGCCAGCCGCCCGTGCGCGCCGTGGTGCCGATGGCCAGCGAGACGCCGGACAACGCCTCGGCCAGGGTGCCTACGATCCGCGCGGACTCAAGCAGGTGCCGGGCGTGGCTGGTGGCCAGCGGGGCCGCGCGCTCGATATCGTAATCACGCGGATCGACGAGGATGAGGGTGCTGGCCCCCATGTTCAACATGGCCCGCGCCACCGAGCCGACGTTCTCCGCATACTTGGGCCGAAACAAAACGACCCGCAAACTCGAACTGGGCACTTCCGCCTCCGTAGCTCTTCCGCCGCGAACGGCCGCGCCACTTGACGCGCCATGGGCGGCAATCTAGATTCGCTCTCCACGCCGACGTCGACGCAACCCCTGACAAACTTTCAACTTGGGAGATTCCGCCATGGCGCTGTACACCAAAGAAGAGGCACTCAAGTACCACTCCATGAAACGCAGGGGCAAGCTCGAGGTCATGTCCATAAAGCCCTGCGAGAGCCAGAAGCACCTGACCATGGCCTACAGCCCCGGCGTGGCCGAGGCCTGCCGAGCCATTCACGCCGACGTGGAGCAGGTATACGAGTACACGAACAAGGGCAACCTCGTGGCCGTGGTCTCCAACGGCACCGCCGTGCTTGGCCTGGGCAACATCGGCCCCGAGGCCGGCAAACCCGTCATGGAGGGCAAGGGCGTCCTGTTCAAGATCTTCGCCGACATCGACGTCTACGATTTGAACATCCGCGCCAACACGCCCGAGGAGGTCATCGAGTTCTGCAAGAAGCTCGAACCCACCTTCGGCGGCATCAACCTCGAGGACATCAAGTCGCCGGAGTGCTTCCAGATCGAGCGCACGCTCATCCAGGAAATGAACATCCCGGTGTTCCACGACGACCAGCACGGCATGGCCATCATCTCCGGCGCCGGGCTGGTGAACGCCCTGGACATCAGCGGCAAACGCATCGAGAATATCCGCCTCGTCGTCTCCGGCGCGGGCGCGGCCGCCATCTCCACCTGCCGCTTCTACGAGTCCATGGGCCTCGACCGCGGGCAGATCTTCATGTTCGATTCCAAGGGGCTCGTCCACAAGGGCAGAAGCGGCCTCAACGCCGAGAAATCCTACTACGCCCAGGACAAGGACATGACCTTGGCCCAGGCCATGGACGGCGCGGACGTGTTTTTGGGATTGTCCACCAAGGACATTCTCAGCCCGGCCATGGTCACGAGCATGGGCAAGGACCCCGTGATCTTCGCCTGCGCCAACCCGGACCCGGAGATCGACTACCTCGTGGCGAAGCAGGCGCGCCCGGACCTCATCATGGCCACCGGGCGCTCCGACTTTCCCAACCAGATCAACAACGTGTTGGGCTTCCCCTTCATCTTCCGCGGCGCGCTCGACGTGCGCTCCAAGGTCATCAATGAAAAGATGAAGATCGCCGCGGCCAAGGCCCTGGCCGCCCTGGCCAAGGAGCCCGTGCCGGCCGAGGTGTGCGCGCTCTACGGCGTCGAAAAACTCGAGTACGGCGTCGACTACGTCATCCCCAAGGCGCTGGACCCGCGCGTGCTGGAATGGGAGGCCCCGGCCGTGGCCAAGGCCGCCATGGACACCGGCGTGGCCACCAAGCCCCTCGACCTCGACCAGTACAAAAAGGATCTGGCCGCGCGCATGACCGCGTCCAAGAAGCGCACCAAGCTCGTGGTTGATAGCTTCGGTTACGACCTCTAGGAGGACGCGCCCCCGCGTTTCACGGGCCCGGAGGCGACTCCGGGCCTTTTCCATTACAGGCAGGTATGCGGCACATGCCCTATGACATTCTTCCGGCCGTTCCGGCCGACGCCCCGGCCATTCTGGCCCTGCAGCGGCTGGCCTACCAGGCCGAGGCCCTGCGCTACAACGACTGGAGCCTGCCCCCGCTGACCCAGCCGCTGGAGGCGCTGCTGGCCGAGTTCAAGCGTCTCGTCGTGCTCAAGGCCATTCCGGCGGACGAGGCCGGGCCGGGCGCGCCCATCGTCGGCTCCGTGCGCGCGGGGGTGAGTCACGGCGTCTGCCAGATAGGCCGGCTCATCGTGCACCCGGAGCACCAGCGCCAGGGGCTGGGCACCGCGCTGCTCGCCGCCATCGAGGCGCGCTTTCCCAAGGCCGAGAAGTACGCGCTGTTCACCGGCGCGCGCAGCGAGGGCAACATCAAGCTGTACGAGCGCCACGGCTACCGCGTGGAACGCCGGCAGGAAATCTCGCCCGACCTTACCCTGGTGTTCCTGGACAAGCCCGGTCCCGGCGCGGCGGCATAGCGCAAGTTCCCGCACAAAACGCCCGGCGCGCGCAGATTTTGCGCAAAAAACCGCACGTTTTCCCAACGGCCCCATCACGGCCGCGCCCGGCGGGCGGCGTCAATGCTCGCTCGTCACATCTGGCTAGGATATTGCATATATTTTGATTCGGGGCGGAGCGGCTTGACGAGCGCGCTCGAAGGCGTATTTTCCGATATGGATTTGGTCCGTCCCGAAATAGTGACGCATTTTCGTAAAACATATGCGGGCGCGCCCGCGCAAGGAGGAGTTTTCATGAAACGCATCATCGCTTCGCTCGTGCTCGGCGCATTCCTGCTCAGCGCCGTGGGCTGCGCGGACAAGGCGCAGAGCGGCGCTGGCCTCGGCGCGCTGACCGGCGCCGCCGTCGGCGCGCTGACCTCCAAGAACAAGGTCAGCGGAGCGGCCATCGGCGCCGGACTTGGCGCGCTGCTCGGCTACGCCATCGGCAACGAGATGGACAAGTACGACCGCGAGCAGATCAGCAACACCCTGGAGCACCAGCCCTCCGGCAAGCCCATGAGCTGGCAGAACCCCGACAACGGCACCAAGTACGAGGCCACCCCGAGCCCGGCTTATGTGCAGAACGACAAGATCTACCGCGACATCTACATCAAGGCCAACGTGGACGGTCAGGAGAAGGACGTGAAGGCCAAGGCCTACCGCGGGGCCGACGGTCAGTGGGTGCTGGTGCAGTAACCCATCCGCTTTCCCCAAAAAACGAGGCCCGGCCGTCCGCAAGGACGCCGGGCCTTTTTCGTCGCCATCGGCCGTGTTAATGCACGGTCCGACCAGAAAGCTCGCCAGCCAGCCGCACAGCGGCCACCGCGTCGCGCGAGAAGCCGTCCGCGCCGATGGACGCGGCGAAGGCCTCCGTGACCACGGCCCCGCCCACCATGACGCGGATGTTCAGCCCGCGCTCGCGGATGAGCTTCACCGTGTCCTCCATGCGCACCATGGTGGTGGTCATGAGCGCGGAAAGCCCCACGACCTTGGCGCCCACGCGCTCGGCCTCGTCCACGATCCGCGAGGCGGGCACGTCCTTGCCCAGATCGAAGACCTCGAAACCGTGATTTTTGAGCATCAGACAGACGATGTTCTTACCGATGTCGTGGATGTCGCCCTCCACTGTGGCCATGACCACGGGCGTCTTCTTCTCCGCCCGGCCGCTGGCGAGCAGCAGCGGCTCCAACCGGGCGAAGCCGGCCTGCATGGCCTCCGCGCTGCGCAAGAGCTGCGGCAGGAAATATTCCTTGCGCTCGTACCTTTCGCCCACCTCCAGAATGCCGGGGATGAGCTGACCATCCACCAGGATGAAGGGATCGGTCCCCTTGTCCAGCTCGGCCTCGATCATGGAGAGCAGCGCGGCCTTGTCGCCCAGAATGACCGCCTGGGACGGAGTCTCGGCCTTGGCCGCCCCGCCCGCGGCCACGCTGGAGCCGCCGCCGGTTCCGGGCGTCCATCCGGCGTAGCCGCCGATGTACCGGCCGGCCTGATCGTCGCGGCCGAGGAGCACCTCGCCTGCGGCCTGGGCCTCGCGCAGGCGCGCGCTCGCCGGGTTGGCGATGCACGAGGACAGCCCGCTGGCCATGCTCATGGACAGGAAGGTGGAGTTGAGCAGCTCGCGCGCGGGCAGGCCGAAGCTCACGTTGGAGAGCCCCATGGTGGTGGGCAGGCCAAGCGTTTCGCGGCAGTGGCGGATGGTCTCCAGACAGTGCCGGGCGGCGAGAGGCTTGCTCGACACCGTGAGCACCAGCGCGTCCACCATGATGAGCCGGCGCGGAATGCCCATCTCGTCGGCCTGGGCCAGCAAATGCTCGATGACCCCGATGCGCTCGGCCGCGGTGACGGGCAACTTGCGCCCCACCAGCGGCAAAAGGATGAACGGCGCGCCAAGCTTCTTGCACACGGGGCCCAGGCGCTCCATGCGCCCCGGTTCGCCGCTGATGGAATTGACGAGCGGGGAGCCGGGCTGGGTCCACAGCGCGTTCTCCAGGGCCTCGGCGTCCGGGCTGTCCAGGCAGAGCGGAATCTCGAAGCGGCCGGAAAGCGCCAGCGCCAGCGCGGGCAGCACGACCTTCTCGTCCACCATGGGCGCGCCCACGTTCACGTCGAGCACGGCCGCGCCACGGACCGACTGGTCCGTGGCCAGCCGCAAGGCCTCCGTGTGGACGTTGCGCGCCAGCTCCTCGGCGAGGACCTTCTTGCCCGTGGGATTGATGCGCTCGCCGATGACGCGCAGGGGATTCTCCGCCCCGAAGGGCACGGAGGCCGAGCGGCAGGTGAGCACCAGCGGCGAGGGATCCGGCGGAACCGGACGCTTCCAGCCCATGCCGGCGACCTCGGCGCGCAGGGCGCGGATGTGCGCCGGCGTGGTGCCACAGCAGCCACCGATGAGCTTGGCGCCCAGCTCGGCGAAGACGCGGCACTGCCGGGCGAAATCCTCCGGTCCCAGGGGGAAGCGCGTACGGCCCTCGGCGTCCAGCTCCGGCAGGCCGGCGTTGGGCTGCACCACCAGTGGGGTGGAGAGCCGGGGCAGCATGGCGCGCACGATGGCCGCGATCTGCTCCGGTCCGGCGGAGCAGTTGGTGCCCAGCACCTCCACCCCCATGTTCTGCATGGCGTCCACGAAGGTCAGCGGCGGCGTGCCGGTGAGGGACTGCGCCCCATCGAAGGTCATGGAGACGCACACGGGCAAATCGCAGGTCTCGCGCGCGGCGATGACCGCGGCCCGGGCCTCGGCGAGGTCGAACTGAGTCTCGATCTGGATGAAGTCCGCGCCGCCCTCGGCCAGCCCGGCGATCTGCTCGCGGAAGGCCGCCACCAGCTCGCGCATGGAGAGCGGGCCCAACGGCTCGACGAACTGACCCGTGGGGCCCACGCTGCCGGCCACGAAGACGTTTTCGCCCACGGCGCGCCGGGCGATCCGGGCCATCTCGCGATTCAGGCCGCGCACGTCCGCGCCGGGATCGAGCTTGAAACGCGTGCCACCGAAGGTGTTGGTGGTGACGATCTGCGCCCCGGCCGCCGCGTATTCGGCGTGGATGGCCGAGACGGCCTCCGGGTGCGCCAGACCGTACAGCTCCGGCGAGACGCCGGGCGGCAGCCCGCGCGACTGGAGCAGCGCGCCGAAGCCGCCGTCGAAGAAATGGATGGAGTCGTCGGCCAGAAGGGAGCGGAAGTCGGGCATGAGGAATCTCTCCGTGGGCTGGGCCCGGGGGCGGCCGCGGCGGATGGCTCCGCGGACCGCTCCCGGCGGGGGTCTTGTGCGCCGGGGCATGCGCCGGCCGGGCCTGAGCCGGGCCGGGCCGGAAACCCCCCTCTACTGAAAATCGTTGAAAAGGACAAACAAAAACTATACGCTCCCGTTTTGCGCAACCCACGACCCGGTCCCCAGGGGCCAGCCCCACCGGGCCGAACCGCTAGGTCGGCCAAACTCGGAATGAAATCGGACACCAATCACGACGCAGTAGCTGAAGTCCGGCCAGCCTCACCGCCAGCCCTGACGGCCGGGAAAAAGTTCCTGCTTCCCGCTCCCGTGCCCCGTCGGCGCGGCGAGGTCTCCACGCGCGACTCCCTGACGCACTACCTGCGCGAGATCGCCCGCTTCCCTTTGCTCGCCCCAGAGGAAGAGTTCGAGCTGGCCAAGCGCGTGCGCGAGGGCGGCGACCAGGAGGCCGCCTTCCGCCTCGTGTCCTCGCACCTGCGGCTGGTGGTCAAAATCGCCATGGACTTCCAGCGCCGTTGGATGCAGAACGTGCAGGACCTCATTCAGGAGGGCAACGTCGGCCTCATGAAGGCCGTGCGCAAGTTCGACCCGGACAAGGGAATCAAATTCAGTTATTACGCGGCGTTTTGGATCAAGGCCTATATTCTCAAGTTCATCATGGACAACTGGCGCATGGTCAAGATCGGCACCACGCAGACCCAGCGCAAGCTGTTCTACAACCTGAACAAGGAACGCCAGCGTCTCACCAACATGGGCTTCGACCCCACGACCAGCGCCCTGTCCGAGAGCCTGGGCGTGTCCGAGGCCGAGATCGAGCAGATGGACCAGCGCCTCTCCCGCCAGGACATGAGCCTGGACATCACCGTGGGCGAGGACTCCGAGAACACCCGGCTGGACTTTTTGCCGGCGCTCGGCCCGGGCGTCGAGGAAGTGCTGAGTTCCGACCAGATCTCGAACCTGCTCCTGGAAAATCTGAAGACCATCGCGCCCACCCTGTCCGACAAGGAGCAGGCCATCCTGAACGAACGCCTGCTTTCCGACAGCCCGGTGACCCTGCGCGAGATCGGCGACCGCTTCGGCGTCACGCGCGAACGCGTGCGACAGATCGAGGCGCGCCTTCTGGAAAAGCTCAAGAATCACCTGTCGGCCACGGTCAAGGACTTTTCGCCCGACTGGATCGATGGCGACTAGGACGGGGGGCTCATGGACCAGCGCATCATCGAGTTGAAACACCGCGCCAGGAAACTGGCCGCGACGCGCCAGCACAGCGCCTTCGCGCAGGACTGCGCCGAGGAGCTGGGACACGCCAACGCGCTGTTTTTCGAGCATCCGCTGATGCAACGCCTGCAGGACGACGCCCTGCCCTACCTCAACGAGCAAAGCGCCATAGGGGTGGAACACAGCAAGCGCGTGGCCATCGAAGCCGCGGCGCTCGCCCTGGCCGAGCCCTCCGGGCTGGACGGCGAGGAGCGCCGGCGCGTGGCCGTTCTGGCGGAAATCGCCGGACTGCTGCACGACGCCTCGCGCTTTGAGGAGGACCACGCGGCCCAGGGCGCGGAGCTGGCCCTGCGCCTGCTGGCCAAGTACCCTCTCGGCGACGAGGAGCGCATGCACATAGCCCAGGCCGTGGCCCTGCACGAAACCGCCCTGCCCCTGGCCGACGACGGCCCGGAGGCCGCGCGGCTGCTGGCCGCCGTGGTGCACGACGCCGACTGCTTCCGCTTCGGCCCGGAGATTCTGCCGACCACGCTGTGGGAGTTGTGTGACATGGAGGAATGGAGCCTGGAGAGGATCGCCGATGTCTTCCCCGAGGGCCCCAGGCGCGCCGCGACGCTGCGCGACGCCTTCCGCACCGAGCAGGGCCGCCGCTATGGGCCGGAGCTGCTCGACGAGGGCGCGCGCATGGCCCCGGAATACGCACGGATCATAGAACAGCTGCTTGCCGAAACCGACCCGGCCAACACGTGAGGAACGCCATGCTCCGCAATTTCCCGTCCGGCGGAGGCCTGCGCGCCGCCGCCCTGGCTTCTGGTATGGCCGCGCTGCTCTGCGCCTGCGCGCCGGTCACCGCGCAGCCGACCCCCCGGCAGCAGCCCGACGAGCCCGTGGCCCTGTCGGCCAACGCCGGCACGACCTATGACTATCTGCAATATCAAGAACTGCTGGCGCGCTTGACGCGCATGGCCGGGCTCGCGCGCGTCTCGCCCGAGGCCTTCGCCCGCACGCTGGAGTACCAAAAGCTCGCCGCCGAGGCGCTGGACCGCGTGATGGCGAAGGAAAGCGCGGCCTCCCTGTTCATGGACAAAGCCTTCCTCTACTGGAACCGCGAGCAGATCGGCGAGGCCAGGGGCATCCTCCAGACTGGTCTGGCCCAATACCCGGACGACTACGACCTGACCGCCGCCCTTGCCAACGCCTACAATCTGGAAAGCGACCCGCGCAGCGCAGCGCGCGTGCTGGCGGGCTATCTCTCCCACAAGGACAACGCCACGCTGCGCGAACGCCTCGGGCAGATCTACGTGGACACCGACCAGCCCGCCAAGGCGCTGGAGGTGCTCAAAAAAATTCCCGCCAAGGACCGCTCGCCCGAGGCCCTGTTCCAAACCGCCCGCGCCCAGGCCCGCCTGGGACGCCGCGCCGAGTCCATCAAGGCCCTGCGACAGATCGTGCAGGACGATCCCGACCGGCTGGAGGCCTGGGTGGAGCTGGCTTATCAGCAGGAGCTGGAGAAGGACTACACCGGCGCGGTGGACACCTACACGCAGATCCTCGACCTCGGCCGCGACAACGAGGACATCCGCCAGCGCATCGAGAACGGTGGCGGCGAGGGGCGCGAGGACATCCGCCTGCGGGTGGTGGGCCTGTGGCTCAAGCTGAACAACCCGGACAAGGCCCTCGAAGCGGCGCTGGGCAGCACCGGCAACAAGAATTTCGTCCTGGCCGCCTCGCTGCTGTTCCTCAACGAGAACTATTCAGCCCAGGCGAGCACGCTGCTCGACGTGCTTACATCCAAGCCGCCGGTGCCAGGCGAGTACTTCTTCTACAAGGCCGTCATCGCCCAGGACGGCGAGGGCAATCCGCAAAAGGCCCTGCAATATCTCGATCTTGTGCCCCAGAGCGATCCGCACTACAGCCAGGCGCTGCAATTCCGCATCCAGCTGCTCTACACCATGGGCCGCGAGCACGAGGCCCTGGAGTTCATGGACCAGGGCGAGAAGCTCTTTCCGGGGCAGACGCGTTTCCCGCTGCTGCGGGCCGGCTACCTCATGGAAAAGAAACGCCTGCCCGAGGCGCGGGACGTGCTGCAGAAAGCCCTCAAGATCAATCCCAACGATGAGGACCTGCTCTACCAGTACGGCGCGCTCATGGACCGCACCGGCGACCGCAAGGGAGCGCTGGAGATCATGCGCCACATCGTGGCCCGGAACCCCGTCAACGCCGACGCCCTCAACTACATCGGCTACACGCTGGTTGAGGAGAACCGCGACCTCGAACACGCGCTCTCCCTCATCAAAAAGGCCGACAAGCTCAAGCCCGGCAACGGGTACATCGTGGATTCGCTGGCCTGGGCCTACTTCCGCCTGGGCAGGAGCGAGGAGGCCTGGCGCGAGATCCAGCGCGCCCTCGAGCTCTCCAGCGACGACCCCACCATGTGGGAGCATTACGGCGACATCGCCGCCAAGCTGGGCCTGCGGACCAAGGCGAAAAAGGCTTACACCAACGCGCTCAAATTCAAGCATGAGGACCCGGAGCGCATAAACAGGAAGCTCGGCCGCAAATGATCCGCGCACCGCATCCGCAGCGTTTCCTCGCACCGCTGGTCGTGGCGACGCTCGTTCTGCTGGCCGCCTGCGCGCCGCGGAACGATCTGCCACGCTTCGATCAGCCGCGCGCGGACATCGCCGCCTTCCACACCCGTTTCATGAATCCGGCCCTGCCCGGCTCAGGGCTGCTGCTGCGCGCGAGCCTGCTGTACGCCACGCCCACCCGCGCCAACCGCACCGATCTGCAGCTCTACGGCGAATACACCCGCCCCCTGCGCATGGACGTGCGGGCGGGCATCGGGGCCATGCTGGCCATGATGCGCGAGGACTCCGCGGGGCTGCTCGCCTTCTACCCGGACAAATCGCAGGCCTACGCCCATGGCGACCCGGTGGTGGGCGCGCAGCTGCTCGGCCTGCCCTTTCCCTTCTCCCTGTGCGATCTGGCCATGGTCGTCAGCGGCCACTTCGAATCCCTGCTGCCCGAGGAGCCGGACGGCGTGGCCCCGCTGCCCGGCGGCGGCTTCGCCCTGCACTACGCCACGGGCCCGGTGCGCCAGCTGGTTTTGGACCAGTATGGCCGGCCCGAGCGCATGAGCGGCGCGCTCTCCCCCTCCTTCCGCACACAGGCGGAACGCGAGGCTGGCGTCGCCGTCGGCCCGCGCGAATGGACGCTCCGGTTCGAGGCCTATCCCGAGGACGACGGCGACCCGGTCGGCCCGGCCCAGCGGCTTGTCTTGCTGCTGCCCAAGGGCGACAGCGCCACCCTGCGCGTGCGCGAACTCACCTCCAGGCAAACGCCCTGGCCGGAAAAGTCCCTCGCGCTGGTTCTGCCGCCCGGCACGCGTTTCATGTCCCTGGAAAGCCGCCCCGCGCCAGCGGCGGCGGGCGATGTCATCACCGGCGGAGGAGACAATGCCCAATCCGAATCCGACGCGGCCCCAAGCGGACCCGCGCTCTGACATTCCCGACCCGGTCGACGACCGGAGCGCGTTCCCCGATTCCCAGGACAAGCCGGGCTTTTTCGGCACCTTCATCCTGGGCGTGCGCGTGTGGACGCGGGAGATGGGCCGGCTCGTCACCCGGCAGGCCAAACTGCACGAGGCGCGTCAGCTGGAATCCCGTCTGCGCGACGAGGCGGCCCTGCTGGCCAAGATTGGCGACACGCCCGGCTCCGATCGCGACCTGTGCCTGCGGCAGATCGAGATGCTCAAGGCCGAAATGGCGCACTTGGCGCGTGAACGCGCGAACGAGCAAGCCCGGCCCGGCGCGCGGCGCTAGGGCCAAGGAGGAGACACCATGCCCAAAACCGTGCTCATCGCTTCCGATCACGGAGGCTTCGCGCTCAAGGGCGCGCTCGTCCAGAACCTGCGCGACACGCTCCACCTGGAGGACCTCGGTCCCGAGAGCGCCGGCTTCTGCGATTACCCCATCTTCGCCGACAAGCTCTGCCGCCGCCTGCTGGATATGGGCGAGGCCGCGCAGAACGGCGAGGTCCTCGGCATTCTGGTGTGCGGCACAGGCCTGGGCATGAGCATGGCCGCCAACCGCTTCGCCGGCGTCCGCGCGGCGGTGTGCACCTGCGAGTTCATGGCCCGCATGGCGCGCGCCCACAACAACGCCAACGTGCTCTGCATGGGCGAGCGCGTCATCGGCCAGGGAGTGGCGCTGGACATCGCCCACGCCTTCCTGTCCACGGAGTTCGAAGGCGGCCGGCACCTGCGGCGCATCGAGCTCTTCAACGCCCAATCCTGCAAATCCTGACGGACGCCCTCCCCGACGCCCGCGAAATTCCATAAGGACTGAAGACACATGGCACAGCAAATCGCTCCCGATCAACTCGTCGTGAACACCCTGCGCGGCCTCATCATGGACGCCTCGCGCGCGGCCAACTCCGGGCACCCCGGCGGCGCCATGAGCTCCGCCGACTTCGCCGCGGTGCTCTACTCCGAGTTCCTCAACTACGACCCCGACCGCGCCAACTGGTTCAACCGCGACCGCTTCGTGCTCTCCGCCGGGCACGAGTCCGCGCTGCTCTATGGGCTGCTGCATCTGGCCGGGTTCATCAGCCGGGACGATCTGACCGAATTCCGCCAGCTGGACAGCATCACCCCCGGGCACCCCGAAGTGGGCATGACCCCGGGCGTGGAGGCCACCACCGGTCCGCTGGGCCAGGGCTTCGCCATGGCGGTCGGCATGGCCGTGGCCGAGACCTTCCTGCGCGCCAAGCTGGGCCGCGGCGTTTGCGAGCACTTCACCTACGCCCTCGCCGGCGACGGCGACCTGCAGGAACCCATCGTGCTCAGCGCGGCGAACCTCGCCGGTCTGTGGGGCCTGGGCAAGCTCATCGTCTACTACGACTCCAACAAGATGCAGCTGGCCGGGCCGGTGTCCCGCACGGACAAGGCCGACTACGCCAAAATCTTCGCCGCCCTGGGCTGGCACGTGCAGCAGGTGGACGGGCACGACCGCGACCAGATCCGCACCGCCATCAAACGCGCCCAGGGGCAAAAGAAAAAGCCCAGCCTCATCATCGGCCACACGGTGATGGCCAAGGGTTCGGCCACGCGCGAGGGCGACTTCGGCACCCACGGCGAGCCCCTCTCCCCCGAGGAGATCGGCGCCAGCAAAATCCGCATGGGCCTGAACCAGAGCGTCGCCTTCGAGGTGCCGGAACTGGCCCGCGTCACCTTTCAGGCGCGGTTCCCCGAACTCAAGAAGCGCGCCCGCGCCTGGCAGGACGCGCTTGGTCGCAAAATCAAGAACGCCGACGCCGAATTCCTCGCCTTCTGGAAGGCCATGAACACCGGCCGCGGCGAACTCGACCTGCCCATGCCGAGCTTCGAGCCCGGCAAGAAGGTGGCCACCCGGCAAGCCTGGGGCGCGTGCCTGAACCTGTTCAAGGACGCCCTGCCCACCCTCGTCGGCGGCAGCGCCGACCTCGACCCCAGCAACCAGACCGCCAAATTCCGCGACGCCGTGGGCATCTTCGGCGCGGAGAACCCCACCGGCCGCAATCTGTCCTTCGGCGTGCGCGAGTTCCCCATGGCCGCCATTCTCAACGGCTTGGCCCTGCACGGTGGCGTCATTCCCTTCGGCGCGACATTCCTCACCTTCTCCGACTACTGCCGCAACGCCATCCGCATGTCGGCCCTGCAGAAGCTGCCCGTGCTCTATGTCTTCACACACGACTCCTTCCACGTGGGCGAGGACGGCCCCACCCATCAGCCCATTGAGCACGTGGCCTCGCTGCGGCTCATTCCGGGTTTGCTGGACTTCCGCCCCGCCGACGCCAACGAGACCGCCCTGTGCCTGGGCATCGCGCTGCGGCAGACCTGCACGCCCTCCTGCCTCATGCTCACGCGGCAGGGCCTGCCCGTGCTCGACCCCGCCAAGTACCCGGGCATGGCCGAGGGCGTGGCCAAGGGCGGCTACGTGCTGAAGGACTGTGACGGGACCCCGGACGCCATCCTCATCTCCACCGGTTCCGAGGTGTCCCTCGTGCTGGAGGCCGCAGCCATCCTCGAGGCCGAGGGCCACAAGTTCCGCGTGGTCAGCATGCCCTCGGTGGCGCTCTTCGAGCGGCAGAAGCAGGAATACAAGGACGCCGTGCTGCCGCCCGCCGTGCGCGCCCGCGTGGCCGTGGAGGCCGGCAGGCCCGAGGGCTGGTACAGGTACGTCGGCCTGGACGGCATGGTCCTGGGTCTGGATCACTTTGGCGAGAGCGCGCCGGCCGCGCGTTTGGCCGAGAAGTACGGCTTCACCGCGCCCACCGTGGCGCGTAAGATCCGCGAGCGCTACTTCGCGAAGTAGGCTGGCGGCGCGGCCCGCCGTCGGCGTTTTCCGCGCACAGTCGCCCCGGCGGGCCCGTCCGCCGGGGCGTCAACCCCAAGGAGGTGTTCCCCATGGTGACTGCGAAGAAGACCACGGCGGCCAAGGCCCCGGCGAAAATGGCCGGAACCGCCAAAAGCGGCTCGAAAAAACTGCTCTTTCTCGTCGGCGACTACGTGGAGGACTACGAGGTCATGGTGCCCTTCCAGGCGCTGATGATGCTCGGCTACCAGGTGGAAGCCGCCTGCCCGGACAAAAAGGCCGGCGAAATGGTGCGCACGGCCATCCATGACTTCGAGGGCGACCAGACATACTCCGAGAAACGCGGCCACAACTTCGCCCTCAACAAGGATTTCGACACGATCGACACCGCCGACTACGCGGGCCTCGTGATTCCCGGCGGCCGCGCGCCCGAGTACATCCGTCTGAACAAGCGCGTCCTTGAGATCGTGCGCGAATTCGACAAGGCGAAAAAGCCCATCGCCGCCATCTGCCACGGACCTCTCGTGCTCGTCGCAGCCGGCGTGCTCAAGGGACGGACCGCCTCGGCCTACCCGGCCTGCGGCCCTGATGTTGGCTGCGCGGGCGGCAAATACGCCGAGATTCCCATCGACAAGGCCGTGGTGGACGGCAATCTCGTCACCGCGCCGGCCTGGCCGGCGCATCCCGATTGGATCGCCAAGTTCGCTGCGGCGCTCGGCGCCAAAATCAGCATTTAGCGCGGCAAACCACAGGCGGTCCCGCGCGGGGCCGCCTTTTTTTGCGTCCGCTGCGGCTGTTTTTTGGGGTGGGGCGTCACCATGGGGCTCTTGCGGATATGGCGCGTGCTCTGTTAGCATCACGCCACTTTAAACACGAAGACCAAAACACGCCCAAATCGGCGTTTGTGAAGGAGAGCAGGCATGGAAGCCCCGCAAAGAAATCTGGCCTTGGATCTGGTGCGCGTCACCGAGGCCGCCGCGCTGGCCAGCGCGCGCTGGCTCGGCAAGGGCGACAAAAACGCCGGCGACGGCGCGGCCGTGGAGGCGATGCGCCTGTCGTTCAACTCGCTGGCCATCAGTGGCACCGTCGTCATCGGCGAGGGGGAGAAGGACAACGCCCCCATGCTGAAAAACGGCGAGAAGGTCGGCGGCGGCGGTCCGCTGGCGGTCGACGTGGCCGTGGACCCCGTGGAGGGCACCAGCCTGCTGGCCTATGGCCGTCCCAACGCCATCAGCGTCGTGGGCGTGGCCCCGGCGGGCGCCATGTACGTGCCCGGCCCCAGCTTCTACATGCAGAAGCTCGTGGTCCCCGCGGCCGCCAAGGACGTGGTTGACATCGAGGCCCCTGTGCCGGTCAACCTCACCCGCATCGCCAAGGCCCTGGGCAAGGACGTGGACGATCTGGTCGTCTTCGTGCTGGACAAGCCCCGCCACAAGAAGCTCATCGCCGACATCCGCCAGGCCGGCGCGCGCATTCAGCTGCACACCGACGGCGACGTGGCCGGCGCGCTCATGGCCATCGACCCCAGAAACGAGGTGGACGTGATGATGGGCACCGGCGGCACCCCCGAGGGCGTGCTGGCCGCCTGCGCCATCCGCATCATGGGCGGCGAAATGTTCTGCAAGCTCGATCCGCAGAAGCAGGATGAGAAGAACGCCCTGGCCCAGTCCGGCGTTGACGTGCGCCGCGTGCTCACCGTGGGCGACCTCATCAAGAGCGAGGACGTGTTCTTCGCCGCCACGGGCATTTCCGGCGGCACGTTCCTCAAGGGCGTGCGCTACCTGGGTTACGGCGCGGAGACCAGCTCGCTGGTCATGCGCGGCAAGACCGGCACCATCCGCTACATCGAGGCCATCCATTCCTGGGACAGCCTGATGAAGTTCAGCGCCGTCAAGTACGATTAGAAACGGCGAAAGGCCGGGAAGGGCGCTCCCCCTCCCGGCCTTTCACATGGCGCGCCGCGCCGCCGCTACAAATCCGGATTGGTCAGCTTGGCGGCGATGATGGCCGCATCCTCCGGCCGGGCCTGAACGGCGAGACTCTTGGAGTCGCCATGGCAGGCGAAGGCCGAACCGTTGAAATGCACGTAACCGGCCGAAAGCACCTTGGTGTAGGGAATCTGCTCGCGCATCTCGCCAAAGTCGATGCGCTTGGGGAAAATGACAGGCACCGGCGCGCCGGAAAAATCCTCGAACATGATGTACTTCATGAGTTCCTCCAGGGCGTTGGCCCGATTCGCTTTCCTTTTTGTACCGCAGCCGGCGGGTGAGGGCAAGCAGCCTCACGCGGCGCGGAGACGCGTATGACCACCCCGGCCGATCTCGACTTTCGCCGCATCGGCATCTGGCAAACCGCCTTTCTGGGCGATGCGGTGCTCACCCTGCCCTTCATCCAGGCCCTCAAAAAGAGCCGTCCCGGCGCGGAAATCCATCTTTTCGTCCGAGCGGGCGTGGAGGGACTCTTCCGTGCCCAGCGCGAACTGGCGAGCGTACGCCCCTTCGCCAAGCGCGGCGCGCAAAAGGGCTTTTTCGCGGCGCGCGACCTGGGCCGGCGGCTGGCCGCCGAGGCATTCGACCTCTGGATCTCGCCGCACACCAGCCTGCGCAGCGCCTACGTGGCCCGCGCCGTGGGCGCGCCCGTGCGCATCGGCTACGACGCGCCGTGGTACAACTGGTTGGCGTACACGCATTTGGTTCCCCGGCGCTTCAACGAACTCGACGAGATCGAGCGCATCTTCCAGCTCGGCGCGCCGATCGGCCTTTTCGCCGACCGCGCGCACCCCGCCCCCATGCCCCGGCTGGACCTGTCGCCCGAGGCCGTGGCCCGCGCCGACGAGATCTGCGCCGGCCTGCCGCCGGGCAAACGCCTGGGCATCCACCCCGGCTCCACCTGGCCCACCAAGTGCTGGCCGGCGGAACACTTCGCCGAGGTGGCGCGTCGGGCGCTGGCCGCCGGAGCCGTGGTGCTGCTCTTCGCCGGGCCCGGCGAGGAACAACTCGCCGCCCACATCGCCAAGATCGCCGACGACGGCTCGGGCCGTCTGTTCAACTTGGCGAACATGCTGACGATCCCGGCGCTGGCCGCCTGCATGGCCCGGGTCGATGCCTGCCTGACCAACGACTCCGGCCCCATGCATCTGGCCTGGGCGCAGGGTGTGCCGCTGGTCGCCTGCTTCGGCCCCACGGTACGCCGGCTCGGCTTTTTCCCGCGCGGGGAGAATTCCCGCGTGCTGGAGGCGGACCTCGCCTGCCGTCCCTGCGGCCTGCACGGGCACAAGGTCTGCCCCCTGGGCCATCACAACTGTATGCGCGACATCTCCCCCGACCAGGCCTGGACCGTCCTGCGGCCCATGCTCGGCGTCTGAACCACCGCGCCGAAGCGAGGCGAATCATGACGAATCTGCTTCGGCCCCTGTTTCTCGCCGCCCTGCTCACCCTGGGTATGACCGCCGCGTCCTTTGGCCTGCCCGGTCCCGGCGACGACGACTCCGACGAGTCCGCGTGCGGACGCGACTCGCGCCACGTGGCCGACGAGGCCCCGCCCGAGGGTGCGCTTTCCTCCGCGCTGGCCCGCAACTGGGACACCTGGGCCGCGGGACGCCACGTGCTCGACGCCAAGGCCATTGCTTCGCTTTTCGCCGACGCATCCATCCATGGAGAGAACGCCGCGGCGCTGGCCACCCTGGACTTCGCCCTGCGCCGGTCTGACGCCTCCGGCGCGGATACGTCAGCCCTCACTCGCGCGGAAGCACTTGCCGCCCTCCGCGACGCCGACACGCTGCGTTTCTACGCCGACCGCGTGCGCCTGTTGCGCAAGCTCCCCCGCGCGCTCTTCACCCCTGGCGCTCCATCCCCCAAATTCCTTCGCCTCGGTCCCGGCGGCGACGACGCCCTGTTCGCCGTCATGGACGGGCTGGCCGAGAGCCGCCCGAACGTCCTCAAACACGCGCTATGCGAACTGCCCGACGGCCGTTTCCGCGTGACGCTGCCCGGCGCCGAGCCCCTCACCATCGCCGCGCCGACGGACGCCGAGCTGGCTCGGAACGACGATGCGGTCACGCTTTCCGGCGGCCGCTGGGCCCCGGCTCTGGAAAAGGCCTGGGCCGCCCTGCTGGCGCGGCAGGCGCACGAGCTGCCGGTCGGCGAATCGCCCAAACAGCCGCAGCTCTCCGACGTGTTGCGCCTGTGGACCGGCAATCCGGTGCTGGGGCTGCGCCTGCCGGGATCGGGTCAGGCCACCGACGACGACGCCCTGCGCTCCGCCCTGGCCCGCATGACCGCCCGGCGCTCCCTGGCGCTGACGCGCACCGCCACGAAAACTCCATCCAGCCCTGCCGGTCTCGCCTACGCCGTGATCGACTACGACGCCATGACCGACATGCTCACCCTGCGCGATCCACGCGGCGGCGATTTCCTCCCCGCAGGGACGGAAGAACCGCAATCCGGTCACGCCCGCAGGGACGGCGTGTTCCATCTGAGCCTCGCCGATTTCGAGCGCCTCTTCGACGCCATCGCCGTGGAGCAGAACGACCAGCCACGCTGAACGCACCCTCGGCGTGCCCCTCATATCCTGGTGGGAAATGCCAGCCACATTTGGGGTTCAAGCGCCCCCTCCCTGAAACCCGACGTAAAGGAAAGCAGTATTCCTTGTAAATGGGGTTCCAAGGGGTCGAAGGCTCCCGGCCTACGCCCACTCGACGCCATGACGATGTGGTTGGAAGGATGCCTCCGGCGGCCAGGGGACTTCGCGTCCCCTGGGACCCCGCGTGCATGAAAGATTTGATTCTTCAAAAATGGGGTTCCAAGGGGCCGAAGGTCCCTTGGCCTGCGGAGCATACCCCCGCCACCACAGCTTGGACGGAGAGCGTGCAGCGTGGACGGAAGGTCTTGGCTAGGGGATGCCTCTGGCGGCCAGCCCCATTCGGGGTTCGAGCGCGCCCTCTGAGGCCCGACGTGAAGAATCGCAGTATTTCTTCCGTAAACGGGGTTCCAAGAGGCCGAAGATCCCTTGGCCTGAGAGCATGTTCACAAGCCGCCGCATTATGACCGAAGAGCGTTCTCCTCGCCTCTTGGCAAGCCGGGCGGCTTTGGCTAGATTGGCCCATGCTGAACACGGCCGCGCGGGTCGCGCCGCCGTCCAACGTCAAGGAGACCCTCATGCAGTTGCTTTCCAACCAGGTCAAAAGCTACATGGACTGCTCGTCTTGGATCCGCCGCATGTTCGAGGCGGGCATCGAGCTCAAGAAGAAATACGGCGAGGACGCGGTGTGCGACTTCAGCCTCGGCAATCCGGACCTCCCGCCGCCGAGCGGCGTGTGCCAGGGCCTGCGCGAAATCGCCGAGGAAGCCGGTGCGCCCTTCGCCTTCGGCTACATGCCCAACTTCGGTTATCCCGCTGTGCGCGAGGCGCTGGCCAAACACGTGTCCGTGGAGCAGGGAGTGAGCGTGACGCCGGACTGTCTGGTCCTCACCTGCGGCGCGGCGGGCGCACTCAACACCTTCCTGCGCGCGGTCATCGAACCGGGTGACGAGCTGCTTTGCCCGGCCCCGTACTTCGTGGAATACGGCTTCTACGTGGAGAACCACGGGGGCAAGCTCAAGAGCGTGCCGGCCAAGGCGGGCACGTTCGACCTTGACGTGGCGGCGCTTGAGGCGGCCATCACGGAGCATACGCGCGTGCTGCTCATCAACTCGCCGAACAATCCCACGGGCATCATTTACCCCGAATCGACCCTGCGCGAGCTGTCCGCGATGCTGACACGCAAGAACGAGGGACGCAGACGGCCGATCTTCCTGCTGGCCGACGAGCCCTACCGCTTCCTGGCCTTCGACGGCGCGGTGGTGCCCTCTGTGCTGCCGCTGTATCCGTACAGCGTGGTGGTGAGCTCGTTCTCCAAGAACCTTTCACTGCCGGGCGTGCGCATTGGCTACGCGCTGGTGAACCCGGCCATGCCGAACCGCGCTGAACTGGTCGGCGGCATCATTCTGGCGAACCGCATCCTTGGCTTTGTGAACGCCCCGGCGCTGGGGCAGAAGCTGCTTCTCAAGGTGATGGAGCAGCAGGTGGACGCCTCCATCTATGGCCGCCGGCGCGAGGCCATGGCCAAGGTGCTGGATGAGGCCGGGTACAAGTATCCCCGGCCTCGCGGCGCGTTCTACTTCTTCCCGGAGGCCCCGGGCGGCGACGACGTGGCTTTCGTGAACGCGCTGGTTGAGGAACGGGTTCTCGCGGTGCCGGGCAAAGGCTTCGGCTGCGAGGGGCACTTCCGGCTGGCCTTCTGCGTGGGCGAGGACGTCATCAAGCGCTCGGCCGACGGCTTCAAGCGCGCCAGGGACAAGTTCGGGAAGTAGCGGCCAGCATCCGCACGGCAAAGGAAAAGCCCCTGACCGCTCGCGCGGTCAGGGGCTTTATCATTTCGTCCGAGCCTTCGCGGCCTACCAGTTGGCGTCGGCGAAGAGGTTGGAGCCGAAGCCAAAGTCGGCCTCGGGCTCGCCGCCGGTGGCGGGAGCGCCAGTGGCGCCGGCATCGGCGGCGGGAGCGGCGGCATCACCAGCAGCGGCGCCGCCGGCCACACCGGCCACGACCACGCCCTGGGCCTTGACCTTGGCGACCTCGTCCATGAGCTGCTCGAGCTTCTTGATATGCTCGTCAATCTTGGAGTTGGCGACCTGGAGCTTCATGTCGCCGGAGGCGGCCTGCTCCTCAAGGGGCTTCAGTTTGGTCTTGAGTTCCTTGACCTCGTCGGTCTTGGTCTCGACTTCCTTGGTCAGCTTCTCCACCTGGGCGGAGAGGGTGGCGTTGGCGGCGCGCAGCTCGGCCATCTTGGCCATGATGGCCTGGGCCTGGGCCAGGGCGGCGTCGGGAAGGGGCTTCACGGCGACCTTGTCGCCCAGCGCGGCCACATCGCCGGCGGCGGCCTTGGTCAGCTTGGGCTCCTGCTCATAAATCCAGGCCTTGGACAGGGCGGCGGCGATGGGCGCGAATTCGGCGTCCACGTCACCCTGCGTCATGAAGGACAGAAGGTCGATGGCAGGGCCATCGGCGGGCGCGCCCTTCAGGCAGGCCACGAACGTGCTCATGGGGAAAACTTTCGCTTCAGCCATTGGAGTTCCTCCTTAATGGTCGGGAAAACCTATCGTTCAGTTTACACCCTATCGCCGACTTACTTCAGCTCGCCCATGGGCAGGCGGCCGATCTTTCTGGCGTAGGCCAGGGCCACAGTACGGTAGACCAGATGCCCGAGCTTGGACCAGGGCAAGTAGGCGAGGAGCATGAACACGCAGATCAGGTGCAGGTAGTACACGGGGTAGGCGATCACGGGCTGGTTCATGAGGCGGAAGACCTCCGAACCGAGGCCGGTGAGGGCGATGCCCCAGATGACGGTGAGCAGGTACCAGTCGTACCAGTTGCTGGTGCTCTTGGCGGCGTCCAGGCTGGTGCGACGGCTGGTCAGTTTCGTCAGGCCGTAAACGAGGGCCACGGCGCCGGCGTTGGCCAGCAGCTTCACGGGGCTCCACAGCGGCATGGGGGTGTGGCCGGCCCAGGCGATCAGCCCGGCGAAGCCGCCCTCGATGCCCATGACGCGCTCGAGGAACCACGCGCCGAACCAGTGGCCGAAGGCCACGACGCCGGTGACGACCATCAGCGCGATGAAGGCGTAGAACAGGAACAGGTGGCCCGTGACGCGCTGCACGTCCTTCTCTTCCTCGCCGCAATTGCGGAAGCGGCTATGCTGGGCGACCTCGTTCTTCAGCGTGTCGATGAGGCAGGAGCCGAAGCTCGGCTCAGGCCCGCGGCCGACGATGAAGGTGCGGGGCATGCCCTCGAAGCTCTTGAGCAGCCGCGAGATGCCTCCGGCGAAGCAGAAGAGCATGAATAGGAACACCGCACCAAAGATCGGGTCGATGAAGAGGTCGCCGGGGAAGAGCCCGCCGAAGACGACGGAACCCTGCGGATCGACAGCCCACTCATGACCGTTGGCCACGAACAGCGGGAAGGCGCTGCCGAGCTTGGCGGCCTGGGCGGACCAGATGAAGGCGTAGAGGATCGCCGGGATGAGCACGAGAATGGGCAGGTACTTGGCGGAGCTCATCCAGGTGCCGATGCAGCTCGGCTTGGCCAGGTTGCGGTAGGCCATGTTGCGCAGGGCGGCCAGCAGGTCGCCCGGCTTGGCGCCGCGCGGGCACAAGTCGGAGCACGCGCCGCAGTTGTGGCACAGCCAGATGTCAACGTCGTTGAGCAGACGGTCTTTCAGGCCCCACTGGGCCCAGACCATCTCCTTGCGCGGATACGGGGCGTCCGCCGGGGAGAGCGGACAAGCCACGGAGCAGGTGGCGCACTGATAGCACTTTTTGAGCGACTCCCCGCCCACCTGCTGCAGTTCCTGAACAAATTTCAGGTCGGGTTGAACCCTGACGGTATTCGACATGGTTCCGAACCTCCTAGTAGCCCTTGAACGGGTTGGGACCAAACTTGGTGATGACTTCGCTCATGAAGCGATCGATGATCTCCGGCACCTTGTCGTATTCGTCGATGGAGACTTCGTACTGCTCCACGCGCTCGGCCTCGACCCCGAGACGGCCCAGCGACTCGGCGATGTTGACCTTGCGGCGGCTGCACAACTCCGAGCCCTTGACGAAGTGGCACTGGTAATCCAGGCCGTACTTGCAGCCCAGCAGGATCACGCCGTCCACGCCCTTGCTGATGGCGTCGGCCACCCAAATGGCGTTGACGGAACCGAGGCAGCGCACGGGAACGAAGCGGACGAACGGGCTCCACTTCTTGCCGCGGAAGGCGGCCATGTCGAGCGCGGGGTAGGCGTCGTTCTCGCAGCACAGCACGATGACGCGCGGTCCGCCCGCCACCATGTCGTCCGGCACGTAGACCTCTTTGATGGTCGAGCCGATCTGGTCGACATTGTAGGTGTCGAAGCTGATGACGCGCTCGGGGCAGGCGCCCATGCAGGTGCCGCAGCGGCGGCAGCGCGTCGGATTCGGCTTCGGCGTGCCCTTCTCGTCGTCGTCCAGGGCGCCGAAGGGGCATTCCTCGGTGCAGCGCTTGCACTGGGTGCAGCGCTGGAAGTTGAACACCGGGTAGGAGAGGTCGCCGCTTCTGGGGTGCACGGCCACGCCACGGTTGGCGGAGCTGATGCACTGCACGGCCTTGAGCACGGCGCCGGCCGCATCCTCGCGGGCGGTGGCCATGGTCATGGGCTGACGCACGCAGCCAGCCGCGTACACGCCGGTGCGCCGCGTCTCGTAGGGGAAGCAGACGTAATTGGAGTCGGCGAAGCCGTCGAAGACCTCCAGGTCGGGGAAGCCCGGGCCCTGGCGGTATTCGAAGTTCATGGTCGGCTCGTGCGCGGTGGTGGGCACCACGGCGGTGGGCAGCACGACCAAGTCGGCCTTGATCTCGACGTCGGGGCCGAGCAGCGTGTCCTTCGCGGAGATGATGACCCCGCCGTCGGCATCGGCCTTCACGCCCGTGATGGTGGCCTTGGAGAGCATGATGCCCGCCTCGTCCTGGGCGGCCTTGTAGTAGCGCTCGTTGATGCCGGGCACCATCATGTGGTCGTAGAGCACGTAGGCCAAGGCGTTCGGCAGCTTCTCGCGCACGTAGCCCGCGTGCTTCAGGGCAACCAGGCTGGTGATCTCGGAGCTGTAGGCCAAGTGCTTGGCGCTTTCCTTGTCGGGATAGGGATTGACCTCGGCCTCGGCCGGGGCGGCCTCGGCGGCGGGAGCGGCGACGGCCTCGCCCTCGGCGCAGGCGGCCTCGGGGGCCTCCTCGACGGTCTTGGTGCACAGGCGCACGTCGGTCAGAATGGCCACGGAGGCCGGAGCCTTGCCGTCGCTCGGACGCTTGATCTCGCCCTGCTTGACCATAGCCTCGAACTCGGAGGCGGTGACCACGTTCTTGATGCTGCCGTAGCCCATGGGGGCCAGGAAGCTCTTGTCGCCGGGCACCCAGCCGGTGGCCAGAACCACCGCGCCGATCTCCAGCGGCTGATCGTTGACGGTGGCGGTGTAAAGGCCGGGCGCGCCGTGCAGGCTCTTGAGCTCGGCATTCAGCAGCACCTTGATCTTCGGGTTGGCGTTCACGGCCTCGATGAGGCCGGTGATGCCGGTGTCCTCGGCCTTGTTGAAGGGGGCCGAGAGCGGGAAGGACTTGTACATGGTCGCGGCCTTGCCGCCGAGGGCGCCGGAGCGCTCGACGATCACCACGTCGCGGCCGAGCTTGGCGGCCTCGAGCGCGGCGTTGAGGCCGGTGAAGCCGCCACCGAGCACCATGATGGTCTGGTGCGTCTCCGGCAGCTCGGGCGCGGGCACGCGGCTCTTGGAGAGCCTCATCATGCCCATGCGAACGTAGTCCTTCGCGATGAGCGGCAGCTGACCGGGCAGCTTCGGGTCATCCTCGAAGCTCCACACGCAGTGTTCGCGCAGGTTCACGCGCTCCACCTGGACGCCGCCGAACTGGAAGATGTCCCACTTGACACGCGGGGAGCAGGCGCACAGCACCACGCCATCCAGACCGCTGGCCGCGATGTCGGCCTCGATCTCGGCCTTGCCCTCGGGGCTGCAGAGAACGGGACACTTCTTCACCACCGGGGTGATGTTCGCGAGCTTGCTTTTTTTGGCGTAATCGACCAGCTCGTCCACATTGAGGGACTTGCCGATATCGCAGCCCTCACAGATATAAACTCCAAGCTTTTCGGCCATGGGCTACCTCCCCACCACGGTTTGAATGGCTTTCAGGGCGGCGCCGGTGCCGGTCTGGGCGGTTTTCATCACGTCCAGAGGCATTTTGGCGCAGCCGGCCGCGATAACGCCCTTGGCGGCGTCGCCGGCGATGAAGCCGTCATCGTCCATGGAAACCGGAACGGGCAGCTTGGAGCCCGCGCAGCTGGGCTGCATGCCGGTGGCCAGGACGACGAGGTCGAACTTCTCCTCGCTCTTGATCCCGGTCACTGCGTTCTCCACGGTGACGATCGGGCTCTGGCACTCGCACTCCACGATCTTGGCGACCTTGCCCTTGACGAGCGAGAGCTTGTCGTCCGCGGCGACCTTCTGCATGAAGTTGTCGTAGCGGCCAGGGGTGCGCAGATCGATGTAGTAGATGGTGACGTGCGCGTCAGGGCACTGCTCGCGGATGTAGGTGACATGCTTGAGCGAGGCCATGCAGCAGATGTAGGAGCAGTAGTTCAGGTGGTTCTCATCGCGGCTGCCGGCGCACTGCACGAAGGCGATGCGCTTGGGCTCCTTGCCGTCGCTGGGACGCAGGATCTTGCCGCCGGTGGGGCCGTTCGGCGCGGCGAGGCGCTCGAACTGCATGTTGGAGACCACGTTTTTCAGCTTGCCGCCGCCCAGGTTGGTGAGCTTGGCCATATCGTAGGGTTTCCAGCCGGTGGCCACGACGATGGAGCCCACCTGCAGATCGACGGTCTTCTCCGCGTCGGCGGTGTTCACGGCGCCGTAAGGGCAGGCCGCGGCGATCTTGTCCAGCTCACCGGGCGCGCAGGCCTTGGCGTCCACAACATAGCGCTGCGGAAAGGCGAACAGGTGCGTGCGGTAGGCGACCTTGCGGTTGCCCACGCCGAAATCGAATTCGCTGGGCACACTGGTGGTGGCGGCCTTTTCGCACTCGCCGCACATGGTGCAGTTTGCGTTGACGAAACGCGGACGGATCTTGATCTTCACGTCGTAGGCACCGGGGCCGCCGGAAACGGAGACCACCTCGGCCATGGTGAAGAACTTCACCTTGGGATTGTTCCTGATGCGCTGAAACTGAATTTCCAGGCCGCAGGAGGGCGGGCAGAGCTTCGGGAAATATTTGTTGAGCTGCGCCACCCGGCCGCCGAGATATGGGTTGGTCTCGACGATGTAGACCTCGTGGCCGACTTCAGCGGCTTCGAGGGCGGCGGTGATTCCGGCAAAACCGCCGCCGACGACGAGAATACTGTTGTTCGACATTCGCTGTCCTCCCTCTAAAGTGTGCCAGGCCGGCTTGCCTGCCCGTGCGGGCCGAAAGGCCCTCGCCCCGGCTTGGGATTCCCCGAGCCCTCACGCGATGGCCGACGCGGGCGGAAGACCCCCCTGACCGCGCGCGCCGCGTTTGGGCGAAACGGCCCCAGCCGTGAAATGGCCCGAACCCGGACTACAACGATACCGTTTCAGCGCGGGTTCAGACCACTTCCCCGTCTGGGAAGTGTGGCGGCCGCGGACTTGCGTCCGCGGCCGCCGTCGTCAACTCAATTCTCTACTCGGGGATGATCTGGAAGTAAGGCTTCTTGTAAATCTTCACTTCCTTGGCAGCCGGATCGTACTTCGAGTTCACGAAGCACTTCCACTTGCTGTCGTCCAGGCCCATGGCGTCGCCACGGTAGTAGAAGCCGGGGTAACGGGTCTCGTCACGGAACTCGATGTGCTGCAGGTGCAGGCGCACGGTCCACAGACGGTGGAACTGCTCCCAGCAGCGCATAAGCTCGTGGAGATCGCGGGCGGCCAGCTTCTTGCTGTCCTCTTCCATCATGCCCATGAGCCAGAAGGCGGTCTTCAGCAGAGCGCCGGAGGTCATGTACAGGGTGGCGCAGCCTCCGCCGTACTCATCGGTGCACTTGATCAGGCGCATCATGAAGTTACGCGGGGTGATGTAGTTGGGGTTGATGTCGGGAGCGGTGGAAGCGCCCTTGAACTTCTCGTAGGTGTACATGGGCGCGTAGATCTCCTTGCAGAGATCGGCGGCAGCCTCTTTCAAAGCGGGCTTGAAGTCCTTGTGGTCAACGACCCAACGGACCATCTGCTTGCCGGCGATGCGACCCTCGGCATGGGAGCCGGAGGAGAACTTGTGGCCGGAAGCGCCAACGCCGTCAGCGCAGGTGAAGAGGCCCTCGACGGTGGTCATGCGGTTGTAAACCTTGCCGTTGGTGGCGCGGATTTTGTAATCCTCGGGAACCCAGGTCTCGTCCGGACCGGAAACCCAGATGCCGCAGCAACCGGAGTGCGAACCGAGCAGGTACGGCTCGGTGGGCATGATCTCGGAACCACGCTCCTCGGGAGCGCAGTTGGTGCAGGCCCACAGGTTGGCCATGCCGACGCACATGTCGAGGAAGTCTTCCCAGGCCTCGCTCTCGAGGTGCTTCCACAGGGGGCTCTTCAGGTCGTTGTTGATGGTGGCCATCAAAGCGCCCTTGGTGTCCATGAAGATCGGGCCGCGGCCTTCACGCATTTCACGGAGCATCATGTGGTTGCGCAGGCAGGTGGGCACCACGTGACCCTTGGCGTAGCCACGGTCCTCGTAGGGCTTCAGCATGGCGCGGTTGGTGGCGCAGTAGTCCTCGCCCTTGTAGTTGGTGGCCTTGGCCTTGAAGAGCAGGAACCAAGCGCCGACCGGGCCGTAACCGTCCTTGAAGCGGGCGGGCACGAAGCGGTTTTCCATCATGGTCATCTCGGCGCCGACCTGAGCGCACATGGTGTAGGTGGAACCGGCGTTCCACACGGGGTACCAAGCGCGGCCCATGCCCTCACCGGTGGAGCGGGGACGGAACACGTTGACCGCGCCGCCGCAAGCCACGAGGCAAGCGTTGCAGGTGATGACGTACACCTTGTTCTCGCGGGTGCTGAAGCCCACGGCGCCGGCGATGCGGTTCGGGGTGTTGGCGTCCAGCAGCAGCTTCACGATGAAGACGCGCTCGATGTAGCGGTCGTCGCCCAGGGCCTTTTTCGCGGCCTCGGCCACGATGACCTTGTAGGACTCACCGTTGATCATGATCTGCCAACGGCCGGAACGCACCGGGGCGTCGCCGTTGCGCAGGGACAGGCCCTGGGCCTTGGCCTGGGCGCCGTCGAGGTTGTGACCGTCCTTCTTGATCCAGACGGGCAGGCCCCACTCTTCGAACAGATGCACGGAGTCATCGACGTGGCGGCCGAGGTCGAAGATCAGGTCTTCGCGGACCAGGCCCATGAGGTCGGTGCGGACCATGCGGACGTAGTCGTCGGCCTTCTGCTCTTTGCCAATGTAGGTATTGATGGCGGAAAGGCCCTGGGCCACGGCGCCGGAACGCTCGAGGGCGGCCTTATCGAACAGCAGCACGGAAATGCCACCGATCTGATCAGCCCAACGGCAGGCCTCGTAGGCCGCGCCGCAGCTGCCCATGCCGCCGCCGACGATCAGAATGTCGGCGTGCTTCTCGACAATGGTCGGCTCGGCCAGGGGGACGCCTTTGCAAACATCTTTCGCAGGAATCTGAGGCATAGCTACCTCCGTATGCTCTCGTAGATTTAGTTTAATCTGGATAGCCCATCAACGCAAAACGGCGTGGAAGCCGCGTGCTACTCGGGGTCCTTCCAGGTCTGGGACTTGTCGGCCTCGGCAACCTCGAACTTCTTCATCATCGCGTTCTCGGGGGTCGACAGCGCGCCGGCTTCCGTGAACAGCAACTCGTCGTCCAGGTTGGCGCCGGCGGGCTTGCCGCCGAAAGCGTCGATGGAGCCTTCAGGAGTGGTGCGGATGGGGAACTTGAAGCGTTTGACGGCGCCGCTGCGGAACTTAACGGTCCACATGATGTCCTCGGCCGAACGCATGGGGATGGACGTGCCACCCATCGGAGCGAAGTCGGCGTAGGGGCGGGCTTCAATGGCGCCCTGGGGGCAGATTTTCACGCAAGAGTAGCATTCCCAACAAGCGTCAGGCTCCTGGTTGTAGGCGCGCATGGCCTCGGGATCCAGAACCATCAGGTCGTTCGGGCAAATGTACATGCAGGCGGTCTTCTCGCCACCCTTGCAGCCGTCGCATTTTTCCGGATTGACAAAGGTCGGCATAACACTTCCTCCTAACAGGTTTAAATTAAAGCAGTTACCGACACGGTCCACAGCCAACTACGTGCATCTCAAGTAGGCACGGACTTGTGAAAACCCACGATTACCCGCCCTCTCCGGGGGTGTCAAGGTGAAAGTGAATTTTTGAACAAGGGTCCTTGTCCGCCAACTCACGTTCCCCTAAACCGGAACAGGAATTCGCCGGTTCGGCCGATTTTCCGGATGCCGCCGGATAAGGAGACCGAAACCGGATGCGTTCTTCGCGCGGTTTTTCCAAGCCGTCATTTTTTGCCGTAGCGTCGCCTCCAATACTCTAGGTCGTCCAGTTTGCGCAAGCCCCATTTTTCATTTATAGTGGCGCTCAACCCCTCATTCTTCCAGCATAACCCACTAATTTCCCCCTTGGCGCGAATCATTTCGGCCTTGGACGAAAATGCTCTTGACACAACTTTCACAATCGGCGCATAGTGGCTTCAGCTATTTCGACAAAGGCTGCGGCGAGCATATCGCCGCGTCTTTTTTTGCCCGTCGCGCGCCGCGCTGGCCGGGCATAGCGACCCCTAGAGCCCCGTGGGGCGTGCAAGTGTCGCGTTTCGCTGGGGTCATGGTTTTCGGCAGAGGCTGTAGCACACTTAAACCCGGTAATTTTTAGGAGAAACGGAGATGGCATCGAAACTTGTTCCCCCTCATGGCGGTAAGGGCCTCGTCTGCTGTTTGCTCGAAGGCAAGGCGCTCGCCGATGAAATCAAGAAGGCCCAGGGCCTGAAGAAAATCGAGATCTCCTCCCAGGAAAAGGGCGACCTGATCATGATGGGCATTGGCGGCTTCAGCCCGCTGACCGGCTTCATGGGCAAGGCCGACTGGAAGAGCGTGTGCGAAAAGTTCACCCTGTCCGACGGCACCTTCTGGCCCATTCCCATCATGCTCGCCACCGACGACGCCTCCGTTAAGGCTGGCGACGAGGTCGCGCTGGTCCGCAACGGCACCACCATGGCCACCATCAAGGTGAACGAGAAGTTCGAGCTCTCCGAAGCCGATAAGAAGTGGGAGTGCGAGAAGGTCTACAAGGGCGAGGGCGTCGACAGCCAGGGCGACTTCATGGCCACCGCCATCAAGGATCACCCGGGCGTGCAGAAGGTTCTTGAGCGCAAGAAGTTCTGCTTGGCCGGCCCCGTGAAAGTCCTCTCCGAGGGCGGCTTCCCCGAGAAGTTCCCCGGCATTTACAAGACCCCCAAGCAGCTCCGCACCGAGATGGACGAGCGTGGCTGGGCCAAGGTCGCCGCTCTGCAGCTGCGCAACCCCATGCACCGCTCCCACGAGTACCTGTGCAAGATCGGTGTTGAAGTGTGCGACGGCGTGGTCATCCACTCCCTGGTCGGCGCTCTGAAGCCCGGTGACATCCCGGCCGAAGTCCGCGTGAAGGCCATCGACGTCCTCGTCGAGCACTACTTCGTGAAGAAGAACGTCATCCAGGCCGGTTACCCCCTGGATATGCGTTACGCCGGTCCCCGCGAGGCCCTGCTTCACGCCGTGTTCCGTCAGAACTACGGCATCAATCGTCAGATCGTCGGCCGCGACCACGCCGGCGTCGGCGACTTCTACGGCATGTTCGAGGCGCAGGAGATCTTCGACAAGATCCCCCACTGCGGCGTTGCCGGCAAGGACCTGCTGACCCAGCCCCTGAAGATCGACTGGACCTTCTACTGCGTGAAGTGCGACGGCATGGCCTCCATGCGCACCTGCCCGCACAGCAAGGAAGACCGCGTCATCCTGTCCGGCACCAAGCTGCGCAAGATGCTCTCCGAGGGCGCCGAGGTTCCCGACCACTTCGGTCGTCCCGAGGTTCTCGCCCTGCTTCGCGAGTACTACTCCGGCCTCACCGAGAAGGTCGAGATCAAGATGCAGAAAGCCGCTTCCGGCACCGGCATGTAATCGATCCGACCACGGTTTTGCATTCAAGGGGCGCCTTCGGGCGCCCCTTTTTCGTCTCCTCCCCCCTGGCGCGCTTGCCGCCCGGGAAGCTTCCTGCTACCAAACACAAATGGGTAAAATTCTCGTCACCGGTGGCGCCGGCTACATCGGCGCGCATACCGTCAAGCGGCTCGTCTCCCAGGGACGCGAGGTCGTCGTGCTGGACAACCTCAGCACCGGCCACCGCGACTTCGCCCGCTTCTGCGACTTCGTCCAGGGCGATGTGCGCGATCCCGTCCTGCTCGACAGCGTCTTCTCCTCCGAACCCATCGACGCCGTCATCCACTTCGCCGCAGCCAGCCAGGTGGGCGAGAGCGTTCGCAATCCCCTCTACTATTACAACAACAACGTCAGCGGAGCGATCTGCCTCGTTTCGGCCATGGCGCGCCACATGGTGGACACGTTGATATTCTCCTCCTCATGCGCCGTGTACGGGCCACCCTTCGACTGCCTGCTCACCGAGGTCCACCCCACCGCCCCACTTTCGCCATACGCAGCCACCAAGGCCATGATCGAGCGCATCCTGGCCGACATGGCCCGGGTCACTCCATTCCAATACGTGGCCTTGCGCTACTTCAACGCCGCCGGGGCCGACCCCGACGCCGAGGTGGGCGAACGCCACCGGCCCGAGACGCATCTCATCCCGCTGGTGCTGCAAACAGCCCTGGGACAGCGCGACCACTTGGACATCTTCGGCGACGACTATCCCACCGAGGACGGCACGGCCATCCGTGACTACGTGCATGTGCTCGACCTGGCCGACGCGCACATCGCCGCCCTGGCCTACCTGCGCGGCGGCGGGGCCTCGCGCGCCATCAACCTCGGCAACGGGCAAGGCCACTCCGTACGTCAAGTCATCGACGCCGCGCGCAAAATCACCGGCCGCGACATTCCCGTGCGCACGGCCCCACGGCGCGAGGGCGACTCCACCCGGCTGGTGGGCGACGCCACACTCGCCCGCGAGCTGCTGGGCTGGCGGCCGCGCTACGCGGACATCGGGGAGATCATCGCCACGGCCTGGGCCTGGCACAGCAAGGAGGCCGCGCGATCGGCCCCGGTGCTTTGACATTTCCGACCATGTTGGTATGTTCCACTGACGTCACGCTATCCTCTGGAGGCAACCTATGCTCGTCCGCGATTGGATGACCAGAAACGTCATCACGCTGGGCCTCAAGACCACCATCGTCGACGCCGCGGAAATCATGCGCACCAAGAAGGTCCGGCAGTTCCCCGTCATCGACGAGACGGGCGCGCTGGTCGGCATCGTCTCCGACCGCGACATCCGCGACGCCATGCCCTCCAAATATCTTCCAGGCGACTCCGCCCGGGGTGGCACGCTGGTCGGCCTGCGCGCCTCGGACATCATGACCTGCGAGCCCGTCACCGTCTCCCCGACCACGCCGGTGGACATCGCCGCCAGCATCCTGCAGCGCAACAAGTTCGGCGGGTTGCCCGTGGTGGATTCGGCCGCCCGGCTTGTGGGCATCATCACCGTGGCCGACGTGCTGCGCTTTCTGTGCACGGCCTCGGGCCTGCAACGCGGCGGGCTCCAACTGGCCCTGCGGCTGGAGTCCCGGCCCGGCCCGCTGGCCGATTTGCTCGGATTTCTGCGCGACGAGGGCGTGCGCATCGGCTCCGTGTTCACAGAGCATGACCACGCCGACCCGGGGTACCGCAACGCCTACCTGCGCATCTTCGACCTGGGCGACCGCACGGCCGCCGACGTGGTGAGACTCGTCGAGGCCAAATGCCCCTTGCGGTTCTACGTGGAGGACGGCCGCACCACCCTGGTGGAAAAGTAGCATTCGCCCAAGCGCCCAAAAAAGTGGGGCCGCGCCGGTCGTTACCGGCGCGGCCCCACTTTTTTCCGGTCGCCGACGGCTCTCGGCTATTCCGGGGCGTCCTCGTCGTCGAGGGTGGACAGGTCGCCGGGGTCTGCCCCGGTCTCCGCGCATTTGAGCACACGGCGCAGGATCTTGCCGCTCCTCGTTTTCGGCAGGCTCTCGCGGAACTCCACGCTCTTGATGACCACCACGGGCCCCAGCTCCCGGCGCACGTGGTTCTGCAGCTCCACCATCAGCTCCGTGGAGCCCTTGCGCCCCTCGACCAACACGATGAAGGCCTTGGCCGCCTCGCCACGGATCTTGTCCGGCACGCCCACCACCGCCGCCTCGGCCACGGCCGGGTGCGTGCGGAAGGCGTTCTCCAGCTCCGCCGCGCCCAGTCTGTGCCCGGCGATGTTGAGCACGTCGTCGGAACGGCCGAGAATCCAGAGGAAACCGTCCTCATCGCGGCTGGCCACGTCCCCCGTGAGGTAGCGACCGTGGAAGCGCGCAAAGGCGGCGCGATACTGTTCCTCGCCGCCGGGGCCGTACAGCCCGGTCATCATGGCCGGCCATGGCCGCGTGACCACCAGCAGCCCGCCCTTGCCCGGCGGCACGCTCGCGCCCTCGCGGTCCACCACATCCACCTCAACGCCCGGCAGCGCGCGCGTCACCGAGCCGGGTTTGAGGATGGAGATGGGCAGCGGCGAGATCATGAACATGCCGGTCTCGGTCTGCCACCAGGTGTCCAGCAGCGGGCATTCGCCGCGACCGATGTGCCGGTAGAACCACAGCCACGTCTCCGCGCCGATGGGTTCGCCCACGGTGCCCAGCAGCCGCAGGGACGAGAGGTCGTGCATACGCGGATACTGCGGGCCGAAGCGCATGAGCATGCGGATGAGCGTGGACGCGGTGTAGAACACGGTCACGCCGTATTTGGAGACGATGTTCCACATGCGGTCGGCCTGGGGATAATTGGGGTGGCCCTCATAGATGAGCGTGGTGGTGCCGGCGAGCAGCGGCCCGTAGACCACGGCGCTGTGCCCGGTTATCCAGCCCAGGTCCGCCGTGCACCAGAAAATGTCCGTGGGCTTGATGTCGAACACGTGCGTGAGTGTGCGGCTGACGCCGACCATGTAGCCGCCGTGGCTGTGCTGCACGATCTTGGGCGCGCCGGCCGCCCCGCTGGTGTGCAGCAAGAACAGCGGGTCGTTCGCGTCCATGACCTCGGCCGGAGCCTCGCGCCGTTCGCGGCGGACCACATCGTCGTACCAGAAGTCGCGCCCCTCCTGCATGTCAGTCTCCACCGTGGCGCGGTGCACCACCACCACGGAGTCCACGCTGTCCGCCCCACCCACCAGCGCCTCGTCCACGATGGGCTTGAGTTTGATGATCTGGCCGTTGCGGTAGAAGGCGTCGGCGGTGACGACGAGTTTCGCGTCCACGTCGCGGATGCGCGAACGCAGGGCCTTGGCCGAGAACCCGGCGAAGGTGAGGGCGTGCACCGCGCCGATGCGCGCGCAGGCGAGCATGGCGATGACGGTCTCCGGCAGAGGCGGCATGTAGATGGCCACGCGGTCGCCCTTCTTGACGCCGAGGGTGCGCAACGCGCCGGAGAAGCGGTTCACCTCGCGGTATAGCTCGTAATAGGTGAACTTGCGGGAGTCGCCGGGTTCGCCCTCCCAGATGAGCGCCAGCTTGTTCTTGTTGGCGGTCTCGATGTGGCGGTCCAGGCAGTTGTAGACGATGTTGCAGCGCGCGCCGGGAAACCAGCGGTAGAAGGGCGCGTCCGAATCGTCGAGCACGCGGTCCCACTTGCGATACCAGTCCAGCTCGTCGGCCGCCTCCTCCCAGTACCCCAGGGGGTCGCGCTCGGCCTGACGGCGAAAGGCGACGAGCTCCTGCGGATTGACGTTGGCCTCCACCACCAGTTGCGGCAGCGGCCGGAACACGCGCAGTTCCTGCGCGAGGCTGTCCAGGGTTGCGCTCGGCTCCATATGGAATCCTCCTCGGGCGACGGGGCCATGCCCCATGTCCGCCCCGGTCCCGCACGGTCCGGTGATACCCCGGAAAACACGCGCGGGCGGTTGCGAATCGGTCAACGGGCGGCGGGCGGCGGCGAACGGGCCACGCCGGCCGCGTGTTAAAAGCCCAGCACCTGCTTCAGGCTGGCGATGCGCCTGCGGCTGATGGGCAGTTCGATGCGCGTGCGTCCGGCCGTGCGCAACATGAAGTTGCTGCCGGGCAGCTGCGCTATCTCCGTCACCATATCCAAATTGACCAGATACTTGCGATGCACGCGGAAAAAGCGGTGCGGGGCCAGCCGCTCCTCCAGGTACTTCACGCGGTAGCTGGTGAGATATTTCTGCTGGGCCGTGTGCACGTAGGAATAGTCCTCGTAAGCCTCCACGAACACGATCTGCCCATAGGGCACCAGGAACATGCGCCCGTCCTGGCTCACGGCCAGCTTCTCGATCTCCGGGGTGCGGGTCTGACTGGTGTCCCAGGCCTGCTTGAGGGCGGAGATGAAGTGATCCTGCTCGTCGTCCGCCAGCGGCAGGGACACGGTCTTGTCGTCGCCACCATCCCAGTCGTCGTAGGGCGCGGCCTCGGCAGCGCCGCCACCGGGAGCCTCCGCGTCCCATTTCCCGGGCATGGGCACCTCGCGGAAGCGCGCTTTGAACTCGGCCAGTTTGGCGAGCGTACGCTCCACGCGCTCAGGTCCCGCCGGCCAGAGCAGATAGTCCGTGGCGCCCAGCTCGAAGGCGGCATAGGCCTGCGCCTCGGCCTGGGCCACGAAGACGAGCGCCGGCTTGTTCTTGCGGCCGGCCAGCATCTGGGCCAGCTCCAGACCGGAGACGCCGCCCGGAAGCTCCGGCGGCAGGAACAGCGCGCCATAGGGGATGGCCTCGATGAGCTCCATGGCCTCGAAGGCCGTGACGGCCTCGCCGAGCACGGAAAGATGCGTCGCGCCGGAAAGGGCCTGGCGCAGATCGCGGCGGACGAGAGGGTCCGGATGCAGGAGCAGGGTCTTGAGTTTGGCCATGAACGTCCTGGCGGCGCGGCCCCCGCGCGGTGGCCGGATGGCGGACGCGGGGCCGAATCCAAACTTGATTTGTGCCGCAAATCCGGGCTGCGCGCAAGGTCGGCTTGCGGCCGCGCGCGCGCTGATGTACGTATCGACCATGAGCGAGAACGAATCCGCCGTCCCGAAGCAGGACGCGTCGAACCCGGCCGATGCGCCCATCGCAGTGCTCTCCGACGCACATGGCAACCTGGAGGCACTGCGCGCGGTGCTGGCCGACGCCGACAACGCGGGCGCGGCGCGGCTGCTGTGCCTGGGCGACATGGTGGGCTACGGCCCGGAGCCGGACGCCTGCGTACGCACGCTGCGTCAGCGCGGAGTCAGGAGCACGCTGGGCAATCACGAACTCGGACTGGTGGAGGCGCAGGCGCGGGGCTTCTTCAACCCGCAGGCCCGCAAGGCCCTGGATCGCACGCGCGCCCTGCTCTCCGACGACTCGCTCATGTACTTCCGCTCCCTGCCGCGCTCCTTCGAGGACGCTGGGGCGCTTTTCGTGCATGGCTGCCCACCGGCGCTGGTGACGAAATACCTCTACGAGCTGGACGACGACGGTCTGCGCGAGGCGTTCCGCCTCTACGCCAACCGTCTGTGCTTCGTTGGCCACACCCACGAGCTGGCGCACATTCTGCTCATTCCAGGCGAAGGGAAGGACGGCGGGCACGCCAGAATCGAACGCAAGCCCCTGCCCGGCAAGGGCGGCGTCAGCCTCGACCCGACGGCGCGGCACATCATCAACGTGGGGGCCGTGGGCCAGCCGCGCGACGGTGACAACCGGGCCAAGTACATCCTTTGGCGGCCCGGCGCGGACGGCGCGGACGGCGCGCCCGGCGTCGTCGAAGTCCGCCGCGTGCGCTACGACATCGAAAAGACCGCCGCCGGCATCATCGAAAGGGGCCTGCCCAAGGTCTACGCAGACAGGCTCTGGTAGTCCGGCGCGAGGGGGAAGCGCACGGCCACGCGCGCCCCGCCAGCCGCCGACCGACCCATCTCGGCCTCGCCTTCCAGCTGCTCCGCGGCCGCCCGCAGGCATTGCAGGCCAAAGGAGTCGCCGCCAAGTTCCGCGGGATCGCCGGGAAAACCCACGCCGTCGTCCTCCACGCTCAGCTCCACCCGTCCGTTCTCCCGGTGCAGCCCCACGCGGACGCGCCCGCCGCGTCCTTCGGGGAAGGCGTGCCGGATGGCGTTGGTCAGTCCCTCGGCCAGGAAAATGGCGCAGGGCACCGTCTGCTCCGGCGCGAGCCCCAGCGGCGACATGTCCAGATCCAGGGCCATGGGACACATGGCCGGCGGCGGAGCCTGCGCGGCGAAAAGCGCGCGAGCCAGGCGCTCCATGTGCGCGCGCGCGTCCACGCCCTGTCCCGGTCCGACCGCGCCCATGGCCTCGTGGGCCTCGGCCAAAGCCAGCACGCGCGCCCCGGCGTCGGCCAAGCTGTCGCGCGCGGCGGGGTCGTGCGTCTGAATCTCCTGGAAACGCAACATGCTGTGCAAAAGCGAAAAGCTGTTTTTGATGCGGTGATGCGCCTCGCGCAGGCGGAAGGGGGCGGCGGGGTCGGTCTGGGCGCGCACGGCGAGCGCCACCTCGATGGCCGCGCGAATCTGCGTGTTCTGGCAGGGCTTGACGAGATAGGCGGCGGGCAGCGCGCGCCGGGCCCGACGCAGAAAATGCTCCTCGCCGTGGGCGGAGAGCAGCACCACGGGGATGTGCAGGTCGCGCTGGATTATGGCGCAGGCGTCGATGCCGTCCTCCGATCCTCCATCATCCGCGCCTCCGCCGGGCATGACGATGTCCATGAGCACGAGGTCCAGCGCGAGCTTCCGGGCCTTGTCCACTGCCTCCTGGGCCGTGCCAGCCACGCCAGCCAGTCCGAATCCCTCAGCCTCGAGCATCTCCCCTATCTGCATGGCGATGATGGTTTCGTCATCGACCACAAGAATTCGCGGATTCTGGCGAATGTCTGTCATGGCGGCGCTCCTCGTGTGTCGGGCCCCGCCGCGGGGGCCGAAGTCAGCGGATGGCGATGATCTTCCCGCTATATTGCAGAGATAGACGCGAGGGGGGGGACGTGTCAACGCGCGGTGAACCGAAATTTCAAACAAGCGGCGTGGTGCTTCGGGCCAACCGGCCGGCCGCATGATCGCGAGCGTCCCGGTCAGGCCCGGCGAAGCCGTCGGCAGCTCGCCCAGGCGCGCGAGGTGCGCGAAGCCCTGCGGCTGTCCGATGAAGCCGGGCGTCACCGCCGTGTCATCCTCATTCAAAGCGATGTCGATGCCACTTCCGCCAGCGCCGGGGGGGCCGGCCGCGCTCCAGCGGATTGAACGCCACGACGACGCCTCGGCCTGGAGCGCCACGCCCAGCCGCCGGACGAGCGAGGTTGGCCGTGCGAGCCAACGTCCCCCCCCAGGGCCGCGCGGCAGCTCCACCGGGGGGTCGGACGCGACATGCGCGAGCCGCCAGGCGATATTCCGCCACCGATGCGCCCCCACCGCACAGGGGCGTTCGTTTCGTTCCGACTTGCGCGTTCCCGCTCAGGGGAGGGGGATATCGAACTGCAGATCCGCGCCATGGAGCGGCAGCGCCACACGCGCGCCGGGCTGCCTGTCGGAAAGGTGCGCCCCGAGCACCACGTCCACGGAGGCTACACCGGCCTGGACGGTATCGTGTTCATGCGCGCCCACGAGGTCGGCCACGCAGGCGGCCGTGGCCTGCACGAGGTCCAGGGCCGGGCCGAGGTCCAACGCCACGGGCTCGGGCCGCACAAGGTTTGCCTTGGGCATACGCCGCTGGTCCGCCGGACGCGCCATGACCGAGGCGGCCCCGGCCGGCGGCGGCGTGAAGTCGTCGGTCTCCGCCATGCCCTCCGTGCCCACCACGATGCAGCGCGCGGCGCGCGGCACATCCTCGGAAAGCTCGAAATCACCCACGAAGCGCCAGCCGTCGGCGCATTCGTAGCCAACGCTCACCTGCCCGCCGGGATCGAGGAACCGCGGGCCGTGCGCGTTTGGCACGGGATTTTTCGCCAGCTCGGCGCTGACCCACACGGCGCGGGCGTCGAAGAGCCAGGCAGTGTCGTCGAGATAGTGCAGGCCAACGCAGCCCACCCCGCCGGCGCCGACGACGCTCCAGAAACGCCTGGGCCGGCCCACGACACCGGCGCGCAACGCCTCGCGGAAGGCCAGACCGCGCGGAGAGAAACGCCGGCACAGATTCACCGCCAACCGCGTACCGAAGGCCGCGCAGGCGGCGGCCATCTCACGCGCGTGCGCACCGCTGGTGCTCATGGGCGCCTCGCAGAGCACGTAGGGGATCTTGGCGGCGGCCGCGGCCAGAACGATATCGCGATGGCTGGGGCCATTGGTGGCCACGCACAGCAACTCCACACCGCCCAAGGCCAGCAGGTCGCGCCAATCGGTCACGACGGCGGCGGCGTCCGCCCGGCCGGCGGCGAATTCCTCGGCGGCCGCGCGGTTCAGGTCGCACAAACCCACGACGGGAATGCCCAGACTATCCAGGGCGGCCACATGCCGGCGGCCCATGCCGCCCAGGCCGATGACCGCCGCCCTCGGACGCCCCTCGGGGCGCTTGTTCGTCTCGCTCATGCTCTCGATTCGTCCGGATTTTTGAAGATGAATTCGCGGATGCCGGAAACGAGCGGCTCGCCGATGTTCCGGGAGCGGTCGCGGGGCGTCCCGCAGCCGCGCGTCTCCGGGGCCGGACAGCCGCTGGTCCGAACGTTTCCGCCAGGAACACCCTTTCGGCCCGTGGTGGTTTCGATGCCGCACGGAATGCGCTTGTCGCGATACATGGAAAAACGGTCCATTCCTTTCGCCTGCGCGAGACGATAGCGTGTTTGCCCCGGCCCCGCAACGACGCCGCCCGCGGTCGGCCCGGAGCGGCGCGCACTGGCGGGGCGAAACGCGGCCATTTTCGACGGCGGCGCAAAAGCCATGGCCACGACCGATCCAACCTCCGCATACGCCGGAACCACCCGGACCGCCGGGGGAAACGGGGCAGCAAGTTCTTGCCAGTCTTCCGCGCATTCCCTAAGGTGGAGGCTGGAACTTTTCCCCCGGGGCGAGACGAACCCCGATCGCTTGCGAACGGCCGGCCGCTTCCCGCCGGCGCAGGAGGGCCTCCATGCTGAAGTTCCTGAACATGCTCCTCGGCGGCGAGAAGGACGCGCGAACAGGCGGTCCCGGCGGGGCCAACGGACCGGATGAGTCAGTCAAACGCAAGTACGAGTATTTCCGCAGCCTGCTCATCAAAAACAACCGCTCCCTCGAACTGCTCACCGAGTTCGAGCGGCTGGTCTACGAGAACAAGCCCTTCACCCTGGACCAGGTGCTGACCCTCTCCGAGGATCTCATCAGCCTCGTGTACGACCTGGCCGAGGACCTGAACGCCCTCTCCCACGGCAAGTATCCCGGCCTGTTCGACGCCACCGAGCGTATCGGCGTGACCGTGCTGAAGGATCTGGCCCACCGCCGCCGTGTGAGGAAGGGCGAACTGGTCATTCCCCTGCGCGCGCTCTCGGCCGACATGGCCGAGGAAGTGGGAGGCAAGGCCGCCAACCTGGGCGAGGTGACCAACCGCGCCGGACTGCCCACGCCGACGGGCTTCGCCGTCTCGGCTTACGCCTGCCAGCAGTTTCTCAAGGGTTCCGGCCTTTCCGAGCGCATCGCCCGGCGGATGCGGCGCATCGACGTGAGCGACACCGAACGGCTCATGGCCGTATGCGCCGAGATTCAGGAAATGATCATGGCCACCGAGCCCCCGGCCGAACTGACCGCCGAGCTGGAGCGCAACATGGCCGAGCTGACCATGCGCTTCGGCCCCGGCGTGCGCGTGAGCGCGCGGTCGAGCGCCACCTGCGAGGACTCGGACGCCACCTTCGCCGGGCAGCACTCCACGGTGCTGGGAGTGGACACGGCGGGGCTGCCCCGGGCCTGGAAAGAGGTGGTGGCCAGCACATTCAGCCCGCGCGCGGTGTTCTACCGCCGCAGCATGGGCTACTCCGACGAGGACGTGATAATGGCCGTGCTCTGCGTCACCATGGTGGACGCCCGCGCCAGCGGCGTGCTGTACACGGCCGACCCCAACGGCCCCGCCGCCGTCCCCGCCGCGTCCGGCGCGCGCGCGGCCATCGACGACGACATCCTCATCAGCGCGGCCTGGGGCCTGGGCGTAAGCGTGGTGGACGGCTCCTCCAACACCGATGGCTACCGGGTGCGCCGGGCGGATTCGGCCATTTTGAAGCGCGAGGTGGCGGACAAACCGAAACGGCAGGTTCTGGACCCGGCCGGCGGTCTGCGCGAGGAGGAGGTGCCCGGGCCGGAGCGAACGGCCCCCTGTCTGGACGAGGCGCGCATCCGCCAGCTGGCGGAATACGGCGTGCGCCTGGAGGAGCACTACGGCCAGCCGCTGGACATCGAATGGGCGCAGGACAAGGCCGGCCGGTTGTTCATTCTGCAGGCCCGGCCGCTGGGCGTGACCCACGCGGCCTCCTCCTGCCCGCAGACGGTCGTCGCCCCCCCGGACGGACGGGAGGCCATCCTGCGCGGCGGCGAAACGGCCGCCCCAGGCGGAGCCGCCGGCCCGGCGTACATTCTGGAGAGCGACCACAACCTTTCCGCCGTGCCGGCCGGGGCCATCCTGGTGGCCCGGCAGACCTCGCCCACCTACGTGCCCGTGCTCGACCGCATCCGCGGCATCATCACCGAGGTCGGCGCGGTCACCGGCCACATGGCCAGCGTGGCCCGGGAATTCGGCGTGCCCACCCTCGTGGGCCTCGCCGGCGCGACGGATGTCCTCGCCCCGGGCGAGGACATCACGCTGGACGCCACGGGCCGCGCCGTCTACCGGGGCGTGGTGCCCGAGCTGGCCGGAGAGCGCCCCTGCGTGAACCTCATGAAGGGCAGCCCGGTGTACAAGGCCGCGCAGGCGGCGCTGAAGCGCATGGCCCCGCTCACCCTCACCGATCCCAACGCGTCGGGCTTCAACCCCGAGGCCTGCCGCACCCTGCACGACGTCATCCGCTTCTCCCACGAGATGGCCATGCGTGAGATGTTCGACATCGGCGACGACATCGAGGACTCCACGGGGACGGTGCGCCTGCGCGCCGGGGTACCCATGAACATCCTCGTGGTGGACATGGGCGGCGGGCTCGCGCCGGACGCGCCCAAGAAACTGGTGGAAATCGCCCACGTGCGCAGCATTCCCTTCGTGGCGCTGCTGCGCGGCATGACCGACCCGCGCGTGCGCTGGCTGGGCGGCGTGGGCGTGAACCTCAAGGGCTTCGCCTCCATCGTGGCCCAGTCCATGATGACCGACCCCAACGCCGACGGCAGCATGGGCGGCCCCAGCTACGCCGTGGTGAGCGACAGCTACCTGAACCTGAACACCCGCCTGGGCTATCACTACGCCGTGGTGGACAGCTTCTGCGGGCCATCGCTCAACGACAACCACATTCTCTTCTCGTTCAAGGGCGGCGCGGCGGACATCGCCCGGCGTTCGCGGCGGGCCAACCTCATCGCGCAAATCCTCAAGCGTCTGGGCTTCCGCACGCAAATCAACGGCGACATGGTGCGCGCCGAGTTGAAAAAGCGCCCGCAGGCCGAGATGGAGGAGGCCCTCGTCATGGTGGGACGACTTATGGGAGCCGTGCGGCTTTTGGACATGATGCTCGCCGACGACGGGCAGATCGGCTGGTACGTGGACGAATTTCTCAAAGGCAACTACTCCTTCGCCCGGCCGGACGACCCGGGGGCGCAGAAGCGCTAATTCCCGTCCTGGCGATGCGCCGCCCCGGCTGGCGGACCGCCCCGACGCACCACGACCTGGTTGCGGCCGGCGTTTTTGGAGGCGTACAGCGCCTCGTCGGCGGCCAGCATCAGTTCCGTGGGTGTCATCTCCCCCCGGGACACGGCCGCGCCCACACTCACGGTCTGCCACAAGTCCCCCGCCCCGGTCCGCGCCGGGGAGGCGTCCAGCCGCGTCGCCACGCGCCGCAGCGCCTCCTCCGCCGCGTCCTCGTCGGCCCCGGGCAGAAGCAGCGCGAACTCGTCGCCGCCCAGCCGGGCGATGTCGTCCACCCCGCGCAGCGCGGCGCGCATGACGCCGGCGACATGCACAAGCACGGCATCGCCCACGGCGTGGCCGTACGCGTCGTTGACCTCCTTGAAGCGGTCCAGGTCCACGTAGGCCAGGGCGAAGGGCGCGCCCGTGCGGGCCGAGCGCAGAGACTCCCGCTCCAGCATGTCGTCGAAGGGCCGGCGGTTGCAGCAACCGGTGAGGGGATCACGCCGGGCCTGCTCGGCCAGCTCAAGGTTGAGCGCACGCAGCTCGCGGCGCTGCCGCCGGTCGCGAATGACGTAGATCGTGGTGGCGAACAGCAGACAACCGCTCAGATAGATGAGGCTGAAGGCCGTGGCCCAATGCAGCAGAAAGAGCCGCTCAGCCTGATCCAGAATGCCGGCCAGACTTTGGAAGCCATACACGGTGAGCCGTTCTTGCGGCATATGCGCCACGACGCGCAGGCTGGGCGATGCCTCGCGCCCCACCGCGTAGGCCGGGCGTCCCGCCACCTCCACGCGGCGGATGGGCAGCATGGACAGCGTGTCGCGCTTGTAGAGCTGGAGGCAGGCCGTTCTGTCCAGCGCCAGGGCCGGGGCGCCGGGCACGGCCATGAGCAGCCGCGCGGGATCGTCGGAAAGCACCACCACGCCGGCGGCGTCGGTGATGACGACCGAGGACAGCGGCAACTGCCCGGCCAAGCTTTGCAGATCCGTCTTGAGCACCAGCGCACCCACGATGCGGCCATGGACGCGCACGGGCGCGGAAAAATGAAATCCCGGCACCGAGGACACACGCCCCACCACGAATTCCACGGCGTTGTCGCCGCGCAGCGCGCGGATCACGTAATCCCGATCGGCGAGATCCACGCCAACGAGGTTGCCAGTGGGGTTCTGCTCGTTGCTGACCACGCACACGCCATGGCGGTTCAGCAGCAAGACACGGTGCAGGCTCAGGGTGCGGGCGATGGAGACCAGCCGGCGATGCGCCGCGGGCTGGGTGGCTGGATCGCGCAGCGCGTCCGCCAGGACGGCATCGCCGGCAAGCAAATCCGTCAGGTCGTGCAGCGTGCCGAACCGGTAGGCGGTTTTCTCCGCCACGCGCTCGGTGCTGACGACGAGCGCGTCGTGCGCGGCCTCGATGGCCTTACGGAGGTTCCCGGTTTTCCAGGCGGAGGCCCAGGCCCCGGCCAGCCCCGCCGCCAAGGGCAGGGAGAGCAGGCAAAACAAAAGCACCGCGAGCATGGGCCGCGTCTCGATGCCTTGGCGGATGCGGGGAAGAATGGTCTTCATGGGGCCTGCCGACGTAACAACAGACGCCGCCGGTGGGGTGGACGCCGCCCTACGGACGCCCGGCGCGGACTACGCATACTGGAATCGACGCGGGAACGCCAGCCCGGAAAAAAACCGAGGGAAAACGGGAAAATGGAATTGCCGTGGAACGGCGGGAGGATGGAGCCCATGAACGGAATTGAACCGTTGACCTCTTCCTTACCAAGGAAGTGCTCTACCAACTGAGCTACATGGGCATTTGCGTAACGACCGCGCTGACCTACCGCGCCGGCGCGAGGAGGTCAAGATTTTTTCGTGAGGGAGACGATGGCGGAAAAAGACGACGAAAAGGTCACACCACGCTGGGGGCCGCGTCATCTGCGCCGACAGGCGCAGACCATCCCGCAGGTGCGGCAGGTCAGGATGCCGACGACGACAAGATGCGCGAGGGGCCAAGAGGAGACGGAAGAAAGGTCAGCGGTGAAGCGCGGCTTTTCAGACGGCTGGTTCCGCACCTTGTTCCGCAAAAAACAGGGCCTTGCGATTCATCATCGTAAGGCCCTGATTGTATCTGGTCGGGGCGACTGGATTTGAACCAGCGACATCCTGCTCCCAAAGCAGGCGCGCTACCGAGCTGCGCTACGCCCCGAAGTCACGCCTCCCTACGGCAAAACGCGCGCGCGGGCAAGGCCTCGGGCAACGTCACTTTTTGCGCGGGGCGTCCTTCCACTTGGCCTGGGGCACGGCCTCCTCGGCCAGCATCACCGGAATGCCCTCGCGCACGGGGTAGACCACCCCGCAGGCCGCGCAGGACAATCCATCGCCCGCGGGCAAAAGAGCCAGCTCTCCCCGGCATTTGGGACAGGCCAGCAACTGCAACAGCTTTTCATCCACGGCCGCACCTCCTTGCGTTCCTCGTCGAATTTTTTAATCATAGCCGAGGCCGAGGCCGCGCACAAGTCGCGCCTCCCCTTGACGCGGAACGCAATTCCGCTAATAATCATACACAAATTATCCATTGTTCATCTATACGACGAGACGAGGCGAACCATGCATCAGCGCATCGATCTGCACACCCACTCCACCGCCTCCGACGGCACGCTGCGACCGGCGGAACTCATGCGCGCGGCGAGCAAGGCCGGACTTTCCGCCATCGCCCTCACGGACCACGACACCTTCGACGGTCTGCCGGAGGCACGCGCGGAGGCGGAGAAAATCGGCTTGACGCTGGTGCCCGGCTGCGAACTCTCCCTGGACTACAACGGCTTGCCGACGCATGTGCTGGCGCTGTTCGTGGACGAGCGCCCCGGCCACGTGACACGGGACCTCTCCCGTGTGCGCGCCGCCAGAACGCGCCGCAACGAGGCCATGCTGGAAAAGCTGCGCAGCGTGGGCGTGCGCCTGGACCCCGAGGACGTGCGCCGCCGGGCCGGCGGCGTGGTGGGCCGGCCGCACATGGCCCAGGCCATGCTGGACGCAGGCGTGGTGCGCAGCTTCGAGGAGGCGTTCACGCGCTTTCTCGGCGCGGGGGGCCTGGCCTACGTGCCCAAGGCCAAGCTCACGCCGGTGGAGGCCATCCGCTCCATCCACGCCGACCACGGACTGGCCGTGCTCGCGCATCCGTATCTGCTCTCGCGGCAGCCGGAGCGCATCCGCGCCATCCTCGAGGATCTGACCGGGCTGGGGCTGGACGGCGTGGAGGCCTACTACACCGAGCATTCCGAACAATACACGGAACTCATCGCCGACCTCGCGGCCGAGCTGGGGCTGCTCGTCAGCGGCGGGTCGGATTTCCACGGCGACGTGAAGCCCAGCGTTGCCCTGGGGCGTGGCCGGGGCGGCCTGTTCGTGCGCGGGGAGCTGCTCGAACGCATGGAGGAGACCCTCGCGGCCCGGCGGGCCCACCCGGAGAACTGATCGCGGGGCTTGCGCCCGTCCGACTTCCCGACTATACGTAATCGGAAAGACGATCCACGGCCCGATGTTGGCCGCCACTCTGGAGGAATCCGGGCCATGGAAGAACACGCGGAACAGGCCTCTACGCAGGAGCCCGGCAGGTCGGGCATCGGCAAGCCCGCTCTGGAGCAGGCCCGCGGCGAGCGGCAGATCGAACGCCTTCCGGGCGTGCACCTCCAGCTCAAGATGGGGCAGCAGGTCTTCGTGCGCCTGATGTGCGTGGACCAGCGCTACGAGGCCCGGGTCATCGGGCTGGACCCCTTCTCCTATTTCATCGTGCAGCTGCGGCTTCCGCAGGACACCCTGGCCCGGCTGAGCCACAATCCCATGGCCATCGTCCAGCTGGACGCGGGGGGCGCGCTCTTCGGCTTCCGCACGTCGCTGGTCAATCGCATCAGCCAGCCCGCGCCGCTGCTCTTCTTCTCCTACCCGGACACGGTGGAGCGCGTGGTGCTGCGCCGCAACAAGCGGGTCAAGGTTTCCCTGCCCGGGCAGGTGCACGGCGCTTTCGGCGACCACGACGTGATGGTGGTGGACCTCGCCCGCGAGGGGTGCCGCTTTTCCGCCAAGTCCAGTCTGAACAGCCCCCTGCGCACGGCCAAGGCCGGGGAGCGCGTGCTGCTGCACTGCGATCTCGGCGCGGGTGGCAAGGCCTTCATGGCCCCCGTGGTGCTGCGCCGCATCGAGGAACAGCGCGGGCACATCAGCATGGGCGGACAGTTCGTGGATCTGAGTGAGGAAAACACCGCCATGCTCCTCGAATACGTCAAGCGCGTGCACGCCCTCCTGGGCGACGTCACGGCGTAGTTCCCCCCCGCCAGGACCACCCCGGCCCGGCTTGCCATTTTCCTCCCCCAGGGGCACAACGAATCATCGGCGACAAGAATGTTCCCTCAACCAACGTCGAGGTTAGCCATGTCCGCCAAAAAACTTCCGACCAGAAAGCCCGCCCCGCGCACAACCACCGAAACCACCGCGGCCGAGACGCAGAGCGCCCCCGTGGAAAGCCTGAAGGACGACATCCGCAAGCACATGTTCGCCTTTCTCGGCAAGGACATCACCCGCGCGGGAATCCACGACTACTACAAGGCTTTGGCCTACACCGTGCGCGAACGCATGGCCGAGCACTGGATCCAGACCCAGCGCTCCTATTACGATGATAGCTCCAAGCGCGTGTACTATCTTTCGTTGGAATTCCTCGTGGGCCGCTCGCTCAAGAACAACGTCATCTGCCTGGGCCTGGAGGACGAGGTGCGCAAGGCGCTCTCCGAGCTGGGACAGGATTACGAGGAGATTTCCGAGGTGGAGTGGGACGCCGGACTGGGCAACGGCGGCCTGGGCCGGCTGGCCTCCTGCTACCTGGACTCCATGGCCACCCTCAAAATTCCGGCCTACGGCTACGGCATCCGCTACGAGTTCGGCATATTCCATCAGAACATCCAGGACGGTGGGCAGGTGGAGCGGCCGGACAACTGGCTCCGGTTCGGCAATCCCTGGGAATACGACCGCGCGGGCTACCTCTACCCCATCCAGTTCGGCGGCGACGTGCGCGCCTACACCGACGACCACGGCCGGCAGCGCTTCATCTGGGAGGGCGGCGAAAAGGTCATGGCCATGGCCTACGACATGATGGTGCCCGGCTACCAGAACGGCAACGTCATCAACATGCGCCTGTGGAGCGCCAAGAGCAGCCGCGACTTCGACTTGGAGTTCTTCAATTCCGGCGCCTACCTCAAGGCCATCGAGGACAAGGCCAAAAGCGAAAACATCTCCAAGGTGCTCTACCCGCAGGACAGCTTCGTGGAAGGCCAGGAGCTGCGCCTCAAGCAGCAGTATTTCTTCGTGGCCGCCACCATCCAGGACATCGTGCGCCGGCACCTGAAGCACCATCAGGGCTTCGACGAGCTGCCGGACCTCGTGGCCGTGCAGCTCAACGACACGCACCCCGCCATCGCCATCCCCGAGCTCATGCGCGTGCTGGTGGACGAGCACCTGATTCCCTGGGACAAGGCCTGGGAAATCTGCGTGGGCACCTTCGCCTACACCAACCACACCGTCATGCCCGAGGCGCTGGAGCACTGGCCCGTCGATCTTCTCGCGCGCATCCTGCCCCGGCACATGCAGATCATCTTCGAGATCAACCGCCGCTTCCTCGACAGCGTGCGCAACCGCTACCCCGGCGACAACGACCGCCTCGCCCGGCTCTCGCTCATCGACGAGGACTACGGCAAGCGTGTGCGCATGGCCAACCTCGCCGTGCTCGGCTCGCATTCCGTCAACGGCGTCTCCGCCCTGCACACGGAGATCCTCAAGAACAGCACGTTCCGCGACTTCGCGGAACTCTACCCCGAGCGTTTCAACAACAAGACCAATGGGATAACGCCGCGCCGCTGGCTGCGTCAGTGCAATCCGGATCTCACCGGGCTCATCGCCGACGCCATCGGTCCCGGATTCATCACCGATCTCTCGCGCCTCTCCGGCCTCAAGAAGTTCGCCGGAAACGCCGAATTCCGCACCCGTTGGGGCCAAGTGAAACACCACAACAAGCAGCGCCTGTCCGAATACGTGCTGCACAAGGTCGATATCAAGCTCGATCCCGACAGCCTCTTCGACGTGCAGGTCAAACGCATCCACGAATACAAGCGCCAGCTGCTCAACGTGCTGCACGTGGTGAGCCTGTACGACGCCCTGCGCACCGGGCGGCCGGTGGTCGATCTCGTGCCGCGCACCGTCATCTTCGGCGGCAAGGCCGCGCCCGGCTACCGCATGGCCAAGCTCATCATCCGGCTCATCCACGCCGTTTCCGAGGCCGTGGACCGCGAACCGCGCTGCAGGGACGCGCTCACCGTCGCCTTCATCCCCAACTATTGCGTCTCCAACGCCGAGAAGATCATCCCCGGCGCGGAACTCTCCGAGCAGCTCTCCCTGGCCGGCACCGAGGCCAGCGGCACCGGCAACATGAAGTTCGCCCTCAACGGCGCGCTCACCATCGGCACCCTCGACGGCGCGAACGTGGAAATCCGCGAACGCGTGGGCGCGGAGAATTTCTTCCTCTTCGGCCTCACCACCACCGAGGTCAACGAGCTGCGCGCCCGGGGCTACAACCCCTGGGAGCGCTACCAGCACGACGACGGCCTGCACCGCGTGCTGGACCTCATCGCCTCCGGCCACTTCTCGCCCCTGCAGCCCGACCTCTTCCGGCCCATCATCGACAGCCTGTTGCGCGACGGCGACCGCTGGATGGTGCTCGCCGACTACCGCGCCTACGTGGACACCCAACGCGAAGTCGCCAAGCTTTACCGCAGCCCGGACCTCTGGCTCGAAAAGTCCATTCTGAACACCGCAGCCATGGGCTACTTCTCCTCCGACCGGGCCGTGGCCGAGTACGCCCGCGACATCTGGGGCGTGCCGATCTAAGCCACGGTAAACGCATCAGGTGAGAAGGGGAACGTTCCGCCGCGAATGCCCCCTCTCCTCCCCGGGGCGTCTCCGCCCTTCAGGGGGAATCCGGGCGCAGGCCGCGCCAGCCGTCGGATCCTCTCACGACGACATGAGACCACCTCCCGCTCCCCCCGCACCAGCGGCGGCACACGCCTTTGCATAAATCCGCACCGGATTGGCGCAACACCGCGACAATTCATATTGTGAGGGCTGGAGGCGGTGCGCCATGCACGATGTCTTGTTCCACGACACTCCGTGGGGAGGCTGCCCGGGCGGGGTGCGCCGCCGCGGCGATCCCGGCGTCAGGAGCTGCCGTCCGGGGGCCTGCAAGGGCGAAATTCTCCCGCTGCTGCTGGAGATGTGCCGCTGCACCGCCAGGGCGGACGGACTCTCCGCCACGCTGGACGCCGTGTTGGGCTACATGCGCGGCGACATGGGCGTGGTGCGCGCCATGATCAACCTGCGCGACCGCGAGACCGGCTGCACCTTCATCCATCGCAGCCTGGGCCTCACACCAGAGGAGGAGGCGCGCGGCGTCTACTTCCCCGGCGAGGGCATAACCGGCCAGGTGGACGCCCGGGCGGTGACGGTCATCGTGCCGCACATCGGCGAGGAGCCGGCCTTCCTCAACCGCACGGGCAGCATCACCTTGGCCGAGGATTTGGGCCGGGCCTTCCTGTGCGTGCCCATTTTACGCGGCAGGAAGGTGTTGGGCAGCATCAGCGCCGTGCGGCCCTTCGATGACGCGGCCGCCATGCGCAAACGCGCCGACGCGCTGGCCGTCATCGCCGGGGTGCTGGCCCAGACCGTGGAGCTGCACCAGTTCGAGCACGTGGACAAGGTGCAGTGGGAGCAGCGCCACCGGGAGCTCAGGAACGCCATCCGCGAGCGTTTCAAGCCCGCCGGGGTCGTGGGCAGCTGCGCGCGCATGATGGACGTGTTCGCCCTGGCGCACAAGGTGGCCCAAACGCGCACCACCGTGCTGCTGCTGGGCGAAAGCGGAGTGGGCAAGGAGCTCGTGGCCTCGGCCATCCACTACGAGGGGCCGGATCCGGGCGGCCCTCTGATCAAGGTGAATTGCGCCGCCCTGCCGGAGTCGCTTATCGAAAGCGAACTGTTCGGCCACGAGCGAGGCGCCTTCACCGGGGCGGACGCCCTGCGGCGCGGCCGTTTCGAGGAGGCCGACGGAGGCACCATCTTCCTCGACGAGGTGGGCGAGCTTTCTCCCGAGGCCCAGGCCAAGCTGCTGCGCGTGCTGCAGGACAAGACCTTCGAACGCGTGGGTGGCAACCGCCCGGTGCGGACCGACGCGCGCATCGTGGCCGCCACCAACCGTGACTTGGCCAAAATGACGCGCGAGAGAGCCTTCCGGCATGACCTCTACTTCCGCCTGAACGTTTTTCCCATCACCATTCCGCCCCTGCGCGAGCGCGGTGGCGACATCATCGCCCTGGCCGAGCACTTCATGGCCCGCTTCGCCGCCGAGGCCGAAAAACGCGTCACGCGCATCACCACTCCTGCCCTGAACCTGCTCATGGCCTACGAGTGGCCCGGCAACGTGCGCGAACTGGAGAACGCCATCGAGCGCGCGGTCATCCTCACCGAGGACGACGCCGTGCATAGCTACCATCTGCCCCCAGAGCTGCAACGGCAATCGATCACCAACGGCGACGCCCCCGCGATCGACCTGGAGGCCGAGCTGACGCGCATCGAACGCGAAATGCTGGCGGAGGCGCTGGCCCGCACCCGCGGCAACGCCCGCCGGGCGGCGGAGGAACTCGGTCTCACCTACCGCAGCATGGGCATCCGCATGCGCCGCCACGGCCTGCGCTACGCCGACTTCCGCATCAGCCGCTCCGACGGCGGCGACTCCGGAAAGCGCTCCGGCGCACCCGAATAGCTCGCGCGATTTCCCCACACACCCGCGCGACCACCCCTGGCTTCCGTGGCGACGCACACCGGGCAAGGCTGGCGGACCTCCCCCAAGGTGCTCATCGGCGCGCCGCGAGAGTCCGCCCCCCCGCAAAAAGCGCCGGGCAGCCCCGTCATGAACGGCGCAACAGCGCGCCCAATCACGCCAGGCATTCGGAAATGACGTTTCGGTACGCCGGCCGCGCAGCGTACCAGTAAGGTCATTCCTTCAATATTCCAGAGAGTTGACACAACGTCTTCCGCCACGGCGGCCGGGGCGGTCCGGTCGCGACCGCTCGCGCGGCGTCACTTCCGGCCCCAAGCCCCGCGTTCTGGTGACGCGGCGTCCTCTTAACGACGCAACATTCTGAAATCAATAAAAATCATCGGCATTTCGATCAGGATCTTCCCCTTGGGCCACAGTCCCGCCGCACTAAGGGCGCATCAAATAATCTCAAACAAAACGTGGCTATTACGCGCGCATCCTTCATCACCTTCTTTCCACGCGCCGCCGCCATGGCACGTTCCTCGCTCTGTGGCCTTCACGACGGCGCGCCCATCTTGGACGCCCGGGAACAAAAGGAGCTGCAACCATGCGCAAGATCGCCATCTACGGCAAGGGCGGCATCGGCAAGTCGACCACCACACAGAACACGGCGGCGGCCCTGGCCCACTTCCACGGCAAGAAGGTGTTCATCCACGGCTGCGACCCCAAGGCCGACTCCACCCGGCTCATTCTGGGCGGCAAGCCGCAGGAGACGTTGATGGACGTGCTGCGCGAGCAGGGCGCGGAAAAGGTGACCAACGACAAGGTCATCAAGGTTGGCTACATGGGCATCCACTGCGTGGAGTCCGGCGGCCCGGAGCCGGGAGTGGGCTGCGCCGGCCGCGGCGTCATCACCGCCATCGACCTCATGGAGGCCAACGGCGCCTACACCCCGGACCTGGACTTCGTATTCTTCGACGTGCTGGGCGACGTGGTCTGCGGCGGCTTCGCCATGCCCATCCGCGACGGCAAGGCCCAGGAGGTCTACATCGTGGCCTCTGGCGAGATGATGGCCATCTACGCCGCCAACAACATCTGCAAGGGCTTGCTCAAGTTCGCCAAGCAGAGCGGCGTGCGCCTGGGCGGCGTCATCTGCAACAGCCGCAAGGTGGACCGCGAGCGCGAATTTCTGGAGGAATTCACCGCCTCCATCGGCACGCAGATGCTTCACTTCGTCCCGCGCGACAACATCGTGCAGAAGGCCGAGTTCAACAAGAAGACCGTCACCGAATACGATCCAACCGAGCAGCAGGCGCTCGAATACAGCGAGCTGGGCCGCAAGATCATCGAGAACAAGAACTTCTGCATTCCCAAGCCACTCACCATGGACCAGCTCGAGGCCATGGTCGTGAAGTACGGCATCAGCGACTAACCGAACGACGCGGAGGAAACAGAGCATGAAGATGATCCGAGCCATCGTCCGTCCCGACTCCGCCGACGCCGTCACCGACGGCCTGGCCGAGGCCGGCCACCACACCATGACCAAGATCAACGCCTTCGGCCGCGGCAAGCAGAAGGGCATCACCGTGGGCAACGTGCGCTACGACGAGCTGCCCAAGACCCTCATCATGATGGTGGTCGAGGACTCGGACCTGGAGGAGGTGCTCAAGCTCATCAAGTACAAGGCCTATTCCGGCAACTTCGGCGACGGCAAGATCTTCGTCACCAACGTGGAGCAGGCCATAACCGTGCGCACCGGCGAGACGGGCCTGTAGGGCGGTGCTGTCATGAAGGAGATCATCGCCATCATCCGCCCCAAGAAGATGCGCGCCACCAAGGACGCCCTGGAGGCCGTGGGATTCCCCTGCTTTCTGGCCGTCTCCGTGCTGGGCCGCGGGCACCAGCGCGGCATCGCCGGGGAGATAGACTGTGAGCTGCCGGCCTCGGTCATGGCCCAGGCGAAGCCCGGCGGCGGCATGAAGTACGTGCCCAAGCGTCTGCTCAGCATCGTGGTGCCGGACAAGAACGTGGACGAGGTCGTCTCGGTCATCGTCAAGACCAACCAGACCGCGCAGATAGGCGACGGCAAGATCTTCATCTGCCCCATGGAGAACGCGGTGCGCGTGCGCACCGACGAATCGAGCGACGGCGCCATTCTGTAACAAGGCGAGGAGAAACAAATGCCATACCATGAGTTCGAATGCAGCAAGTGCATTCCCGAGCGCAAGAAGCACGCCGTGGTCAAGGGCCACGGCGAGGACCTGACCAGCGCCCTGCCGCTCGGCTACCTCAACACCATCCCCGGCACCATATCCGAACGCGGCTGCGCCTACTGCGGGGCCAAGCACGTCATCGGCACGCCCATGAAGGACGTGATCCACCTGAGCCACGGGCCGCTGGGCTGCACCTACGACACATGGCAGACCAAGCGCTACATCAGCGACAACGACAACTTCCAGATCAAGTACACCTTCGCCACGGACATGAAGGAGAAGAACGTGGTCTTCGGCGCGGAGAAGCTGCTCAAGCAGAACATCCTCGAGGCCTTCAAGGCGTTCCCGAAGATCAAGCGCATGACCATCTACCAGACCTGCGCCTCGGCGCTCATCGGCGACGACCTGAACGCCATCGCCGCGGAGGTGATGGAGGAGATGCCCGAGGTGGACATCTTCGTGTGCAACTCGCCCGGCTTCGGCGGCCCCAGCCAGTCCGGCGGGCACCACAAGATCAACATCGCCTGGGTCAACCAGAAGGTCGGCACCCTGGAGCCCAAGGAGATCACCAGCGACTACGTCATCAACTACGTGGGCGAGTACAACATCCAGGGCGACCAGGAAGTCATGATGGACTTCTTCAAGCGCATGGGCGTGCAGGTGCTTTCCACCTTCACGGGCAACGGCACCTACGACGATCTGCGCTGTATGCACCGCGCGCAGCTCAACGTGCTCGAATGCGCGCGCTCGGCCGAGTACATCTGCAACGAGCTGCGCGTGCGCTACGGCATTCCCCGGCTGGACATCGACGGCTTCGGCTTCGAGCCGCTGGGCAACTCCCTGCGCAAGATCGGCCTGTTCTTCGGCATCGAGGACCGCGCCCAGGCCATCATCGACGAGGAGACCGCGCGCTGGAAGCCCGAGCTGGACTGGTACAAGGCCCGGCTCATGCACAAGAAGGTCTGCCTGTGGCCCGGCGGCTCCAAGCTGTGGCATTGGGCCCACGTCATCCACGCGGAAATGGGCGTGGACGTGGTCTCCGTGTACACGAAGTTCGGCCACCAGGGCGACATGGAGAAGGGCATCTCCCGCTGCGAGGAGGGGGCGCTGGCCATCGACGACCCCAACGAACTGGAGGGTCTGGAGGCCATGGAGACGCTCGAACCGGACATCATCTTCACCGGCAAGCGCCCGGGCGAGGTGGCCAAGAAGATCCGCGTGCCCTACCTCAACGCCCACGCCTACCACAACGGCCCCTGGAAGGGCTGGGAGGGCTGGGTGCGCTTCGCCCGCGACATCTACAACGCCATCTTCTCGCCCATCCACGAGCTGGCCAAGCTCGACATCAGCAAGGACGAGATTCCCGGCGACTGCGGCTTCAAGACCCAGCGCATGCTCTCCGACGCGAATCTGCCCGACGAGGTGCGGAACGACCCGACCCTGCGCCAGTACACCGGCAAGTTCGACTGTCTGAAGGACCTGCGCGGCAAGACCTACCCGGTGTTCGAGCGCAAGACGGCGGCGGCCCCGGCCGCAGCGGCGGTCTAGGAGGCGGCCATGGACGAAACCAAGAGCAATCCCGAACCGCTGGACGAGGTGACGGCCGGCCGCCTGGCCCAGCTGGAGGACTACATCATGAAGAACTGCCTGTGGCAGTTCCACTCCCGCAGCTGGGACCGCCGCGTGCAGAACGAGGGCATTCTGAGCAAGACCACGCAGATCCTCTGTGGGGAACCCGTGGACACCGGCACCCCGCTGGACCGCTGCCACTGGGCCGACGCCGTGGTCATGGCCGAGGAGTTCCAACGCCGCTGTCCCTGGCTGACGGAAATGCCCAAGGACGAGGTGAAGGCCCTGATGGACGCCCTGCACAAGCACCTGGACTACATCCTCATCGACGGCTCGCTCAATCTCGAGCTCACCGACCAGCACTATTAGCCCGCGCGACGGGAAGGAGACGCCAATGGAATGCCAGGTCAAGCCGCGCGAGCGCGCCGGCATCATCAACCCCATCTTCACCTGCCAGCCCTGCGGGGCGCAGTTCGCCAGCATCGGCATCAAGGACTGCATCGGCATCGTGCACGGCGGCCAGGGCTGCGTCATGTTCGTGCGGCTGCTGTTCTCCCAGCACTTCAAGGAGAGCTTCGAGCTGGCCTCCTCCTCCGTGCACGAGGACGGCGCAATCTTCGGCGCCGTGGGCCGCGTGGAGCAGGCCGTGGACGTGCTGCTCATGCGCTACCCGCACGTGAAGGTGGTGCCCATCATCTCCACCTGCCTCACCGAGGTCATCGGCGACGACATCGAGGGCGTGGTGCGCAAGCTCAACGCCGAGCTGCTGCCGGAGAAGTACCCCGATCGCGAGGTGCACCTCATTCCCATCCACACCCCCAGCTTCGTGGGCAGCATGGTCTCCGGGTACGACATCACCGTGCTCGACTTCGTGAAGTACTTCGCCGAAAAGACCGAGCCAAACGGCAAGCTCAACGTGTTCACCGGCTGGGTCAACCCCGGCGACGTCACGGCCCTCAAGCATCTGCTCGCCCAGATGGACATCGACGCCACGGTGTTCTTCGAAATCGAGACCTTCGACTCCCCGCTGATGCCCGAGGGCAACCACGTGTCCCACGGAGAAACCACCATCGAGGACCTGCAAGGCTCGGCCAACGCCATGGGCACCATCGCCCTCAACCGCTACGAGGGAGCCAAGGCCGCGGAGTTTCTGCAAAGCGAATTCGAGATCCCCACCATCATCGGTCCCACGCCCATCGGCATCCGCAACACGGACACGTTCCTGAAGAACCTCAAGGCCCTCACCGGCAAGCCCATCCCCGAGTCGCTGGTGCGCGAACGCGGGATCGCCATCGACGCCCTCACCGACCTGGTGCACATGTTCCTGGCGGACAAGCGCGTGGCCATTTACGGCAACCCGGACCTGGTCATCGGCCTGGCCCAGTTCTGCATCGACCTGGAGATGAAGCCCAAGGTTCTGCTCCTGGGCGACGACAACAGCCGCTACAAGGACGATCCGCGCGTGAAGGAGCTGCAGGAGAACGTGGACTGGGACATGGAGGTCATTACCAACGCCGACTTCTGGGAGCTGGAGGACCGCATCAAGAACAAGGGCCTGGAGCTGGACCTCATGCTCGGGCACTCCAAGGGCCGCTTCATCTCCATCGACTACGACATCCCCATGCTGCGCGTGGGTTTTCCCACCTACGACCGGGCGGGCATGTACCGCCACCCCGTGGTGGGCTACGCCGGAGCCATCTGGCTGGCGGAACAGATGGCCAACACGCTCTTCACGGACATGGAGCACAAGAAGGTCCGGGAGTGGTCGCTCAACGTCTGGTAGCCCCCGGCGCGATCGTTTCCCACCGCCCGCCGCCGGGGGAGCGGAATCCCGGCGGCGACCATCACCCTCCCCCACCAGCAACCCCGAGGCGCGCCATGACCTTCGAACAGGACGACAACGATGCTTTCGCGTTCACAGGCAGGCCGAACAGGCAATACCTGTTCGTCTACGGCACCAACATGCATCCCGACCAAGTGGCCGAACGCTGCGCCAATCCGGTGTGCCTGGGCCCGGCCGTGCTGCCGAACCACGACATCGGCTTCTTCGGCCGCACGGAGACCTGGGACGGCGGCATGGCGACGGCCGTTTCCGCGCCGGGCGAACAGCTCTGGGGCGTGGTCTACGAACTCTCCTACGGCGACGCCCAGCGTCTGGATGTGTGGCAGGACGCCCGGCTCGACGGCGCGGGAATCTACTTCCACTACCCCGCCCGCGTGCTGGGGCAAAACGGCGCGTGGTACTCGCTGCTGCTCTACAAGAAAGAGAGCATGGGCGCGCCGGCCATGCCCAGCCGGCCAATGCTCGACTTCATCGTCGCGGCCGCGCGCCTGCGCGGGCTGCCCGAGGCGTACATCGACGGGCTGTCCCACCGGCCGGCCCGCGACGCGGACTACGAAGTGCCCATGCGCGGCGGCTACCTGAAGGAGCTGCGTGTGGTGACCAGCTGCCGCGACTGCGACGTCTGAACCGGAGGTTTTCCCCATGCCCCGCACGCAAACACCGTTCGGCCCCCTGCGCCGCAAGGATCGCGAGATGCGCGACCGCGCGGAGATCGACGCCGTCCTCAACGCCGCGAAGGTACTGCACCTGGCCCTGGCCGACGCCGGCCAGCCCTTCGTGGTGCCGCTGTTCTACGCCTACGACGGCGCGGCCCTATTCTTCCACTCCGCCCGCACGGGGACGAAGATCGCCCTGCTGCGGAAAAACCCGCGGGTCTGCTTCTGCGTCACCCTGGACCACGGCGTCATCGAGGCGGAGGCCCCCTGCGACTTCGAGGCCCAGCACCGCACGGTCATCGGTTTCGGCCACGCCGTCCTTCTGGAGGACGCGGCCGACAAACGCCGGGCGCTGGACCGCATCGTGGCGCGCTTCACGCCCCGGCGCTTCGAGTATCCGGCGGGTAATCTGGCGGCCACGGAGGCGGTGCGCATAGACATCGAGTCCATGACCGGCAAGCGCCACGGCTTTTAGGACCGAAGGCTACCCAGTTGTCTCCGCCCTACGAAATTGTCGGCGGCCAGTGCGCTTTGGGAAGGAACGGGAAAAGCCACCGGGTCCACCAAACCATAAAAACACGTGTCTTTTTAGCAGAATGCGCCATAGCCTCGCGTTTGGTACGCGCATTGCTTCATGGTGGGGACACACGGGGAGGCCGCGCATGACACGAAGCCGGAACGACAGCGCAATCCCGGGGTCGGTACAAACCGCCCCCGCCAGCCGAACCGGCGAATGCCGAACCGAGGGACGCTCTACCGGCGAATGCCACGCGGGGGTGTGCCGGGGGCGCATCGTGCCTCTGCTGGCAGACATGAACCGTCTGCTGGCCGAACGCGACGATTTCGGCGGCGCGCTGGAACGCCTGCTGGCCTTCATGCGGGCCGAGCTCGGCATGACGCGCGGCATGGTGGCCCTGCACCACCGCGAATCCGGCCGCATCTTCGTGCATAAGAGCATAGGCCTCACACCCGAGGAGCAGCGGCGGGGGGTGTACGCCCCCGGCGAGGGCATAACCGGCCGTGTGGTGCAGAGCGCCCGGCCCATGGTGGTGCCGCGCGTGGGCGAGGAGCCGGCCTTTCTCAACCGCACCGGCAGCTTGGCTCCAGGCCGTGACCGGGATTTCTCGTTCCTGTGCGTGCCCATCGTTCTGGGGCGCAAGGTGCTCGGCACCATCAGCGCGGAGCGGCGTTACGGCGACCCGGCGCTGCTGCGCAAGCACCTGGACGCCCTGGTGGTGGTGGCGCACATGCTGGCCCAGGCCGTGGAACTGTATCTGGCCGAGCACGTGGACAAGGCCAGTTGGGAGCGCCGGGCCGGCCGGCTGGCCGCGCGCCTAGCCGAGGGGGACCGGCCGGTCAACCTCGTGGGCGAGTCCAAGCCCATGCTCAAGGTCTACGATCTCATCCGCAAGGTTGGCCAAACCCGCGCCACGGTGCTGCTGCTGGGCGAAAGCGGCGTGGGCAAGGAGCTGATCGCCGAGGCGCTGCACCGGGCCGGCCCCACGCGAAGCGGCCCGCTGGTGAAGTTCAACTGCGCGGCCCTGCCGGAAAATCTCGTGGAAAGCGAACTCTTCGGCCACGAGAAGGGGGCTTTCACCGGCGCCGTGGCGGCGCGCGCCGGCCGCTTCGAGGAGGCCGATGGCGGTACATTGTTCCTCGACGAGGTGGGCGAACTCTCGCCCCCCGTGCAGGCCAAGCTCCTGCGCGTGCTGCAGGAGCGGTCCTTCGAGCGCATGGGCGGCGGCCGCGCCATCCACGTGGACATCCGCGTCATCGCCGCCACCAACCGCGATTTGCAGGACATGGTCGCGCGCGGAACCTTCCGTCCGGACCTGTACTACCGCCTGTCCGGCTTCCCCATCGTGGTACCGCCCCTGCGCGAGCGCGGTGCGGACATCGCGCTTTTGGCCGAGCATTTCATCCAACGCTTCGCCCGCGAGACGGAAAAAGCCGTGCATGGCCTCGCGCCCGAGGCCGCGGCCATGCTCGCCGCCCACGACTGGCCCGGCAACGTGCGCGAGCTGGAGAACATCATCCACCGCGCGGTCATCCTGGCCGAGGGCGGACGCATCCTGCCGCACGACCTGCCCCTGTCGTTAAACTCGCCCGTGGCCGTGTGCGGCAAGACTCCCGGCGGCCTGGAGGCCCGGCTGGCCTCCATCGAGTATCAGCTGCTCGTGGACGCCCTGCGCCGCCAACACGGCAACGCCACCCGCGCGGCGCTGGCCCTGGGCATCACCCGGCGCAGCATGGGCCTGCGCATGAAGCGCTTCAACCTCTCCCACGCGCAATTCCTGGCGGGACGACGCGCGCAACCCTCGACCGGGCTCGTCCCGGCCTGATCCCAAGGAGCGAAACATGCCAAGCGGACACGATTTTCAAGGCGGGACGCTGGAGACCGATGTCAAGCATCCGTGCTTCAACAAGGCCGCGAGCGGCTCCTGCGGGCGGGTGCATCTGCCAGTGGCGCCCAAGTGCAACATCCAGTGCAACTACTGCAACCGCAAGTACGACTGCGTGAACGAATCGCGCCCGGGCGTGACGAGCGCGGTGCTCAAGCCGTACCAGTCG
>JAIMKR010000019.1 GCA_020692325.1 Desulfocurvus sp.
GTTAACCACATTCCACATGCCCAAAGCCCCAAATTCACCGCACGGGGCCTCGGACGATCAGAACTCCAAGTGCCCCGGCGTACGGGGGAACGGAATCACGTCGCGGATGTTGGCGATGCCGGTAACGAGCATGAGCAGCCGCTCGAAGCCCATGCCGAAGCCCGCATGGGGCGCGCTGCCATAGCGCCGCGTGTCCAGATACCACGCATAGGGCTCCTCCGGCAGGTCGAGTTCGGTCATGCGCCGGGCGAGCACGTCGAGGCGCTCCTCGCGCTGGCTGCCTCCGCACAGCTCGCCAATGCGCGGCACGAGCAAATCCATGGCGGCCACGGTTTTGCCGTCGTCGTTGAGCCGCATGTAGAACGCCTTGATCTCTTTCGGATAGTCGTAAACGATGACCGGCCGCTTGTAGCGCTCCTCGCAGAGATAGCGCTCATGCTCGGTTTGCAGATCCGAGGTCTCGTGCACCGGAAACTCGAAGGCCCTGCCCGAGGCCCGCAGTTCCGCGATGGCCTGCGCATGGGTGATGCGCGCGAAGGGCTGCGCCACAATGCCCTCGAGCGTTGGAATGAGCGTCGGATCGACGTACTTGCCGAAGAGCGCGACATCCTCCGCGCAGTGGGTCAGCACATGTCCGGCCAGGTGCTTCACCAGCGCCTCGGCCGTGTCCATGTCATCGGCGAGATTGGCGAAAGCCATTTCCGGCTCGACCATCCAGAACTCCGCCGCGTGCTTGGGCGTGTTGGAGTTCTCCGCGCGGAAGGTTGGCCCGAAGGTGTAGACGTCGCCCAGCGCCAGGGCCATCAACTCGGCCTCCAGCTGGCCGGACACGGTGAGCCCAGCCGGCCGGCCGAAGAATTCCGCCGCCTCGCGCAGTTCCGGCGACAGTCGCGCCGCCTGCTCCGCCTCCAGGTTGCTCACCCGGAACATCTCCCCCGCGCCCTCGCAGTCCGAGCCGGTGAGGATGGGCGCATGCACATAGAAGAACCCGCGCGCACGGAAGAACTCGTGCACGGCCAGGGCCATTTCCGAACGCACGCGCAGCATGGCCCCGTATTTGTTGGTGCGTGGGCGCAGATGCGCGATGCCGCGCAGGAACTCGTCCGAGTGGCGCTTCTTCTGCAACGGGAAGGTCTCGGGGTCGGCGCATCCATATATAAGGATGCTCTTGGCGCGGACCTCCCACTTCTGCCCGGCCGCAGGCGAGGCCACGAGCTCGCCCTCCACGGCCACGGCCGCGCCGGTGGTCGCCCCCTCCAGCGCCGCGGACAGCTCCGGCGTGTGATCCACCACGGCCTGGGCGTTGGCCAGGCAGGAGCCGTCGTTGATCTCCAAAAACGAAAAGCCCTTGGCGTCGCGCCGCGTGCGTACCCAGCCCTTGAGCAGGATGGGCCCGCCGGTCTCTTCCGCCAGCATGTTCCTGATGCGTGTGCGCTGCATGTTGCCTCCTTGCGGTCGCCCTTCTTCTAGTGTCTCCTTCCAACGATTTCAACAGAGTTGCGGGAACGGCGCACGTGCGGTAAGAAGCGACGGACAAAACCATAGCGAGGCATACATGGGTTTCTTCAGCAAGGTCAAAAAATTATGGGGCGGTGGCGAGGCCGGACACGCCCAGGAAACGCCCGTCGAAGCCGCTCCGGCCGCCACCAATGAGGCCGAAGGAACCGCCGTCGCGGAAACCGCTTGTGCCGCGCCCCCCCAAGCGGCGCAAGCCCCCATACCGGCCCCGGCCGTCCTCTCCGAGGAATGGAAGGCCAAGCTAACCGCCGCCCTCAAGGGCTCCAAGGCGCGCATCGCCGAATGGCTGGGCCTGCTGCTCGACGGGCTCACCACCGCGGACGAGGCGTTGTACGCACGCCTCCGCTTCCTCTTCGCCACCCTCGGCGCGCCGGATGACGAAGCCGAACGCTTCATCGACGAATTCAAAAAATGGCTCGCGGCCCTGAGCCTGACCAACGTGGACGACTTCCGCTCCGAGCTGCGCTACCGCCTCATCCTGGCCCTGGACCTGGAACAGGAGGAGGAAGAGCGCGGCAACCTGTTCAAAAAACTCACCGCCGGCCTGTCCAAGACGCGGGAACGCATGTCCGCCAGCCTGGGCGCGCTGTTCGGCCGCGAGGGCGAGCTGGACGACGCCTTCTGGAATGAGCTGGAAGAGGCCTTCATCATGGCCGACATGGGAACCGAGGCCACGGGCAAACTGCTGGTCAACCTGCGCAAGCGCGCCCGGGCCATGGGCGTCACCGAGGCCGGACGCTTCCGCGAGGTGCTGGGCGCGGAGCTGGAGGAGCTGTTCCCTCTGCCGAGGAAACCCAAGGTCGCCACCCCGCCCGAGGTGGTCATGATGATCGGCGTGAACGGCGTGGGCAAGACCACGACCATCGCAAAACTGGCCTACCGGGCGCGCTTGCAGGGCCGCAAGGTGCTCATCGCCGCGGGCGACACCTTCCGCGCCGCCGCCATCGACCAGTTGCGGGTCTGGGCCGACCGTGTGGGAGCGGGGCTTTTCGCCAAGGACGAGGGGGCGGATCCCGCCGCCGTGGCCTACGAGGCGGTCGACGCCGCGCAAAAGGGCGGCTACGACCTGGTGCTGCTCGACACCGCCGGCAGGCTGCACACCAAGACGAATCTCATGGAGGAGCTGCGCAAGATCAAGCGTGTACTGGAAAAGCGCCTGCCCGGCGCGCCGCACCGCTGCCTGCTCGTCATCGACGCCACCACGGGCCAGAACGCCCTCTCCCAGACCAAGTTATTCAACGAGGCCATCGGCGTGGACGAGATCGTGCTCACCAAGCTGGACGGCACGGCCAAGGGCGGCGTCATGGTGGCCGTGACCATCACGCACAAGCTGCCCATCAGCTTCGTGGGCCTTGGCGAGAAGATGGAGGATTTGCGTCCCTTCGTGGGCGAGGACTTCGCCAAGGCGCTGCTCGGGGAATAGCCCGCGCTTACGGGTGGAGCACCACTCCCCGACTGATGAAGGAAATGCCCTGTCCGTTGGTGGTGCCAATCATCACAGCCTCGGCCATGAGCGGATTCATGGACGCCGCGTCCGCCTGCCAGCGCACGAGAAAGAGCGCGCCCGCCCCACCGCTGGTGTCGTCCTGCTCCACGGTGAACGTGCGCGAGGCCAGCGGAGCAATCCGCTCCACCCTGTCCAGCATCCGCCGGATGAGCCGGCCGTCGGACCCACGGTACTCCACGGCCATGAGCCGCATGGAGCGCCAGGGGTCAGTGTTGCGCATGGTCAGCGTCACCGTGAGTTCGAAGGGCCGTGTCTTGACGCCGTGGTACACGTGCGAGGTGCAGGGCACGTAGATCAGCTGGCCCTTCGACAGCTGCGATTCCTCGGCGAACGCCGTGGAGGCGAACAGGACCGCGACGGTCAACGCGGCTGCGCGAAGCATCTCACGGATCATACTTCCCCCTTGTCGGCCGCGGCGTCCGTGACCGCTTTCTTGTACCATTCCACGACATCCAGCCCGGACAGCCAGGGCGGTTCACTCTCGGCGCGAAAGCCGGGGAACGCCAACAGCCTGTGGTGCAGGTAAAGCCCGCCGGCGTTCGCGCTTGCCGCCTCGTCCTGGGAAGTATCGCCACCCGCCGGCACGCCGTAGAGCGGATCCCCCACGATGGGCAGGCTCGCCGCCGCGAGATGCGCGCGGATCTGATGCCGCGCACCAGCGAGGATGCGCACGCGCACCAGCGTCCGGCCACCGGCCAGCGCGGCCACCGGCCAGACGAGCGTCCAGCCGCGCGGCTCAGGCTCGAGCTTGCCGAGCACGCGCGTGTCGCGGCGGTCGGCGGTGTCCAGCCGGCGCTTCAATTCCAGCGGCTCGGTCAGCTCTCCCTCCACCACAGCCAGATATTCCTTGAGAACGTCACCCGGGGCGCGCCTCGCGAAGGCGCGAGCGGCGCCATCGCTCAGAGCAACCAGCACCACGCCCGAGGTGAGCCGGTCCAGACGGTTGAGCAGCCGGGCGGGGGCATTGGGGAACAGCGCGGGAAGCCGCGCCTCCACGCTCGGTCCGCCGCCGCCGGCAAGCGCGGCGCTGTTGAGCCCAGCTGGTTTATCCAGCGCGGCGTAACCGGCCGTGGCGATGATGACGCGCAGAGGTGGAACATCACACAGCGTCTCGGGCGCGATGGCGAGTGTCTGACCGGCGCGCAGACGCAGACCCGGCGCGGCCGGTTCGCCATCCACCAGCGCGCGGCCGCACTCCACAAGCCGGCGGCGGCCGCGCAGGCCCAATTCGGGCGCGAGGGCGGCCAGCGCACGGTCGAGGCGTTCCCCGGCCAGGGATTCGGACACGGTCATTTCGCACGGAGCGGTCGGATCATGGGGCACGGCGTTCTTCATGACCCAACACTACCCGGCCCCGCCGCATCGCGCAAGGCGGAGCTCCGGGAAGAGAGACGAATGATGGCATCGGCCCGGAATACTGGTCAAACATTTTGACGGAACGGCCAAATCGTCCTAGAGTAGAAAGGTTCCAGAAACTTTTGAGGAGTCAATCATGCCCCCGTCCATCAACGTATTGTGGCTGTCCCGCGCGGACGTCGAGTCCCTCGGCGTCACCATGCGCGAGCTCATGGATGAGATCGAGGACGGCTTCGCCGCGCTTGGCGGCGGCGAGGTGCAGCTGCCGGCGAAAATCGGCGTGCATCCGCGGCCGGACAGCTTCGTCCACGCCATGCCGGCGTATGTCGGCGGCGACATGGACGCCTGCGGCGTGAAGTGCGTGTGCGGCTTTCCCGACAACAACCGGCGCGGCCTGCCCACGCTTTCCGGCGTGTTCACCCTGCTGGACGCCGACAACGGCCTCGTGCGCACGGTGATGGACGCCAGCTGGCTGACGGCCTGGCGCACGGGCGCGGCCACAGGGATCTGCGCGAAACATCTCGGCTCGCCAGAGACCAAATCCGTGGCGCTGATCGGTCTGGGCGTTCAGGCCCGGGTGCAGCTGCGCGCCCTCGCGGAGGTCTTCCCCGGCATCGATGAGGTGCGCACTCTGGGACACAAGCCGGAACACGGCCCACACTTCGAGGCCGACACCGCCCAACTCGTCCCGAACGCTCGCTTCGTCCATTGTGCGAACGCGGAGCAGGCCGTGTCCGGCGCGGACGTGATCGTCACCTGCACGCCGCTCACGACCTCCCCCCAGCGCTTCATCCGGGCCGAGTGGCTCAAAAAGGACAGTCTGGCCATCGCCGTGGACTACGACGCGGCCTTCGAGGCCGGGGTCATGTCCAGCGCGGACTGCCTTGTGGTGGACGAGACCGGGCAGTATCTGCGCGCACGCGAGTCTGGACCGTATTTCAGGGGATACCCGGGCGCGGATAAAATTCACGCCGACATGGGACAAATCTGCGCCGGCGCGAAAAAGACCGTGCGCGAGGGCCGGCGCGCCGCCGTGCTCATGGGCGTGGCCGTGCACGACGTGCTGGCGGGCCGGCTGGCCTACGAGCGTGCGCTGGAGCTGCACATCGGGACCTGGGTGGAGCTGTGAGGGAAGAACTGGCCAAGTATCAGGGCTATCTGTACGTTTTGTGCGCGGCGTTCCTGTGGGCGCTCATCGGGCCGGTGTCCAAGAAGGTCATGTCGCTCGGCGTCGCCCCGCTGGAGGCGGCGTTCTGGCGCTCGGCCATCGGCTGGACGTTCTTCGCCACGCACGCCGTGGCCACCGGGGCATGGCGGTTGCAACGCAAGGACGCCCCAGCCGTCGCATCCTTCGGCATCATCGGCGTTTCGACCCTGTTCGGGGCGTACGTGCTGTCCATCAGCATGGTGGGCGCCGCCATGGCCTCGGTGCTGCTGTACACCGCCCCGGCGTGGGTGGCCGTGCTGGCCTGGCTGCTGCTGGGCGAGAAGATGCAGGCCCACAAGCTCGTGGCGCTGGGCATGACGCTCGCCGGCGTGGTGTGCGTGAGCCTTGGCCCGGCGATCTTCACCGGGCGCGGCCTGGGCGCGGTGAACATGCCGGGCGTGCTGCTGGGATTGCTGTCCGGCTTCAGCTACGCCACGTACTACATCTTCGGCAAACGCTACCTGGGCCGCTACTCCACGCCCACGCTGTTCCTCTACGCCCTGCCCGTGGGCTGCCTGGGCCTGCTCCCCTTCGTCACCTTCGGCCCCAAGTCGCTGGAGGCATGGTTCTATATGACGCTCATGGCCGTCACCACCACCTACGCGGCCTACGGCGTGTACTACGAGGGCCTGCGCCGGCTGGAGGCCACACGCACGGCCATCGTGGCCACGCTGGAGCCCGTGCTCTCGTCCGTCTTCGCCTACGTCTGGTGGGGCGAACGCTTCGACTTCTCCGGTTATCTCGGCAGCGGGCTGATACTGGCGGCGGTGCTGTACACCATCCTCGGGAGCCGGGCGCGCTCCGCTTCGGAGAATCCCGCGTGAGCACGCCATTCCGGCAGCTCAAGGCCTCGGCCGGTTCGGGCAAGACTTACGCCCTCACCCTGCGATTTCTGGACCTGCTGGCCGGCGCGGCGGAGGACGATCCCGGATATGGCTACGCCTGCGCGGCCGACGCCGCTGGCAGCCCGGGCCGCCGTTACGCCTGGCCGGAAATCCTGGCCATAACCTTCACCAACAAGGCCGCGGCCGAAATGCGCGAGCGCGTACTCGGCGCGCTCAAACGCCGGGCCATGGGCGAAACCTCCGGCCCGGGCGATGGGCTCGACGCGGCCAAGGCCCAGCGTCTGCTCATGGACATTCTGCGCCACACCGAGAGCCTGGGCGTGCGCACCATCGACAGCCTGCTCTCGCTGCTCGTGCGCCTCTTCGCCCTGGATGAGGGACTCGCGCCGGAATTCGACACCGTGTTCGACGAGCAGAAGGCCATTGGCGACCTCTTCGACCGCTTCCTGGCCCGCTGCGCCGACGAGCCGGATGGACGCGAGGCCGCGCTCTACGAGCAGGCCGTGCGCACCATGATCGAACACGAGGACAAGGACGGCTTCTGGCTGCAGGAGGCCCTGCGCGACCGATTCATCGAATTGTCGCGGCTGCTGTTGACCGCGCGCAGCGCGCCCGGCGCGACACTCACCACCGATCAGAACCAGATCGCCGACCTGCTCGCCGTGTCCTTCGACGCCATGCGCTCGGCGCGCGACGAGCTTGCGCGCATTCTCGACGACGAGGACCTGACCGGCCAGGCCAATTTTTCCAAACTGCTGGACAAGTGCGCCGACGCCGAACTCTTCGGCGGTTTGCCGGACTCGGCGTATCTGCGCAAGCCGACCCTGGCCGAGTGCCTGCTGGCCAAATGCCGGGGCCACTGCGCGAGCCCGGCCGAGGCCGCCTACGACGAATTCAAGAGCGCCTGCGCCGAATACGTCCACGCCCACGCCGTGCTCAACGCCGCGTACGCCCTGGCGCCCAGCGTGGAGATCGGTCTCGCCCTGCTGCGCGGGCTGGACGACGCGCAGCGCCGGCAGGGTTTTCTGCTGGGCTCGCAAATGGCCGGCATCGTGGATGACGCCCTCGGCGGCGGGGCCGGCGTGCCCGATGCCTTCTGCCGCCTGGGCGACCGCCTGCACCATTTGCTGGTGGACGAATTCCAGGACACCAGCCGCGCCCAGTGGAGCGCCACCCTGCCCCTCGCCGCCGAATGCCTGGCCAAGGGCGGCAGCCTGTTCTACGTGGGCGACGTAAAACAGGCGATCTACGGCTGGCGCGGCGGCGACGCCAAACTCTTCGACGAGGTGGGCGAGGACGCGGAGCTGACCGCCATGTCCGGCGGGCTGACGCGCGAGAGCCTGCCCAACAACTGGCGCAGCGCACCGGAGATCGTGCGCTTCAACAACGCCGTTTTCGGCCGACTGGGCGACGACGAGGTTCTGCGCGACCTGGCCTCGGTGTTGCTCGCCGGCGCGCCGGACGACGTGACGAACGACTTCGCCTCGCGCATGACCGCGTCCTTCGCCGATTGCGCCCAGGCTGTGCCCGAGAGCCGCATGGAGCGGCACGGCCGCGTTTTGGTGCGCCTGCTGCCCATGGGCAAAACGGATGAGGTGGTCGAGGCCTCGCTGGACGCCCTGGTCCAGACCATCAAGGAGGACATCCTGCCGCGCCGCCGTCTGGGCGACGTGGCCGTGCTGGTGCGCACGGGGACGCACAGCGACCTTGTGTGCGAGCGCCTCGTGGCCGAGGGACTGCCCATCATCACGGAAAACAGCCTGCTGCTGGCCCGGCATCCAGTGGTGCGACAGCTGACGGCGCTGCTGCGCCTGCTCGACGCCCCACCGGACGACGTGAGCTTCCTCACCTTCGCCTGCGGCCGGGAACTGTTCCTGACCGAGTCCGGCCTCATGCGGACACAAATCCTCGAATGGGCCGTCCGAACCAAAGAACGGCGCGGCGACCGACACGGCGGTCGGCGCGGCGGCCTGCTCTCGCACTTCCGCGACGACTTTCCGGAAATCCACGCCCGGTTGCTCGCACCGTTCCTGCGGCAAACCGGTCTCATGCGGCCCTACGATCTCGTCCAAGCCGCCCTGCGCACCTATCAGGTACTGGAGCGCCACCCCGAGGCCGAACTTTACGCCCGGCGCTTCCTGGAGGTCATCCATCTGGCAGAGTCGGCCGGCATGGGCTCGCTGCCGCGCTTCCTCGAATTCTGGGACGAGTCCGGCGCGGAGGAGAAGGTGCCCCTGCCCGAATCCGCCGACGCCGTGCGCATCCTGACCATCCACAAGTCCAAGGGTTTGCAGTTCCCGGTGTGCATCGTGCCCTTCCACAACTGGTCCGCGGGGCCCAAGGCCGAATTCGGCGTGGTGGAGACCTCGGGCCGCCGCGTGCTCACGCGCGTCACCAAGGCCGTGGGCCGGCGCTATTACGAGAACGCGGCCGACAATCTGGCCGAGCAGGCCAACCTGCTCTACGTGGCCTGGACCCGCGCCGAGGAGGAATTGTACGTCTTCGTGCCCGACGCGCGCGACAACCAGCGCCTGGGCGCGGCCCCGGTGATGCTCGGCCGTTTGCTGAATATCCCGCCCGAGGAGGCCGGTCTGGAACTCGGCGAGGCCCCGGCCTGCGCCTGGCCCGAGGCGTGCGGGACCACCTCCGTGGACGCAGCCGCCGCGCGCGATGTGCCACCCCGGACGGAAGCGCCGGACTTCCGCTCCTGGCTGCCACGCCTGCGCGTGTTCCGCCACGCCGTGGAGGACGCCGGCTTCGACGAACGCACGCGCGGCAAGGTGGCGCACAAGGCCGTGGAACTGCTGTCCGCCCCCACGGGCGACGACGCCTCCGACGCCTCGCGCGCGGCGCGTCTGGCGCTTGGCGAATTCCCGGAATTGCGGGCGCTCGCGCGGAAACGCCGCGACGAACTTCAAGCGCAGGTTGAGCAAATGCTTCTATGGCTGCTGGCCCGGCCCGAGGCCCGCCCGCACCTGGGTCACGCCGGCTCGGAACTGACCGTGCTCGCCGACGACGGCGCATTTCTGCGGCCGGACCTGCTGCGCTTCACCCAGACCGGGCCGGTCGTGCTGGAGTTCAAGACCGGCCGCGCCGCCCCGGAGCACGCCCGACAGCTGCGGACCTATCTGCGCCTCGCCCGGGACATCACGCGCGGACGCGGGCAGGCGGACGAGCCACGCGGCTACCTCGTGTATCTGGACCGCCGCGTGATCGAGCCCGTGGGGTTGGCCAACCGGGAGACGACCGGCCATGACGGGCCAACGCCCAAGGGAGGCGCGGCATGAACGGCGGCCCGATCCTTATCGCACCCTGGACCACGGACCTCATCGAGGCCCTCGCCGACCGGCTGACCGAACCAGCGCGGCTCGCCGACCTCGCCAGCACGCGCATCGTGTTCCCGCACAACCGCCCGGCCAGGCACCTGCGCGCGGCACTGGCGGCGCGCCTCACGCCCCCGGTCGTGCTCCCGCGGATGCAGGCGCTGGACGACTTTCTGCGTGGCCTGCGCCGCCGGCTCGACCCGGAACCGACGCTGCGCGCGGGCAAGCTCGACCGCATCGGCCTGCTCCACGGCGTCGTGCGCGGGCTGGGACTTGAGAACGGCCCCCTTTCCGCCCTCGACGCCACCCCGCGCGAATTCTTCCCCTGGGGCGCCCGCCTCTCCACGCTGCTGGACGAGATGGCCGGGCAGAACATCCGCCCGGCGGCCGTGCACAACCTCACGGGCGAGGTCTCGCCCTGGGCCGTGGCGCTGCTCGGCCAGCTCGACGCCATTTGGGAACGCTACCGCGCGGAGCTTGAGACGCGCGGCTGGACCACGCCGGGGCTCGACGCCCTGTGGCTGTGCGAGCGCCTCGACGCCGTGGAGGACGCCTTCGGCGACGAGCGTGTGCTCTTCGCCGGGTTCCACGTGCTCGGCGCGGCGGAGGAGGCGATCCTGCGCCGCCTGTGGGAGAGCGGCGTGGCGAAAATCCTCTGGCACACCGATCCTGGCCTGACGCGCGGCGAACACGCGGCTTGGCCCGCGCGCGAACACGAACGCTGGCTGACGCGCTGGCGCGCCCACGCCGAACTCCTGTGCGACGCCCCAGAGACAACGCCTCAGGTACGCCGCTTCTACGAGGGTTTCGATTTGCACTCGCAGCTGTCCGCCCTGCAACGGGAACTCGCCGTCCTGCCGGACACTGCGTCGACCGCCGTGGTGCTGCCGGATCCCGGCGCGCTCGTGCCGGTGATGCACCACCTTCCCGCCGTGGAGGCCAACATCAGCATGGGCTATCCGCTGGCGCGTTCAGCCCTGGCGCAGCTGCTGGAAACCATTCTGACCCTGCACGAAAACGCCGACGCCGAGGGACGTTACGCTTGGCGCGACCTCATCGCGCTGGTGCGGCACCCGCTGCTGCGCCGCCTGCGGGCGCGGCCCGACAACGCGGAGGCAGCGGACGCGGCCGGCGATTTCGACGCCTTGCGCGACATGCCCCTCAAAAGCGCCTACGTGGGCTGGGAGCGCGCCATTCGCGCCGGCGCGGCCTATCAGTCCCCCGCCGAGTGGGCATTCGCCTACGACGACGACGAATGCGACGCGCCCGAGGATGCGGCGCGCAGCCTGCACGCCGAGGTGATCGCCGCCTGCTGCGACAACTTCCGCGAGGCCGACACCCCACGCGGTCTGGGCGAGGCCGTGGAGGCGCTGTGCGAGCTGCTGCGCCGACGCGGCGGCGACACCTGGCGCACCCACCTCATCGACGCCGAATGCCTGCTGCGCCTATGGCAGTCCGTGGTGCCGGAACTCACCGGCAGCATCCTGGCCGACGAACCCTACGGCCGCGACCTGTGTTTCGGCATCCTGCGGCATTTGGTGGAGGCCGAGCGCGTCTCCTTCGAGCCAGAACCACTGGCCGGAATGCAGATTCTTGGCATGTTGGAGACCCGGCTGCTAACCTTCAACCATTTGTTCATCCTCGACGCCACGGAGGACAAACTGCCGGGCGCGAACCCGCCGGATCCGCTCCTGCCCGATCCGCTGCGCCGGGCGCTGGGCCTGCCTGGACGACGCGAGCGCGACAACGTGGCCGCGCACAACTTCTTCCGCCTGCTGGCCGGCGCGCGCGAGGTCACCGTTTTCTATCAGACCGGCGTGCGCCCCGGCGCGCTGGAGGGCAAGAGCGAACGCAGCCGCTACGTGGAGCAGATGCTCTGGGAGCTGGAGCGCGCACGGGGCGGCCTCGTGAAGCCACGCCCCATGACCGAGACCGACGCCCCCCTGCGCGCCGTAAGCTTCCCGGTCGCGCCCATCCGGCCAGAGCAGCCGCCCGTGGAGGTGACGCCGGAACTGCGCGCGCGCATGGTCCAACACTACGCGGACAAGGGCGTCACGCCCTCGCAACTTGAGGTTCTGCTCGACTGCCCCAAGAAAGCTTTCTACGCGCAAATCCTCGGGCTCAAGCCCATGCAGGAGGTGGCCGAGGACGGCGACCACGCCCGTTTCGGCGAAATCCTGCACGCGGTGCTGCGCGATTTCTTCAAGCCACGGCTGAATAAAACACTCACGGCGGATTTGCTCGACCCGCGCGAACTTACGCGGGCCTTCGAGGAAGCGCTCGCCGCTCAGGCGTTTCCGCTCGGTCTGGCCTACGACGCCCGCGCCGCCCTGCTCGCGGCTGGACGCGAACGTCTGACGCGCTTTCTGGCCCACACGCCGCCCACCACCGTCGTGGCGCTGGAACGCGACGCCGCGACGGAACTCGTCGTGCCAGGGCCGAAGGATAGCGTGACCGTGGCGCTGCGCGGCCGCGTGGACCGCATCGACGCGCGCGGCGGCGGTCTGTTCGTGCTCGATTACAAGACCGGCGGGCACCGCGCCCCGGGCATGAATTTGTGGCTGGACGACGCGCTCTTCGAGCGGCTCTCGTCCGCCGAACCGGGTTCGCCCGAGGCCGAACAGGCACTGACAGAGTTCGCCGAGGCCGAAATCGACGTGCAGCTGCCGCTCTATCTGCACATGCTGCGCACCGAGGCGACGCAAAACGCCCTGCCCGAGGGCGCGGCCTGGGTGGAGCTCAAGGCCGATGGAGCCGAAGCGCCGCTGTTCCACGCCAAGATGACCGACGAGGAGAAGACACGCGTCATGGATGAACGCGCCCCGGGGCTGGCCTCCCTGCTGCTGGCCCACGCCCTCGCCGCGCCACGGCTGCCAGCCCGGCGCGGCCGTCACTGCCAGTGGTGCGACTTCAGCGACCCATGCCAGGTCTGAACGAAAGGAGCTTCCGATGAAAACAGCCGAAGGCGGCATCGGCCGCGTGTTCGTGCTACGGCTGGAGGACGGGGACAGGCTCCCCGACTGCGTGGAGCGTTTCGCAGAGGAACACGGCGTCAAACAGGCGTTCTGCGCCATGCTCGGCGGCGTCGGCGGCGGGCGCATCGTTGCCGGGCCTGAGGACGCGGCGGCCATGCCGCCCAAGCCCATGCTGCTCGGTCTCGTCAGCGCGCACGAGGCCGCCGCCGTGGGCACGCTGTTCCCGGACGAGGCCGGCCTCCCCAAGCTGCACATGCACGCGACCTTCGGCCGGGGTGAAAGCGTCAGAACCGGCTGCATCCGTCCGGGCATCGACGTCTGGACCATCGGCGAGTTCGTGATTATAGAATTACTTGGAATGGAGCTGACGCGCAAACGCGACGCGGCCACCGGCTTTGAGCTTTTGACTTGCTCATGAGTTTTTCGATGCCCTGTCTAACATGGTTTTGATCTTGGATTTTCCCCAGGATTTTCAAACCGCCGTACAGGGAGGTCGAAACGAACGTGCGCCCATACGGAAACGGGAAGGGCCCTGGCAAAAGGGGAGAAACACGTCGAGCCGGCGTTGATCGACCGTCGCGCAACATGGGGCGGACTCCGCTGCTGGCACAAGGGAGCAGGCTAAGGCTCACGTCCACATCGCAGTGGACTGTGGCGAGCCCGTGCCCACCGAGCCGCGACCGCTTTAGACGCTTCACAAAATGCCCCATCTCGACAAGAGGTTATCTGATGATGAAGGTTGCGGCAGCGTCGCTCGTTGCGATGCCTTGACAATTGTCTTAAAATAAGAAACAAGGCGTCAACCAAAAAAGAGGTCCCTCACCTATGAAACTTCCCGAACTGCATTTCGGCGACCGCGTCGCGAGCCTGCCCATCATTCAGGGCGGCATGGGCGTCGGCATCTCGCTTTCCGGCCTGGCTTCCGCCGTGGCTAATGAAGGCGGAGTGGGCGTCATCGCAGCGGCCATGATCGGCATGGGCGAACCGGACGTGAGCCAGAATCCCGACGAGGCCAACCGCCGGGCCCTGCGCGAGGAAATCCGCAAGGCGCGAGAACGCATGACCCAGGGTCTGCTCGGCGTGAACATCATGGTGGCCCTCACCAACTTCGCGGACATGGTGCGCACCTCCATCCGCGAGGGAGCGGACGTGATATTCTCCGGCGCGGGGCTGCCGCTCGATTTGCCCAAATATCTGCGCGAGGAGCTGCCTGGCGAGCTGGCCGAAAAGGCCAAGACCAAGCTGGTCCCCATCGTCTCCTCGGCGCGGGCGGCCGCCGTGCTGTGCAAGAAATGGCTCTCCCACTATCAGTACCTGCCCGACGGCTTCGTCGTGGAAGGTCCCATGGCGGGCGGGCATCTCGGTTTCAAACCCGAGCAGATCGACAATCCCGACTTCCGGCTGGAAAAGATCCTGCCCGAGGTTGTGGAGGCGGTGAAGCCCTTCGAGGAGCAGTCAGGCCGGCGCATCCCGGTCATCGCCGCGGGCGGCGTGTACACCGGTGCGGACATCGCCAAATATCTGGAGATGGGCGCCTCTGGCGTGCAGATGGGCACACGCTTCGTGGCCACCCACGAGTGCGACGCCGATCGGGCCTTCAAGGAGGCCTTCGTCAACGCCAAGCGCGAGGACGTCACCGTCATCAAGAGCCCGGTCGGAATGCCTGGCCGCGCCATCTTCAACGACTTCCTGCAGGCCGTGCGCGACGGCCGCAAGAAGCCTTTCAAGTGCCCGTTCCATTGCATCAAGAGCTGCGATATCGCCACCACGCCCTATTGCATCTCCCAGGCGCTGGTCAGCGCCAAGCGCGGGTTGCTCAAGCACGGCTTCGCCTTCTGCGGCGAAAACGTCTGGCGCGTGGACAAGATCATGAGCGTGAAGGAGCTCATCGGCGGGCTGAAACAAGAATTCGACGAGTTCTGGGCGCAGAAGAAGGCCCAGTTCATCACCAAATAGGCCGCGGCTCGCGGCGGAGAACCAGGAGAAAACATGAGCAATCCCAACGTGCTGATCGAGACCCCCATGGGCGAGATGCTCGTCGAGCTCTGGCCCGACAAAACCCCGGAAACCGTGGCCAACTTTCTCGCCTATGTGGACGAGGAGTTCTACGACGGCCTCATCTTCCACCGCGTCATCAAGAATTTCATGATCCAGGGCGGCGGCATGGACATGATGATGCGCGAAAAGAAGAACAAGGCCCCCATCAAAAATGAGGCCCGGGCCGATACGCCCAACGAAGCCTACACCCTGGCCATGGCCCGCACCATGGACCCGAACAGCGCCACCAGCCAGTTCTTCATCAACGTGAAGGACAACGCTTTTCTCAACTTCACCGCGCCCAATCCGCAGGGCTACGGCTACGCCGTGTTCGGCAAGGTCGTGGACGGTCAGGACGTGGCCAACAAGATCAGCAAAGTACGCACCAAGAGTTACATGGGCCACGACGACGTGCCAGCCGATCCCATCAGCATCATCAGCATCCGCCGTTTCGAGGCCTAGCCTCCCGGCCATTCCGCCACACGACGACGGCGCGCTTCCCTCACCAGGGCGGCGCGCCGTTTTCTTTTGGCGAATAGCCAAACGAACAGCGAGGGGGACACTACAAATCCTCCTCCGTGCGCACGGACAATCCCCCAGCCTTCAGCAACGCGGCGAAAATGCCATCGCCCGCCACCAAACGGCCGGTAAACGTGCCATCATACACGCGGTCGCAGCCGCAGGAAGGGGAACGCGCCTTGAGAATGGCCGAGGCGCAGCCATTTTCGCGGCCAATGGCCAACGCCCTGCGCGCGCCCTCCCGGAACTCGGCCGTGCGATCCACGCCGGATCTGTCCACGGCGAGTCCTTCGCGCAGCTCCACGGGATCGCGCGGGGTGGGCAGGCCGCCCAGCACCTCCGGGCACACGGGCACGGCGAGTCCCCGCGCCACAAGCTCCAGCACCGCCGGATGCGGCGCGGACGTTGCGTTGTAGCGGCAGGCCTCGCCCGCGAGACAAGCGCTCACGAGCACGGGGAAGCGAGTCATTTCCGGCCGCCCTTTCCGCCCACGCCGTCGGCGTCGTCTCCGTCGGGCTGGCTGGCGTTGTCCGAATGCGGATGCGCGGCGTCGTACACCTGCATGATGCGCCGCATGTCCAAATGCGTGTAGCGCTCCGTGGTGGAGAGTTTGGCGTGGCCGAGCATCTCCTGCACGCTGCGCAGGTCGGCCCCGGCCTCCAGCATGTGCGTGGCGAAACTGTGGCGCAGGGTGTGCGGATGCACTCCCCCGGTCACGCCGGCCTCCACGGCGAGCCGCTGCACGATGCGCAGGGCTTCACGTCGCGAAAGCGGCCCCCCGCGCGCGCCGAGGAACAGGGTCAGTTCCGTCGAGACCGGATGCAGACGGTCGCGCTCGGCCAGATAGTCGCGCAGGCGCAGGCGCGAGGCCTGGCTAAGGGGCGCCAGGCGGTCCTTGCTCCCCTTGCCGCGCACGCGCACAAAGCCACGATCGGCGCGCACGTCGTCCACACTGAGGGACAAGGCCTCGCTCACGCGCAGGCCCGAGCCGTACAGCAGCTCGACCAGCGCCAGATCGCGCACTCCCTCGGGTCCCGGACGGGCCGGGGCGTCCATGAGCGCGGCGGCCTGATCCACGTTGAGGGCGCGCGGCTGCCGGCTCTCCTGCCTGGGGTTGCGCAGGCCGGCCAGCGGCGACTGCGAGACGAGCCGCTGGCGCATCAGGAAGCGAAAAAACGAGCGCAGCGTGGAAAGCTTGCGCGCCATGCTGGACTTTTTCTGTTGCGCGCGGTGCAGCTGGGCCAAAAATCCGGTGGCGTCCTCGCGCGCGATAGCCGCGAAGTCCGCGATGTTCTTGCCTCGGGCGGCGAGGAAAAGCGCGAACTGATCCAGATCGGCCGCGTAGGCGCGCACCGTGGCCGGGCTGTACCTTTTTTCAATCTCCAGATAGGCCAAAAAGCCCCGGCATGCCTCGGGCAGGGCCGATCCCGGCCCGTCCGGGCCCGTCGGAACGCCGCTATTCGGCGCGCCTGTCGAGGACATAGCAGCTCTTGGGGTTTTCCTTGGCCTTTTTTTTGAGGCCCATGGCTATGGCGGACGCTTCGCCGTAGTGCTTGAGCCGGCCGCCGGTATTGAAGACCACGGCGATGGACAGGGCCATGAGCGGAAACGTGCGCACCACGCCCTGCCGGTCGGTGGAGACGATGCAGCCGCGATCTCGGTCGTCCTCGTCGTAGAAGTGCGGCACGATGCCATCGAAGGCTTCGACCACGCGACGGCAGGCCTCCTCGGCGATCTTCGCCGGCACGATGAACACGAAGTCGTCGCCGCCCACATGCCCCACGAAGCTGCGCACTCCGGTAAAGCCGCGAATGGTGTTCACGATGACGCGCGCGGTCATCATGAGCACCTCGTCCCCGCGCGAAAAGCCGTACTTGTCGTTGAAGGACTTGAAGTAGTCCAGATCGCAGTAGGCCAGGGCGAAGTCGTCCTTGCGGTCGATGAGGTCCTGAATGCGGCTGATAATGCTGGTGTTGCCCGGCAGTTTTGTGAGCGGATTGGCGTCCATTGCGCGCGAGGCCCGGCACAGGGTCAGCTGCACGCGCTCCCTGGCCTCGCGGTCGCTGAAGGGCCGCACGAGAAAATCGTCGGCCTCGATCTCGTTCCAGTTCCATTCATGGGCGAAGTCGTCGCGGTCCAGGCAAAGGATGACGGGCATCTGCCGGTAGACGTTCTCGCTTTTGACGATGGCGGCCACCTCAGCGCTCTTGATGTCCTCCAGCCGGTTGTCCACCACGAGCAGGTCCGGCGGCTCGTTGAAGATGGCCTCCATGGCGCGCCGCCCGCGGCTGAAAATCGTCCACTCCACCTCCAGCGGATCCCAGAGGCGCTTGAACAACGCGCCCAGCTCCGCGTCCGGGGTGAGCAGCATTCCGCGCTGCTGGCGCTGAAAGAGGCACGCTCCCATACGCTACGCCCGCTCCTTGCCCGAAGCCCCATCCTCGGAATCGAAGGAGATGGAGGAAACCTCGGCGAGATTCTCGGCGAACCCGTCCATGACCTCGTCCAGATCGCCCAGCTTGAGGCCAAGGATGCCCAGCGCCGCCTCGGAGAGGGGGACGGCTTGGTCGTCGCCACCGCTGCCATACTCAAACACACGCACGACGAAGTCGCCCACGTGGGCGGCGGCCGCGTGCTGAGGATAGAACTGCGCACGCTCCGGCCGATGGTGCGAGCTCATGGCCTCTTTGATGGTCCCGGGCAGGTGCCAATGGTCGGCCAACCAGGAGTTGATGCGGTCGTGTCCGAAGCCAAGCACGGCCTTCTCGGCCTCCAGCCAGCGCAGATCGCGCTCGCGCACGGCCTCGCTCACGGCCTTGTGCAGCTCGGGCAGCTGAACTGCCGCCACGACCTTGCCCAGGTCGTGCAGCAGTCCGCACACGCTGAACTCCTCGGGGTCCTTGAGGCCGGCCTTGCGGGCGATGAGGCCCGTGGCCAGCGAACAGCCCACGCTGTGCTCCCAGAGTCCCTGCATGTTCTTGCTCATGATCTCGAACACGCTGGTGGAGATGATGACGCCCCGGATGACGTTGATGCCGAGCAGCACCAGGGAATGCTGGATGGAGCTGATGCGGCCCGGAAAGCCGTACACCGGCGAGTTGACCATTTTCAGCACCTTGGCCGAGAGCACCTGGTCGCGAGAGATGACCTTGGCGATGGCCTCGATGGACGTATTGGGGTTCTGGACGAGCCTGGATACCTCGTCGAGGACCTTGGGCAGGGTCGGCAGATCGCGGATGGACAGGATCTGGCCCTTGGCGCTGGTCTTGAGATCCTCGTCCACGGCCTACTCCTTGCCCGCGCCGGCCTCGTCGGCGGCGGCCTTGATCGTGAAATACTCGCGCAGGTGGCGTTTCACCCTGGTCATGTAGGGATCGTCCAAGCGACGAAAGAGCCTGTCCAGCCGGGTCACGCGCTCGGAAGGGTTCTGGCTCGCGGCAACGGCCGCGCCAACGATGAAAATTTTATCCACGCCCATGCCGTCGAGCTTGCCGATGAGACTCTCGGTGAGCTCCACGCCAGAGGCGATGATGGGCATTCCATTGGCCTTGGTGATGGGCTTGGCCAGCTTCATGCCGGGTTGGGCGAGGGACAGCGGAATCTTCTGCATTAGGGGAATCCTGAAGTTGTTTGGAGACTACGAAAAACTACGCAAGGCTATAGTACATCCCCGGCCACTGGCGGACAAGTCCCTGCAGCTCAAGCACCAGCAGCAAACGGCTCACGGCCGCGCTGTCGGACTCCAAGGCCTGGATGAGCGTGTCGATGTGCGTCTTGTTCCCGGTGGTGAGCTGCGCGAGCAGGGCGCGCTCATCGTTGGTGAGGTTGGCGGGGGCGGGTCTGGCTGGCCGGCAGGGAGGGCGCTTCCCCCCATCGACGGCCCCGTCGGCCGGATTGGCCTGGGGGGTCGATCGGGCAGAATCGGCCCTTTCAATCTTTTCGGCAGCGGCTCCCGGCAGCTTTTCGGGGACGCGAGCCAGTTGGGCGGAAAACTGATACCGCAGCGCGCGCAGAATGTCCTCCGCGCCTTCCACCAATGCCGCACCCTGCTTGATGAGCCGGTGGCACCCGGCGAAAGTGGGCTGGCCCAGCGGTCCAGGCAGGGCGAAGACCTCGCGTCCCTGCTCCATGGCCAGCCGCGCGGTGATGAGGCTGCCGCTGCGCGCCGCGGCCTCAGCCACCAGCACGCCGAGGGACAGACCGCTGATGATGCGGTTGCGAAAGGGAAAATTGCGCGCCTCCGGCCGCGTGCCGGGACCAAACTCCGTGAGCACAAGCCCCGTGCGCTCCATGTTGCGGCGCAAGTCCTCGTTGTCCGGCGGGTAATGCACGTCCAGCCCGGCCCCGAGCACGGCGATGGACCCGCCCACCTCGGTCAGGGCGGACTGATGCGCCTGCCGATCGATGCCGGCGGCGAGGCCCGAGACCACAGTGACGCCGAATCGGGAGAGCTCCGCGCTAATGCGCGCCGCGGAGGTGAGGCCGAGCAGCGTGCATTCCCGCGCGCCCACGACCGCGACGGCCGGATTTTTCAGCAGCGCGAGATCCCCGGCGAAATAGAGCACGATGGGCGGATCGGGAATTTCCCTGAGCAGTTCGGGAAAACGCGGGTCGAACCACGTGATGAGCCGGACGCCGGCGGCGCGCGCGGCGCGGTACTCGGCTTCGGCCGCCGGCCGCCAAGGCTCGTTCAGAAAGACTTCGGCGCGATTTTTCGGCAGGATTTTTTTCACGGCCCAGCTTTTGGCGTCGCTCACGGCATCGAACGCGCTGGAATAGGCCGAGAGTACGGCCTTCCACGAGCGGGGTCCCATACCGGGAGTGTTCCGCAAGGCTAGGCAGGAGAAAAACTCCTTGGCGGCGTCCAGGCTCATGCTCGCCCCCCCGCCGGGCGTCAGCCGCCCAGCTCCGACAACTTCTTACGCGCGGCCGGGGCCGGCTCGGACTTGGGGAACTGCTTGAGCAAGGCGCGGAAATAAAGCGTGGCGTTGTCTTTTTCGCCCAGCATCACGTAACTCATGCCAATTTTGAGCAACGCGGCGGCGGCCTTGTTATGTTTGGGAAAACGGCGGGTCACGTCCTTGAAGGTGAGAATGGCCTGCGCATAATTCTTTTCCTGGTAATAGCTCTCACCTATCCAGTAAATCGCGTTGGGCACAAGACCGCTGTGCGGGTCTTTTTCCAAAAAATCCTGAAGGGTCTTCCGGCCCTGCGCAGGGTCCTTCTCGGAACGCACGATCGTCATGCCCTGGTCGTACAGGCTGGGCTGTCTGACCGGCTTTGGGGGCGCCACGTGCGCCGCAGCCGCGGGCATGGGCGCGCCATTCTGCGCGGCGACCTCCGCCAGGGCCTCGGCCGCCGGAGAAAGCGCCGCCGAACGAGGTACGGAAGCCGCGCCACCAAGCGGTTTGATCGGCGTCTGTCCCAGCTGTTCCTGCACCCTGGCCAAGTTTTCCTCAAGCGTGCGCACACGGTCGAGAAGCTTGCGCTGCTGATCGCGCGCCTTTTCCTCTTGATCGCGCTGATTTTCCTTGAAATTGAGGAAGTTCTCTTCAAGGCTGCGGAGACGCCATTCTTCGCTCAAACCGCGCTGGGCGTCCATTTTGCCCGCGCAGCCGGTCAGCGTCAGCGCACACAGCGCCAAAATGAGGCAAGGCTTTCGCATGAGAGACTCCCTGTTCGAGGATAAATAGGCCAGGACGGGTATTTTTGCAAGGTTCCAGGCCGTTGCGCCGAGACGGAATGGCTCTTGCCTCACGGCCCGATATCCGGCATGAGGAGCATAGGCGTATTCAAAAACCATCTTCCAAAGGAGACAAGGCAACAGCCATGCCGCTGGCCGACCTGCTGCCCATCGTCGGGGCGCTCAGCGCGCCCGCTTTTCTGCTCATCTTCGCCATGGCGGCGCTCGGCGCCCCGTTGCTGGCCTTGTTGTGCCTGCTGACCGCAGCCTTTCGCAGCGGCTTCCATTCAGAGGCCTATGCGCGCCGGCTGCTGCGCATGGCGCTCACCTGCGCGGTTCCTGCCCTACTATTGACGCTGGCCACGGCCATGGCCGCAGGCTGGCGCTCGCCCTGGCTGTTCGACTGGCTCCGCGCCGAACCGTCCGCACCAGGGCTGTTCACATCTGGCGCGCTGGTTTATTGTGTGCTCCTCGCCACATTGCGCCGCGACCGGCGCAGCCGTGTGCTTCCCTTGGGACGGACCTTCCTTGTCGCCGTGCTCGCCGTGGCGCTTATCTGGCTGGGGCTGATCCTCGTCACCGCCCTGCAGGATCAGGCCCGCGCGGTGCTGCACGCGCCCATGGACGCGGGAGTCGGCGTGGTACCGCTTTTACCGCCCAATGCCGCCTCCATGCCAAAAATCTGGCTGGCCGTGGCTGGCGCGGTGATCCTGGCCTGCATGACCGCCGGCGCGGTGAGTCTGGAGTACATGTTGCTGCGGCGCGACAGCGAGCCCTTCGGCCGCGACGCGCTGGCCAACGTGTTGCGGCTGGCGGCGCGAAGCACCATGCGCTGCGCCCTGCTCGCCGCCGTCTTCACCATGGGCGTTTGGCTGCGCCTGGCAAAGCTGCTGCCGGCGCTGACGGACGTGACCGCCGCACCGCACATCGCCAGCTTCTCCGGCGCGAGTCTGGCGACACAGCTGCTTCTCGGCCTGAGCACAGCCTCGTGGGCTCTGGTTTTTCTCTTTTCGCTTTCGGCGTCGCGAGTCCAGCGCCCCTGGGACAGCCCGCTCGCCGTGCATGCCTGCGTGCTGGCAACATGGCTCGGCCTGACCTCGGTGCTATCCCTGGGGTTGCTCAATTTCTACGCGGGCTGACTTCCCCCGCGCCACACGCACAAAAAAGGCGGCCTGTTGGCCGCCTTTCGATTTAACGCATTCGCTCGATCACATCAGTTGAGCATGGTCCCGCCCTGCCTGGTGGTCACCGTGGCCAAGCGGTACACCTCGTGCGGGTCAAGGATAAGCACCACCGAACCGTCGCCCATGATGGTGGCGCCGGAGATGCCTCGCAATTCGAAACTGTTAAGGTACTGACCAAGCGGCTTGATGACGATCTCCTGGCGTTCCAGCAGACGATCGACCACGATACCCAGCCGGCGGTCGTTGTCGTGGATGATGACCACGGGCAGAATTTCACGCTTCCCGCCTTTTCCGGGCAGATCGAGCAACTCGGAGAGTTCCACGATGCCGAGCACCTCGCCACGCAGCGTGAGCGCCTTGCGATGGTTCACCTCGCTCAGCCGCTCCACCTCGATCTTGGTGGTCTCGCTCACGGCATCCAGCGGGATGGCGTAGACGTCCTTGCCCACCTGGACCATGAGTGCGTCGATGATGGCGAGCGTGAGAGGAAGGGTTAGGGTGAAGCGCGTGCCGCGCCCGACCTCGGTGTTGATCTGGATGTTGCCCTTCAGGGTTTTGATGTTGGTCTTGACCACGTCCATACCGACGCCGCGGCCGGAGACGTCCGTGATCTTTTCCGCCGAGGAGAACCCCGGAGCGAAAATAAGGTCGATGGCCTGCCGGTCGTCGAGAAGCTTGGCCTCCTCGGCCGTGACGATGCCCTTCTTGACGCCAACCTGGCGCATCTTTTCGGGATCGATGCCCCGGCCATCGTCCTCGACCTCGATGGCGACGGAATTGCCCTTGTGATAAGCGCGCAGCCACACGTGCCCCGTGGGCGACTTGCCGGCCGCCACGCGCTCTTCCTCGGGCTCCAGGCCATGATCCATGGAATTGCGGATGAGGTGCACGAGCGGATCGCCGATCTCCTCGCCCACGCTCTTGTCGAGTTCGGTCTCCTCACCCTCGGTGATAAGCTCGACCTGCTTGCCGCTCTTGCGCGAAAGATCGCGCACCAGCCGCGGGAAACGCGAGAACACCGTGTGCACGGGAACCATGCGCACCTTCATGATGGTGTCCTGCAAATCGTCGGAGATGCGCGCCATGGCGTAGGTCGTCTCCGTGAGCTGCTGGGCCACGGTGGCCACTTCCTCGTGGCCGTCCTCCAGCGCGCGGGCGAGCATGGAGTAACGATTGCGGTTGATGATCAGCTCGCCGATCAGGTTCATCAGGTGATCGAGCTTCTGATGATCGACGCGGATGGTGGACGAAGCCTTCTGGTGCCCCGCGTCGTACGCGGCCTGGGCGGCAGTCGGCGGCGGGGTCTTGGCGGTGCTGTTGGCCGTCTTGGGGGCCGAAGCCGCCGGAGCGGGCTTGGCCGGAGCGGCCGGAGCGGGCTTGGCCGGGGCGACGGGCTTCGGCTTTTCCTTGGATTCCGAAGTCGCCGCCGGCTTGGGCACGGTCTTGGGCTCGGTCGGCTTGGGTGCAGGTGCGGCGGGCTTGCTGGCCTCCGGTGTCTTGGGCTCCGACGCGGCCGCAGCGGTCCCGCCCCCCTTGATGCTGGCGATGGCGGCCAGGACCATGTCCTTCAAAATGGCAATTTCCTGCGAAAGGATGTCGAGCATGAGCTCGAATCCCATGTCGGACTTGCGCGCCTGGTCCACGAGCCCCGCCGTGCGCTCGGCGTAGGACTTGACCTCGGTGAGCCCCATGTAGCCGCAGGAGTTCTGCAGAGTCGTCAGGCTGCGATAGAGGCCATCAATGATTTCACGCTGATCGGGGTCCTTGCGCAGCATCTCCAGGGCCATTTCCAAATTCTTGAGCTGCTGCGCGGCAGTCTGCTCGAAAATGGAAACGTCCTCGGGATCATACGTCGTGGCGGGCGGCTGATCCGTGGGCGGTTCCCCGGCGGAAACGACGGAGGAAGCCATTTTCGGTTCCGACGCGGGTTCGCTCGCCGCGGCCTCCGATTCCTCGGGCGCTGGCGCGGCGGGAGCGGCACCGCCGCCCTCCATGGCCGGGGCGAGCACCGAGAGATATTGCGGTGGCACGGAAAGTTCCCCGGCCTCGGTGCTGACCTGCAGCACGGCGGCGAGCAACGAGATGTCGAGCGGCGAGGCCTTGCCGGTTTCGGTGTCGATGCGTCCCAACAACTCCTCAATGGTGTCCACAACGGCCAGCAGCAGATCGATGATGCCATGGCTGGTGGCCATTTCGTCCTTGCGGACGCGGTTGAGCAGGGTCTCGGCCTCATGGGTGAGGGCGTTGAGTTCTCGGTAGCCGATGATGCCGCTGTTGCCCTTGATGTTGTGGAAATAGCGGAAAAGGTCGTTGACGAGTTCGCTCGAATCGTCGGGATTCTTCTCCAGCTCCAGCAAGCCCTGGTTCAGGCTCGCCACGAGGTCGCGCGCCTCTTCGAGAAAATCGTTGAGGTGCCCATCGCCCACAGTGGTGAGCGTGTACGGAGTGGGATCGAAATCCGGTCCCGGCGTGTATGGCACGTTCTGCCAGCGTATGGTCAGCGGGGCGTTGCCGGCGGCCGAGTCCGCCTCTCCCTCGGCTGGTCCGGCGGAGGGGGCGTCATCGACGGGATCGGCAACGGGATCGGGCTGGACAGGATCGGCTGCGGCCGGGACTTCCGCTGCTGCGACCTGTTCCTGCGCGGCCGAAGGGGACGGCGCGGCGGACGGTCCCGCGTTCGGGGCGGCCAGGGCGGCGTCGATGCGGGCGATAATGGATGCGGTGTCCACATCGCCCTCCTGCCCGGTGGTCTCCAGGTTCTCCACCATGGTGCGCAGGGCGTCCGTGGCGGAGAGGATGATGTCCATGATCTCCGAATTGACGGACATGGCGCCCTGGCGCAGCTCATCGAGGATATTTTCGGCCCTGTGGGCCAGACCGTTGATTTTTTGCAGGCCAAGAAAGCCCGACGCACCCTTCAGCGAGTGCATGGACCGGAAAATCTCGTTGAGCAGGCCGAGATTCTCCGGGCTCTTCTCCAGCTGGAGGAGGTTGGGTTCGATGGTCTCCAGATGCTCCTTCGCCTCGACGAAAAAGTCGGTGAGGATTTCCGGATCGAGATACTCTTGGCTCATTGAGGACACCGCCTGATCATGGGTTTCCGCCGTGCGTCGCAACCGTTGGCGTGGAGCCGCCCCGCACGATAACGGAGGAATCAGCCCAGAAGCATTTTCACGTTGCGGACCATCTTTTCCGGCTGCGCTGGCTTGACCATGTAGAGGTTCGCCCCGAGCGTCAAGCCGGTCTCGATGTCCTTGTCCTGACCTTCCGTGGAGAGGACGATGATCGGGATATCCCGATAGGCCTCCTGCTCACGGATATTCTTGATGAAGGTGAACCCATCCATGCGTGGCATGTTCACGTCGCTCACGATGAGATCGACCTGCTCCGCGGCGTAGAGCTTCTCCAGACCGTCCAGTCCATCCTCGGCCGTGGTGACCTTGAAGCCTTCCTTCTTCATGATGAAGGCGACGAGGTTCCTCACTGTCTTAGAATCGTCCACTATCAGAATATGTTTAGGCATGTGTCCTTCCCCCTTGCAGTACAACCTGGACCAGGTTGTCGATGGACAGGATGCTGATGAGTTTCTCGCCGGATTTGTACAAGCCCATGAGCAGGTGCGTGTGCACGCCCACATTGCCTTCCACGTTCCACTCCAGGTCGCTCGCCACGGCCTTGTACATGGTGGAGACGGCACCAATCATGAGACCGATTTGCAGCCCACGGTGTCGGCAAACCACGATGAAACGGTCGTCCTGCTCGCCGGATATGCCCAGCAGCGTGCGCAGACTCACCAACGGGGTGACACGGCCACGCAGGTTGATGATGCCGGCGATGCTCACCGGCGCGTTGGGCAGCTTGGTCGGCTTCACGAAGCGGATGACCTCCTGAATGACCGTAATGGGCAGCGCATATTCCTGATCCATGAGCGAAAAGCTGACCAACCGGACCTCAGCGAGACTGCGCATGGCCTCGTCGGAATGCGCTGGCTCGCCCTCCTCCTCGGGCGTCCGCGGGGCGACGTCCGCCACCACGTCCTCGTCCCTAGGATCCAGCCGCTGCGTTTTCGCCAGCACGGATTCCCGATCCATGCCGAGGTACTTGTCCAGAAATGCCGTTTCCGCGCCAGTAAGCTCGCGGCCGGCATCGGCCGCCTCGGGCAGCCGCACGTCGTCGATGAAGTACTGTTCAGGCGTTTTCATTCGCAAGCATCTCTTTTGCCAACTGCATGTATTCCCTGGCCCCTCTGGCCTTGGGGTCGACCTCGAAAATCACCTTGCCGCCCGCGCTCGACTCCCGAAACTTGGTGTCGAAGTGAATCACCGTCGTAAATACCCGCGCGCCGAGTTTGTCGCGCATGAGCCGGAGTATCTTCCGGCAAGCCGCCGTGCGTTGATCGTACATGGTCGCCAGCGCCCGGTAGCGGACCGCGTGCGGCAGCACCTTGTTCAGCAGGCGGATGGTGTCGAACAGCAGGCGGATTCCGTACAACGCCAGAAAATCCGTCTGGATCGGAATAAGCACCATGTCCGACGCCACAATGGCGTTCACCAGCAGCACCCCCACATGCGGCGGGCAGTCCACCAGCACGTAGTCGTAGCGATCGCGCAGGAGGGTCAGCGCCTGGGTGAGGATGAGCCCCTTGTTCTCCCTGTCCCTTAGGTCGACCTCCAGCTCGGAAAGGCGGATGTGGCCGGGAACAAAGTCGAATCCGCCGGAGAGCCCGGTCTTGATGAGCCTGGAGAACAGCGCGCCATCCGCCTGCTGCGCATGGAAAAGATCGTATGCCGTGACCTCGAGGGTCTCCGGGAAAAGCGAAAGATGCACCGAGGCATTGGCGTGCGGGTCCAAGTCCATGGCCAGCACCCGCTGTCCCAACAACGCGAGCGCCGCCGCAAGGTTCAGCGTGGTGGTGGTCTTGCCCACCCCGCCCTTCTGATTCGCTATGGCAATGACCTTGGCGCTCAACAAAATCACCCGCCGGAATGACTCCAGCCTTGGCCGAAAACGCCCGCGCCCGGACGCATCAGGCCTCCTTCTTGTACATGATCGCCCCCGGATAATGGATGGGCTTAAAGGAGCGCGTGATGTTGTGCAGCGACTCCGAGTGCCCAATGAGCAGGTATCCGCTGGGAAGCAAATTGTCGTAAAAGGCGTCGATGACTTTTTTCTTCATCTCGTCGTCGAAGTAAATGATGACATTGCGGCAGAACACCAGCTGCGAACGCTCCACCCGTTTGAGCGCCAAACGGTCGGAGAGGTTCAGCTGCCCAAAGGAGATGCAGCGCTTGAGTTCCGGCTTCACGCGGTAGTTCTCGCCTTCCTTGTCGAAATAGCGGGTCACTATCTCCTTGGGCGTGGTGCGTAGGGTGTATTCATTGTACAGGCCCTTTCGCGCGGCTTCGAGCACGCGCTCGGAGAGATCGCTCGCGGTGATGCGCACATCCCAGGAGGACAACTCACCCCGCAGCACTTCGGCCACAATGATGGCGATGGTGTACGGCTCCTCACCCGTCGAGCAGCCGGCCGACCAGATGCGCAGGCGCTTGTCGCCCTTCTTGCGCAGCTCGGCAATGACCTCCGTGAGGATGTTGTCCTGGAAAACCTTGAGCTGTGGCGGATTGCGGTAGAAACTCGTCTCGTTGGTGGTGATGACCTCGAAGAGCTTGGTGAGTTCGAGCTTCTTGTTGGCGTCGTATTGAAGATAATGGTAGTACTCGCCGAAGTTCTTCAAATTCAGCGTCTTCAACCGATTGGCGAGACGGTTTTCCAGCAGGTACTTGCGGTTGTCGGCCACGTAGATGCCACACTGCGCATAGATGAAGTCGCGCAGCTGAACAAATTCGGCATCGCTGATCTTGAGTTCGCCCCCAAGGCCCCCGGTGGTGGAGAAAAGCGCAGCCATCTACTCGTTTCCTTCCTCTTGTTGGTCCTGAATCCGTGCGATAGCCGCCTCCGCAGCATCCATCAGTTCGTAGTCCTCGCCGCCGGAGACCGCGAGCAAGGCCTGAAACGCCGCCGTGCCGCCGATGGCCCCGAGCGTCTCGATGGCGCGAATCGCCACGAGCTTGTTGGGATTCTCCAGCTGCGCGACCACGGCGGGGATGGCCGCGACCACCTTGTGCTGGCCCATGACCTCAAGGGCGCGTACCTTGACCCACTCGTCCTTGTCGCCCAGCGCATTGAGCAGGTGGGGCACCAGCTCGGGGCTGAAGCAGTCGCCCATGAGTTCCACCACGGTCTGCCGCACCTCGCAGTTCTCGTCCATCAGGCGCGGAACGAGCAGCGATTCCCACACGGAACCCTCGTGGCACTGAGAGGCCACGGCCTTGAGGGCGTGCTTGCGGATATCAGGGTTCTCGTCCTCCATGGCCTCCTTGAGCAGGTCCATGTTGGCGGCGGGATCTATGCGTCCCAGGGCGTACACGGCCATGAGCCGCTTCATGGGATCGAGGCCGTGGAATAGGCCGCGGAAGCGCTCCTGCAACTGCTCGCCGCCAATGGCCACGCAGGCGTCAAGTCCGGCCTCCTTCACGTCGTCGTACTGATGGTCGAGCAGGTCGAACAGAAGGTCGGCGGCTGGGGCGTAACGCAACTTCTGCCCAAGGAAACTGGCCGCCGCCTTGAGCACCTTGCCGTCCACGTGCTTGGCCAGCAGATCCATGAAGAAATCCACGCTGGCAGGTCCGGCGACGAGAGCCAGGACATTGACGATGTCCCGTTGCACGGCGATGGGGTTGACCCAGAAGGCATCCACGAGCACGCCCTCCACCTCGGGATCGGAAATGCGCGAGAGCACCTCAACCGCGAGAAGGGCCTGATGGGCGTCGGAGCCGTGCAGCGCGCCCTTGAGCACCGTGGTCACGCCCATCTGCGCCAAGCAGGAGAGGATGTGGTCGAGCCGGTCCTGTTCCCGGTCGGTATCGAGCTTCGCAGCGATGGCGAAAATGCCGGCGGCTGCGTCCTCGCCACCCATGACGGCCAAGCCGGTGATGGCGGCGTCCTGAACCCCTTCTTCCTCGTCCTCGAGGGCGACGAGCAGGTACTCACGGAAATTCTGGCGGGCGTCCTTGGGAAGCAGATTCACCAGCTTGGCGCCCAGGATCTTCACTATGGCCTTGACGATCTTGTTGCGCAGGGCGGTGGGCGACGCTTCCATGCGCGTCAGCAGAAGCGACACGGCCTTGACGTTGCCCATGTCGCCCAGGGCGTCGATGATCATGGAGACAACGAGTTCCGAGGAATGGCTCATGGCCTTGACCATGGCGTCGATGGAGCTGGAGTGGCGGATCTTGGCCAAGGCCTCAATGACCGAGTACTGTACCCACTCCTCGTCACGCATGGCCTGATTGAGGCACTTGGCGGCCTCGGGCAATCCCAGGTCGCCCAGGCTCACGGCGGCCTGATAGCGCACGTTGACCTCGGGGTCCTTCAGCAGGGCCTCGCACAGCGGGGCCACGGCCAGCACGTTGCCCGCGGAGCCGAGGATGTCCGTGGCGAAGATGCGGATATCCACGTCCTCATCCTTGAGCAGCGGGACGATGGACGCGAGCTCCTGGCCGCCCAGCGCTCGCAGGATGTCCATGGAGCCGTTGCGCACGGGCGCGTCGTCCGATCGCAGCAGCGGGATGACCCCTTCGACCACCTCGCGGCCGCCGATCTTGCGCAGGGCGTTGTCCGCAGCCTCCTGCACGCCGATGTTGCTGCTCTTGAGCATCTCCACCAGCAAAGGCACCGCGTCCTCGCATTTCGCCTCGCCCGCCTGGTAGGCGCCCTCACGCAGAATGTCGGCCTCGGTACTTTTGAGCATCGTCAGGATTTCTTTGCAGTCGATCATCGGCTTGAACCCCTCCGGGTCGTCTCGCGCATCAACAAAGTCGCGCGGTCAGTGCTGCGCTCTCCCCGCAACCGCTATACGTAGATATTGGTCATGATGGCTTGAGCCATGTCATCAATATCAACAATTTCATCCGAAAGTCCAGCGTCAACAATCGCCTTGGGCATTCCGTAGACCACACAGGTGGCGTCGCTCTGCGCAAGGGCGCGTCCGCCCTTCTCTTTTAAGGCGCGGATGCCCTCCATGCCGTCGTTGCCCATGCCGGTGAGGATGACCCCCAGCGCGCGGCGCCCCACGGCCTCGGCGGCGCTGCCGATGAGCACGTTGGCCGAGGGTTTGTAAAGGGCGCTGGCCGGCTCGGTGGTGACTTCGAGCTCAACGCGGCTCACCTGCTGCTTGAGCACGAGATGCCTGCCCCCCGGTGCGATGAACGCGCACCCGGCTTTGAGACGGTCGCCGGTCTCGGCCTCCTTCACTGAAATCTGGCACAATCCGTCGAGCCGCTTGGCGAAGGGACCGGTGAAGGCCTGCGGCATGTGCTGGGCGATGACGATGCTGGAGGGGAAGTCCGCGGGCAGGGCTGAGAGGACCTTCTGCACGGCCGGGGGGCCGCCGGTGGAGACGCCGATGACCACGACGTCGCGCTTGGGCGATCCCGAACGCGAAACCACCGGGCCGCGCTGAACCGCGGGTGCCGGGGCGGTGAGCGGCGTGCGCGGCCGCGCGTAGGCCGAGGACCGCGGCCGGGAGTGCATGAGTTTGCGCGCGGCCACGATTTTGACTTTGGAAATGAGGCTGGCCTCGATTTTGACGATATCGAGCGAAACCTTGGAGAGCTGTTTGGGAATGAAGTCCACGGCCCCGAGGTCCAGGGCCTTGAGGGTGGCCTCCGCGCCCTCGTTGGTCAGCGAGCTGACCATGAGAACGGGCCTGGGCATCTCCATCATGATGTGGCGCAGACAGGTCAACCCGTCCATGCGCGGCATCTCCACGTCCAAAGTGACGACGTCCGGGTCGTGCTTGCGGATAAGCTCGAGCCCCTCCTCGCCATCGCGCGCGGTGGCCACCACCTGAATCTCGGGATCCTTGGCCAGCATGGTGCTGATGGCCTTGCGCATGAACGCCGAGTCGTCGACGACAACAACCTTGATCACACATCGCTCCTTGAACTGAGGGCGGGAAACACGTAGGGGCGCGGCTCGTTCCGCACCCTGTCCTTACGTAATCCTCGCATAACTTCCGTGGATTGTCCAACATACTGCATGTGTTGATCGATTCAAAAAAAACGAGGAACTCGCAGCGAAATGCTTGCCTTTTATTTTTGATTCAGCTAAAAACCAGCCTCTCAACAACGGGATGTGGCTCAGCCTGGTAGAGCGCCGCGTTCGGGACGCGGAGACCGCTGGTTCAAATCCAGTCATCCCGACCAGATCATTCAAGGGGCTTACGGTGAAAACCGCAAGCCCCTTTTTCGTTTGGCTGGCGAAGCCCAGTGCCTTCCCCCCCTCACGCTTATTCGTGTGCCCTCCCTCGGCCAAAACACATCGCGCAAAAATCCCCAACCCGCTCGACACGCCGCCCACTCTGACGTATCGGAGTGGAAATTGGCGATATTCCACCGCCACTCGCGAGGAGCCAAACGCGAATGCCCACGTTGCTTTTGCTGCGCCACGGGGAAATCCCGCAGACGACGCCCCACCGCTTCGTCGGCCAGCGCAACCTGCCGCTCTCGGCCGAGGGACGACGACAGGCGGAAAGCTGGCGCGCGCCCCTCTCCGGCGTGAACCTCCAGGACGTGTGGACGTCCGATCTTGCGCGCTGCGTGCAGACAGCCCGGCTGGCCCTTGGCGGAACCGGCCCGACGCCGACGCCCCTTCCCGCCCTGCGCGAGATCAACCTCGGCGCGTGGGAGGGATCGAGCGAGGCCGAGGTCGAGGAACGCTTCCCCGGCGAGCTTGGGTTGCGCTACGCGGATCTGGCGCATGTAGCGCCGACCGGCGGCGAAAGCTTCACCCAATTGCGGGACCGTGTCTGGCCGGTTTTGCTGGACATCCTCGCCCGGTCCGACGAGACCGCCGGTCCGCTGCTCGTGGTCGCCCACGCCGGCGTCAACCGCGCGCTCATCTGCCAAGCGCTGGGGATGCCCCTCTCACGCATCTTCAGCCTGGGACAGGACTATGCGGCGCTGAGCGTTCTGCGTTTCGTCCCCGGCCGGCTGGCCGAATTATCCGCCCTCAACATTCCGTCACGGGCCGCCGCCCCAATCCTTCGCCAGTCTGGGCTCCGCCCCGACGCGGGCGCTGGAGCTCCACGCGCGGCGCAATCATAAGGAGGCACTCGTGCCGAAAAAAGACCGGGAAGCGATTGTCCGTCTGCACCTATGGCTGGAACGCGGAGAGGGGACCCTTTTCGGAATCGGCCGGGTGCAACTGCTCGAGCGCGTCGAGGCCTGCGGCTCCATCAAGGCCGCCGCCGATTCCCTCGGCATGAGCTACCGCGCGGCCTGGGGCAAGATCAAGGCGGCGGAGGAAACCCTCGGCATGGCGCTGGTGGAAAAGGCCGGCGGCAACAAGTCCGGCTGCCGGCTCACGAAACAGGGCCAGACGCTGGCGAGGACTTTCCGCGCATGGTTCAAAGAGGTCGAACAGGTGGCAGTGGAGCGCGCCCGGGAACTTTTCCCCTTCCCCTGCGAACCGTATCCACAAAATGACGAATGGAACCAGCCCGTTGATAATTGTTCTTATGCTCACCAAAACATATTAGAATCATTGAAAAAGAATTGACCGGAACCTTTACGCGGTGGCATACATCCTTCAGTAGTCTAAAAGTCTTGCCCCGGCTCCTCACCTGGGCGGCAAGGGAAAGAAGGAGGAATCATGGACATATCGCGGCGAGGGTTCATCAAGCTGCTCGGGGCCGGCACGGCCTGCTTCGGGCTGGCGCAACTCGGACTCGACGTGAAGCCGGCCATGGCTTACGCGACGAGTCTGAAAACCGCCGGGGCCAAGGAGGTCGTCTCCATCTGCCCGTTCTGCTCCTGCGGCTGCAACATCATCATGTACGTGCGCGATGGCCAGTTCATCAGCTCCGAGGGCGACCCCGACTACCCCGTGAGCGAGGGGGCGCTGTGCGCCAAGGGCGCGGCCTTCCACGCCATGCACGTGAGCAAGCACCGGGTTCTCAAGCCGCTCTACCGCGCGCCCGGCAGCGACAAGTGGGAGGAGAAGGACTGGAGCTTCGTGCTCGACCGCATCGCCCACCGCGTGAAGGAGACCCGCGACCGGGACTTCATGCTCAAGAACGACAAGGGACTCACCGTCAACCGCGTCGAATCCATCTTCCAGCTGGGCACCTCCCAGATGGACAATGAGGAATGCGCCGTTTCGCACCAGATGCTGCGCGCCCTGGGGGTCGTCTACTTCGACCATCAGGCCCGTGTTTGACACAGCCCCACTGTACCGGCTCTGGCAGAGTCGTTCGGTCGAGGCGCGATGACCCAGCATTGGATTGACATCAAAAACGCAAACGCAATTCTCATCATGGGCAGCAACGCTGCCGAGCACCACCCGATTTCGTTCAAGTGGGTGCTCAAGGCCAAGGAAGCGGGCGCCGTGGTCATGCACGTCGACCCCAAGTTCTCCAGGACCTCGGCCCGGTGCGATTTCCACGTGCCTCTGAGAAGCGGCACGGACATCGCCTTCCTCGGCGGCATGGTCCGCTACATCCTCGAAAAGAAGAAGTACTTCCACGAATATGTCGTGGAGTACACCAACGCGGCCTTCCTCGTCGGCAAGGACTTCAATTTCAAGGACGGTCTCTTCGCCGGTTACGACCCCGCGACCCGCAAATACGACCAGAAGAAATGGGCCTTTGAAGTGGACGGGAAGGGCACGCCCAAGCGGGACAAGACACTAAGCGATCCCCGCTGCGTGTTCCAGCTGCTCAAAAAGCACTACGACCGCTACACCCTGGACAAGGTTTCGAGCACCACGGGCGTTTCCAAGGAGAACCTGCTCAAGGTGTACGAGATCTACGCGGCCACCGGCGCGCCGGACAAGGCCGGCACCATGATGTACGCACTGGGCTGGACCCAGCATTCCGTGGGCGTGCAGAACATCCGCCTCGCCGCCGTGATCCAGCTGCTGCTGGGCAACATCGGCGTGGCCGGCGGCGGCATCAACGCCCTGCGCGGCGAGCCCAACGTCCAGGGCTCCACGGACCACGCCATCCTCTGGGACAATCTGCCCGGCTACCACGCCGTGCCGACCACGAACTGGCCCACACTCGAGGCCTACAACAAGGCCAACACGCCAAAGATAGCCGACCCCATGAGCCCCAACTGGCTGAGCAACAGGCCCAAGTATCTGGTGAGCCTGCTCAAAGGCTGGTTCGGCGACGCGGCCAAGCCCGAGAACGGCTTCGGCTACGACTGGCTGCCCAAGGTCGACCCGGGTGTAACCTACGCGAGCCTGTTCCTCTTCGACAAGATGTACCAGGGCAAAATCCATGGCGGGTTCATCTTCGGCCACAATCCGGCCCAGAGCATGCCCAACACCCACAAGATCCGTAAAAGCCTGGGCAATCTGGACTGGCTGGTGGTCGGTGAGGTGCACCACACCGAAACCACGGACTTCTGGCGCGGGCCGGGCGTGGATCCCAAGAAGGTGAAGACCGAGGTCATTCTCCTGCCCGCCTGCCAGCGCGGCGAGAAGGACGGCACCATCTCCAACTCCGGCCGCTGGCACATGTGGCATCACAAGGGTGTGGAGCCCCGAGGCGAAAGCCGCTCCATGGGCTTCATGATCGTGGAGATGCTCAAGAAGATCCGCGAACTGTACAGGGCCGAGAAGGGCGCATTCCCCGAGCCCATCCTCAACCTCGACTGGTACGAAAGCTACGACGCGGATCTGCTGGCCCGTAAAACCAACGGCTGGTTCACCCGCGACGCCAAGGTCAACGGGAGGGAATTCAAGAAGGGCGACCAGGTGCCCTCCTTCACCTTCCTCACCGACGACGGCGCGACTGTGAGTCTGAACTGGCTTTACAGCGGTGCCTACCCGGCCATCGGCCAGAACCTGACAATGCGCCGCGACCACACGCAGACCCCCATGCAGGCCAAGCTCGGGCTGTTCCCGAACTTCGCCTGGTGCTGGCCGGTGAACCGGCGCATCATCTACAATCGCGCCTCCGTGGACCTGCAGGGCAAGCCCTTCAACCCGAATCTGCCGGTCATCGCCTGGCAGGACGGCAAGTGGGTGGGCGACGTGCCCGACGGTCCGTGGCCGCCCATGGGCATGGAGGGCGGCAAGTACCCGTTCATCATGCAGACCGAAGGGATGGGGCAGCTCTACGGCCCCGGCCGCGTGGACGGGCCCTTCCCCGAACACTACGAGCCCTACGAGACTCCGCTGGCCAGAAACCCGTTCTCCAAGCAGCTGAGCAACCCTTGCGTGCAGCTGCCCAAGAGCGACATGGACAAACTCGCCAGACCGGCCGATCCGCGCTACCCCATCGTGCTCACCACCTACAGCGTGACCGAGCACTGGTGCGGCGGCGGCGACACCCGCAACACCCCCGCCCTGCTGGAGGCCGAACCTCAGCTCTATGTCGAGATGAGTGTCGAGCTGGCCAGGGAGCGGGGCATCAAAAACGGCGACGTCGTGGAGATCGAGAGCATCCGGGGCAAGGTGCAGGCCGTGGCCATGGTCACGGTGCGTATGACTCCGTTCAAGGTCGAGGGCAAAATAGTGCATCTGATCGGCATGCCCTTCTGCTTCGGTTGGACCACCCCCGGCGTGGGGGACGCCACCAACAGGCTCACTCCCTCCGTTGGCGACCCCAACACGAGCATCCCGGAGTACAAGGCCTGTCTGGTGAACGTCCACAAGGCCAAGAAGGTCACGGAGCTTGAGAGATAACAGCCACCCGGCGGGGGGCGGCGACCTGCCCGCCTCCGCCGGGCGGCGCACAAGGGAGATGCGCCATGCCCAAGACGTTTCTGATAGACACCACGCGCTGCACCGCCTGCCGCGGTTGCCAGATCGCGTGTAAGGAATGGAAGGGGTTCCCGTCCGTGCACACCAAGCAGACCGGCACGCACCAGAACCCGCCCGACCTCGGGCCTTACAATTACAAACTCGTGCGGTTCAAGGAATATAAAATGAAGAACCGCGTGGAGTGGCTGTTCTTTCCCGAGCAGTGCCGCCACTGCATCGAGCCCGGCTGCAAGGCCGGGGCGGACGATGTCGTACCCGGCGCGATCATTCAGGATCCAGCCACAGGCGCGGTCATTTACACCGAGCTGACCAAGAAGCTCACGGAGAAGCAGGCCGAGGACATCCGCGCCATGTGCCCCTACAACATCCCGCGCTGGGACAAGAAGGAAGGCAAACTCACCAAGTGCGACATGTGCATCGACCGACTCCAGGCGGGCATGGTCCCGGCCTGTGTGAAGGTCTGCTGCACCGGCTGCATGAACTTCGGTGAACGCGACGCCATGCTGGAGCTGGGCCGCAAGCGTCTGGCCCTGGTCCAAAAGACCACCCCAAAGGCCCAGCTGCTCGACCCCGACGACGTGAACGTCATTTATCTGGTCAGCGAGGACCGCAAGCTGTACCATGAGTACGCTGAGCGCTCCACGCAACCGGCTAGGGAAATGACCCGGCAGGAGCTGCTCGCCAAGGCGGCCAAGCCGCTGCGCTCGCTGCTGGGCTAGCGGGATCACGGCGACGATCACATCGCGCGGGCCGCGCAGCCTTCATGGCCGCCGGCCCGCGTCATTTTTCCACGGAGGACACAGGATGCGCAAGATTCTTCAGGAACAGGGTCGGCTGTGCGATGTCGACACCGCCCTCGCCGACATCTCCGCCCGTCGCCCCGCGCTGACGGACATCGCCACCTCCCTGTCGCTGCTGCTGCACGCACGGGGGGAAGCCGCGTCCGCCCTGCCGACCGGACCCGTCCTCGAAATCAACATCGACCCCGCGACGCTGGCCAAGGGCGAGCCGCTGCTGGCCCCGTTCTTCGCCACCTTCGCCAAACCGGACGCGGAGCTGCTCTCCCGCTTCGTCACCGCCGCGCGCATCGTCTTGCCCGCGGCGGCGCAGGCCTTCCCAAAGCTCGCGCCGGAACTGGCCAAGATCGCCGTTCTCCTGGACACTCCGGGCACGGACAAGGACGCCGGCCGCGACCTCGCGGCGCAGCTGCTCGCGGCCATCGGACCGGAGGCCGAGTTCGCCACGCCGCCGCAGACCATTGAGGACATCGCCGGACGCCTGTCCCTTTCGGCCCCGGCCCTGCACATGTGCAGCACGGAAACGCTCCTCGCCCTGCTCTGCCACGCGGCGCGGCTACTGGAGGGGAAAGTGGACCAGGACGCCTGGCGGCGCGGCTACTGTCCTGTGTGCGGCGGCGGGCCGGACGTGGGCCTCCTCAAGGAAGGCCAGGAGGAGTCCGAATTCCTCGTCTCCAAAGCCGGGCAGCTGTGGCTGCACTGCGGCCAATGTGGAACGCTCTGGCGTTTTCCCCGCCTGCGCTGCGTGGCCTGCGGCTGCGAACACCCGGAGCGGACCGAGCTTCTCGTGGTCAAGGACGACCCACGCGAGGACGTGGAGCGAGCGCACCTGTGCCAGGATTGCCGCAGCTATCTGCTCACGGTCAACCTCGTGGATCGCGTGGACCGGGTCAACCTGGAGATGCTGCCCATAAGCCTGCTGCATCTGGACGTGCTGGCCCAGCAGCGCGGCTTCGAGCCGCTGGCGCCCTCGCCCTGGAACTCGCTCTCCTGAGGCCTCCCACCACGACCAACGCGGCATTGAGCCCGGCGTCGAATGCGGCTATCCTCCGGCCCGTCGAGTTCCGGCCCGTCGAATCCAGCCGGATGGCCCCGGACCGGATGGCCCCGGACCGGATGGCCCCCAGTGGAATGGCCAACGGGCGCAAGGAGGCTGTTCCATACAGACGATACCCACACCGCCGCTCACGGCGATGGCGCACAGCGGACGCGCTGTCCCTGTCGTCGTGCGCATCGACGGAACGCCTTTGGGCAGATTGGGCCGCAGGCCGGCCGCGTGGGCTTTTGGGGCCGCACTCCGTCCGACCGGCCGAAAGTCCCCGGCGTGATACGTTTTCCAGAAGCGCGCCTCCGCCAGCCGCCATTTTTTTGCCACCACCTCGGCGGCACGGCAATCGGTGGTGAACGCATCAAGGTCGCCCTCCTGACGCATCCGCATGATCGAAGCGCCAAGGTTTCGGCGCGGGTCCCGCGCACGCGCCCTGGCGACGTGAAAATGCGGGAATCGCGTCACGTCCGCGCCGCCATTGTCGAACGCCCCCACGGTCAGGGCTTCGGCTCTTCAGGCCGCTCAATCGTGCGCCGGCCGGCTGGAAAAAACAGTCCCAAGACACTGCCGGAGGAAATCACCGTGAGCATCCGCGCCAAGTTCATCGACATGCGTTTAAACGCGGAGGCGACAAGGTGACGCGCCTCGCCGCCATCGTGCTGGCGACGGAGGCCGACACGAAGCTGCGCCTCGCCGGACGAACGCTGCCCGAGCGGGCCACAGCTCTCCTGCGCGCCGGCGGCGTGACCGACGTCATCATTGGCGAAGCCAACGGACATCTTGCCCCCCCCGTCGGACGCCGACGCCGTCTTCTTTCTGCCTGCAAAACACGCCCTCGTGCGCCCATCCACGATCACGGTCCTGGCTGCGCAACCCGACGATGGCGCGGCCTTGGTTTTGACGCCGACCTTTCGCGGCGCGCCGGGAGTCCCATTTCTGCTGCGCGCCGAATCCGCCAGGTCCGTTCTCGCCCGATCGGACGGGGCGAGCCTTGCCGACACGCTGCATGGCCTGCCGACACAAAGCGTTCCCGTGGCCGACGCGCGGATTCTTTTCGCCGTGAGGGACGGGACCGAGCCCGAGGCCAAACGCCTCCTGACCCGGCAGGACGTTCCAACGCCCCAGGAGGCGTTGACGCTGCTGGAACTGAACGGCGCGGGCGCGGCGCTGCTGGGGCACGTTCGCGGCGTGGCCGAGGTCGCCATGGCCATGGGACGGGCGCTCAACAATCGTGGGGCCGGGGTGGATCTCGACATTCTGGAATCGGCCACGCTGCTGCACGACGTGGCCAAGGGCCGCCCCAAGCACGCGACGGCCGGGGCGGACCTGCTGCGATCGCTCGGCTTCCCGCGTCTGGCGGCCATCGTGGCCGTGCATCAGGATATTCCTCCCGAGGATGCGCCCCGAATCACCGAGCGCGAACTCGTTTACCTCGCCGACAAATATGTTGGGGGGGCGACACGCATGTCGTTGCGGCAACGCTTTGGCGCCAAGCTGGCGGACCGCGCCGGGGATCCGACGGCGTGCGCGGCGCTGCGTCGAAGATTGGACAACGCCTTGGCCATGCAGGCGCGCGTGGAGGCGGCCGCCGGAAAAAATATCCCGCAAATCCTCGGGGTGCCCGCTTGAGCAGGCTTCCCATTCAGATACTCCTCCCCGCGTCGAAGCGCCTCACTCTGGCAGTCTCATTTTCCCCCCGAAAAATTTTCCTTCCCGACATCGTTCCACGTCAAGCGTTATATAACCACATCATATTAAACATGTATTCTGAAAAAATCATTTCAAGAGACAAAGCTTGACACATCCAAACTAGAGATTTAAATAGCGTTTAAATTTTCGTTCTAAATTACGTTTTCACTTATGGAGTTGCCATGGCGACACAACAAGAGAACGGCACCAAGGCGCGCTTGTTGCAGGCGGGGAGAAAAATCTTTGCCGAGAACGGTCTGGAGAACGCCACCGTCCGCGACATCTGCAGCCAGGCCGGCGCGAACGTCGCGGCGGTGAATTACCACTTCGGAGGCAAGGAGCGGCTCTACGTCGCCGTGCTGCAGGACTACATCGAACGGGAGAACGAACGGCACCCGCGGGACGTCGGCGTGAGCCAGGACAGCCCTCCCGAGGACCGCCTGCGGGCGTATCTGCGCAGCTTCCTGTTGCAGACGCTTGGCGACGGCACTCCCGAAAACGAACGGCTAGGCAAGCTGCTCACGCAGGAATTCATCGAACCATCGCAATACTTTGGCGAGATCTTTGACAAGCACTGCCGACCGACGCAAAATATGCTGCTGGACATTGTCCGGCAGATGCTTGACGGCGCGGACGAGATAAGCGTTTTGCGGTGCGCCTCCAGCATCATCGGTCAATGCGTGCTGTTCGACGTCGCCAAGGAGGCCATCAGCCGCATGAACCCAGAGTTGGCGCTCAAGGCCGGCAACATCGAAAACATTGTGGACTTCATCCTCGATTTTTCGCTCGGCGGCATCCAACGTATAAAGGATCGCCTAAAGAAGCCCGATCAGGCGTGATCCACGGCAACCCTTTTATGAAACCGCAATCAAGCAGATCAGGAACACCCATGCGCACCAGAACCACTTTTGGCATCACTATCATGTTCACCGCGCTTCTCGCGGTTCTTTCCGGCTGCGGCCAAAACAAACAGGCGCAGCAGCAGGCGGGCGAACCCGAAGTGGTCGTCACCACCATCA
>JAIMKR010000027.1 GCA_020692325.1 Desulfocurvus sp.
TGTTGGAGCTGGTGGGGGATTACAAGTTCAACTCCATTCCGGTGCTGGAGGAGGACGGCTCCATGGCTGGCATCGTCTCCGCCGACGACATCCTGGAGCACTTCCTGCCGTTCGCTTTGCGCTGGAAGCAGTACAAAGCCCTGCGCAACTTCTAGCCTTTCCGGGAGCCCTCCATGAGCCTCGCCGAAGTCGTCAAACCGCTGGGCAAACTGAACCGGCGCAACATCCTCATGTTCCTGGCCCTGCTTGGGCCGGGCATCATCACCGCCAACGTCGACAACGACGCCGGCGGCATCACCACCTATTCGCTGGCCGGGGCGCAGTTTGGCCTCTCGCTCCTTTGGATGTTGTTGCCCACCACGGTGGCCCTGGTCGTCGTGCAGGAGATGTGCGCGCGCATGGGCGCGGTGACGGGCAAGGGGCTGTCCGATCTCATCCGCGAGAGCTTCGGCGTCAAGATCACCTTCTACGTCATGATCGCGCTTTTGCTCACCAACCTCGGCAACACGGTGTCCGAGTTCGCAGGCATCGCCGCCAGCATGGAGCTGTTCGGGATCAGCAAGTACGTCTCCGTGCCGCTGGCCTCTGTGGCGGTGTGGCTGCTCATCGTCAAGGGGTCGTACCGCATCGTGGAGAAGGTCTTCCTCGTGGCCTGCGTCATCTATCTGGCCTATCCCATCGCGGCGTTCATGTCCTCGCCGGACTGGGGCGCCATACTCAAGGCCTCGGTGGTGCCCTCCTTCAAGCCCACCACGGAGTCCGTCACCATGCTCATCGGTCTGGTCGGCACCACCATCGCCCCATGGATGCAGTTCTACCAGCAGGCCAGCGTGGTGGAGAAGGGCATCACCAAGGAAAACTATGGGTTCTCGCGGCTGGACGTCATCGTGGGTTGCGTCATGGCCATCGTGGTGGCGTTCTTCATCGTGGTGGCCTGCGCTGGCACGCTATTCACCGCCGGTGTCAAGGTGGAGACCGCCGCAGACGCGGCCATGGCGCTGACTCCGCTCGTTGGGGTTTACGCCACGGGCCTGTTCGCCATCGGCCTGTTCAACGCCTCACTGTTCGCCGCGTGCGTGCTGCCGCTTTCCACCTCGTATTACATCTGCGAGGGCATGGGCTGGGAGCTCGGCGTGGACAAGGACTTCCGCGAGGCCCCACAGTTCTTCTGGATGTTCACGCTGCTCATCGTCGTCTCCGCCGCCATCATCCTGCTGCCGGACGCGCCGCTCATCGCCATCATGTACATCTCCCAGGTGGTCAACGGCGCGGTGTTGCCCTTTGTGCTCATCTTCATGTTGCGGCTGGTCAACGACGAGCGTCTCATGGGCGAGTTCGTCAACGGCCCGGTGTTCAACGTGGTGGCCTGGGCGACGGTGGTCATCGTGCTGGCGCTCACCGTGGTCATGACGGCGGACATCGCCGTGCCGGGCACCATAGCCCACTTTATGGGGCATTAGACCGCCTCTGAAGGGACTTCGCCGCTCCGGCTGCGCTTTCCGCCTCGCAATACGCAAAAGCGCCCGACCTCCATGTGGGGGTCGGGCGCTTCGTTTCGCTATTTGGGGGTGCGATCAGGCCGGGACGGCTGCTCCGGCTCCGGCGGCGGCGATGCGGCTCTGAATGAGCGCGGCCGCGCGGCGGGCCACCTGCGTGATCTCCGGCTTGCTGATCTGGTCGTCCGCGCCCACGGCCACGCCCTTGTGGCGCAGCTTGTCCGTGATGATGGACGAGAACAGGATGACGGGCAGCTCGCGCAGCATGGGGTCGTCCTTGATGCGCTTGGTGAGGTTGTGGCCGTCCATCTTGGGCATCTCGATGTCGCTGATGACCACCTGGACGTAGTCGGTGACGGGCCTGCCCTCGGTCTCGGCGACCTGTTTGATCTGCTGCAGGCGGTCCCAGCATTCCTCGCCGTTGGTCGTCTTCTCCACCATGTAGCCCGCCTTGTGCAGCAGGTCGCCGATCATCTCGCGGATGAGGGTGGAGTCATCGGCGATGAGGGCCCGGTACTGGGTGTCGGCCTCCCATGTGACGTTCTCCTCGAAGCGCATGCCGAGTTCCGGGTTGAGTTCGGCCACGATCTTTTCCAGGTCGAGCAGGAAGATGATGCGCTCCTCCAGACGGACCACGCCGGTGATGGAGTTGGAGGCGAGGGAGGACATGTATTTGTTCGGGGCCTCCACTTCCTCCCAGCTGATGCGGTGAATGCAGTTGACGCCGGAGACCATGAAGGCCGTGGTGACGTTGTTGAACTCGCAGACGATGACCTTGGGGGGCTCTGCATCGTGCCGCTTCTTCTTGAGCCACACGCCGAGATCGACCAGCGGAATGATCTGGTCGCGCAGGTTGAAGGCGCCCAGCACGGAGGGGTGGGAGACCTGCGGCATTTCGGTGATGCGTGGCATGCGGATGATTTCCAGCACTTTGGCGACGTTTACGCCGTAGTAGCCGCGATATGGCTGGCCGCCTTCGGGTCCCGGCTCCTCAAGATAGAACTCGACGATTTCGAGTTCGTTGGTTCCCGCTTCGAGGAGGATATTGGTCATGTTCACGCTCATGGCGGCTCCGTGGTTCAGGCTTGCAAGGTCTTTAGATAGGCCTCGATGTCATCAATAATGCTTTTCGGCGTGGACGCCCCAGCAGTTAAGCCCACGTACGTATATGGCGTCAAGTTCAATTCGTGCAAGTCGGCGGCGGTCTCCACCAGCACCGTGGGTGTGCCCGCAGCCTCGATGACCTGAGCCAGCCGCCGCGTGTTGCCGCTGGCGCGCCCGCCGGCCACCACGGCGCATTCCACGCGGCCGGCCAGACGGATGGCCTCCTCCTGCCGCAGGCGCGTGGCGTCGCAAATGGTCTCCAGCACGGGCGGAGCCTCGGGCAGGCGCTTGCCCAGGTCCTTCTGAATAAGCTGGAACGCCTGCCTGTCCTGGGTGGTCTGCGCCGCCAGCACGTAGGGAATGGTCGGATCAAGGGGGATGGAGCGCAGCTCCTCGCGTGTTTCGAAGACCACGGCGTCGGGGCCGGCGTAGCTGAGCAGCCCGCGCACCTCGGGATGGTCGTCCTCGCCGAAGAGTAGAAGGCATCGGCCCTCGCGCGTTTTCTCGGCGATGAGCAGCTGGGCGCGTTTGACCTTGGGACAGGTGGCGTCGACAACCTCCACGCCGCGCTGGCGCAGGGCGGCTTCGGCGTCGCGGGGAATGCCGTGGGCGCGGATGACCACGCGCGCGCCGGCCGGGATGTCGTCGGGTTTCTCGGCCAGACCGACTCCCTGGCTGGCGTAGTTTTCCAGCACCTGCGGATTGTGGATGATGGGCCCAAGCATGAAGATGGAGCGGGCGTCGGCGTCGTCGATCAACGAATCGAGCTTTTTGAGCGCGAGTCCCACGCCCATGCAAAAACCCGCCAGACGGGCCCGTATCACTTCCATGCTTCCCCCTCGCGCCTGGCGGAGAAATTGACAAACAGACGCCGACGCGATTGAATTATTTTGGCCCAGCGGGCTACCGGAGTCAACAGCCGGGAGTGTTTTCGTCCCCCTGGGGAAGGGCGGTTTCGCCAGGGATGAAGGCCTGCGGCTGGCCGGGATCGGGCGTCAGTTCGGCGATGGACGCCGCCGCCTCGCGCAGGGCCCGCCAGTCCGGGCATTCCAGCAGGCTCTGGCGCAGGGCGCGGATGCCGTGGAATCCCTTGGCGTAGCGCGGCAGGAAGGTGCGGATGGCTCTGAAGGCGTGCGGCGTGCCGTCGAGTTCGCGGCAAAGATCGATGTGCGTGAGCGCCGCCTCGGCGAGTTCCGCGGCCGTGCGCGGCGCGGTGGGCCGGCCGGCCAGGATGTCGCGTAGACGGCGGAAGATCATAGGGTCGGTGAGGGCCCCGCGGGCGAACATGACGCCGGCGCAGCCGGTCTCGGCAAGGCAGCGGGCCGCGTCCTCGGCGAAGAAAAGGTCGCCGCTGGCCAGCACGGGGATGGGCACGGCGCGGGCGAGTTCGCCGATGGCCGCCCAGCGGGCCTGACCGGAGAAGAGCTGCCTGCCCGTGCGCGGGTGCAGGGTCAGCCAACCCGCGCCCATGTCCGCCAGCCGGCGGCCCACGTCCAGGAAGTTCTCGTCGTCCGGGGTGAAGCCCAGGCGCAGCTTGAATCCCACGTTGCCTGGGCCTGCCGCGCCAATCATCGCCGCCGCGATCCGGTAGAGCAGCTCCGGGCGGGCCAGGAGCGCCGATCCGGAACCGCTCTTGTTCACCTTGCGCACGGAACAGCCGCAGTTGAGGTCGAAGCGCGTGAAGCCGCGTTCGAGCAGTGGTGGCATTGCGCGCGCGAAGATTTCCGGCTCCGAGCCGAAGAGCTGCACCACGACGGGGGAGTCGATGGGGGCGGTGGCAAGCAGCCGCTCGCTGCCGTATCCGCCGAAGACGAGCCCCTTGGCGCTGACCATCTCCGTCTCGGCGCAGGCCGCGCCGTACTTGCGGCATAGGGTGCGGAAGGGCAGGTCGGAGTAGCCGGCCAGGGGGGCCAGCCACGGGGACTCGGGCGCGAAGGGCAGGGGAACGTTGCTCATGCCGCGGGAGATAGGGGCAATCGGCGCGCGCGTCAACGCGGGAAGAACGCCCCGGCGCGTTACGGTGAAGAAAATGAAAAAAAATGCCGAAGGGAAGGAAAATATGTTGACAAGAAGGGCCGTTTCAAAATAGCAAGGATGCCCTTGGAAACGAGGGAGTTGCCGGGCGGCTACGCGCCAACGTGGAACAAACGTCTTGCAATTCGCGTGAGGGTGTCATATGTACATCCGCTCATGCGCTGGCGTAGCTCAATGGCAGAGCAGCTGACTTGTAATCAGCAGGTTGCGGGTTCAAGTCCCATCGCCAGCTCCAGTGAATGGTGGGGTTCCCGAGCGGCCAAAGGGAACAGACTGTAAATCTGTCGGCGTCAGCCTTCGGTGGTTCAAATCCACCCCCCACCACCATTTTACGCGGCAAGCAAAGCTGTAGGAGGCAGGGCGAGTCCCTGGCCGTAGGGACTACGGATACTGCGCGCGGGAATAGCTCAATTGGCTAGAGCATCAGCCTTCCAAGCTGAGGGTTGCGGGTTCGAGTCCCGTTTCCCGCTCCAAGTCCACGCCATTGAGGTCTCCTAAAGCGACGCTTAAGCCCATGTAGCTCAGTTGGTAGAGCACTTCCTTGGTAAGGAAGAGGTCAACGGTTCAATTCCGTTCATGGGCTCCACATCTTTCTCGACAACCGAAGCCAGACAGAACCAGGGGGTTGAACATGGGCAAGGCCAAATTCGAGCGCAAGAAGCCTCACGTCAACATCGGCACCATCGGTCACATCGACCACGGCAAGACCACCCTCACCGCCGCCATCACCAAGACGGCGTCTCTGATGGGCAAGGGCACCTATGTCGCCTTCGATCAGATCGACAAGGCTCCCGAGGAAAAAGAGCGCGGCATCACCATCGCCACCGCTCACGTCGAGTACGAGACCG
>JAIMKR010000020.1 GCA_020692325.1 Desulfocurvus sp.
CCACCAGATTCGGAATCAGATCCATGCGGCGCTGCAGGGCGCTGTTCACCTGGCCGATCATCTGCTCGCACACGGCGTCCTGGGCGATGATGTCATTGCTGCTGCTGACCATGGCCCCCCCGCCCAGAACGATGAGGGCAAGGACGACGACGCCTGCGATGGCTAGGGGTTTCATGTGCGGACCTCTCTCTTGCGCCCGACCGGGGAATGCCGGCCGAGCTGGTTTGATACGCTGGGCCGAAGGTGGACACTTGCGACCGCTCTGTCAAGGCCGGCGAGGGCTTGCGCGGACGTTCCCGGACGCGGGATGTTTGCGCGCGCAACCGCTTTCGCGCGCCGCGCGACTTCCGTCGCCGCCCCCAGCGGTGACAGGGTTTTCATTCGCGCCTGGGAATGGTATGGGGCTCCACTTGGTAAATAACCTTCCCGCATGGAGGACACAACTATGATTCCCAATGACCTGAAGTACGCCAAAAGCCACGAGTGGGCCAAGATCGAGGGCGACGTCGCCACCATCGGCATCACCCAGTTCGCGCAGGAACAGCTGGGCGATCTGACCTTCATCGACCTGCCCAAGGCTGGCGCCGCCCTCACCGCGGGCCAGGAGATGGGCTCCGTGGAGTCCGTGAAGGCCGCCAGCGAAATCTACGCTCCGGTCTCCGGCACGGTGCTGGAAATCAACGCCGCCCTGGAGAACGCGCCCGAGGCCGTGAACCAGGACCCCTATGGCGCGGGCTGGATGCTCAAGGTGAAGCTCTCCGCCGAACCGGCCGACCTGCTGGATGCCGCCGCCTACGCCGACGTCTGCGCCGCCGAAGCCCACTAAGGAGCCGCTGCGATGCCCTACGTTCCCCACACCCCGGAGGACATCCGGAGGATGCTCGAGGTCATCGGCGCCCCGAGCGTCGAGTCCCTCTTCGCCGAGATCGGTCCTGAGCTGCGTCCCAAAAGCTTCAACCTGCCCAAGGGCGAAAGCGAAATGGACGTGCTGGCCCACATGGAGGAGCTGGCGGAGAAGAATGTCCGCGCCAGCATGAGCTTCCTCGGCGCGGGTTTCTACGACCACCACATTCCCTCGGCGGTCGACGCCCTGTCCATGCGCAGCGAGTTCTACACCGCCTACACGCCCTATCAGCCCGAGGCCAGCCAGGGTTCGTTGCAGGCCATTTTCGAGTACCAGACCGCCGTGACGCGTCTGACCGGCCTGCCCTACGCCAACGCCAGCGTGTACGACGGCGGCACCGCGCTGTTCGAGGCCGCCATGATGGCCGTGCGCCACACCGGCCGCCGCAAGCTGGTGGTCTGCGAGGCCGTGAGCCCCATCTACCGTGTGATGCTGAACACGTACACCACGAACCTGCACCTCACGCTCGTCACCGTGCCCCACAAGAAGGGCGCGTGCGACCTGGCCGCCCTCGCCGCCGCCATCGACGCCGAGACCGCAGCCGTCATCGTGCAGAATCCGAACTTCTTCGGCACCGTGGCCGACTTCACCGCCCTGTTCGACGCCACCCGCGCGGCCGGGGCCGTGTCCATCGTCTCCGTGTACCCGGTGCTGCAGGCCGTGCTCAAAACGCCCGCGGAAATGGGCGCGGACATCGCCACCGCCGAAGGCCAGAGCCTGGGCCTGCCCCTTTCCTTCGGCGGCCCGTACCTGGGCGTCATGACCTGCTCCAAGGAGCTCATCCGGCAGATGCCGGGGCGCATCGTGGGCCGCACCGTGGACACGCAGGGCCGCACCGGGTACGTGCTGACCCTGCAAGCGCGCGAGCAGCACATCCGCCGCCAGCGCGCCACCAGCAACATCTGCTCCAACCAGGCCCTGTGCGCCCTGCGCGCCCTGCTCTACCTGTGCCTCGTCGGCCAGGAGGGCTTGACCCGCACCGCCAACCTGTGCCTGGAGCGCGCCCACTACGCGGCCGAGCGCCTCACCGCCATTCCGGGCGTCGAGCTGCTCTCCGGCTGCGCGCCCTTCGGCAACGAATTCGCCGTGACCCTGCCGGTGAACGCCTACCAGGTCATCGACAAGCTCACCGGTCGCGGCGTGGTGCCGGGCTTCCCGCTCGGGCGCTACTACGCCGGGCTGGAGAACGCCCTGCTCGTGGCCTGCACCGAGAAGACTTCCATGGAATCCATCGGCATATTCGCCGAAATGCTGCGGGGGTGCCTCAAATGAACACCGTCTTCAAAAGCTCCGTTCCCGGGCGCGAGGGCATCTGGCCCGCCAAGCCCGAAAAGTCTGCGGCCGACCTGCTGCCCGGCGCGCTTTTGCGCGGCGGCGCGACCAACCTGCCCTCGCTCTCCGAGCTGGACGTGGTGCGCCACTTCACCAACCTCTCGCGGCAGAACTACGGCGTGGACGGTAACTTCTACCCGCTGGGCTCCTGCACCATGAAGTACAACCCCAAGTTCGCCGAGACGGCGGCCGCCCTGCCGGGCTTCACCCGGCTGCACCCGGTGCTGCCGCAGCTCAAGGGCGCGGGCCGGTTGTGCCAGGGCGCGCTGGAGGTGCTCTACGAGACCGAGCGGCTGCTGTGCGAGATCTGCGGGATGAAGGCCTTCACCCTGCAGCCCATGGCCGGCGCGCACGGCGAACTCACGGGCGTCATGATCATCGCCGCCTACCACAGGGACAAGGGCAACAAGAAAACCAAGATCATCGTGCCCGACAGCGCCCACGGCACCAACCCCGCCAGCGCCCACATCGCCGGCTTCGACGTGGTCAACCTGACCACGCGCGATGGCATCATCGAGCCCGACGAGCTGGCCAAGGTGCTGGACGACGACGTGGCCGGCATGATGATGACCTGCCCGAACACGCTCGGCCTGTTCGAGAGGAACCTGCCGAAGATCGTGGAGATGCTGCGCAGCGTGGACGCCCTGCTGTACTACGACGGCGCGAACCTCAACGCCATCATGGGCAAGATGCGCGTGGGCGACGTGGGCTTCGACGTGGTGCATCTGAACCTGCACAAGACCTTCGCCACGCCCCACGGCGGCGGCGGTCCCGGCGCTGGTCCGGTGGGCGTTTCCGAGCGGCTGGCCCCGTACCTGCCCATCTCCCGCGTGGAGAAGCTGGAGGACGGCCAGTTCTTCCTGAACTACGACTATCCCAAGTCCATCGGCTACATCGCGCCGTTCTACGGCAACTTCGGCGTGGTCCTCAAGGCCTATGCCTACATCCTGCGCCTGGGCGGGGCCGGGCTTTCCCGCGCCACCGAGTGCGCTGTGCTGGCCGCCAACTACCTGCGCAAGCGCCTGGACAAGGTCCTCGAGGTGCCCTTCAACCGCACGTGCATGCACGAGTTCGTGGCCAGCGCCTGCAACATGAGCGACTGCCACGTGCGCGCCCTGGACATCGCCAAGGCCCTGCTCGATCGCGGCTACCACGCCCCGACCATCTACTTCCCGCTCATCGTCAAGGAGGCGCTCATGTTCGAGCCCACCGAGACCGAGAGCCTGGAGACCCTGGACACGTTCGCGGACGACCTCATCGACATCCTGAAGGAGGCGGAGAAGGACCCGGAGGCGCTTACCGGCGCGCCGCGCACCCTGCCCGTCACCCGGCTCGACGAGACGCGCGCCGCGCGCAACATGGAACTGACGGACGACCTCTAAGCATCACAAAGAGGCGACACGCATGACGACGACATACGATCTGATCGTGCTGGGCGGCGGCCCCGGCGGCTACGACGCCGCGACAGAGGCCGCCGCGTCCGGCCTGAAGGTAGCGTTGGTGGAGGCCGCCGAACTCGGCGGCGCCTGCATGAACCGCGGCTGCATCCCAACCAAGATCTGGCTGGGCGCCACCAGCGCCATCGAGGAGCTGGCAGCCCAGAGCAAGGCGCGCGTGGCCACGGGCGAAATCCATGTGGACTTCGCCGCCCTGCAAACGCGCAAGGACCGTTACATCGCCGCCACGCGCAAGGCCATGGCCCAACGCCTGGCGTCGCTCGGCGTGGACCTGCTCGCCGGACGCGGCCGGATTTCCGGTCCGCACGAGGTGTCCGTGGCCACGGCCGAGGGCGAAAAAGAACTCGGCTTCCGCAAGCTCATCGTGGCCACGGGTTCGCGGCCGGCGTCCTTCCCGGGCGTGGCCGCCGACGGCGACCGCGTGCTGGACTCCACGGGCTTCCTGGCCCTGGAGCGGATGCCGGCGAGCGTCCTCGTGGTGGGCGGCGGCTTCATCGGGCTGGAGATGGCCCAGGCCGCGCACCGCATGGGCGCGAGCATCACCGTGGTCGACGCCCTGCCGCGCATCGCCGGCCCGGAGGATCCCGAGGTCTCCAAACTGCTGGAAACCGCGTTCAAACGCATGGGCTGGACCTTCCGCCTGGGCGTGAAGGTGGCCCGAGTGGCCACGCGCGGCGATAACGCCGTGCTCACGTTGGAGGGTGGCGAGGAACTCACCGCCGAATGCGCCCTGGTCGCGGTGGGCCGCCGGCCCAACAGCGCCGATCTTGGCCTGGAGGCGATCGGCGTGGAGTTCGTCGGCCCGGGCTACATCAAAACCGACGAGAACCTGCTCGCCGCGCCGGACGTGTACGCCGTGGGCGACGTGAACGGCCGCACCCTGCTGGCCCACGCGGCCAGCCATCAGGCCCACCACGTGGTCCAGCGCCTGCTGGACAAGGCGCGCGGACCATACGCGCCCGGCCCGGTGCCGAGCATTCTCTACGGCGCGCCCGAGGTGCTGCGCGTGGGCCTCATGGCCGACGAGGCCAAGGCCAGGGGCGAGGCTGTGCTCGTCTCGCGCTCGGCGCTGGTTGCCAACCCCATCGCCCAGGCCCACGCCGCCACGCAGGGCTTCGTCAAATGCGTGTGGCGGGAGGGCCGCGTGGTCGGCGTCACGGCCGTCGGCGCGGACGTCTCGCGCATGGCGGTCTCGGCCGCGCTGATCATCAGCGCCGGTTGGACCAGGGACGACGCGGCGGGCTTCATGTTCCCGCACCCAACCCTGGACGAATCCCTCAAAGCGGCGCTGCTGGCCGACAAGGAAGCGGCGTAACCAAGGACCCACACGTGAGCGAAAAGAAAGAAAAACAGCAGACCCTCGCGGCCACGCCCATCGCCGCCCAGCCGGAATTCGACATGTTCACCTACCTGGAACTGTGCGGCGAATCCCGGCTCGACAACGATCTCATGGAGGAGCTGGAGCCGCGCTTCGACGACTGGCAGCGGCATCTGCACGCCTACAGGCTGGCCCCGGAGGGCGCGGCGGCCACCGATCCCGGCTACGTCATCCTCTGGCTGGACAAGCCCGTGGAGGACGAGATCGAAGGCATCTGGCAGGATTCGCCCTCGGCCGGCATGGCCTTCCACAATCTGGCCATCCACATGGTCATGAGCGCCGTGCAGAATCTGGCCCCGGAGCTGGCCGAAAGGGGCTGCGCCCCCCTGCCCAAACCGGGCAAGGAGGCCATAGCCGCCTTCAAGCGGCTGGGTCTGGAATGGAACAAGGAGGGCACCGTGAGCCGGCAATTCGCCGTGTTCACCAACCTCCCCGTCATCGCGGGCTGCGGCACGTGCATGCTCAAGGCCAAGTGCGGCAGTCCCAACAAGGACTGACGCATACGCCTTCACGACAAACGAAGGGGCGGACCGCCGGAGAGGTGGTCCGCCCTTTTCTTGTGGAAAACTGGCGGGAGGCGTCTACAGATAGACGTGGGCGTCCGGCGGGGTCAGCTCGCCGAAAAAGGCCTCCACTGCGGCGCGCTCGTCGGCGCGGATGCGCAGTTCGGAGACCGGCAGCGGCTCCGGGCGGCCGCCGTAGAGCTTGAGGGCGCGGTCGATGAAGTCGGCCTTGAGGAAGGCGGCCTGCACCTCGAAGTTCTTGCCCTCCCAGGAGAGGGTGAGCGGCAGGATGTGCGTGTTCATGAACTTGCAGTAGACCAGACTGCCGGTGTGCACCAGCGTCTCCACCACGCCCTCGGGCAAGCCCACGGCCCAGCGGGCCAGGATCTCCGAGAACACGGGCTCCAGCGCCAGATAGTAACCGGAGTCGATGCGGCAGGCCAGCGACTGGCCCGGCGTGTTGAGCACGTGCGGCGCGTCGCGAAAACCGTCGGCCAACCCCTTCTGCAGGCGGGTCAACAAATCCTGATAATCGGTGAGCGGCATGGCGGCCTCCTTTCTCGGCCCGCGCAGTCCCGGCGAAAGTATGCGCGGCGCGCGGCCTGCGTCTTCATACATGCGCGCGCCCCCGCAGGCAAGCCCGGGGAGGACCGGAGACGCCTCCCGGCCTCACTGAGGCTTTCGTCGCTTCTGGCGCGCGGAATTCCGCCCGTTCGTCCGGCTCTCTTGACATTGACGCTTCCTCCTCCCTATACGTCTAAGCATAGATAATTCCAGGTGGGTTCGTCATTTCCCCGCCGGAGCGCGGTTTCGGCGGTAAACTCGATACACGGAGTATGGGATGTCGGAAGCGCTGAACACACAGAGGACGTACGTTTTGGTCGGCCACGGCGGCAGCGGGAAAACCTCCGTCGCGGAAATGCTGCTCTTCAACGCCGGAGCCGCCGCCCGCTTGGGGAAAATCGAGGAAGGAACCACGGTTCTGGATTACGAGCCGGAGGAAATCAAACGCCGCGGCTCCATCCAGCCGGGCATTGCCAACTTCAAGTGGAACAAGAACCAGCACTTTCTCATCGATACGCCGGGCGACGCCAACTTCAACGGCGACCTGCCCTACGCCCTGGCCGCCGCCGACGGCGCGATCCTCGTCATCGACGCCGTGGACGGCGTGAAGCCGCTGACCCGCAAGGCCTGGGGCGAAATTCAAAAGACCGGGCTGCCGGCCATGATCTTCATCAATAAAATGGACCGCGACAGCGCCGACTTCACCACCGCCTTCGAAAGCCTCAAGGACGGCCTGGGCATCCACCCCGTGCTGCTGCACTATCCCATAGGCGAGAAGGACCAATTCAAGGGCGTGGTGGATCTGCTGGAGAACAAGGCCCTGTTCTTCGACGGCAAGGGCGGCGCAACCCCCGGCGACATCCCCGCCGAGGTGGAGGCCCAAAGCACCCCCCTGCGCGAAACCATGATCGAGAACATCGCCGAGAGCGACGAGCAGGTCATGGAGAAATACCTCGACGCCGGCGAGCTCAGCGCCGAGGAGGTCAAAAGCGCCCTGGTGGCCGGCGTCAAATCCGGCGAGCTCGTGCCCGTGGTCATCGGCAGCGCGCTGGCCGACATGGGCGGCCCGCAGCTGCTCGACGCCGTGCAGGCGTTACTTCCCTCCCCGCTGGAGCATCCGCCCTTCGAGGGCGAGGACGGAGGCGTGCGCGAGAGCATCGAGGCCGCGCCTCCGGCCTGCTTCGTGTTCAAGACCCTGGCCGACTCCTTCGCCGGCCAGCTCACGGTCGCGCGCGTGCTTTCCGGCAACGTCACGGGCGACCTGTCGCTCGTCAACTCGCGCACGGGCCAGCAGGAGCGCGTGGGCCAGCCGCTGCTCACCTGCGGCAAGGATCAGACGCCCTGCAAGACCCCGCTTGGCCCCGGCTCCATCGTCACCCTGGTCAAGCTGAAGGACACCAAGACCGGCGACACGCTCTCCTCGGACAAGGCGGCCTTCGCCCTCAAAAAGCCCCAACTCGCGCCCACGCTCATCACCTACGCCCTGGCCCCCAAGGTCAAGGGCGACGAGGACAAGGTCTACCAGGCCGTGGCCAAGCTGCTCGACGAGGACATCACCCTCAAGCTCGGCCGCGACGAGGAGACCGCCGACACGCTGCTCTCCGGCATGGGGCAGAACCACATCGAGGTGAGCGTGGAACGGGCCCGCCGCCGCTACAAGGTCGACATTGTGCTCAAGACGCCCAAGGTGCCCTACCGCGAGACCTTCAAGACCGCCGCGCGCGACATTCAGGGCCGGCACAAGAAGCAGACCGGCGGCCGCGGCCAGTTCGGCGACTGCTGGATCCATCTCGAGCCCCAGCCCAAGGGCGCGGGCTACGAGTTCGTCGACGCCATCGTGGGCGGCTCCATTCCCCGGCAGTACATTCCCGCCGTGGACAAGGGCATTCAGGAATCCGCCGCGCGCGGCGTGCTGGCCGGGTTCCCCGTCATCGACTTCAAGGTGACGCTCTACGATGGCAGCTTCCACACCGTCGACTCCTCGGAAATGGCTTTCAAGGTGGCCGGCTCGCTCGCCTTCAAAAAGGCCTGCGAAAAGGCCAAGATGTCCCTGCTCGAACCCATCATGACCGTCACGGTGGCCGTGCCGGACAGCTACATGGGCGACGTCATCGGCGACCTCTCCAGCCGGCGCGGCAAGGTGCTGGGCAGCGAGAGTCAGGGCGGCGTCACCGAGATCAAGGCCCACGTGCCCATGAGCGAGGTGCTGAAATACGCGCCCGACCTGCGCTCCATGACCGCAGGCCAGGGCACCTTCACCATGGAGTTCTCGCACTACGAGGAGTGCCCGCCCCCCATCGCGGCCAAGGTCATTGAGGAAAACAAGCGCGCCGCAGCCGCGGAGGAATAACGCCGGGAAACGGAATGCTCGTGGCGGCCGTCGCCATCGAATGATCACGGAGGGGGCGTTTGGCGCTCCCTCCGTTTTTCTTCCCCCCAACTTAAGGAGATAGATCATGCGTGAATGGAAAATCGCGGCGGTCCTGCTGGCCTGCCTGCTCCTGCCGGCCCTGGCCCGGGCCGACGACCTGACCCCGGAAAAAACCGCGGACATCAAAAAACTCTTCATCGTCTCCAAATCCGACGCGGCCATGCAGGAAATCATCGACGCGAGCCTGGCCCAGGGCCGACTCATCGCGGCGCAACAGGGCATTAAGCTCACGCCCGAGACGCAGCGGATCATGGACAAGGTGATGCGCGACCTCTACACCGAAAAGCTTCTCGGCCCCGGCGGGGCCCTGGACCAGCTGATTCCGGTGTACGCGCGGACCTTCACCCACGAGGAGATACGCCAGTATCTCGCGTTCTACGAAACGCCGCTGGGCCGGAAAATCGCCGAATCGACCCCGCAGCTCACCAAAAGCGAAAGCGACATTTTCAGCGACGTCGCCCTGGGCATCATGGCGGAATTCCCCCCACGGCTCCTCTCGGCGCTCAAGAACAAGGGGCAGGCGAAGCCGCAACAACAGGCCCCGGGAACGCCCCCGGCAACCGCGACGCCGAAGTGACGCTTCCCCCACGCGCGGGGGGGGCGACCACGCCCTATGAGCTTTCGGAGGCCACGGCCGCGACGCTTCCCACGCGCACCCATCCGGCCGCCTCGTGGAGAAGCCGCTCGACGATTCTCCCGCGCGCGGTGGGGGCCGACCCCATCCGGTCGTCGTTGGGGAAGGCGCCCGACGTTTTCCCCCACGTGCGGGGAGCCGGTCGCCTGAGTGTCTTTTTGAGGGGACGCTAACCGTCGCGGCTTCCCACATGTGCGAGGAGCCGGTTGCGCGTGCCACCGCGCTCTTCGCCCCCTCGATTCCACACGCGGGGCCAACCTGGGCGGCGCGGCCCAGCGCCGTGTCGAACCGCCCCCCCCCACGGGGGCCGAAAAGACGAACGGCGGCTCTGGGATTGGCCACCTCCGTCGTTTTCTTCGACGCGCGATTGAAACGCGCGCCTGAAACGCGCGTCCCGAACGCTTGTGCCTCGGGACCGAATCACGTATAGCCTCAAAGACTACGATACAAGCAGGAAGTCTTCAAATGTTCCGAGTGCTCCGTTTCTTCGCCACGCTGGTGCCCGTCACCCTTTATTACAGCTTCAAGCAGCTGCTTCTGAACCAGGACAAGGCCACGCCGGAACAGCGCGATCTGCCCGGCAAGACCTACGGCCGCACGATGCTACGCATGGCCGGCATCCAGGTGCGGACCGACCTCTCGGCCCTGGACCCGCACGGCCACTACGTCTTCATGTGCAACCACCAGAGTCTGTTCGACATCCCCATCCTCTTCGACGCGCTGTGGAACTACCACATGCGCTTCGTCGCCAAGGACAGCCTGTTCCGCATTCCCATCTACGGCAAGGCGCTGGGCGACGCCGGACACATCGCCATCAACCGCGAAAACCGGCGCGCCGCCATGAAGAGCGTGGACGCAGCCGTCGTCGCGGCCAAGGGCGGCATCTCCCCGCTCATCTTCCCGGAGGGCATGCGCAATCAGGAGTTGTCCAAGCTGCTCGACTTCAAGGTCGGCGGCATGATTCTGGCCCTCAAGTGCGGCCTGCCCGTGGCCCCGCTGGTCATGGAGGGCACCGGCAAGCTGCTGCCGAAGAAATCACTGCTCTTCAATCCCGACCAGCTGGTGCGCCTGCGGGCCCTGCCGCCCGTGGACCCAGCGACCTACACCCTGAAGGACCGCGACCAATTCCGCGACGACATGTACGCGATGATGAACGCGGCCTATCAGGAACTTCTGAGGAGCTGACATGACGAACGCTCCAGACGAACTGACCATCCATCCCCTCGGCGGCCTGGGCGAGATCGGGCTGAACTGCATGGCCCTGCGTTACGGCGACGCCATCGTGCTGGTGGATTGCGGACTCATGTTCCCCGAGGACTACCTCTTCGGCGTGGACGTGGTCATTCCACGCTTCGACCACATTCTGGAGGAGCGCGAGAAGATCAAGGCCATCGTCCTCACCCACGGACATGAGGACCACATCGGCGCGCTGCCCTGGCTGCTGCCCCACGTGGACGTGCCGGTGTACGGGTCGGACTTCACCCTGGCGCTGGTGGCCGGCAAGCTGGCCGAGCGCGGCATGGAGGCCGACCTGCGCGCCGTGGCCGCCGGCGACCGCGTGGAGATAGGCCCCTTCGCCTTCAATTTCTTCCCCGTGTGCCACTCCATCATCAAGGGGTTCGCCCTGGGCATAGAAACCCCGCGCGGGTGCATCATCCACACGGGCGACTTCAAGATCGACCGCAACCCGCTGGACGGCCACGCCACCGACCTGGAGGCCATCCGCCGCTTCAGCGAGCCGGGCGTCACCCTGCTCATGAGCGACTCCACCAACGTGGAGCGCGAGGGCTTCGCCCTCACCGAACGCGAGATCAAGGCGAGCCTGCGCGAAATCTTCGACCGCGCGCGCGGCCGCATCATCGTCACGCTATTCTCCAGCCACATCCAGCGCCTGCAGGAAATCTTCGACTTGGCCGCCGCCTGCGGCCGCATGGTGGCCATCTCCGGCAAGAGCCTGGTGCGCAACATTGAATTGGCGCGCGAGCTGGACTACCTGCGCATTCCGCGCGGCACCCTGGTGGAGCTGGAGGAGATCGGCGAGCTGGAGGACGACGAGGTGGTCCTGCTCGTCACGGGCTCGCAAGGCGAGCCGCTGGCCTCGCTCTCGCGCATCGCCATGGAGGAGCACCGCCACGTGCACATCAAACGCGGCGACCTGGTCATCATGTCCTCGCGCTTCATTCCCGGCAACGTGGTGGCCATCACCAAGGTCATCAACCGGCTCTACAAGCTCGGGGCCGAGGTGCTCTACGAACGTGTGCAGGCCATCCACGCCTCGGGCCACGCCCATCGCGAGGAGCTGCGCATCATGATCGAAACGGTGCGCCCCAAGTACTTCGTGCCCCTGCACGGCGAATACAGGCACTTGGTCAAGCACGCGCGCCTGGCCGCCGAATGCGGCGTCGCGTCCGAGCGGGCCATCGTGCTGGAGGACGGCCAGCCCATCACCTTCCTGCCACAGGGAGGCATCCGCCTGGAGGAGGCGCTTCCGGCCGAGCGCACCCTGGTGGACGGCAAGGGCGTTGGCGACGTGGGGCAAAGCGTGCTCAAGGAACGCCAGCTCCTCGCCGGCGAGGGCATGGTCATCGTGCTGCTGGTGGTGGATCAGGACACGGGTGACATCACCCTCGGCCCAGACATCGTGTCCAAGGGCTTCGTGTTCGAGCAACGCTACGCCCACGTGCTGGAAGACGCCAAGTGCGTGGTGCTGGAGGAGGTGGAGAGCGTGGGCTCGGCCAACCTCAAACGCCTCAAGGAACGTGTGCGCGGATCGCTGCGGCGCTTCTTCCGCAACGTGTTGGAACGCGATCCCGTGGTGGTGCCGCTCATCATCGCCGTGTAGGCCGCCCGGAGGCCGAGCATGGTGCCCCGGGCGTTGCCCGGGACGGGAAAATCCGCATCGACGCGAGCCGACGCGGATTTTCTCGTTTCGACCGCCGCCCCCACCGCGACGGAGGCGGTTCGAAGCGGAAGGTGCGCGGGACGCCCACAGCCGGCTCCATCGCCGTCGGCCATGCCGACCTGGAGAAAGGTCATCGCGGCGGGCAGGAGGGCGGCACAGGCTTCCGACGCGCCGCACCCCTTAGATTGCGCCGATCGGCGAAGGCCCGGCGGCGAGCGCGAAATTTCAGCTACCGCGAATGGGAATAGGCGTTGACGGCGCGCAGCCGCAGCCCGGGGGCTCGCGTCGCTGGAGCGTTTTGCTGCGGCTCCGGCTGATCGGACTGGGACGGCTGCACGGGCGGGGCGACAAGCGGATTCAGCGCCGGCGCGGCGTGTGCCTGCTCCCCGGCCTTCTCCGTCGGCTGTTCGGCCGCCGCCATTTTGTGGGACATGGCCGGGGTCGGCATCCCGGCGAGCAGTCCCGCGCCGAGCGCCAATCCGGCGTCGGTGTCCGTGGCATTCGCGACGGATACATGACGGTGCGCGGCGGGCACGGCGGCCCCGTCCGCAGGCTCGGCGGGAGCCGGAGGCGACGGTTCCCGCAACGCGGCCGATCCATCGCCGCCCGGTTGCGTCATGGAGGCCACCCCCTCGTTCTGGGGCAGGATCTGAGCGAAGGCCTGCCGCAGCTTGGAAAGAATGGTGATGACATCCTCCACCATTTCCGGCTGCATCTTCAGATTGGCCATGAGCAACCGGGAATTGCAGAAAAAATACAGTTGGAACAAGTTCTGGGCGATTTCGCCGCCACGCTCCTTGTCCAGAGACTCCTGCAACTCGCTGATGATGGTGATGGCCTTACTGATGAGGATGCCCTTGCCCGCGACATCGCGCGCGCGAATCTTTTCTATCGCTTGGCGCAGATGCTTGATGGCCGTGTCGTAGAGCATGACGAGCAGGTCGCCCTTGGAGGCGGTGGATACCTGAGTGGCCAGATAGGCCTTGGCCGCGTTGAGCATGGAATCCTCGCTTACTAGCTGCTGCTGCTGCTGGACATCGACGAGATGGTACTGGTGAGCTGCGTCTGTGTGTTCGTCAACGTGTTCAGCAGGGAGTCCAACCGGGCGTACTGGGCTTGCAGACGCGACTTCATGGTCGCCAGCCGCTGCTTCTCGCGTGTTATTTTGTCGTCGATGTCCGTCATGATGTCGCCATAATTATCTTCCAGAATGGCGAGCGGACCATCGGTGCTGTTGGTCAGCGTTCCCAGAGAGTCCACCATTTCGCCGGCCTTGCCTTGCTTCAGCTCGATGGTGCCGTTGAAGGTGGAGTTGGCCTCGTGGTTGTTCACCTGCACGACAAGGCCCTTGGCGTCGCCGGAAAGGGCGGTGATGTTCCAGCCGTCTATGCCGGCCGGCTGGCCGTTGATGGTGGCGCTGGATATGCCGGCGGCGCTGGTGATGACCTTGACGTCGTAGCTGCCGGGCTTGGTGGTACCGTTGATGCGGCCGAGATAGTTAAAATCCTTGGTGGTGCTGTCGCCCTCGTAGTTGGCGGAGAAGAGCTCGGCGACGCCCTGGGCGTCAGTGTCCAACGCGGTGTCCAACGCGTCCTCGTCGATGACGAGCTGTCCATAGGTGCTCGAGGACTGGTCGGCGTCGGTGGATATGCCGATCTGCGACAGCGCGGAGTAATAGTCGCCGGTCTTGTTGGCGGCGTCATACATGCTGAAACCGAGCCCCTTGTCCGAAAGCACGTCCTGCAGTGTGCTCTGGATGATCTGCACACCGTAGTTGCCTGTCAAAAGCGAGCCAGTGGCCGTGCCGGAGGTGTTGCTCACCATGGTCAGGGCGCGGAGGAGTCGATTGATGGTGTTCACGTTGGACACGAAGGCCTTGATGTTGGCCTTGATGGCGTCGGTGTCCGTGGTGATGCCGATCTGCACCGTGGCGTTGGAGTTGGCGGTCTTGACGGTGAGCATGACGCCGGGGATCACGTCGGAAATAGTGTTGGAGTCGCGCGCGATCCACTGCCCCTGGCCAGGAGGGTAGCCGTCCACCTTGATGAGCGCGCTTTGGGCGTCCTGGGTGTTCTGGAAGGAGCTGGCGCCGAAGACGAGGGAGCCGGTGTTGGAAATGACGACCTGGTTGCCCGCGCCCTGGTCCATGCCATAGAGCTGCAGGTGGTAACTCGTACCATCATAAATAGTGGTGGCGCGCACCTTGCCGTTGGTGACGGCATTGTTGTTGATGTAACTAACCAGGCTGGTGAGCGTGGTGCCAGCGCTGATGTTGCTGATGGTGTAGGATTGGCCGGCGTAGCTGAAGGTCAGATTCGTGTTCGACGTGGCCACCCGGGAGGTGAGCGACGCGACTCCACCGCTGGTGGTGAGGATATCGTTGGTGGACAGCTGTCCCACGACGATGGAATGCGAAGTGGTGTTCGCGTCGGCGTCGGCCGTGGCGGACACGGAGGTCGAGTCGGAGGAGCTCACGGTCTTCGTCAAAAACTCGTTGACCGTGTCCATGCTGCTCAACTGAGTCTTGAGCGCCAGGAGCTTGGTGTTCAGATACTGGAAGCCGGTGACCTTGGCCGCCCAGGTCTTCTTCCAAGTCTGAAAGGTGGTCAGGTTGCTGCTCTCGGCCTCGATGAGCCCGTCGATGAGCGAGTTGAAGTCCGTACCGTTTCCCAGACCGCTGATATTGATCTTACCAGAGGTGAAGGAAGTGGTTGCGGATGTTGTGCTGGTGGTTGTCGACACTGGCGAACCCCCCTACGGGAAAATCGTGCCGGATGCTGCTGGCCCACCACTCACTTGCAAACCGAGTGCCAAAGCAAAGCGGGCCGCCTTTCGGCGGCCCGCTTGTCGTTCTTGCTCCGCAGCGGGGAAAGCCCGCCGCTTTGGGTCTAAACCGGGCCGCCCGGCTATTAACCCTGGATCAGGTTCAGGGCCAGCTTGCCGAGACTATTGGCCTGCGAAAGCATGGCCACTGCGGTCTGCACCTTGACCTGCTGCTCGGTGAAATTCGTCATTTCCGTGGCCACATCGACGTCGGAGATCTGGGACTCGGAGGACGAGACGTTCTCCGACTGGATCGACAGGTTGGAGATGGTGTTCTCCAGGCGGTTCTGGAGCGCGCCAAGGCTGGCGCGGATCTTGTCCTTGGACACGACGGCCTTGTCCAGAGCCTCCAGGGACTTCTGCGCCAGCTCCTGAGTGGAGATGCTACGGCCGCTGGAGGTGGTGGCGCCAAAGCCGACACCCAGAGCGGAGGCCGTGGAGGTGTTGATCTGAATGTAGTAGTAATCTTCAGCGGAGTCATTTCCGCTGCCGAAGTGGACCTTCAGCTTGCCGGTGCTGTTCAGGCCGTTGCCGTTGAATGTGGAGCTGGAGAGATTGCCGTTGAGCAGATGAATGCCGTTGAAGTCCGTGGAGCTGGCGATACGGGTGATTTCCGAAGCCATGGCCTGGTACTCGGAGTCGATGATGAGGCGCTGGTCGGACGAGTAGGTGCCGGTGGCGGCCTGCATGGCCAGCTCCTTCATGCGGATCAGCTTCTCATCGATGACGCCCAGGGCGCCGTCGGCGGTCTGAATGAGGGAGATGGCGTCGTTGGCGTTACGCACGCCCTGGTTCAACGACGAAACCTCGGTGCGCATGATCTCGCGGACGGCCAAGCCGGCGGCGTCATCGGATGCGGAGTTGATGCGCAGGCCGGAGGACAGGCGCTGCGTCGAAGTGGACAGCGCGGAGTACGAGGACGAAAGACTGCGGGCGGTGTTGGCGGCCAGAAGGTTGTGGTTGATTGTCAGAGCCATGATGTTTCCTCCTTGAAAGTTTTTTGGCTTCCTTGCCATTCGGCGACTCTCATCCCGGCGACATCGCCGAGGGAACCGATCCGATTGTTTTCACGCTCACTTCATCGACCTGCCTGGGAAATTCTTTAGCCGCGCCGGGAATTTTTTTTCCCGATCCGACAAAGCGCCCCGCATCATGGCGAAAACATGTTGGAATTTCGAAGAAATCGCCGGATCAATCCGCCGGGAGGGGAACTGGGGCGAAAACCCGCGCCAGCGTCACGGGAACGCCGGGCAGCCCCATGTCCAGGGTCGGGCCGACGCCCGCGTCGCCAATGGCGCCCGAGGCGATGAGGCTTTGCGCCAGCGCCGCGCAGAACCGCGCCGTGCGCCGGGCCGAAAGCTCCATCAATTCCGCGAGGGAACCCCAATACCGGTCGCCAGTGGCGGGATTACGATAGGCCATGCGGTCCGAGACCCCGCCGGCCTGCTCGTAAAGCTGTGGCGCGTAGAACAGCGTGGCGATCTCGCGCAGGGCCCCGGGCATGACGCAGGAGAACTCGCGCACGACGCCGGCCAGCATCGGCATCCGGCAAAGGTTCTGCAAGACGCAAAAGGTCTCCAACGACTCGGCGAGCCCCCGCTTCAGCTCGGCGACCCCGCAGCCGGCCAGTCTGGCCAGCCCCTCGGGAGGACAGGCCAAATCCAGGCCGCCCTCCACCCCCTGAACCAGCGCCCGCAGCGACTTGTCGCGCACACGCTCCGCCCCGCCGGCGGCCACCATGTCCAAAAGGGACTCCAGCGCGCGATGGTGCCGCACAGCGCTGGTGCGCCGCCGCTCGTCCGTGTCGTAGTAGTTGCCCGTCAAATAATAGACGAGGGGGTGGATGGTCGCGTCCGTGAAGATGTGCGAGGCCAGCCCCACGAAAAAAGCCGTGGGCAGAGGATCGCTCCGATGCGCGGCCATGTGCGCGGCTTGCAGCCGCAACAGATCGAAGCTGTCCTCGCCATGGGAGCCATGCAGGCGGTGCGGCAGATGCCGAAGGCCCTCCGGGTGGTCGCCGCGCAGGTAGAACAGCACGTCGTGATACACGGAGCCAAGACGCAGGCCGTTGGGACAACGTCGCAGGGCCGGTGCGAAGGGACCTTCGGCGAGAAGCTCCGCCGCACGGTCCGCGACCATCCAATGCACAATCTCCCGTGGCATTTTCCCGCTCCGATCCGTACGGAATTCCCCGCCCGGCCCCGCGCCGAACGCGCCGCCCGGCTTGCCGCTGAAGGGTCCTTGGGCTATATCCCGCCAGACGGCCGGGGGCAACAGCCACCCGCGCCGCTCAAAACGGGAGGCAGCGTTGACAGACTTCATCCGCAAGAAATTCGAAGTGGAAGACCCCGACAAGACCACCACCATCAGGATGGACGAGAAGCCGCCCCGTCCCGGCGGCGAAGGCAACGCCATTTTCCTCATCGGCCTTTCAGGATGTGGCAAGAGCGCCGTGGCCGTCCGGCTCGCCCAGGCACTTTCCGGCCACGTGGCCGAGCTGTCCCTCGAAGGCCCGGACGAGGCCCTCTCCGCCATCCTCGCGGCCCCCGGCGGCCCCGCCGTCATCGCCGTGCCGCACAAGCTGCTGACCATCGAGCCCTTCCGCCAGCGCATCCGCGCCGCAGGCCGCGTGCTCTACCTCATGGCCGACGTTTCCATCCTGGCCGAACGGCTTGCCGCGTCCCCTGAGGAGGCCGAGGCCCAGCGCAAGCGCCTGGGGCATCAGCGCACCGCCTTCGAGCCCCTGTTCATGCAGTCCCTGCACCTGCTCGTCCCCGCCGACGGCCCGCTGGACGCCGTCGTCGCCGACGCCCTCGAACGCCTGCGCCAGTAACGCGCTACCCAGGAGTCCCCCATGCCCGTCGCCCCGCTCAAGGTCGAACTGCTGGCCATCACGCCCAACGCGCTCTCCCTCATCTACGCCGCCTTCCGCCAATGCTACCACGCCGGCTTCGTGGCCGACATGTGGCCCAGGCTCGTCGCCGGCGAGGCCGACCGCGACGCCCAGGCGGACTTCGTGCGCAAAGTGCTCGAAAGCGGGCACGACAGCCCCGTCGAACACGCCAGCTTCAGCTTCGCCGTGGCCGGCATCTCCCGCGCCTGCTCCCACCAGCTCGTGCGGCACCGCGTCGCCTCCTATTCCCAGCAAAGCCAGCGCTACGTCGACGCATCCAACATGGATTACGTCCTGCCGCCAGCCATCGCCCAAATTCCCGAGGCGCGCCAACGCTTCGAGGCCTTCATGACCGAGGTCGGCAGCGCCTACCGCGATATCAAGGCCATCCTCGAGGCAGACGGCCGCGGCGACAAGGCCAAGGAGGACGCCCGGTTCGTCCTGCCCCAGGCGGCGGAGACGCGCATCGTCGTCACCATGAACTGCCGCGCCCTGCTCCACTTCTTCAGCCTGCGCTGCTGCAACCGCGCCCAGTGGGAAATCCGCGCCATGGCCGACGCCATGCTCGACATCTGCAAACGCGAGCTGCCCGCCATCTTCGCCAGCGCCGGCGCGCGCTGCGAAACCCTCGGCTACTGCCCGGAGGCCGAACACTTCGCCTGCGGCAAATACCCAACCCTCAAACAACTGTTGGCCGCCGGAAAATAACTCCACCCCGAAAGACGCCCGAACGTCGCGGCCCCGCCACCGTCGGGGAAAAGCGCTGCGGGAGGAAAAGCCACAGTTGAGGCTCCTCCGCCGCTCCGGTCCACCGCGCCGGCATACGGACCGCGACCGGGCGGAAAAGCCGCGAGGGAGTTCGACATGACGAAGGAATTGCGGCTGTTCATCCCCACCGCCCGCATGGAGGCCCTGTATCGTCCCCTGGCGGACGCCCTTCCCTGCGCGTCGCTCCAACGCTGCCCGTTCTCCGGCTGGAGGACACGCGCTGCGCCAACCTGCGTCTGCACGGCTCCGGCGAGCATGTACGCACGCCGCTGGTCTTCCCGCTTATCAACACGCGGCAATTTAATTTCGAGAGGGGAACGGCCCGCCCGCACCTCCTGCCCGATCTCGATTGGCTGGCGCTGGGCGGCGACCCGCAACAGCTCGCCGAGCTTCTCCGCGAGGCCGGCCGGGAATTCGGTTCGGATTGCGTCATGCGCGTCATTCCGTACCTGGATCTGCGCGGTCCCCTGCCGCAGACGGCGAAACCGGGCGAGCCGCATCTCGCGCTGCATAAAAGCACCGGGAATTTCAACCAAAAGACTTGGGACGAAACGTGCCGGCGACTCCGCGCCCTGCCGGAGGAACGCTGGAGCGAGGTCGGCATCTCCAACACCTGCGACCTCTTCCGGGTGTTCGAGCCAACGCTGAACCGGCTGTCGCCGGAACAGCCACGCCTGATACTGGACCTGGGCTGTGGTCTGGGGCAAACCGCCCGCACCCTCGCCCAAAGGTTCCCCCAGGCGCGGGTGATCGGGCTCGACGCCAGTCCCGAAGCCATCATGGTCGCGACCAGCGCCTTTCAGCTGCCGAATCTCACCTTCCGCGTGGCCGACCTCTCCAACCCGCTTCCGCTCGCCCAGGGCAGCGTGGATCTCATCGTCTCCACGAACGCCCTGCCGTACGCCCGGGACCAACGGACGACCGCACGCGGGCTGTTCGACCTGCTCTCGCCGCGGGGGCTGCTCCTCAACCACTGCCGGTCGGAGGAATCGCATCTGTTCTGGGATTTTCCCAACAGCGCCCTGCTGCCGGACAACACGCAGATATTCCTGTCGGACTGGATGCTTCCCGCCAGGGAGGCTGGACTGGCCACCGAGGTCCACTCCATTTCCCTGGGCACCTCCGCGCATTTTTACCTGGCCAATCCCTTCCCAATATTCAGCGAAGCCATGGACGCGTTCGCCGCGCCACGACGCGACGCCTCCTCCCGGCCATATTCCCCCCTGTTCAGCCACGTGCTCCTGGCGCACTCGCGCTTGGCCGAGCCGACCGACACGCTGCCTTTGGCCGAGAACCATCTGGAACGTCTGGACCAAGTGCTGCCCCATGTCATCGGCGCGCCGGAGGAAGGGCAACGCGCGGCTCTCATCGCCTGGAACTTCCTCGCCAAGAGGCTCGCCCTGGCTCCGGAGGCGCTGGACTTTCTGATGGCCTGTCTGCCCGTCTCGGCGCCCGTGCTGCAACATATGCTCGCCATAACCAGCTGAAACGCAAGGCCGCCGGAAAAACAGCGACAGGTGCGAGGGCATGGCGCGTCGACGGCAGCCGAAGGTCGCGCACGGCATGGTGGAGACGTTTTTCCTTAACGCGGGGTTCCAGGGGGCGCGCAGCCCACTGGCCGTCGGAGGCATCCCAAACCACAACATCGGCGCGGGGGTGCGGGCTCCGCAGCACCCTGCCCCCCGCACAGCGCCAAAATCAGGGCAGGACAAAAAACACCGGGGCTCACCCCGGACCCCACCAAAGGGCATTCGCCCTTTGGAATCCCTCATTCGCTGTTTTTCGGCGCAAGGCCGCCGGAAAAACAGCGACAGGTGCGAGGGCATAACGCGGCGACGACGGTCGAAGGTCGCGCACGGCATGGTGGAGACGTTTTTCCTTAACGCGGGGTTCAGGGGGCACGCAGCCCACTGGCCGCCGGAGGCATACCCCAACCACAACGTCGGCGCGGGTATGCGGGCTCCGCAGCACCCTGCCCCCGACGACGCCGCTTCCGACCGGCACGTTTTCGACACATTGACGGCGGTGTGCGGCGCAATTACTTTAGGCGGCCTGGTGAGATGAGGAGTGATAACGTCATGACAAGCCAATTGAAGACCGTGTTTCTGCTGGCCCTGCTGACGGGGCTTTTGCTGTTCATCGGCCAGGCGGCCGGTGGACGAGCCGGGTTGATCATCGCGTTGATTCTGGCGCTGGTGATGAACGTGGCGAGCTACTGGTATTCGGACAAGATCGTGCTCTCCATGTATCAGGCGCGGGAGCTGGCCCCCAACGACGCTCCGCTGCTGCACCGCATGGTGAGCGAGCTGTCCCGCAACGCGGGCATTCCCAAGCCGCGCATTTTCCTGGTGCCGCAGGCGTCGCCCAACGCCTTCGCCACGGGCCGCAACCCGGAAAACGCCGTGGTGGCCGTCACGGATGGCATTCTGCGCACGCTCTCCCCGGAGGAGCTGCGCGGCGTGCTCTCGCACGAACTCGCCCACGTGAAAAACCGCGACATCCTCATTCAGACCATCGCCGCGGTGATGGGGGCGGCGGTCATGACCATCGCCAACATGCTGCACTGGGGCGCGATTTTCGGCATGGGCCGGCGCGATGACGACGAGGGCGGCGGCGGGGCGCTGGGCGCGCTGGCGCTGGCCATCATCGCGCCGCTGGCGGCCACTCTCATTCAAATGGCCATTTCGCGCTCGCGCGAATTTTTGGCCGACGAGACCGGCGCACGCATTTCCGGCCGGCCGCTGGATCTGGCCAATGCCCTGGACAGGCTGGACGCCGCGTCGCGCAACGTTCCGCTGGAGGGCAGCCCTGTGGCCGAGAACCTGTTCATCGTCAATCCCTTCACCGGCTCGGACCTGGGCAACCTGTTCAGCACCCATCCGCCCATTCACGAGCGCATCGCGCGGCTGCGGGAGATGGCGCGGCGCGGACGGTAGACACATGCGCGCGGGCCGTCTTCTCGCCACGGCGATGCTGCCGGCCCTGCTCTGCGCCTGGCCGATACATCCGGCGCGTGCGGCCAACCCCTTCGCGGAGGACGCCGATCCGCGCCGCACGCCCGTGGTGCGCGTGGTGGAGCAGGTCGGCCCGGCGGTGGTCAGCATAACAGGCGAAAGGCTCACGCCATCGCCCTTCGCCGAGGGCGCGGAGGCCCGGGCTTCCGGGGGCGCGGGCGAAACCGGCGGCCGGGTGCTGGCGTATAACCGCCGCGTGGGCTCCGGGGTCATCATCGACGGCGCGCGCGCCTACGTGCTCACCAACGCCCACGTCATCGCCGGGGTCACACGCATCACCGCGCGCCTGCAGGACGGCCGCGTCTATGAGGCCGACGTGGCGGGAGCCGACGACGATCTGGACCTGGCCGTGCTGCGTCTCGCGCTGCCGAAGGGCGCACAGCCGCTGCCACAAGCACGCATGGGCGACTCGGACCATCTTCTGGTGGGCGAGCCGGTGGTGGCCATCGGCAATCCCTATGGCCTCTCCAACACCGTGACCACGGGCGTGGTCTCGGGCACGGGACGTTCGGTGAACGTGGGCGGCCGGCCCATCACCGGGCTCATCCAGACCGACGCGGCCATCAATCCCGGCAACTCCGGCGGCCCGCTGCTGAACATCCTCGGCGAGGTCATCGGCGTCAACGCCGCCGTGTACGCGCACGGAGGGGGGCTGGGCTTCGCCATTCCCATCGACAGGGCCCGACGCGTGCTCGACGAACTCATCGCCACGGGCAAGGTGACGCACGTATGGCTGGGGCTCTTGTGCGAAAACACCGCCCCGGACGTGCCCGACCACGGAGGCCTGCGGGTGAGCCGCGTGTTCCCCGGCTCTCCGGCGGCGACCGCCGGAATCCGTGCGGACGATGTTCTGGTCGCCATCGACGGCCGGCGTCTGCGCGACAAGACGGAGCTGCTGGCCGTGCTGCGCGAGGCCACAAGCCGGACCCCGCTCGGCCTGCTGTTATCCCACGCGGGTGCGGAGTATCAGGCCAGTCTCCTGCCGCAGGCGCTGGACCGCGAGGCCGCGCTGCGGCTGATGGCCTGGCGTTGGGGCTTCACGCCGGCAGTGGGGACCGGAAACGGCCGGAGGACCGGCGCGGCGGTGGGCGAGGTGCGCGCGGACGGCCCGGCCGCCCGGCTGGGGCTGAAGCCCGGCGACCGCGTGCTCCGGGTTGGCGTTCTGCCTGTCAATGGCGAGGGGGATCTGCTCGCAGCGTTTTCGCGCTACCAGTTGGCGGGCCAGCTCATTTTGCGCATGGAACGCGGCGAACGGACGTACACCGCGCGTCTGCTGCCATAACGCCCCGACGGCGCTGCCCCAACTTTTTTCCCCGCGCCAGCCAGCGCCCCTCGCTTCCTATCGAAAAATTCAGCTGCCGTGTTTGAACACGGAAACACATTTTTCGTCCTTCCCTTGGTCGGCGGCTCCCCCCTGGTTCACGCGGGCGGAGGGAAGGCTCCGCACTTCCGACCGACGACGGCCCGCGCGCCTTCCACATGAAAGACAAAACGGCCGGCGCTCCTTACTTGGAAACGCCGGGCGCCTTGGCTACGCGCGATCGTGTGGGCTACTCGGCGGACTCGTCCCGGACCGGCGCGGTGGGCGCGGTCGGTGTGACCCGCACGTCCTTCGGAAGGACCGCCCCACCAGGCTTCAGCGCATCGGCCGCTGCGTAGGGGACGGGATGAAGCGAGGATGATGAAGGCTCGTCGGACCTGAAGACGGGGGACGGCGTCACGGGTTCGACCGGTTCCGGACCGTCGGCGTTCGGCGACGCCCCGGCATCGTTGTCGGCGCGCGCCTTTTCGAGCTTACGCGCCTCGCGTTCCTCGCGGCGGCGCAACAGTTCCTCCTTGGCGATGCGCGCCTCCTCGCTGGAGAGGACACCGTCGTGGTTCAGATCCATCTCATCGAATTTCTTGCGCCGACGCTCCAGATATTCCGACAAAGACACCCGGCCGTCCTTGTTCGCGTCGAAGGAAGACAAATACGGCTTGCCCGGCCGGTCGGAAACGTGGCGCTCCGGGACCGAAAGCCCACGGGTGCGGCGTCTGGCGTCGCTTTGCGCCTGCTTCCGCAGCAATTTCGCCTTGGCGATGCGCGCCTCCTCGGCCGAGACGACGCCATCATGATTCGTATCGATCTGAGTGAATCGTTTTTCGCCAACGGCGAGATACTCCTCGCGGCTGATATTCCCGTCGTGATTCGTGTCCAGGCTATGCAGATAGGGGCCGTCTTTTTTTTGACCAAGCCGCGCCGCCTCCGCGCGTTCCAGGGCCGCGATCCTGCGCTCCTCGCGAAGGCGCAACTGCCTCATTTTGGCTAGCCGCGCCTCCTCGCGGGAGATGAAGCCGTCGTGGTTCAGATCCATCTCATCGAATTTTTCGCGCCGACGCTCCAGGTATTCCCTCAAGGTCACGCGGCCGTCCTGATTCTTGTCGAAGGAGAACAGATAGGACTTGGGCGGCCGATCGGATTTGCGGCGCACTTTGACCGGAAGCCCCCGGGAGCGGCGTCTGGCGTCGCTTTGCGCCTGCTTCCGCAGCAGTTTGGTCTTGGCGATGCGCCCCTCCTTGAGCGAGATGACGCCGTCATGGTTCGTATCGGCCTGGGCGAAACGTTTTCTGTTGACGGCAAGGTACTCCGCGCGGCTGATGCGTCCATCGTGATTCGTGTCCAGGCTGAGCAGATAGCGCCTGCCGTCGTCCCTCGCAGCGTGCCCGCGCCGCGCGGCCCTGCGCCGCTCCCGGGCCTCGGCCCTGCGCTCCTCGCGGCGGCGCAGCAGCTTTTTCTTGGCGAGGCCCGCCTCCTCGCGGGAAATAACGCCATCATGATTCAGGTCCAGCTCGTCGAACTTCTTGCGCCGACGCTCCAGGTATTCCTTCAGGGAAACCCGGCCGTCATGGTTCTTGTCGAAGGTGGAAAGGTATGGTTTGGGCGGCCGGCCGGACTTGTGGCGCGGTTTGACCGGAAGTCCCAGGGCACGGCGTCTGGCGTCGTTTCGCGCCTGCCGCCGCAACAGCTTGGCCTTGGCGATGCGCCCCTCCCGGGGCGAGATGACGCCGTCATGATTCGTATCGGCCTTGGCGAATCGCTTTTTGCCGCCAGCGAGAAACTCCTCGCGGGTGATGCGCCCGTCGTCGTTCGCGTCCAGGCTGCGCAAATAGCGCTTGCCATCGTTTTTCACCGCCGGACCTCGTCGCGCTGCGGGTTTGGCGAAGGCGGACCGCGCCACGACCCCGCCGGCCGGATGAGCCGCCTTTCCCATCGCGCGGGCTGGAGCCGGACCCATCGGCCTGGAAGCCGCCCCTCGCGGCCGGGCATAGCCCTCGGACTCGTGGGGCGGGGCGTCCTGGGCGACGGCTGGTTGGGAATGAAACGGCAGAGCCAGAAGCGCGGCGAGCGCGACCGGTGCGAATCGTGAACGGCGCATGGAAATTCTCACTTCAGGCGCAGCAGCTCCTGCGTCAGCTTGAGTGCCCTGGTGTAGCAGGCGGCCGAGGCCTCGCGGTCCAATTGGCGCGAATCGAGGAAGGCGAACACGTCGTCCCAGTTGCCGAGTTCGATGTCCTCGACAAGGGAGAGCCAGGCCCAGTACGGCGATGGTTTGGAAAGCAACGCGTCCTCCACGTCCTTGTCCAGGGAGATGTTCCGCAGCAGCTTGTCCATGGGCTGGGAAAGCAGCACATCGAGCCGGGAGAACAGCCCGAGGAGGAACAGAGTCTCCGGCGGAAACGCGTGGCCGCGCAGCATCTTGCCCAGCGACTCCAGGTACAGGGCGCGCTGCAGGGAGATGTACGCGGCCTCCTGCACCTTGGCCGTGGAGTCGAAGTCGGAAATGATGACCGCGAGGAACCACTGCTTGATCTGTATCCGGCCGAGCAGGGTCAGGGCCTGCTGAATGGAGTGGATCTTGTCGCGCAGGGAGAATGCGGCGGAATTAATGAAATTGAGCAGGCGGTAGCTCACGCTGGGGTCGGAGGAGATGATGCGCGTGAGCTCGCGCACGTCGTAATCATCGCCGGAAAGCACGCGCAGAAGGCGCATCTTGGCCAGCACTGGCGTGGGCACCTTTTGGCCGCTCATGGTCTCCGGTCGGGAAAAATAGAAGCCCTGGAACAGGGTGAAGCCGAGCATCCGGGCCAGCTCATAGGTGGGCTTGTCCTCCACCTTCTCGGCCAGCAGACGGCAGCCGTAGCGCAAAAGGCCGAAGGCCACCTAGCGCAGGCGCTCCTCGCTCATGCCCAGCAGATCCACCTTCACGATGTCCGCCAGGGTCAGGATGTCCTCGAAGCCGGGCTGGCCCACATAGTCGTCCAGCGCCAGCGTGTAGCCCCGCGCCTTGATGTTCTTCAGCGCGGCGATCATCTCCGGGCCGGGGGTGATGGTCTCCAGCACTTCGACGACGCAGATCTCGCTTGGCAATGCGTAGACGGTGTCGTCCAGCAGCAGGCGCTGCGGGAAGTTGATGAAGGCTTTCTTGCTTTTGTCCATGCCCGAGAAGGCCAGCGCGAAGCCGTCGGCGATGACCGAGGCCGTGGCGAGATCATCCTCGGCCACGTCAGCCGTTCTGGCGTGGGCGCTGCTGCGAAACAGCAGCTCATAGGCCCACACCTTCTCCGAGACGTCGAAGATGGGCTGTCTGGCCACGAATATGGCCTTGGTTGCCGTGGCGTCCTGCTCGGGCGCGAAGCGGTCGATCATGATGAAGTACGTATCGCCGTTTTTTCCGCTAGGCGCAAGCCGGGGAATCACTGTGCCGGAGGCTGCTGAGCCGGCGCGGCCGGCGCGGAGGTGGCGTTCTGCTGCCCGGAGTTCATGTTTTTGAGCTCCTCCTCCAGAATCTGCGGGATGGGCCGGTTCCAGAACGTCTCGCGACGCCGTTCCTGCACGTCCTTGGCGGTCTTGGGCGGGCAGACCCTGACCTTCCTGCGGCCGCAGTCCGGGGAAAAGGCGGTGGTCACGATGCAGGCGCCGGACTTCGTGAAGGGGAAGACCCAACGCTGTGCGCGCCAGGTGCGGTCCTGCAGCACGATCTGCCCGTCGTCCAGCACGGCGCAAAGCATCTGCGACTCTTTGGTGGCGTAGAAGAAGCCGATGATATACACGTTGTCCGCCGGTTTTCCGGCATAGCTGAGCTTGCCGTAAGGCTTGCACAAGAGATGGCTGACGAGGCGCTTGCACACCGTGAGGTTCACGGTGTCGTCCGCCGCTGCCGGCGCGGGCGCGGCCAGGAGCAACGCCAGGCAAAGCAGCCCGGCACAACGCAGTGCGGCGCGGTCGTCACGCATGGCGGACCTCCATCAGCAAAAAGCTCTGGAATCCCTCTGGGCTGTCCGTTTCACACTGTGCCTTGCAGCCGACGCACTGGAAACTGCCGGGTTTGAAGTACCACTGCGCGTGGGAGGGATCCTCGCACCGGAAATAGGCGTACACCGAGGCGTCCACCGCTCCGTTGTAGCGTCGGTACCCTTGCTGGTGGATGAAGTCCAGAAAACGCATCTCGTCCCCCCGATTTGTCGGAGCAGCATAGCCGCATTGCTGGAAAAAGCAAAGCCCGGGCGGCGTCCGTCCTGACGTATTGATGTTTGCCCGTCATGGCTGTATGTCTGCGGTATTGCTTTCATGCGCTTCAGGGAAATGTGGAGGAGCCGCTATGGAACGGCAAGGCGATCCAGAAGACAGGCAATGCGTGCGGGTGGCAGTTCCCGAGGCGTTGTTCGTGGAAGCGGCCCTGTGGGTGAAGCCTCCCCACGTTCCCACGCGTCTTTCCCTGGCCGCGCTGGGCCGGCCCCAGCTGCGCCTGGCCGACAATCCGCGCGGGCTGCGCATCGAGGACATCTCGGCCAACGGTCTGCGCCTGACCCTGCCACGGCCGGCGGAGCTTGGCGACGCCGCCGTGATGCTTTCCGGCGGCCCCTGCCTCGTTTTCCTCTATTTCAAGCTCAACCAGCCGCTCACCGCCGTCGCGGACCGGCCATTGACGTTGTTCCTCGGCGCGGAGCCAGTCGCGGTGCGCCCCCAGGACGACGGATCGCTCGTCGTGACGCTGAACATCGTGTATCGCGGACAGCCCAACCGTGACGAGAAAAGCCTGACGTTTTTCTACGTGGCGCGCTATCCCATCCGCGACCTGGCCGCCTGGTGCGATGAGGTGACGCTGATGGACCGCGCCCAGGACAGACCCGCCGCGCGCGGTCTGCGCATGGACCGCTTCCTGCTTGAACTCGACGCCGAGCTCGAACGCGCCAGGGCCGCCGCAGACAAGGAGTCCGCCAACTAATGTTCGTCATCATCGGCGCCATCATCGTCTTCGGGGCCATCCTCGCCGGGTTCACCGTGGAAAACGGCCCCATCCAGGTGCTTTTCCAGCCGGCGGAGGCGCTCATCATCTTCGGCGCCCTCCTCGGCGCGTTCTTCATCGGCTCCTCGCGGACCATGTTCACCCGCGTGCTTCGAAGCGTGGGGCAGATATTCTCCATGCGCCACTACAGCAAGCGGAACTATCTGGAGCTGCTCGGGCTCATGAACATCCTGTTCGTCAAAATGCGCCGCGACGGCATGGCCGCCATCGAGCACGACGTGGAGCACCCCGGCGAATCCCCCGTGTTCACCCGTTATCCGCTCATCGTGAAGGATCCCGCCGTGGTGTTGTTCATCTGCGACACACTGCGCGTGTTCCTCACCACCGGCGACCAGTCCGAAATCGAAAAGCTCATGAAGCTGGACATGGACGCCATGCGCGAACAGGCCGAGGCGACCTCCGACGAGCTTTCGCGCCTGGCCGAATCGCTGCCTGGCCTGGGCATCGTGGCCGCCGTGCTCGGCGTCATCCTCACCATGGGGCAGATAAGCGCCCCGCCGGAGGTGCTGGGCCACAGCATCGGCGCGGCGCTGGTGGGCACCTTCCTCGGCGTGCTGTCCTGCTATGGCTTCATCGGCCCCATGTCCATGAAGCTGGACAACCTGACCCAGGAACGCGACATGTATTTCAACGTCATCCGCGCGGCCATAACCGCCGCGGTGTCCGGCTCCAGCCCCATCATGGCGGCGGAATACGGCCGGCGCGCCATACCTGAGGACACGCGCCCCACGTTCTTCGAAATGGAGGACTGGCTCAAGAGCGGCGGCAGAGGCTAGGGGACCGCCATGGCGCGCAGAAGGCACAGCGGCGGCGGTTCATGGAAGGTGGCCTACGCCGACTTCGTGACGGCCATGATGGCCTTCTTTCTGCTCATGTGGATTCTGAACATGGTACCGCCGGAGACCAAGAACATCATCTCGACCTACTTTCAGCCCGCCGACAACGGAAAGGGGCCGGGCGGTCCGCAGGTGCTCGACATGGAGACCAACGCCATGACCCCGCTGGCCCGTGGCATCCCCAACCGCGACCCGGCGGCCGAGGAGTCCCAGCGCTTCATCATCGCCTCACGCCTGAAGCGTGTGCTCATGGCCAACCCCAAGCTGCTGGACTCCAGCGGCCTTTCCGCCGACGAAACGGGGGTGCTCCTGCGCGTCAACAACGACATCATGTTCCATCCCGGCTCGGCCCAGCTCACGGCCGAGGCCAAGCGCCTCATCGAAGGCGTGGAGGGCGTGCTCAAGGAGTACAACATGGATTTGCTGGTGCGCGGACACGCGGCCGCAGGCGAACACTCCTATGGCGCATTCTCCACGGACTGGGAGCTCTCCGGCGCGCGCGCGGCCTCCGCGGCGAGCCAGGTGCTCGTCGACGGGGCCATCCTGCCCACGCGCGTGCGGGCCATTTCCTTCGGCTCCACGCGGCCGCTGCGCCCCTCCACAACCCTGGCCAACCGCCTGGGCAACGGCCGGGTGGAGTTCTATTTCCACCGGCCGGACGCCCTGAAATTCGGATCTGGCATGTAAGACGTCCTTCCGGGCTTGATTTTTTTGGCGATCGGGCCGATTGGTAGCATATCCCAAAAGCGCCGGGGGCCTCCTCTCCCGGGCAACCCGCAGGATCGCACGTGGACCAGAACGAAACGCCAGCTCAAACGCCGCCGGAAAACGAATCCCGACCGGCATGGGACCAACGCCTGGAGGCGTACCTCTCCGTGCTGCGTCCCCTCAAGGAGCGCAGCGCCATGCGCGAGGTGCAGGAGCGCGAGCTTCTGCTGAGCTTCATCGCGGTCAACAGCGGCGGCATCAATGAATACCCCCTGATCGCGACCCAGCAGCAAAGCATAGTGAATCTGCTTTGCCGCAGAACCGATCATCCGGCGGACTCGCTGCTGCGCCGGCTGGCCGGCAATTTCCCTGTGCTGCTCAACCGCCTGGACAAGGAGACCGCCAGCGGCGACCAGACTGCGTCCGAACAAACGGCCATCCAGCTGCGCAACACGGAAACGCTGCTGATGAAAAGCGTGCAGGGCATGGTCTACGCCATGGGCCTCACCACGGACAATTTCGAGGAGCTCATCATGCGCCACTTCGGCGCGCCGGGCCTGGCCCAGTTCGGGGAGATCCTCAAAACATGCGAATTCGACCAGAGCTTCTGGAACGAGTTCGTGGCGCGTTTCATAGCCCAGCACGTGGCCGAGGGCTACGCCCAGCTCACCGCCGCGGGCAAGGTGCATCTGTCCAAGGATGGCCAGCAGGTCATTCTGCGGTATCTCTTCGACGACATCCTGGCCACCCTGCACGACAGTCCCGGGCACATCGATCAGACCCGCGTGCAAAAGGCGTTCGCCGAGGCCTGCGCGCAATCGCGCGAACGTCTGGCCGTGCGCAAGGTGGTGCAGGCCTGCCTGCTCAAGGGACTGGGCTTCCTGCCGGGCGATCTGCTGCTGGAGCATCTGGAGAGCGCCGCGCTCATCGTCTGCATGGACACGGTGGCGCACAGTCTTTTCACCGCCATACAGGCCCAGGCCGGGGGCAAACCCGCAGAGGAGGACCAGCAGCCCCTCCCCTTCATCGTGGAGCAGACCGTGGCCGTGGCGCTTGGCGCCATGCGCGTGCTCAGCCAGTCCCGCGAGCACTTCCTCTCCGCCCTCGGCGCCATGCGCTCCGACGAGCTGGAGGCCGTGCGCAGCTTGGCCCAGGGCCTGTCCATCGAATCGCTGGAGCACATGCTCTTCTATCTGCTGGAGAGTTCCTTCGTGGGGCTGCTGCGCGAGAAGGCGCGCGACGAGGGCGCCAAGGTCCTGGTCAAGTCCACGTCGCAGCGGCGCTGCCCTCTGCCCGCCGCCGAGGCGCTGGCCGCGCGCGGCCTGTCGCGCATCCGCAAAAGTCAGCTTCTCACGACCGACGACTCGCGGCCGGACATGCTGCTCTTCAAGCCCCGCACGGCCAAGCAGCTGGCCTCCCTCATGCTGGTTCTGCAACTGGAGGAGCCATTGCGGGCCGACTTGCGCGTCCTGTGGGACGCCGCGCCCCTGCGACGCGACGTGCTCGTGGTCATCGACCTGACGCAGGTGGCCCGCACCACGCCGAACGTCAAGGGCAAGCTCGCGGAGCTGCTCATCAAATTCGGGGCGCTCAAGGCCCCGGCCGCGCCGCAGCCCGCCGCCGGATCCGATTAGTCCCGGATCCCCACGTCGTCCCCGGCCATTATCGTGTTATTCTCAAGGTTGATGATCCGCGCGTAGAGCATGGTCTGCCGCTGATAGGGATAGCGCTTGTAGTAGCCGACCAGCGCGGCGGAGGCGTTGTAGTTCTTGCGCAGCTTGTCGCGATCGTAGGACAGAAGGGTTTCCCCCATTTTCGGGGAAAGCCGGATGCTGTCCGTGCGCAGTTTCAATTCCACGATCTCATACCCCAGCTGGGCCAGGCGCGACCCGATGATCTCGGGATAAATGCGCCCGGCGCTGGAGCTCGTGTTCACGTCGTCGATGTCCACGAAAACGACTTTGATGATGCGCATGGGGCCGAGACGCTTGGCGCGCAGCTGACGGTCCAGGTTGTCGGCGATCTGATAGGAAAGACGAATATGCCGGGGTTTGGACTCGATGTCCGCGCCCATACCCGCGCGTCCCGCGCACGAGGCCAAGAGCAGCAAGGACAGCAGCAGGGGGACGACGATCCGACGCATGCCCATCACTCCCCCGTCAGCGACATTTTTTTCGCCGGCACGCCAGCGTGCGCCACATACGGTGCGCTATCGTACTGCCACGTTTCGGCAGGGTCGATGTAGAAGGCGTTGTTCATGCTGAGCCGGACCTCGTTTCCATCAAAAACCTTCGTGGTCACGACGACCTCGTCGATGACGGGTTTGCGCGCATCCGTGTCCTCGACGGAACTCGACCCCGCGAGGGTCACGAGCACGCCGCCAACCACGGCGGGCACAACGCCCACGGTGGAGTTGATGCGCTTGTCCGCGTGTTCGAGGACCTTGGTGCTCACGATCAGCCTCAGGGCGTCCGCCGACTTCGTCGGAGCGAGCCGGAACCCTCTGTTGAGAAGCTGTTCCTCCAGAAAATTCGCTAGCATCGGGTGCACGGGCTCTTTGCCTGACCGGTCGATGAAGATAGGCCTGTCCTTCTTTATTTTCATATCCAGCGTCTGGCCCACATCCCAGGCGTAGGCCTTCCAGTGCTCGGCCGCCTGCATCCGTTTCTGCGTGGCGAAGGAGTAGGAGATGGGGTACGGGGATTGCGACATGCATGACGCCAGAACCGGCAACAATGCGAAAACGGCAAGTCCGGTGAGGACATTGGACGGGTTGTTCATGACGCACCTCTAGTCTTGTTTTATCGGCCCATTACGCCCGTTTCTTTACGGACGCGCAGGTGGCTGCCCGCCGCTTTCGCACCATTTCCCCCAAACACGGAAAGCCCCGGCGGACATCTGAACGTCGCCGGGGCTTTCGTCGCCCACGCCCCTTGGCCGTGGCCTAGGCGAAGACGATGGTCTTGTTGCCGTCCACCAGCACCCGGTCCTCCAGATGCCAGCGCACCGCGCGGGAAAGCACCTGCCGCTCGATGTCCGCGCCGAGGATTTTCAACTCCTCCACGCGGTTGCGATGCGAAACGCGGATGACGTCCTGCTCGATGATGGGTCCCTTGTCCAGTTCGCCGGTGACATAGTGCGCCGTGGCGCCGATGAGTTTGACGCCCCGCTCCGCCGCGCGACGGTAGGGATCGGCTCCCTCGAAGGCGGGCAGAAACGAGTGGTGGATGTTGATGATGCGCTGGGGGAAATGACGCACGAACGCTGGCGAGAGGATGCGCATGTACCGCGCCAGCACCAGCAGATCCACCGGGCCGCCGGGCGCGTTGTCCAGCAGATCCAGCATCCGGGCCTCGTGTTCGGCCAGCGCGCCGCTCTCCGGCGCGCGCGCGCCCTTGGGCACCTCCACGTGGTGGAACGGCACGCCGAAGGATTCCACGGCCGCGCACAGGTCCGGGTGATTGCTGATGACCAGCGGAACCTCCGCGTGCAGCTCGCCGCGGTCGGCCCGCCACAGCAGGTCCATGAGCGCGTGGTCCAGCTTGGAGACGAGGATGGCCATGCGCTTTTTGCGCCGGGCCGGCACGATGCGCCAGTCCATGGCGTACTCGCGCGCCACCTCGGCCTCGAAGTCGCGCGCCAGCTCGTCCAGGCGCTCCTCCAGGCCGGGCAGGTAGAACTCCAGCCGCAGGAAAAAGCGGCCGCCCTCGGGATCGGTGGAGTGCTGGTCCGAATGGATGATGTTGACGCCGCGCCGGTACAGAAAACCGCTCACGGCGGCCACGATGCCCGGGCGATCCTGGCAGGTCGTCAAAAGCCGCGCGGTGTCGCGAGGGTCCTCCCACCGCGCGGCGGAGTCGGCGTGTTCCTGGCTCACGGGGCTAGTCGTCCTCCCGCTTCACGGCCGCGGGCGCTCCGGCCCCTGCCATGGAGGCCAGCACGGCGGCCGCACCGGCGGCCCCGCAGCAGCCCTCGGCGTCGTCGCCGCGTTCGGGGCCGACCCATGTCCAGAACATGCACATGGAGCCCATGCAGAACTTCATCTTGTCGTCGTGCGTTTTGAGCAACGGGCAGTACTTGAACTTCGCGTCGGATTCGGAAAGCGTCATGCTGGCTCCTTGTCGTCCGGCCGGTCTAGCCCTTGTGCCGCGAGACGGGCGCGAGGTCCGAGAAGTCCACCAGCGGGCGCTTGCCCAGGCAGCTCTTCAGATACTCCACCATGAGAGCGCTGACGCGCTCCTCGCGCGAGAGGGTGCTGGCGTAGTGACCATTCTCCATCACCTTCTGGAACTCGCTCTTGCGCATGGCTGGCGAGGTCTTGGCGATGGCCTCGATGCCGGCGGCGTATGCGGCGACCTTGCGGTCGAGATCGGCCTCCGGCAGGTGGGAGATCTCATGGGCGCGGGCGGCCAGCTCGTCGGGCTCGGGCAGGCGGCTGGATTCGATGATCTTCTTGAAGGCGTTTCCAAAGCGGGTCACGCCGTCGTTGATGTGCGACTTCTGAACCATGTTCATGCCCGCCCAGCCGGCGCGCAGCCACTTGAACAGCGTGCAGGTGGTCTGGTGCGGCCCCTCCTCCACGAAGACCTGCACCGAGGCGGAGTCGTAGAGGTATGTGTCGGCCCAGCCGATGAGGCCCTTGTTCAGGCCGTTGATGCCGGAATAAAAGTAGGTCCAGTCGCCGTCGTCGAGAATGGCGGCCTTCTTGCCCACGCTGGAGCGATTCTTCTGCTTGGAGATGGATATGAGCACGTTCTTGCCGTTGTACTTGGTGATGATGATCAGCCGATGCAGGTCATAGCGGTAGTAGCCGCCGCCGAAGGAGTCCGGCGCGTTGACCTCGTACTCGGTGCCCCAAAGGGCCTCTGGCTTGTCCTTGCCCAGATGCGTCCAGGGATGGGGATCGCGGGAGAGAATGTCGCTGCCCTGGTGCCAGCCGGAGAGGCGCAGCACGCTGGGGAACAGCAGGTAGTTGGGAATGGCCGGGTTGTAGCAGTAACGCATGAGCCGCGAGAGGCTGGTGCGCATGGTCATGTGCAGCACGGTGCCGTTGGCGTCCAGACGGCGGGCGGGGATGATGTCGCGCCCGTCGCCACGCATCTGCGTGACGAAGGCCAGAAGATTGTCGTAGGACTGATAAGGCACGGTGGTGCGGTGCTGGGAGTAGGCGATGAGGTTGCTCAGATCCTGCTCCACGGGAGCTGACATGGTGGAGGCCAAACCGGCGGCCGGCAGCAGCAGCGTCAGCAAAAGCCCACTGACAAGCGCGGCGGCTCCATGGCGGAAGGGGAAACGGAAGGGCATTCGCGTCCTCGATTGTTTTTTCGCGTGGGGCCGGGGAAGCCCCCCGCTGGAAGTTCATAATGATAGGCGCGATCAGGGCGGTTGACAAGCGTCGCAAAACTCCGCGCCAGCGGTTCTGGCGGCTGACGCGGCGCTATCTGACGCCGTCCCCCCTCCACGCCGGCGGTTCCCTTCCGGCTGGAAACGCGGTACACGGGGCGCACGTCCCGCGCCCGGCGAGGCCGCGGACGAAGCCTCGCAACAGGGAGCGACCCATGCCCATGCCTCTTGCCGTGCTGGTCTCCGGCGGCGGTTCCAATCTGCAATCCATTCTCGACAAGATCGACGCCGGTTTTCTGGACGCCGAAGTGCGCATTGTGGTTTCCAACAAGCCCGGGGCCCACGGCCTGGAGCGCGCGCGCAAGCACGGCATTGACGCCGTGGCCCTGCCCCACGCGGACTTCCCCACCCGCGAGGCCTTCGACGCCGAGCTTTCGCGCATCATCCGCGACCACGGCGTGGAAGCCGGAACCGGCGCCGTCGCGCTGGCCGGCTTCATGCGCATCCTCACCCCCGCTTTTCTGCACGCCTTCCCTGGCCGCGTGCTGAACATCCACCCGGCGATTCTGCCCAGCTTTCCCGGCACCCACGGCGCGGCCGACGCAGCCGCCCACGGCGTGCGCGTGGCCGGCTGCACCGTGCATTTCGTGGATGAGATAATGGACCACGGTCCGATCATCATCCAGGCCGCCGTGCCCGCCCTGCCCGACGACGACGGTCCCACGCTGGCCGCGCGCATTCTGAGGCTGGAACACTGCGTCTATCCTCAGGCCCTGGCCTGGCTGGCGGGGGGCAGACTGGCGCTGCGGGACCGCCGCGTGCTGGTGGACGGCGCGCGGCCCGCCTCCTGCGGTGACGATGGATTGCCATACCTGGCCAGTCCGGGCCTGGAGCCCGCGTTTCGACCGGTCGAACCGGACTGAGCACGAGCGACGGGAGCGGCGGGCGCGGCCGCCCGCGACGACCGCCGACAACATCGGCCGCAAGGAGCGCTGCATGGAACGGTTCCATTTCTCCCTTTCCGACGCGGAAAAATCCTACCTCAAGGATCTGGTGCGGCTGTCCATCACCTCTAAGCTCACG
>JAIMKR010000021.1:0-24227 GCA_020692325.1 Desulfocurvus sp.
CCTGCTTGATGTCGGACACAAAGCTGGGCCACGGGCCGCTTTCCAGCTGGTCCAACAACGGAGTCTTATGCTTGACCATTTTCTTTGCCTCCATGCGTTTACGATATTCCATGCGTTGACGCGATACCAATACGGATCGGCACGTCCCACATTGATCCATGTGTCGAAAGTGAAGACCGCGCTGGATAATAGTGGCGCTATCCAGCGCGGCGTTGTTCAGCGCAGTTCTGGAAACCTAGTTCCAGCCAAGCTTCTTTCTTGCATCCGCAAAGTCAGCGAGGATCATCTGGGCAAGCTTCCGGGGATCGGGATCGACGTTCATGCAGGATCCCAGAATTTCTCTTGTTCCTCCGTAGAGGAAATCCCGCACATTTTTCGCCCCCTGCACCGGGGCATGAACGCAGTGGTAGGAGTCAAAGCCCAGCATGCGGAAGGCCAGGGCCGCCCCCACTCCTTTCTCGTTGGACCATTCAGGGGTAACTTCGGCGAAGGGCAGATCCTTGAAAGGATGCCCCAGAGCGCCAGCGATGGCTGCAAAGGTGCTGACGGCATGAGCGTTGTCGATACACTCGCCGAAATGCCAAACAGGAGGCATGTCCGCACCGAGGAACGCTTTCAAGCTGGCGCCGCATTTCTCTTGGCCCTTGACGGAACAATAGCCGAGCTTGGTCATGGGGAAGGAAGCGCAGCCGTTGGTGAAGACTAGGATATTGTTTTTGAGCAGGATGTCCGCCACATCCACAATGGCCTTTTCAAACACAATGCGCGTATTCGTGCATCCGGCAAGGTTGATGATGCCTTTGATCTTGCCTTCCCGCAAAGCATCGGCGATGGGCTGAATGCTCCCACCGTAATACTTGTTGAGGTATTCAAGCCCGAAGCCTACTTCTGCTTCCACTTCGTACGGCGGAATGTGCCGTTTCACGTCACGGCGGTTGACGTGACTTTCGATGGCGCGGACGAGAATTTTTTCCGCCAGTTCCGGCAGTTTGTTGAGATCGGAGAGGTCGCGCTTGTAGCCGATGTGCTCCGCTCCGGGCAGCCGGTTGGACTCGTTCGTGGTCACCACCACGGTTTTGAAGCAGTTGGCCACATCCATTATTCCAGGGAAGACTTCCTGAATGTCGGCCAGCCACAAGTCCAGGGCGCCGGTGGCCACGACCAGCTCGGAACCGTTGGCATTGGAAAGCGGAATGACTCCCCCCAGACGATACATGCTCGACAGCCCGGAGCAGCAAATCCCATAGAACTGGATTCCCTGTGCTCCGGCCGCCTTGGCCAAGGCGACGAACTTTTCGGTCCTGGCCATCTCGATGACTTCCACCGCGAGCATGGGGGCGTGGCCGTGGATGGCGATGTTGACGAAGTCTTTTTTCAGCGCGCCGACGTTCGCTTTGACCGTGCTGCGGGTGGGAATTCCAAAGAGGCAGTCGCTCGCTATGGAGCCGCCCACCACGCTGTTCATAGAAAAGGTGATGCCAAGGCGGAAGAACTGGTCCATCATCTTGCGCCAGTCCCCCTGCGTTCCCACCGTGGTCGCATGGAGCGTCTCGAATACCTCGTGGTACGAGCTGATAGGCAGAAGACCGAGGTCACTTCAGACCTTCTGGCGTTCCGGGATCGCGGCGGCTGCGACAGTGCGATGCGTGCCGGGGACGGTGCGGCTCATGTCCTCAAGCAGGATGTCCGCGATTTCCCCAGCCAAGGCCTCGATCGTTTTGCCCTTGGTCTCGAGGCCATACATCTTGGCAACGGCGAGGACTTTGTCCTTGCCAACGATGGGGAGATCGACCTCTCCGGCTGCGGCCTTTTTCAGCGTCAACATGACTTCACGGGCTCGGGCGCCATGCGCGGCCACGCCCCCCGCGGCTGAGCGGGCCAGGTTGCGGGCGACGATGAGATCCGCGTTGGCGCCGCAGGTGCCACGCGGCGATTTCGCAGTGATTTTGCATGGACCGAGGGAGCATATCTTGCAGCAAATGCCCGCTAGCCCGAAGGTGCAGTGGGGTTTCTGCTTATCAAAGCGGTCGAAGCAGGTCTCGCAACCAATTTCATCCGTGTAGGCGAGCATGTCCCGGACAGCAGGGTCTGGAGCCTGCGCCATGACATTCGCCTTGCTGGCGAACGTCTTGCGATACTCAGCGACTGCGGAAACATAGTCGGTGAAGTCGTTTGGATCGTGATGATGACCGTGATCATGATGATGAGCGTGATCGTGCAAAACACTGTGCGAATGCTTTTCCTCTTCCATGCAAATCGCTTCCCTTCTGTTGACATTATATGTATCGTGCAACACAGCTCATAACTTATCGTAAAGCGCAATACTGCATACAAAATCATAGAGTAACTGTGCTTCTCAAACAATTGTGATTAGCTATGAGCGTTCAATAGTTGACTTATAGCTGTAAGCAATCGTTATGCCACAGGGACATTTTTTGTAATATGCTGTTTTTAAATACTTTTTTATTAGTTACGTGCTAGTGGAGTGGTCTTCGAAACGTGATTTCGTGTTTAATAATGAATTTTCGTTGAAAATGATTAATTTTCGTTTCCAGGCCTACGGGGATTGAGCGGTTGCCTTTTCCCGCGGAGATGGTCCATGGAGGGCTGCGATCCATGCGCATGACCGCTCGTTTTTGCCGCGATAGGGTCAAGTTATGCGAGTGGATGCAACATGGCGAAATGCCGGGTGAACATTCAGAAAATCGCAGCGCCAATGCTCGATGGACCGGTCAGCATGGAGGCGAAAGTTGGACCGCCGCGATGCCAAGCTGCGAGTCCGGCGGTGTTTGGCTTCCTGCTGGCTCAGGCATTTGCGCATATTTAGATCCCGCACGTCGCATTCCTGGGCGTGCTGCTTGGCTCGGGAAGGTCTTGCTTCTGGGGGTGTGAATACAGAAGAGAGGGACTACCCCCGCGCGGGCGGGGAAGACGGCCGCGAACGGCTCCAGGCCATCTTCAACGAGGGACCGCCACGCGCGTCCTCCCCGCTACCGCCAGACCGTCGGGACGCCCTGTCCATCCCCGTCGTCCCGGGCCAAAAGGTCGAGCGGATGCGAAAGGGGATCCGGCGGCTCCCGGATGATTCCGTCCCCTACCTTTCGCCGCGCCTGGACGCGGTTCCCTCCCACATTCGCCGCTACGCAAAATGCCGGTCGGCGAGAAACATCGCCCTTCTGTCACGGCTGTCCGAGCGGACGCTTTCAGGCTGTCGCGTGAAGCGTTCGCCATGCCCGCCGTGCCGGTCGTGAAGAACGCACTCCGAGGCCATCCCCGACAGACCTCATCCGTCATGCCGGCCACATGTCCCTCCGCCAGATGCCCACTACGCAATGTTCGCCCCCTTGGTGGCGTTGTCCGAGAACCATGCGGCCGCCCTCAGCGTCTGAGCAAGCCTTCCCGTTTGACGCGCTGGCTATCGCTTCAGTCCCCATTCTGTAATACTAATTTATTAAAATTATACTTGACTAAGATAAAAATTAAAATAAAATAGCAATATTAAATACCTTCTCCATACGAATAATGAATCTTTTCAGCAACGGACGCAAAATTTGGCGATCGAACGCGGAAAAGTAGGGAACAAGGTCGAACGACGCATGGCTGATACAGGAAACGACGAAGCGCGGCGGCTCGAGGTTGAGGGCGAGGCGTGGAGCGAGCCGACGGACACCCGGCTGGAGCGCGACGCGCTGGGTGAGATCGCGGTCCCGTTGGCGGCCTACTGGGGCGCTCACACGGCCCGCGCCGTGCGGAATTTCCCGCTCGCCGGCCGGCCTGCGCATACGGCGTTCATCACGGCGCTGGCCCAGGTGAAGCTGGCATGCGTTCGCGCCAACATGGAGCTGGGCCTCCTGCCCCGGACCGAGGGCGAAGCCGTGGCCACCGCCTGCGGGGAGGTCATCGCCGGAGGCCTACGGGAAGAATTCCCCGTGGACGCGCTGCAGGGCGGGGCCGGCACCTCCACGAACATGAACATGAACGAGGTGCTGGCCAACCGCGCGGAGGAGCTTCTCGGCGGCCGGCGGGGCCGGTACGACCGCGTGGACCCGCTGCGCCACGTGAACCTGCACCAGTCCACCAACGACGTCTACCCCACGGCGGTCCGCGTGGCCGCGCTGGACCTGTTGCGCGATCTGGAGAAGGCCGTTGCCGCGTTGCAGTCCGCCTTCCAGGACAAGGAACGGGCCTTTCGCGACGTGCTCAAGGTGGGCCGCACGGAGTTGCAGGACGCCGTGCCCATGACCCTGGGGGCCGAGTGCTCGGCCTGGGCGGAGTGCCTCTCGCGCGACCGCTGGCGGGTCTTCAAGTGCGCGGAGCGGCTGCGCGTGGTCAACCTCGGCGGCACGGCCATCGGCACGGGCATCACCGCCCCGCGCGACTACATCTTCCTGGTCGTGGAAAAACTGCGTGAGATCACTGGATTGGGCCTCTCCCGCGCGGAGAACCTGGTGGACGCCACGCAAAACGCCGACCCCTTCGTGGAGGTCTCGGGCATCCTGCGGGCCCACGCCGTGAATCTCTTCAAGATTTCCTCGGACCTGCGTCTCTTGGGATCCGGTCCGCGCGCGGGTCTGGGCGAGCTGCGTCTGCCGCCGGCGCAGGCGGGCTCGAGTCTCATGCCCGGCAAGGTTAATCCGGTGATCTGCGAAGCCGTGGGGCAGGTCGCCGTGCGCGTCATGGCCGACGATGCGTCCATAGCCCAGGCGGCGCAGCTGGGACAGCTGGAACTCAACGCCTTTCTGCCGCTGCTGGCCGACTCCCTGCTCGGCGCGCTCACGCTGCTCACCCGGGCGGACGTCATGTTCCGCGAACGCTGCGTGCTGGGCCTTGCGGCCAACCGCGCCGCCTGCGCCGCCCACGCCGGGCGCTCCCTGGCGGCGGTCACCGCGCTGGTGCCCAGCCTGGGGTACGACTTGGCCGGGGAAGTCGCAGCCGAGGCGGGACGACGCAACGTCGGCATCCGCGACATCGTGCTGGAGCACGGACTGCTGGATGCGGCGGAGCTGGACCGGCTGCTTTCGCCGGAGGCCATGAGCCGCCTGGGGCATCAATAGCCGGCGCGCCGCGCGCCGCGCAACGACAGCATCGTCGCGAGGGGGGAAACGCCTCGCGCTGGAGGGACGCCTTGTCCATGAACGACACGCCCAAGGGGCTCAGGCTGCACATCGGGATCTACGGCCGGCGCAACGTCGGCAAATCCTCGCTGCTCAACGCGCTTTGCGGCCAGCGCGCGGCCATCGTCTCCGACACGCCGGGCACCACCACCGATCCGGTGGAGAAGACACAGGAGCTGGCCCCCCTTGGCCCCGTGGTCTTCATCGACACCGCCGGCGTGGACGACGAGGGCGCGCTGGGGAAATTGCGCAAGGAGCGCACCCTGCAGACCCTGGATCGCACGGACGTGGCCCTGCTGGTGACCGAGGCCGATCGCTGGGAGCCCTACGAGGAGCGCTTGGTCGCCCTGCTCACGGAGCGTGGCATTCCCTTCGGCGTGGTGTTCAACAAGGACGACCTGGGCGCGCCCGCGCCGGAGCGCCTCGCCGCCCTGCGCGAGGCCGGCGTGCGTGGCGTCTCGGTCTCCTGCGCCCGGGGGCGGGGGAAAGAAAGCGTCAAGGAGCTGCTGGCCGGGCTGGCCCCGGAGGACTGGTTCCACGAGCCGCGCCTGCTGGGCGACCTCATGCCCCCGGGCGAGCTGGCGGTGCTCGTGGTGCCCATCGACCTGGGCGCGCCCAAGGGGCGGCTCATCCTGCCACAGGTGCAGGCCATCCGCGACATCCTGGACAGCGACGCGACCTGCGTGGTCGTCAAGGAGCGCGAACTGGCCGACGCGCTCGACCGGTTGAACCGCAAACCGCACCTCGTGGTCTGCGACTCGCAGGTGGTGCTCAAAACAGCCGGCGACACTCCGCCGGACGTGCCGCTGACCACGTTTTCCATCCTCATGGCCCGCTTCAAGGGCGATCTTCCCAAGCTCGCGCGAGACGTCACGGCCATCGAGACGCTTCGGCCGGGCGACCGCGTGCTCATCGCCGAGGCCTGCTCGCACCACCCACTGGCTGACGACATCGCCCGTGTGAAAATTCCCCGCTGGCTGCGGCAGTACGCCGGCGGCGAGATTCAGGTAGATAACCTCGCCGGCCGGGATTTTCCCGAGGACCTGGGGCCGTACAGACTCGTCATCCACTGCGGGGCCTGCGTGGCCAATCGACGGCAGATGCTCACGCGGCTCCTGCGGGCCGAAAGGCAGGGCGTGCCCATGACCAACTACGGACTGGCCATCTCCTATGTGCAGGGGGTGCTGCCGCGCGTGCTTGATCCCTTCCCCGGGGCGCACATGGCCTTCTGCGAGGCCCGGGACGCACTCCGGGCCGCCGGGCGGGGAGGCGCGCGATGACCGGGCGGAATGACGCGAATGGACGCCGGGAAATCGTCTGCGTCGGCAACCTGTTCGTTGTCAGCGCGCGCGTTTCGGACGGCCGGACGACCGCCGCCTGGAGCACGGGCCGGATGCTGCACGACATGAACGCGCTGCTCGGCTCGACTGCCGCCGAGGCCCCGGATTTCTCCCAACGGCCCAGCTGCCTGTGCAACGCGGGCCACGCCCTGGCCATTGCCCGCGCCCTGGAGGACATGGCCGGCGTGCGCGTTCCGCCGGCGGCGCGGTTGGTGCGCGGCATCGTACAGAGCCTGCAATACCTCTCCGACCATCTGGCGCATTTCTATGTGTTCCACCTGGGCGACTGGCTGAATCTGGGCCGCGCCCTGGAGGCGGACCCGGCGGCGACGGCCCGGCTAGCCGAAGGCGACCGCGAGCCGGGCGAGGGACGGACGGCGAGCCCGGAGTTTTTCGCCCGCGAGGCCGGGCGCTTGGCCGAACTCGCGCGGGGCGAGGCCGGCGCGTTCTTCGCCGTGGGCGATCGCGACCACCCGGCTTACGCAGGCGCACCCGAGGCGCACCTGCTCGTCTTCAGCCACGCGGATGGGGCCGCCGGTGTCCGCGCCGATCTGGCGCGGACGCTCAAGCTGCTGCGCTGCGACGGATCGGGCCACCCGGCCTATCGTGTGGGCGGTCTGGCGGACGGGACGACAGGCGAGCCCGGCGACGCGCCCCCCGATCTCTCGACGGACACGCTGGAGCGTTGCGCGGGGTTGCTGCGCGGCTGCCGCGTCTTCATCGAGGAGACGTTCCTGCCCGACGCCCTGCTCATCGCCCGGCTGTACCCGCTGTGGGCGCGGCTTGCGGGCGTGAACGCCTTTCTCGCCTGGCCGGAGTTCCCCGGCGCGGAGGGCCCGGCGCTGCTGCCCGGCGGCGTTTGCGACGCGGACGGCCACATTCTGGATTCACGCGCCGACCCCGAGCGCGCGTGCGAGGAGCCGAAGCCGGCATGGCCCGCGGCGGACGCCGAGCGCTACCGGCTGCACCTGCCGCCGGAGGAGCCGGCCTACCGCTGGGACAACGCGCGCCTGGAGTGGTTCAGCGCGCCGCGCGTCAGGGGACGCGGAGCCTGCGAGGTGGGGCCGCTTGCGCGCATAGTGGCCGCGCGCGCCGCCGGAGGGGACGCCGGAGCGTTCGTGGACGGGACCCTGGGCCGGGCCGGGCTGCCGCCTGCCGCGCTCAACTCCGCTCTGGGCCGGCTGCTCGCCCGGGGGATGGAGGCGGTTCTGCTTGCCCGTGCGACGACCGATTGGCTGGACGCTTTGCGTCGGCTACCGGCCGATTCCCCGCGCCGCGCGTTCAGGCCGCTGCCGGACGGGGGCGAAGGCGAGGGCTTGGCGGAGATTCCACGCGGAGCCCTGCTGCACCGCGTACGCATGGAGGCCGGCCACGTGGTCCGGCACGAGTCCATCGTGCCCTCGCTGTGGAACTTCTCCCCGCGCGACGGCGCGGGCGCGCCCGGTCCGCTGGAGTTGGCCCTGGCGGCCACGCCCGTGGCCGATCCGACGCGCCCGCTGGAGCTGTTGCGCACGGTGCACGCCTTCGATCCCTGCAACGCCTGCATGTTGCGGGTGGAGGATTCGGACACCGGACGGACGCTGACCGTCGACGCCAAATGACGTCGATGCCGATGACTGGAGGGACGGGATGCTGAACTCAAAGGAGATATTGAACGCCCTGCGCGACGTCGCGGGGCAGCGGGCGCTGTTCGCCGAGGCGGACAGGGTGCGCGCCGCCAACTGCGGGCAAACGGCCCAGTTGCGCGGCGTGGTGCACTTTTCCAACCACTGCCGCCACGACGATCTGTACTGCGGCCTGCGCCGGAGCAACCGGAACATCAAGCGCTTCCGCATGAGCCCCGAGCAGATCGTGGAGACCTCCCTGGCCATCGCCGCGGCCGGCCTCAGGACCGTGGTGCTGCAAGCCGGCGAGGACGCCCACTACACGCGCGAAATGCTTTGCGGGATCATCCGGGGGATCCTCGACAAGGCCGACGTGGCCATCACGCTCAGTCTGGGCGAACGTCCGCTCGAGGATCTGCTGGCCTTCCGCGAGGCCGGAGCCGCCCGCTACCTGATGAAGCACGAGACCATGAATCCCACTCTTTATGCTGAAATGCGGCCGGGCCACGCGCTGGCCGACCGGTTGCGGACCATCGAAAGTCTGCGGGAGATGGGCTACCAGACCGGCGTGGGCGACATCGTCGGCCTGCCGGGGCAGACCCTGGAGGACCTCTGCGCGGACATCGGGTTCTTTCAGGACTTCCAGCCGGACATGGTCAACATCGGCCCGTTCATCCCCCACGCGGACACGCCGCTGCGCGACGGCGCGGCGGCCGACATGGACCTCATGCTGCGAGTCTTCGCGCTCACGCGCATCGTCACGGGCAACACTCATCTGGCCGCGGCCAACACCGTGGCCACACTCGACCCGGACAACGGCCAGTACCGCGCCTTCATCCAGGGCGGAGCCAACGTCATCATGCCCAACTGCAATCCCTTTCTCAAAAGCAAAACCGACAAGATCGAGTACGAGTTCCAGATCACGACGAGAAAACGCTACGTCTCCGTCGAAGAGGCCAGAAACGTGCTGCGGCGGGCCGGCAGGGTGCCGGAGACCGCGAGCAGGGGGGATTCCCTCAAGATGCAAGGAGGACGTTTTTGATCAAAATCGCCATCTACGGGAAAGGCGGCATCGGCAAGTCCACGGTGACCTCGGGCATATCGGCCGCCCTGGCCCTGCGGGGGAAACGGGTGATGCAGATCGGCTGCGATCCGAAGACGGACTCGACCATCAACCTGCTGGGGGGGAAAACGCCCCCGCCGATCCTGCAATACCTGCAGGAGCACGGCCGACCGAAAAACCTGGACGAGATCGCGCGCACGGGCTTCGGCGGCGTCACCTGTCTGGAGGTGGGCGGTCCCACTCCGGGCGTTGGTTGTTTCGGCCGTGGCATGCTCACGGCCTTCGAGCTGCTGGAGGAAATGAACGCATACGCCGTCTACAAGCCCGACGTGGTGCTGTACGACATTCTGGCGGACATCGTCTGCGGCGGCATCGCCGTGCCCATGCGCGAGGGCTTCGCCGACAAGGTGGCCATCGTCACCTCCGGCGAGAAAATGGCCCTGCTCGCCGCGCGCAACATCATTCTGGCCCTGCGCAATTTCGCCGACCGCAACTACGCCGGACTCGGCGGGCTCATTCTCAACCGCCGCGACATGCCCGACGAGGTGGAACGCGTGGAGGACTTCGCCCACGCGATGGATACGAAGATCCTTGGCGTCATCCCGCGCGACCAGGCCATCCACGCCTTCGAGGAACAGGGCCGGACCGTTGTCGAGGGCGACCGGAGCCTGCCCACGTCCGAGCGCTTCTTCGGCCTGGCGGAAACGATTTCGTCCCTCGTTCTGGGAAAGCCGCCGGTCGCCGCCGACCTGTCGGCCTATCCCCCCTTCGCCATGTGAGGAGAACAGCGATGCATGTGGAAAACGCCTGTGTGTCCATCAAGAACCTGTCGAGCCGGGAGGACTTTCCCTTCGCGCCCCTGGAAGGCGTTGGGCCGAACCTCGCCGGCTGGGGCGTCATCGAAACCTGTCTGCTGCTGCCGGAGTCGCTGTGCGTCATGGCGGGGCCTTCCGCCTGCCTGCGCCATTCGGCCTTCATGGCCCACGCGCGCGGTTTCACCGACCGCTTTCACATGCTCTGCGTGCCGGAGCTGGACATGACCCTGGGCAACCATCTGGCCGAGGTGGAACGCGGCGTGCGCGACATAGCCGCGCGCCGTCCGGAGAAGGTCATTTTCCTCATCGTCGGCTGCCCGGATTACATCCTCGGCACGGACTTCACCGGGGTCATCCACCGGCTGGAGCAATCCACCGGGCGGCGCATCATCCTCGGGGCCATGGCCCCCATCACCATCGGCCTCAAGGATTCGCCCTTCACCTCGGCCTACACCGCCTTTTTCGGCTTTCTGCAGCACGAAAAACGTCACGTTGACCCGGACGCGGTGAACATCCTCGGCACGTTCATGCCCTTGTCCGAGTCGGGCGAGCTCTACCAGGTGCTTCGCAACGCCGGCGTCGTTCGCATCCGCCAGATACCGCTGTGCCGCGACCTGACCGAGTTCGCGCGCATGGCCGACGCCCGCGCCTCCCTGGTGCTGCATCCGCTGGCCAACGGTCTGGCCGGGCGCATGGAGAAGGAGATGGACATCCCCCAATGCTTCACGCCCACGTCCTACGGGTTCTCGGCCATCGACGGGGAATACGCCAAAATGAACGCGGCCCTGGACCGGGAGCTGGACGCCTCGCCCTGGCGGAAGGCCGCCGAGGCCGCAGCCGCCCCGCTGGTCGAGCGACTGCGCGGCAAATCGCTGGCCGTGGGGTGCAGCATCAATGGCAGTCCCTACGAGCTGGCCCTGGCCCTGCTGGAATTCGGACTCGACGTGCGGGCCATCTTCGCGCGCGGCACCTTCAAACCCTACGAGTGGGACCTCATCGGACGCCTGCGCGAACAGGCGCCGGGCGTGCGCGTGTACAACGTCTCCCACCCCAATCTCTGCGGTGAGACCGAGGCCTTCGACGACATCGACGTGGCCTACGGCGTGGACGCGGGGCTCTTTTGCGCGCGCGCGGCCAACGTGCCGCTTTCGCGCTACCAGGAGCAGAAACACGGCTACGAGAACGCCGTGTGGATGCTGGAACGGACGTGCGAGGCACTGGACCATCCGGTGAGCAACCACGACTGGATCTATACGCACAACTTCCTCATCTGACGCGCAGGGCACAAAACATGAAAGAATTTCATAAGCTGCTTCCCCTGGCCACGGGTTACTTCGGCGTCAGCTCAGCGCTGTACGCCTTCGACGGTCTCATCGTGGTTTATGGCCCCGCCGGCGGAGCCTGGCACATCAACATCGAGGACGAGCCGCGCTGGTACCGCGGCCCGGCCACCGTGGTCGGCGCCGGTTTGCGGGAGATGGACGTCATCCTCGGCAATGAGGGGAAATTCATCGAAAACATCGCCCGGGTGGCGACGCAGTTGGAGCGCCGCTTCGTGGCCCTGGCCGGCACACCCATCTCCGAGATCATTGGCACGGATCTTCGCGGTTTCTCGCGCACGCTGGAGGCGCAGACGAACAAGCCCGTGTTCATGGTGCCCACCGCCGGGTCCGAGCCGTATCCCGAGGGCGCGGCCAAGGCCTTTCTGGCCCTGGCAGGCAAGTTCATGCGCGCGCCGGCCGCGAATGCGCCCCGGCGGGGCGTCAACGTGCTCGGGGCCATCCACCTCTCCTGCGGCAGGGAGGAGCACATGCAGCCCGTGCTCGACGCCATCGAGGCGGCGGGGTTGCCCCTCGTTGCCGTGTTCTCCGCGCCGCGCCCTGGCGAGGAGGACCCCCTCGCGGCCATCCGCCGCGCCCCGGAGGCGGAGCTGAACGTGGTGGTCTCCACCAGTGGCATTCCCCTGGCCGAATTCATGCGTGCGGCCTACGGAACGCCCTACGTGGTGGGCATGCCCGTGGGGCTGCGCGGTCGCGACGAGTTTCTGGCGCTCCTGCGCCGGGAGAACGCGCCCACCCAGACGATGGCGGCGCGACCGGCTTGCCGCCACGCGGTGGTCGTGGGCGAACCGGTGCTCAGCCACGGCATACGACGCTGCCTTCGCGCGGACTTCGGCGTGCCGCGGATCGACGTGGTCTCCGTGCTGCCCGACGAAGCCCTGTTCGCGCCCGGGAAAGGATGCCTCGGCGTCATGGCCGAACGCGGCGCGCATGACATCAGCACTGACGACGAGGCGGCCATCGCCGCGCTTTTGAACGATCCGGACGTGGACTGCGTGGTGGCCGATCCATGCTACGCGGCCCTGCTCGAACGCAAGTCCCTGTTCGTGCCCATGCCGCACATCGCAATGAGCGCCCGGCTCAACTGGGACATGCCCTACGAATACGCCCTGGAGAAAGGGCACGAGTATCTCGCCGCGAAGCTCCACGCAGCGCGCGCCTAATCGGGAACGTCACCGTTCCCGCAGACAAGGAGAATGCCATGTGTCTCGCCGTTCCCGCCGAGGTCGTCCGCATGGTGGACGGGATGGCCACCTGTCGTCTGGACGACAGCCAGACCACCATTCAAGCCTCACTGATGCTGCTGCCTGAGCCTCCGGTTCTAGGCGATTACATCGTGGTGCACGCGGGCTTCGCCCTGCAAGTGCTTGATCGCGCCGAGGCAGCGCAGACGCTCCGGTTGTTGCGCGACCCGGCGAAAGCGGCCGACGCCCCCGCGTAAGGGGAAATCCGACCGTGAGGTTGCGGGGCGGCGGCTCGCAAGCCGTCCGAATCGGCTACGTGCCGGCTCACTCCGTAGCGCCACGTGACCCCGGCGGAAGCCGGATTCGAAGAGCCCGGGCGACGAACTCCCTGGGTAACCGCGCGGAGGGGGGCTGCGGCACACGTCCGTCGCCGCTTCCCAAGGCGGCAGGCATTCCGTCGGGACGACGCGTTCCACCGCCCGGGCCGCCTGGCGGGCCCCACGAATCCGGGGCCGACGCCTGCCTCAATCTGGCGGGCGGCCAAGCGGCCGCCGTCATGAAATCGATGCGACGGCCGTCCAGGTGCGCGTCGGGAATGTTCACCAGCGTGTTCCACGGCCAAGGCCCTCCCCCCGAACGATCGGCCGCCGCCGATTCCCAAGCCGGGGGGGGAACCAATTCCCATTCGCCCCCCCTGTGCATGACTCCGGCGCGGCGAACCGCGCAAGCAGCTTGCGGTCATCTTCTTCTTTCCTCACATTCCTGCCGCTTCCCTCGGTCAATCCCAACCAACGGCCTTGACATAATACGATTCTCATGCAAGTTATCTTTTTGTGCTATTTTATATTGTTTTATGTTACGGCCACGCGCACGCAGGGCCGGAGGAGAGGCGAGTCGTGTTCAACCAATCTGGAGGTGCATGATGCAAGAGATGGAGAAGGTGATGATGAAGGGGAGCGCCCCGCTGGACGTGGACCCCGGAAGTTTCTCGTTCGTCCAGGTGGACCAGGAGAAATGCCAGGCCTGCGGCACCTGCGTCGATGTCTGCAAGACCGGCGCGATTCAGGCCCAGGGCGCGGAGGGCAAGAGCAAGGTGCTCGACCCGGCCGCTTGTGTGAATTGCGGCCAGTGCCTGGTGAACTGCCCCTACGGCGCGATCTACGAGGAGGTTTCCTACGTGGACGCCGTGTTCGCGGCCCTGAAGGACCCGAACACGGTCTGCGTGTCCATGCCGGCCCCAGCTGTGCGTTACGCTCTCGGCGAGGCCTTCGGCCTTCCCGCCGGCACGCACGTGGGCGGCAAGATGCACGCGGCCCTGCGCAAGCTCGGCTTTAAATTCATCTGGGACAACGAGTTCACCGCCGACGTGACCATCATGGAGGAAGGCACCGAACTCATCAACCGGGTGAAACACCCGAGCCATCACGCCCCGCTGCCCCAATTCACTTCCTGCTGCCCCGGCTGGGTCAAGTTCGTGGAGGCCTACTACCCTGAGCTGATCCCCAACCTGTCCAGCGCCAAGTCGCCCATCGGCATGTTGGGCTCCCTGGCCAAAACCTACGGCGCCCAGCAGACCAAGACCGATCCCGCCAAGATGTTCACCGTGTCCATCATGCCCTGCATCGCCAAGAAATTCGAGGGACTGCGCCCCGAGCTGGCGGCCAGCGGCCACCGCGACACCGACGTGACCATCACCACCCGCGAGCTGGCCTACATGATCAAGAAGGCCGGCATCGACTTCAAGAATCTCAAGGACGACCCCGCCGACCCCATCCTGGGCGAGGCCACGGGCGCGGCGACGATCTTCGGCACCAGCGGTGGCGTCATGGAGGCGGCCCTGCGCCTGGCCTACGAGGTGCTCTCGGGCGAAAAACTCAAAGACGTGGACATCAAGGCCGTGCGCACGCACGAGGGCATCAAAAGCGCCAGCATCGACGTGCCGCACTTCGGCAAGGTCAACGTGGCCGTGGCCAGCGGACTCGACAACGCCAAGAAGCTCTGCGACGAGGTCAAGGCCGGCAAGAGCAAGTACCACTTCATCGAGATAATGACCTGCCCCGGCGGCTGCATCAACGGTGGCGGACAGATCATCAACCCGAGCGTCCGCGAGGCCGAGAACGGCCACAGCAAGATCTTCGCCGCGATTAACAAACGCCTGGCCATGAAGGCGCAGGCCTAAGGAGGTGCGAATCATGAGCGAACAGATGAACTGCACCCGCAGGGACTTCCTGAAAGTCGCCGGAGCGGCCGTCGTCGTCGCCGCCGTCGCGGGCGCCGCGCCCACCCTGGTCACGGAGGCCCACGCCGCCGAGCTCGACCTCGTGAGCCAGCGCCAGAGCGGCGTCTACGCCGCCGACGCGAACCCTAAACTTTACAACCTGCGTAAATCCCAGGACAACCCCATGGTGCAGAAACTCTACGCCAAGGGCGGCTTTCTGGGCGATGGCCCCTGCGGCCACGTGTCGCACGAGCTGCTGCACACCCACTACGTGGACCGCAGCGCCGCGCTCAAGGCGCTCAAGGCCAAGGGCATCAAACTCAAGGCCTAACCCCGCCCCCGATCCCCCCCGGGGGTGAACTTACCCAAGGCGGCCTGGGGAGAGGGAGTCAGCTCCCGAATCCGAGGGCCGCGCCAATCCGATCACTGAAGACGCTTGAGCGCCGCCGCCAGTTCCGCCCGCACCTCGTCCAACCGGTAGGTGAGGATGGCCGGGCGCGGCTTGCCGCTTTCGAGATAGGCGTCGAAGGCCAGAAAATGTTCCCGGGCGCGTGCGGCCAGCGAGGCGTCGCCGCCGTGGTCCAGCTTGCGCAGCAGAGCCTGGCCCAGGTTGAAGTGCGCCAGCGGGTAGCCGTCGATGGCCAGGGCCTTCTCATACTCGGCGATGGCCAGATCGTCGTTGCCCTGGCGGGCGGCGATGACGCCGAGATCGCCATGGGCCTCGGCAGCCTCCGGCGTGCCCTCGTAATTGGCGATGAGCTTGTCGTAGTTGGCCTTGGCGAACCCGAGGTTACCCATGCGCAAAAAACGCTCGCCATTATGCAGCAGCACCGGGGCGGGTTCCGCCGCCAGCGCGTGGGCCGGCGGGACGAAAGCGGCCAAGCACAACATGAGAGGGAAAACCGCCCCAAGGACGTGGTAACGCGGCATAAGACCTCCTTGTCAGCAAATATCTTCACATTTCATGTCACGTTATTTATTACTGTGCAACTTAATACGCAAAGCAAGCTAAAAATAATATGTATTTTCAGCTTGATGACCAACTTCGCCAGAATTGCTTAAATATTCTCTTGCACGTTCCGTGTTACCGTGCTACCAAAATAAAAATCATGTTACGAGGTATTCCCTTGACCAAACCCGTTTCCCGTATCGGGCTTGTCGGCGTCGTCTTCGGCGCGGCCGATCACGCTCTGGAAGGCATCGAAAACGTTCTCGCCTCCTTTCCCGATGTCATCATCGCACGCATGAGCGTGCCGCGCTGCGCGCCGGACTCCGGTCTGCTCACCCTCGTTGTCAACGCCACCACCGATCAGATCGGCGCGCTTGCCGGCAGGCTCGGAATGATCGAGGCCGTGCGCGTCAAATCCATCGTCCTCTAGGAGGCGAGCATGCGTCTTCACCTCCCGAAGTCATCGTTGCTGTCCCACGTCCTGCGCGGAACGCTTCTCTCCCTGACCGTCTGCGTGGCGGCCCTTGCCGCCGATTCCGCCACGCCCCACGCCGCCGCGCTGGACGAGGTGCTCGTCACCGCGCGCGGGATTCCGGCCCCGGCATCCAAGACACCCGGCAGCGTGGGCGTCGTCACACAGGAGGACATCCGCGAAACCGGACCGAACTCCGTTTCCGAGGCGCTGGCGCGCATTCCTGGCGTGAGCCTTAACGGCGACTCGCCATGGAGCGGCGACGTGAGCATCCGGGGGCTGAACCGCGACGCGGTGGTCGTGCTCATCGACGGCGTGCGCGTGAACATGACCACGGACATCAACGGCCGTCTCGGCGTCATCAACCAGAACGACATCGAGCGCATCGAGGTTCTGAAGGGGCCGATCAGCGCGCTGTACGGCTCCGGCTCCACCGGCGGCGTGGTGAACATCATCACCAAGAAGGGCCATTTTTCCGACAAGACGGAGCTGCACGGCGAGGCCGACACTCACTACTCCAGCAATCCGAGGGGACCTGACCTCTATGGCAACCTCTCGTGGTCGGACAAGCGCTTCTGGCTGTTCGGCTCCGGCGGATGGCGCGAGGCCGCGAGCTACTACGACGGCCGGGACAAGAAGGTGGGCAACACGCAGTTCGAGGACTGGCAGGGCAAGCTTGCGGGCGCCTTCAAGTGGACGGACGAGCAGACTACCCAGGTGCAATACCAGAACGTGGAGGGCAGCCATATCGGCATCCCGGGCGGCAACTCCAGCGGCCTGCCCGGCAACGCCGACTTGACCCTGCGCGAGAACGACCGGCGCATGGTCCAGCTGATTCACTCCTACACACCCAAGAACTCCTGGCTCAAAGAGTCCAGCCTGGACCTGTCCTGGCAGCTCATCGGCCGCTATCCGCGCATCGACAACTACTCTTCCGGAGCGATCGCTTGGCAGCAGCCGTCCGCCACCCATGAGACCGTCGCCGGCCGCTGGAAGAACGTGCTCGACCTGGGACCGCACACCGTGGTGGCCGGGGCCGAGGTCTCCAACTGGGACATGCGCTCCCGCGCGCAGGTCATGCGCGTCAATGGCGTGTCGGCTCACGCCATGCCCATGCCCGACGCCAGCCAGCTGGTTTCCGGCGCGTTCGCCGAGGACGACTGGAAGCTCGCCCCGGCCTGGACACTGAACCTGGGCGGTCGAGTCGACGCCGTGCATATAACCAACGGCGGCGGCACGGTCACCTCGGGCAACGGAGGGGAAAAGAACGACACCAACTGGGGCGGCCACGCCGGCCTCACCTGGGCCTTCAGCGATCCCTGGTCGGCCAGTGTCATCGCCGCCGCCAGCTACCGCACGCCGAACATTCTTGAATTGTACAAGAACATAAATCTAGCCGGCGGCATGGTGGAGCGGGGCGATCCAGACCTCAAGCCCGAGGAGTCGCGCTATCTGGAGTTCGCCCTCAAGCGCGCGGGAACGACCCTGCGGTCCACCACCTCGGTCTATGCCAACTTCCTGCACAATTACATCACGCGCGAGCGGACCAGCCCCACGCTCTATACCATGGCCAACATCGGCTCCGCCGAGATCTACGGCGCGGAGCAGTCCCTCGAATGGGATTTCGCCAAGGGCTGGACCGCCTACGCGAGCGCCGCCTACACCCAGGGCCGCGACGAGACCCACGGGACGTGGCTGCCGTTCATCGCGCCGCTGTCCGGGCTGGCCGGCGTCAAGCAGACCATCGGCGGCGGATGGTGGGCGGTCGAGGGGCAGTGGGCGGCGGAGCAGAACAACGTCCCCTCCACGGCAACGCGCGGCGATTCCTGGGCCGTGATGAACGTGCGCGGCGGCTACGCCTGCAACACCGGCGAGTACCGGCACGAGTTCACCCTCGGCGTGAACAACCTCTTCGACGCCTCCTACCAGAACTACATGGCCACCTCGCGCGGGCTGGAATACCGGGAACCCGGCATCAACGCCTACGTCAACTACAACCTCAGCTTCTAGATCACAGAAGGAGTCTTCCGATGGGCTGCATTTCCGATTTCATGGAGTCGAACTACCGCCACTTCAACGCGCGAGAGACGCTGGACGCGGCCAAGGCCTGGCGGAAGCTGATCGACCAGGGCGGAACGATGTTCCTGGCCATGGGCGGGGCCATGAGCACAGCGGAGATCGGCATCTCGCTCGCCGAGATGATCCGGCAGGGCAAGATCTCCGCCGTCTGCTGCACGGCGGCCAACCTGGAGGAGGACCTGTTCAACCTCTTCGACCACGACGAGTACCGCATGGAGCCCGGCTACCGCGACCTCTCCCCCGCGCAGGAGATGAAGCTCTACGAGGCCGGGTTCAACCGCGTCACCGACACCTGCATCCCCGAAGGCGTGTTCCGGCGGGTGCAGGCGCGCATGATCGACCTGTGGCGCGAGGCGGCGGAGGCCGGCCGGCCGCGTTTTCCCTGGGAATTCGCCTACGCCCTGCTGGATCAGCCGGGCATCGAGGAGCTGTTCAACATCCCGCGCGAGCACTCCTGGGTGCTGGCCGCCAAGGAGAAGGGACTGCCCATCTACACGCCCGGCTGGGAGGACTGCACGCTGGGCAACATCCTCGTTTCCGAGGTCATGCGCGGCAATCTGCCGCACCATGGGGCCGTGCGGCGCGGCACGGAACAGATGGAGCACCTCGCCCGCTGGTACGCGGACCTGGCCGGCCGTAAAATTCCCGTGGGCTTCTTCCAGATCGGCGGCGGCATCTCGGGGGACTTTCCCATCTGCGTGGTGCCCATGCTCATTCAAGATCTGGAGTGCAAGGAAATCCCCTTCTGGGCCTACTTCGCGCAGATCAGCGACAGCACGACGAGTTACGGCTCATACTCCGGCGCGGTGCCCAACGAGAAGATCACCTGGGGCAAGCTCGATCCCGGCACGCCGCGCTTCATGATCGAGTCCGACGCCTCCATCGTGGCCCCGCTCATCTTCTCCTACGTGCTGGGCCGATAGACGCGGAACAGGCCGCCGCGCCAAGCAGACCCCCTCGCCGGGGCGCGGCGGCCACACTCGCGGCCGCGCGGGAGGAGACACGCCCACCTCCCCGCGGTCGCGCTCCCGTGATGCGCGCGCATGTCGAGCCCAAGCTGTCCGTCATTTTCGACGCGACGTCCGCGTCATACCCGGGCGCCCCCGTCCGTTCCACCATCCCGCTCATCGACAGGACCGATGTCCTCCGGCTTTGGCGGAGTGGCGCACACAGCCCTGCCGCGCCATGTGGAACGACTCGGTTGTCGCCTCAAACTTCGCTTTCGCCCCCGAGCGGGGAGTCGCGCCTACTTCTCCGTCCCGTGATCGTGCGGCTCATGGGCATGTTCCGGCAGATCGTGCCCCGGAGGCGTGTGCTCGTGCGGTCCGTGCGGGTCATCGTGTTCGTGGGGATGCGCGGACTCGTCGCTGCCGTGGACGTGGGCGTGACTGTGTTCATGCTCGTGCGCATGTTCATGCGTGTGCTCGTGCGGGTGCGAATGCGCGCCGATGCCCGGATGTTCGTGCTCATGCTTGTGAACGTGTGTGTTCATGCGAATGCCCGTGCGAATACCCGTGGGGGTGTTCGTCGCTCATGGTCGTCCTTTCATGGGGTCGCCGTGACTGGCTCTCTTCGCCAGTAAATCCCGATGGGATAAGTCCAGTCTCGGGCCGGATGAATCGGCTCACCGGCCGTCCAGCGAGAAGCGCACCGGCAGGGTCATCCACATGCCCACAGGCGCGCCGTGGGCCATGGCCGGGGTGAATCGCCAGCGGCGCACGGCCTCTACCGCCCTGTCCTCGAACACACCAACGGGTTCGGCGGATTGCACGCGCACCTCGCGAACGCCACCGCCCGCGTCCACGAAAATCCGCAGCACCACGCGTCCATCCAGGCCGCGCCTGCGGGCGGCCATGGGGTAGACCGGCTTCACGCGCTCCATGGGAACCGGCATGCGGTCCACGGCCACGCCGCTCTGACCCGTTCCCGCCCCTTCCCCATGACCCGCGCCGGCTCCTCTTCCACCGCCCCCCTCACCCGGTCCGCTTCCGCGTCCACCGGCAACCGCGCCGCCAGCTCCGCCGGCTTCGGCGGCCGCGCTTCCCGTCGTGGGGGACGAGGCCGAAGTGGAAGTGGCAGAGATGGCATGCGTCACGTTTTGGGGCGCGGCTTCGGGTGCTGGCTTGGCGGCGATGGCGACAGGCGTCGGCGGGGTCTGGCGCGGCAGGCCTGCCTGTTCGCTCGAAGAGACGCGTCGGGACGGTTGGGCCGTGGCGTCCGCCACCGACACGGAAGCGGGCGATCCGCCTTCGCCGCTGAGACCGGCCGCTTCCACGAACCGCACCTCCACAAGAGGAGCCGGGGAGGCGGCTGGCGGCGCTGGCGGCGCGGTGGGCGCGGGCGTATGAGCCGCCAACAGCAGAACGCAGCCCAGCACGTGCGCGCCAATTGAAACGAGCAGCGCCAACGTTCGCAGGCTCACGGTCCAGGAACCGCCGGGCAGACGCACGCGGCAGTCCGTGATCGGACGCGCGGACGCAGCCTCGGCCGGAACCGACGACAAGAGCGTGCAGAGCCCGTTCATGTCAGTCCCTGGCCTTGGCCACGCTGCGCACGGCGAAAACGAAGGCCGCAACTCCCGCCCCGCCCAACAGGAAAAACGGTGTCGGCGGCAGGGTTGCGCCTGTGGCCGCCGCCCGGGCCGCGCGCGTGGCGTGGGTGAGCGGCAGCAGCAGAAGCAGCGTGTGCGCCCATTCGGGCAGGCGCTCCACCGGGAAAAATGTCCCCCCGAGAAAGGCCATGGGGGTGATGACGAAATTCGTCAGCATGGCCTGGTCCGCGTGGGACTTGATGCGCATGGCCAGCCCCACCGCCAGCGAGGCGAAGAAAAAGCTGTTGAGCGCCAACGCCAGCCAGAAGGCCGGGCCGCACCACGGCCGCACGCCGAAGGCCAGCCCGAGCCCCACCGTGAGCGCGGCGGCGGCGAGTCCGCGCGTCATGCCCGCCAGCACCTCGCCCAGCACATAACCCATCGGGGCCACCGGCGCGCTTTGGACCTCGTCGAAAATGCGCCAGTAGAACCGCGCGATGTTGATATCCGCCGCGATGGCCCAGGACTGGGTCATGCTGCTCATGGCCGCGAGTCCCGGCACCAGGAAACGAAGATAGGGGCTGTCGTCCAACGTTCCCGACATGGCCCAGCCGAAGGCCAGCAGATACAGCAGGGGCGAAACGCACATGCTCGCCAAGGTTTTGAGTCCGCGCCGACGCAAAATGAGCGCCTCGCGGTAATAGACCGCGCTCCAGCCTCGGATCATGCGAGCTTCCTCCCCGTCACGCGCAGGAACACGTCCTCCAGGTTCACCCGGCGCAGGGAGAACGGACCGGGGAGCCCCGCGCCGAAGGTCTGTGCCTCGCCACGGTCATTGAAGAAATCCGTGCGCAGCTCCTCGCCATTCAGCGCGTCCACCGCCCAATCACCCAGCCGGGCCATGAGCTCGCGCGGCGCACCGAGCGCCACCACGCGGCCGGCGTCGAGAAAGGCCACGCGGTCAGCCAGGAACTCCGCCTCCTCGATGTAATGGGTGGTGAGCAGGATCGTGGCGCCGGTCTCACGGATGCGTTTGATCGCCGCCCACAACCGCCGGCGCACCGCCGGATCCAGCCCCACGGTGGGCTCGTCGAGCAGGAGCACGCGGGGTTCATGCATCAGTGCGCGGGCGATCATGACCCGCCTTTTGTACCCGCCGGAGAGCTCACGCACCGGCGAGTCCGCGCGGTCGGCCACGTCCAGACGTTCCAGCGACTCGCGGGCGCGGCGCTCGCGCAGCCCCGGCGGCATTCCGAACAACCGGCCGTGAATGTCCAGATTCTCCGCCACGGTGAGTTCCTGGTCCAGATTGACGGCTTGCGACACGACGCCGCACAGGGCCTTGGCCACGGTGGGCTGCGCGACCACGTCCACGCCGCCTACCAGCGCTCGTCCGCCATCCGGGGCGCAGAGTCCGGTGAGAATGCGAATGGTCGTGGTCTTCCCAGCGCCATTTGGCCCCAGATACGCGAAGATCTCCCCCGCGCCCACACGCAGGCTCACTCCATTCAGCGCATTGGCGCCGACGAACCGTTTGGTGATATTTTCCAAATCAATCACATTGGTATGACCTCAAATAAAAAATGTTACGATTTTATAGCATATTGTTTTGTTGCAAACAAGTCTATTGTGCTACGTTTAATTATTTGGTATGCGCTCCAATCACATTGCCGGCACCGCCGACGGAGGGGAAGGAACATGCATGAGGTTGGACGCCGATCGGCATATCACCGTATCGTCGTATTAGTATTATCGTGTCTACTATTGGTCATGGGATGCGGACGCGGCGGAAAAGGCGCGGCGACCCGGATGGTGCGCGTTCAGGACGCGGCCGGCCGCGAGGTGTCCGTTCCCTTTCAGCCACGTCGCGTGGTGACGTTGAACAAGAACGCGGCCGAGGTCATGCGGCTGCTCGGCGTGGCGGACAGCATCGTCGGCGTGTCCGACTGGATTCCCAAGAATCCCGAATACTGGCCGGAGCTGACCCGGGCCGTGGACGTGGGCAAGTTCAACGATCCAAACATCGAGGCCATCGCGGCGCTAAGGCCCGATCTGGTGCTCTGCTACCAGTCCTCCCCCGGGCCGGGCTTCGAGGAGAAAATGGCGGCGGCGGGCATCCCCGTGCTGCGGCTGGAGCTCTATCGCATCGGCTCCCTGCCGCGCGACGTGGAGCAGCTGGGCCGCATTTTCGGACGTGAAAACGAAGCGCGCCGGTATCTCGATTGGCTCAAGATCCGCATGGACGACTTGGTGCGCCGGGTGGCCGCCGATCCCGCCCGGCCGAACGTGTACCTGGAAGCCTACGCGGACTTCGCCGCCTGCGGGGGGAGTTCGGGCATGCAGGAGCGCGCGGCCTTCGCCGGAGCACGCAACATCGCGTCCGGCATGTTGGGCGCATCCGCCCCGGTCTCGCCGGAGTGGGTTTTGCGCCACCAGCCCTTCGCCGTCATTAAAATGAGCGCGCAAAACGGCTGCTACGCCAAGAACGACACGGGCCGGATGCCCGCCCAGCGCGCGGCCATGCTCGCGCGTCCCGGCTGGGACAGGATTCCCGCCGGTCAGAGCGGACGCGTGTATCTCATGACCACGGACGTGACCAGCGGGCCGGCCAGCGTCGTCGGGCTGGCCTGGATGGTCAAATGGCTGCACCCGGCGACCAGCGCCGACCTGGACCCGAACGCCTGGCACCGCGACTTCGTGGAGCGTTTCCAGGGCCGGCCCTGGCGCGGCGTCTACGTGTGCCCGGACAAATGACGATGCCCAGGACGCGGAACGTATCCGGCGGGTCGGCGGCCTACGCCGCGCTCACTGGCAAGCGGTCGACCCGGCTCGCCTGCCTGGCCCTGCTCGTCGCCGCCACAGCGCTGATCTCACTAATGTTGGATGGAGCGGCGGCCGGTCTTTCCGATGTGCTGCGCAGCGGCCTGGACGGCGTGATTTTCTGGGAACTCCGCCTGCCGCGCGTCCTCATGGGGCTGCTGGTGGGGACGGGCCTAGCCGTCGGCGGCGCGGTGACACAGGGCGCGCTGCGCAATCCGCTGGCCTCGCCGTTCACCCTGGGCGTGGCCTCGGGCGCGGCGTTGGGCGCGGCGTTGGGCATCGTGCTCTCGCCAGCCGGGCAAAAGTGGCTCGTGGCCGGCTCGGCCTTCGCCTTCGCCCTGCTCACCGTCGCTTTCATCATCGCCGTGGCGCGGCTCAAAAACGCCACGCCCGAAACCCTGGTGCTGGCCGGCGTGGCCATCATGTTCCTGTTCTCCGCCTGCACGGCGCTGTTGCAGTTTCTGGGCACGGAGCAACAGCTGCAGACCATCGTGTTCTGGTCCTTCGGCAATCTCGCGCGCGCAGGCTGGAGCGAAATCCTCATAAGCGCGCTCATGATTCTGCCGGCTCTGCCCGTGCTTTTTCTGCGCGCCTGGGACCTCAACCTGCTGCTGGCCGGCGACGAGATGGCCGCGAGCCTCGGCGTGCGCGTGGATCGGCTGCGTCTCACGACGCTTTTGCTCTCGGCTCTCATGACCG
>JAIMKR010000021.1:24270-35428 GCA_020692325.1 Desulfocurvus sp.
CGTGGCCCCGCATCTGGCCCCGCTGCTGGTGGGCGGCGACCACCGCTACCTGCTGCCGGGCTCGGCGCTGTGCGGCGCGCTGCTGGTCCTCGCCGCGGACGCGCTGGGCCGAACACTTTTCCTCCCGCACATGATTCCCATCGGCATCGTCACGGCCTTCCTTGGCGTGCCGTTCTTTTTCGCGCTGCTTCTACGCCGCCACAAGGAGTTCTGGTGATGCTCACCGCGCGCGATGTGCGCTTCGCCTATGCGGAGACGCCCGACCGGCCGGTGCTGGACGGCGTGTCCCTGGAGCTTGGTCCTGGCGAGGTGCTGGCGCTGCTGGGGCCAAACGGCGCGGGCAAATCCACGCTCTTGCGCTGTCTGGCTGGCATTCTGCGGCCAAACGGCGGCGAGGTGAGGCTGGACGGGCGTTCCCTGGCCGAGGTGCCGCCGGGGGAACGGGCGCGGCTTTTGGCCTTTGTGCCGCAACACGTGCCGGACAGACTGCCTATGACGGTCTTCGAGGCCGTTTTGCTGGGGCGTCGGCCGTACATGTCGTGGCGGCCCAGACCAATGGACCTGAACGCCGCGTTATCGGCGCTGGATGTCCTCGGCATCGCCGATCTGGCGGGATGCGAATTTTCGGAAATCTCCGGCGGCCAGCGGCAGAAGGTCTCGCTCGCCCGCGCGTTGGCGCAGGAGAGCCGCCTGCTCGTCATGGACGAGCCCACCAGCAGTCTGGATCTGCGGCATCAGCTGGAAGTGATGGAGCTTCTCCGGCGGCTGGCGAAGGAGCGCGGCGTGGGGGTGGTGCTGGCCGTGCACGATCTGAACCTGGCGGCGCGCTTCGCCACGCGGGCGTTGGTGCTGCACCGGGGGCGCATCCGCGCCGGGGGACCGCCAGAAGAAGCGATAACGGCGGAGATCATTCGGGAAGTCTACGGAGTCGAGGTATTGCCCGTCACGACCGGCGGGCCTTTCGTCATGTGGTGTCCCGTCGCCGCCTGCGGCGACTCGCAAAAGGAAAGCATCAGGGAGGAGAATCAGAAATGTTTCAGATGAAGCGCGGACTCTTGACCGGCCTGACCTTGGCCCTTGTTCTGGCCATACCGGCCATGTCCGTCAAGAGCCAAGCCGCCGGCAACACCGCGACACCGACGGACGCCGACAACGCCACCTCGTCGGCGAAATCGGGCCGGCTGAATGAAATGGTGGTCACGGCCACCCGGCACGAGGCCGCCGTCGATTCCGTGCCCAACGCGGTCACAGTCGTCACCCGCGAGCAGATCGACCAGATGGTGGCCCCCACCACCATCGACATTCTCAAGAACGTGCCCGGCGTGGAGGTGTACAACGCCCGCGGACCGCTCTCGTCGAGCACATACAATCGCATCTTCATGCGCGGCCAGGGCAGCAATCCCGCGCGCAATCTCATCATGGTCAACGGCGTGCCCCAGCTCGACGCACAGAGCTCCGACTTCGAATGGAGCTTCATCAACCCGCGCGACATCGAACGCATCGAGGTGGTGCGCGGCCCGGGCTCCGCGTTGTATGGCTCCCAGGCCATGGGCGGCGTCATCAACATCATCACCCGCCGGCCCACCGAGAAGGACGGCAAGACCACGCTGGAGGCCAAGTACGGCTCCATGGACACGGTTAGCGGCGCGGCCTCGTACTCGCGCAAGGTGGGCGACTGGGGATTCTTCGGCTCCGTGGCCGGCGGCGGTACCGGCGGGTACAACCCCATACCCGGCGATCAGAAAAAGGTCATCGCCGGGCAGGAGGTCAACTCGCGCAACATGCGCCAGCGCGACGACTTCGGCCGGGGCATGATCACCTACGACCCGGACCCCACCTCCAGCCTGACCTTCAACTACATGCACGGGCAGTTCACCAATCGCGGCCTGTACGACAACATGCCGGACTTCCTGCTCTTCCGGATGAAGCACGAGGCCGGCGACGTGCGCTACGTGAAGCGCTTCAACGGAGCGGAGCTCACAACCTGGGCCAGCACCGCCTACACGGCCTCCAACTACGACAACGCCAACAGCGCCTACAATAGTGTCAGCGGCCAGGCACCGGCCATCCAGCGCGACTTCCAGGGCGGCGCGAGCTACGGCTTCGACGCTGGGCTGGGCAACTACGTCTCCTTCGGCATGGACGCCAAACGCGCCACGTACGACCGCCGCTACGAAAACGCCGTCGGCGACTCCCGCGGCTCCACCGGCGGCGACGAGGCCCTGCTCGGCGCGTTCCTGCAGGACGAGTTGAAGCTCTTCGATGGCAAGGTCATCATCACCCCGGGAATGCGCTACGAGTACATCTCCCAGTTCGACGGCTACACTGAGCTGCGCGCCTCCGGCTTTCCCCGCCGCGAGCTGGACGACAACGTCCTGCGTTCGCTCACCAGCCGCATCGGTGCGCGGTACAACGCGCTCTCCTGGCTTTCCATCAGAACTGCCTATGGCGAGGCCTTCCGTGCGCCCACCCTCGGCGAGCTTTACGGTCTGAGCAAAATCGCCGGCACGACTTACTACGGCAACACGGAACTGAAACCGGAACGCCTCAAGTCCATGGAGGCCGGCGTGGACGTGACCCCGCTGGACAATCTGCGGTTCTCGGCCACGGTCTACAAAAACCACGCCACGGACTACATCGACAACGTCCTGGTGAGCTCCCATCCAAAGGTCTACGATAAGATGAACATCGGCACCGTGGACACCGCCGGCATCGAGACCGAGCTGGAGTACACCTTCCTGGATCATTGGCGCAGCTTCGTGAACTACCAACGCTGCGACCCCAAGCTCATGACCGGGGCATACCAGGGCCAGCGCGTCACGGGCACGCCGCTCTCCACCATCTCCATCGGGTTGACCTTCAACGATCCCAAGCTGTTCTCCGCCTCCGTGGTCAACCGCCGCGTGGGCAAGATCTGGAGCGACAACCAGAACTCCGTGGCCTACGGCAAGTACGACGTCACGGACGTGCATCTGGCCAAGGCCTTCCAGTTGGAGGCCTCCAAACTGGAGCTTTCGCTGGACGTCTCGAACCTCTTTGACGTGCAGGTGCGCGAAACCTCGAGCACCGAGGCCCCTGGGAGCACGGTGACGGCCGGCATCGCCTGGATATTCTAAGCATGTCCCGAGGAGCTGGAAAATGAACATCGCCGCCATCGTCTGGAACAGCCACGCCGAGGCCTTCGCCCGCGCCGCTGGCGAACTGCCCTGGCTTTCCCTGCGTTTGTTTCCGTCCAAAAGCCTGGAGGACGCGCCGGAAAAACGCGAGGCCGCCCTGGCCGAACTCGCCAAAGCCGACTGCGTCTTCCTCTACCGGACGGCGGAATCCTTCTGGGAGGAGCTGGAGCCCCGCCTGAAGGACATCGCCGCGCGCGTGCCCACGGTGTGCCTGAGCTACGATCCCTCGCTGTGGGGATTGTCCTCGGCCAGGCCGGAACTGGTGCGCGAGGCGCACCGCTACCTGACGTATGGCGGCCTCCCCAACCTGATGAACATGCTGCGGCGGTTCGCCAGGGAATACGGCGGGCCAGAATGCTCCGGCGTGGTCGCGGCGGCGCCGGAGCCCGTGCCCTGGGAGGGGCTGTGGCACCCGGACATGCCGGGCCAGGCCCGTCACTTCGCCTGTCTCGCTGACTATCTGGCCTGGTACGGGCCGTACTGCGCGGCGCGCGGTCTTGCGCACGGCGCATGGGTGGGGCTCGTCCTTGGCCGGCACTACTGGGTGAGCGAAACAATGGAGCCGGAGACCCGCCTCGTGGCGGATCTGCAGGACCAGGGGCTGCGCGTGCTGCCCCTGTTCACCAACACAATCCGCGACGCGGGACTCGGCAACAAGGGAGCGCTGGCCTGGTTGCGCGAAGTCTTCCTCGATCCGAACGCTCCACGGGTTTCGGCGGTGGTCAAGCTGGTGAGCTTCTTCCTCGGCCATACGCGCGGGGAGGCCGGCGACGGCGAGGGCGCGGCGGCCGGCGGCGTCGCGGCGTTGACCGAACTGGGCGCGCCTGTGTTTCAGCCCGTGTTCTCCTCGTCCAAGTCCGTGACCGAGTGGGAGGCCGATCCGCAGGGGCTGGGGACCGAGGTGGCCTGGAGCGTGGCCATGCCGGAGTTCGAGGGCGTCATCGAGCCCATCTACCTCGGCGGGGCCGACAAGTTTCATGGAGCCGGGGCGGAGCTGGAACGCCGCGTGCCCGTTCCCGAACGCAGCGGGCGGCTTGCCCGGCGCGTGGCGGCCTACGTCCGGCTGGCGCGAAAGCCGGTGGGCGAGCGCCGGGTCGCCTTCATCCTGCACAACGACCCCTGCGCCTCGGTCGAGGCCACGGTGGGCGGTGCGGCGAAGCTCGACTCGTTGGAAAGCGTGGCGCGCGTGCTGGCGGCCATGCGCGCGGCCGGCTACCGCGTGGACGCGCCGGAAGACGGAGCCGCGCTCATCGGCACGATAATGGAGCGCAAGGCCATCAGCGAATTCCGCTGGACCACGGTGGACGAAATCGTACGCAAGGGCGGAGCCTTGGCCGAGGTGCCGCTGGAAACCTACCTTTCGTGGTGGAGCGCCTACCCCGAGGCCGTGCGTGAGCGCGTCGCCGAAGCCTGGGGGGACCCGCCGGGGCGCGAGATGAATGGCGTGCCCCCGGCCATGCTGCACGATGGGCGCATCGTCGTCACGGGGGTGCGCTTCGGCAACGCGGTGGTGTGCGTGCAGCCAAAGCGCGGCTGCGCGGGCTCGCGTTGTGATGGCCGCGTGTGCAAAATTCTTCACGACCCGGACATTCCGCCGCCGCATCAGTACATCGCCACCTACCGCTGGCTGCAGGAGCCGTCGGACGCCTCGGGAACGGACGGCTTCGGCGCGGACGTGCTCATTCACGTGGGCACGCACGGCAACCTGGAGTTTTTGCCGGGCAAGAGCGTGGGGCTGTCCGCCTCCTGCCTGCCGGACCTCTGCCTGCACGAGGTCCCACACCTGTACATCTACAATTCGGACAATCCCCCCGAGGGCACCATAGCCAAGCGCCGCAGCTACGCCGCACTCGTGGACCACATGACCACGGCGCTGACGCAGACGGAGCTTTACGACGAGCTCGACGAGCTGGGCCGCACGCTGGCCGAATACGAGCAGGCCAGGGGGACGGACGCCACGCGCGAGCACATGCTCCAACACCTCATCCGCGAACAGGCGCGAAAGGCCAACCTGTTCGATGCCATCAAGGACGCGCAGTCCATGGATTTCGACGCCCTGGTCAAGGCGCTGCACGAATCCCTGGGGCTCATTCGCGACACGCGGCACGAGGACGGCATGCACGTTTTCGGCGAAGCTCCCCGGGACGAGCGCCTGGCCGCCTTCGTCTGGTCCATCGTGCGGTACGACGCCGATGATCCGCATTCGCTGCGGCGCGCGCTCTGCCGGCTCATGGGGCTGGACCTGGACGCCCTGCTGGCCGAGCCGGGCGGCGTCAACGCCCGCCTGCGCGTGAGCAATGCCGAACTGTTGGCCGAGGTGGAGCGCTTTGGGGCGCGCGTCTGTGGCGTTGCGTTGTCCGACGCGGAGGGAGGGGCGCTGGAATCCGGCGAGCCGAGCAAATCGGGCGAATCGGGCGAGGACGCCTTCGTGGCCACGGTGTCGCGGCTCTTGGGCGAACGCCTGGCCGACCCGTCGCAAACCTCCGACCTGCCGGCCGCATGGCGGCGCATTCGCGACATCAAACGCCGCGTCGATGACTCGCGAGAGATCAAGGCGCTTCTCTCCGGCATGTCCGGCCGGTATATCCCGCCCGGTCCATCGGGCATCATCACGCGCGGCCGCGAGGACATTCTGCCCACAGGCCGCAACTTCCACTCGCTGGATCCGCGACGGCTCCCCACGCGCGCGGCGCACATGGTGGGTCAGCGCCTGGCCGAGGCCATCGTGGAGAAGCATGTACGCGACGAGGGCCGGCCACCCGAAAACGTGGCCATGTTCTGGATGTGCAACGACATGATGTGGGCCGACGGCGAGGGCATGGCGCAAATACTCCACCTCATCGGCGTCCGGCCCGTGTGGAAGACCAACGGCCACGTCAAGGGCTTCGAGATCATCCCCACCACACAGCTGGGCCGGCCGCGCATCGACGTGACCATCCGCGTCTCCGGCCTGCTGCGCGACAGCTTCCCCGAGCAGATGGAGCTGGTGGACGAGGCCGTGCAGGCCGTGGCCGCCCTCGACGAACCCGACGAGCTGAATTTCGTGCGCAAGCATTCCCGCGCGGCCATGGAAAAGCTCGGCGATACGGGAGAGGACGCGTGGCGCAAGTCCACCCTGCGGCTGTTCGCCTCCAAACCGGGCACGTATCAGGCCGGCGTGAACCTCGCCGTGTACGCCTCGGCCTGGAAGACCGAGGCCGACCTGGCGGACATCTTCGTCTACTGGAACTCCTACGCCTACGGAAAGAACGTGTACGGCGAGCAGCGGCCCAGGCAGCTGGAGGCGGCGCTGTCCACCGTGGACGTGAGCTACAACAAGGTCGTCAGCGACGAGCACGACCTGTTCGGCTGCTGCGGCTATTACGGCACCCACGGCGGCATGACGGCCGCCGCGCGGCAGCTCAACCCCGGTGGCGAGGTCAAGGGCTATTACGGTGACACGCGCGAACCCGGCCGCGTGCGCGTGCGCGACCTGGCCGACGAAATCCGCCGCGTGGTGCGCACGCGCCTGCTCAACCCCGCGTGGATCGAGGGCATGAAGCGCCACGGCTACAAGGGCGCGGGGGACATATCCAAGCGCGTGGGCCGCGTGTACGGCTGGGAGGCCACCACCCGGGAAGTGGACGACTGGATCTTCAACGACATCGCGAAGACGTTCGTCATGGACGAGGAGAACCGCGAGTTCTTCCACAAGAACAATCCCTGGGCGCTGGAGGAAATCGGCCGCCGGCTGCTGGAGGCCGAGTCGCGCGGGCTATGGAAGGCCGACGCCGAGGTGTTGGACGCGCTGCGCGAGTCCTACCTGGAGATGGAGGGCTGGCTGGAGGAGAACATGGGCGAGACGGCCGGCGACTTCCAGGGCGGAAGCGTAGACGTGGTGCGCGCAGAGGATGTGGAGCAATGGCAGGAAATGATGCGGGCGCTCAAACGGAAGCCCGCGTAGCCAATGGGAGCATGACGCGGTGAAGAATCATAATTTCCCCTATCCGTTCTCGGCCATCGTCGGCCAGGATCTCATGAAGCGCGCGCTGCTGCTCAATGTGGTCAACCCGCGTCTGGGCGGCGTGCTCATCCGCGGCGAAAAGGGCACGGCAAAATCCACGGCGGTGCGCGCGCTCTGCGGCCTGCTGCCGGAAATCGACGTGGCCGCCGGCTGCCCCTTCTCCTGCGACCCGACAGGCGCCGATCCTGCGGGCGACGGCCTGTGCGCGGCCTGCTTGGCCCGGGCGCAAGCCGGAACGCTTGAATCCACGCGCCGGCGCGTGCGGGTGGTCGACCTGCCCGTGGGCGCCACCGAGGACCGCGTGCTAGGCACGCTGGACATGGAAACCACCATCAAAAAAGGCGAAAAACGCTTCGAACCCGGCATCCTGGCCGAGGCGCACCGCGGCGTGCTTTATGTGGACGAGGTGAACCTCCTCGACGATCACATCGTGGACGTGCTGCTCGACGCCGCGGCCATGGGCGTGAACACCGTGGAACGCGAGGGCGTGAGCTTCAGTCATCCTGCGCGCTTCGTCCTCGTGGGCACCATGAACCCGGAGGAGGGCGAACTCAGGCCGCAGCTGCTGGACCGCTTCGGTCTGTGCGTGCAGGTGGAGGGCATCGCGGATATCGACGACCGGGTGGAGGTGGTCAAGCGCCGCGCGGCCTACGAGGAGAACCCGGCGGGATTCTCCGAGGCCTGGGCCGGACGCGAGCGCGAGGTGGCCGGTCGCGTGGAGCGCGCCCGCGCGCTTCTGCCGCGCGTGGTCTTTTCCGACGAACTGTTGCGGCTGGTGGCGCAGATCGCCGTGGACATGGGGGTGGACGGCCACCGCGCCGACCTCGTGATGATGAAGACGGCCAAGACCATGGCCGCCCTGGATGGACGCGACGCCGCCACGCGCGACGACGTGGCCCGCGCGGCCGAGATGGCCCTGCCACACCGCATGCGCAAGAAACCTTTCCAGAACATTGGTCTGGACAAAACCGCGCTGGCCGACAGCATGGCCCACGGCGGGGGGAAGGGCCTTGTCCGCTAGGCCTTCCTACCCCTTCAGCGCCATCGTGGGGCAGACGCGCCTCAAACGGGCGCTGCTGGCCTGCGCGGTCTGCCCCGGTATCGGCGGGGTGCTGGCGCGCGGGCAGAAGGGCACGGCGAAATCCACCGCCGCGCGGGCGCTGGCCGCGCTTTTGCCGCACATCGAGGTGGCGCGCGGCTGCGCGTATTCCTGCGCGCCCCGCGGGCCATGGTGCCCAGACTGCACCAAGCGCGTCGCCCGGGGCGAAACGCTGGAAACGGACTGGCGTCCGGCCCGGCTGGTGGAGTTGCCGGTGGGCGCGACGGAGGATCGCGTGGCCGGCTCGCTGGATTTGGAGGCGGCGATCCGGCAGGGCAGGAAAGTCTTTTCGCCCGGTCTGCTGGCCCGGGCCAACCGTGGCGTGCTCTATGCGGACGAGGTGAACCTGCTGCCGGACCATCTGGTGGACGCGCTGCTTTGCGCCGCGAGTCTCGGCGAAAACGTGGTCGAGCGTGAGGGCGTGAGCTTCCGTCACCCCGCGCGGATCATTCTCGTCGGCACCATGAACCCCGAGGAGGGGGAAATCAGGCCGCAGCTGCTGGACCGATTTGGCCTGTGCGTGGAGGTGACCGCGCCCCTGGACCTGACCGAGCGCATGGAGGTATTGCGCCACCGCGAGGCCTACGACGCCGATCCCGCTGGATTCGCGGCGGGCTGGGCCAAGGCCGAGCGCGCATTGGCCCGCGCCGTCGTCGAGGCGCGCCGGGCGCTGCCACTGGTGCGGCTGCCGGCCCGGCTGGCCCGGCGGGTCGTGGAACTGTGCGTGGAGGCCAACGCGGCGGGACACCGGGCGGACATCGTGCTGACGAGAACCGCGCGCACGCTGGCCGCCCTCGCCGGACGCGAGGACGTGCGGCAGTCCGATCTGGACGAGGCCGCCGAGTTGGTGCTTATTCATCGCCGGCGCACGTCGCCCCCGCCGCCGGACGAGCATCCCGAGCCGCGCAACGACGAGCGGCCCGACGACGATCAAAAGAAGCAACACGAGAAGCCGCCGGAGAAGACGGCGAAGGATCCAGACGACGGGCGCGGCGAATCCGGCCCGGCCGACGCCCGCGCCGGCGATGACGAGGGCGATCTCGAGGACGCTCCACCGCAGGATGCGGGCGACGCGGACGGCGAGGCGCAGACCGGCGCATCCCCGTCGCTGGAGACGATCTTCCCCGTGGGCGCGGCCTTCCGCGTCAAACCCATCGTCTACCGCAAGGACCGGCTGGTGCGCACAGGCTCTGGCCGGCGCACGCGCTCGCGCACGAGCCTGAAGTCCGGCCGCTACGTGAAGGCCCGGCAGGACCCCGCGGCCACGGATCCGGCGTTGGACGCCACACTGCGCGCGGCCGCGCCGCATCAGCGCCGGCGGCGAGAGCTCGCCACGCCGGACGGCATCGCGCAAGACGTCGCCATCGTCATCCGCAAGGCCGACTTGCGTGGTCGCGTACGCGAAAAGCGCATGGGGCATTTCATCATTTTCGTTGTGGACGCCAGCGGCAGCATGGGCGCGGGCAAGCGCATGGTGGAGACCAAGGGGGCGGTGCTCTCGCTGCTGCTCGAAGCCTATCAGAAGCGCGACAAGGTGGGGCTGGTGGCCTTTCGCGGCGAGGGGGCGGAGGTGCTTTTGTCGCCAACAGGCAGCGTGGATTTGGCCTACAAGCTGTTGGAGGAGCTGCCCACCGGCGGGAAAACACCTCTCGTTCACGGCCTGTCGCTGGGATATGAAATCCTGGCCCGGCAATTGCGGCGCGACCCCACGAGCCTGCCCGTGCTGGTGGTCATCTCCGATGGCCGGGCCAACGTGAGCCTGGCCGGCGGCAAACCGTTGGAGGAAGCGCGGGAGTGCGCTCGCGTCATCGCCGACGAGCCGCGCATCCGCCCCCTGGTGGTGGATGTCGAGAAGGCGGGGATGATCCGCTTCGGCCTAGCCGAACGCTTGGCCACGGACATGGGGGCACAGTACTTTCGCATCGAGGACCTGCGCGCCCGCGACCTTGTGGCCGCGTTGCGGCGTGATGTGCTGTCCACCGGCAACGACTCGCGATGAGCTTTGCCCCCGCACCGGTGATGACCGCACTGGCAAGGACTCATCGCACCGGTCCAATGATAGTCATTGCCGGCTTCGCCAATGGCCTTCGGAGACAGCAGGGACGGATTTTCGTCCAAGGCTTCGGCATAAGCCGATGACCGAGAGCCGGACGGCACGGACATATCCCTCTCTGTATTCCACCGCAGGCCAGGGATTCCGGCAATGACGCCCCCGCGTTTGACGTTGCCCATGCCCCCGGCTAAATAAATACCACCTCAGCGCTCTCCGCCTTGGCACCCCCCGGCAATTGCAGCCGGGACTTGCCGCCAAACCTCGGGGAGCCTTTTTTATGCCCTCGTGCCATCCAAGCCAACCCGCTGGCAATGCTTGCCGCAACCGATCGGGTGCGAGGGATCATCGGCTCCCCCGCGCCCAGGCGGCCTACAGGACGATCTTGCGCGACTTGATGAAGCGGGAGAGCGTCGGCGGCGAGACGTCCAGAATACGCGCCAGACTGACCTTGCTCACGCGCTTGGCGAGCAGCGTCTTTATCTCCGCCTCCCGGCCGTCCAGGCGCGACTTGCCGAGCACCCCCTTGGGCCGCCCCCGAGCCGCGTGCCCTCGGCCCGCGCCCTGGCCAGCCCCGCCTTGGTCCGCTCGCTGATGAGGCCTTGTGACCTTCCCCCCGTTTAGTATCCCAGCTATAAGCTTGTGACTCCGACGAAGGAGACCACGAACATAAGGAAGAGCAGGTTCAGCGAGGAGCAGATCATTGGGCTGTTGAAGCAGGTCGAGGCCGGGCGTCCGGTGGCGGAGCTGTGCCGCCAAGTCGGCATCACGGACACGACGTTCTGCAAGTGGCGCAGCAAGTTCGCGGGCCTTGAGGTGTCTGAAGCCCG
>JAIMKR010000008.1:0-64570 GCA_020692325.1 Desulfocurvus sp.
GTGAAAACGAAGGGCCTTTTTATTGCCTTCGCATACCCTGCTACCCCCTCCTATTCGACTGAATTACGTAGCAGCACCACGTTGACGCACCGCAGGGGCGGCTATAGGTGGTAGCGACGTCCACCCATGAGGTCACACCCAATGGCACAAGCCTCCCCTACTGATTGCGCCCCGGCCGAACGCGCGCCCATCGATGTCGTGCGCGCCCAGTACACGACTTTCGTGGGCACGCATTGCCGTGCCCTTTTCGACACCCTGCCCACCATTATTCTTGCCCTCAACCAGTTTCGACAGGTCGTGTTCGCCAATCACGCCGCAGTGGAGTTTCTGGGGCAGCCGAGCGTCGACCAAGTGCTCGGTGCCAGGCCCGGCGAAGTGTTAGGGTGTGTCAACGTGCCCGACGGTGGTGGTGGCTGCGGGACCTCGCGCCAGTGCCGTCACTGCGGAATGCTGCGGGCCATTCTGACCGCCATTGACGGCGTTTCTTCCGAAGATGTGTGCAAGCTCCTGCGGCGCGAAGACAGCGTCATCGAGGGTATGGACATGCACGTCGATGCCTCCCCTCTGACCTTCGGCGGCGATGAATACATCATCTTCGCCATCACCGACATTTCCCACGAGACCAGGCGGCGCAGCATGGAGCACATTTTTTTCCACGACGTGCTCAACCTCGCCAGTGGCATAAGCGGACTCATTGAGGTGTTGCACTCTGGTCATGTCGAGGGGCACGACGAGGAACTCGAAGTGCTGCATTCCGCCAGCCAGACCCTCGTCGACGAGATTATCGCCCAACGCGAGCTCCTCGCTGCGGAAAACAACGAGCTTCGTACGGAGTTCGCGCCGGTCAGCGCACGTGAAATTCTGCAGCAGATCAAAGGTCTCTACGAATCCTCACCCGTCTGTCTGGACCAGCGTATCGTCATCGACAAGGACTGCCCCTCCACGCCGGTGCTCACTGATGGCCGGCTGGCGCAACGCGTGCTTGGAAATATGCTCAAGAATGCACTCGAGGCCGGCGGCCCTGGTGACATCGTCGAGCTCGCCTGTCGCGAGGAAACGGATATGGTGCGCTTTGCCGTCCACAATCCGGCCTGTATGCCGCCGGAGGTCCGAGACAATGTTTTCCATCGCCGCTTCAGCACGAAGGGCGAGACGCGAGGTCTGGGCACGTACAGCATGTTGCTGCTCACGGAGCGTTATCTTCACGGAAACGTCTCCTTCGTTTCCACTCCGGCCGGGGGGACCACGTTCTTTCTGCGCCTTCCCAATCATCCGAAAATGAGATAGGGGGAGGGGCCTGATCGATACGAGGCAGGAGAACGATATGCAGATGTCCACGATGACCTTGTTCAGTGGCGGCGCAAAGGGGACCGAGGCGGCCTTCGGACAGGCGGCCGAGTCGCACGGCGTCGATGAGGTGAATTTCACCTTCCCTGGCCACGATCCCGTGCGGACGCGTGGCCTGCGTGAGCTCTCCGAAGATGACCTTTCGCTGCGTGGCGTGAGCGTGCAGTACGTGACCAAGCTCATGCGGCGCGACTATCCTTCCCACTCCGTCGATGAAAACGTCTTTCGCCGCTTGCTCGAAAGCATCTGCTGGCAGGTCGCGTCCGGTCAGGAGGTCTTTGTTGTGGGCGAGATCCTGCCTGATCTCACGGTGCGCGGCGGCACGGGCTGGGGTGCCGAATTCGCCAAGCTCTGCAACAAGCCCCTTTTCGTCTTTGATCAGCAGCGCCAAGGATGGTTTCGTTGGGAGCTTTCACGCTGGGCCTCGGTTAAGGCACCCAGCATCACCCGTCAGCGTTTCACCGGAACGGGCACGCGCGCCCTTACCGAGGCCGGCGCGCAGGCCATCGTCGATCTTTTCTCCCGCAGTTTCTGCCGCTGACGCCTTTTCCCCTCACGATGTCTCGGGGCGTTGAAGCCCCCCCGCCTCGACGCCGGGTAGCTGAAAATGCCCGGCGGCCAGGGATATGCATCCCCTGGACCCGCATGCCGTCGACTCGGGGCTTGTCCGATTCGACGGAGTGGTGCGTTGAGCGTCGGCTTTCGCCGAACAATGCTCCCTGTCGAATGAGGAAGGCGTTGCCGTGCGGTTTCTCGTTACCGGGCCTGCGGAGCAATCTTTCCACCAGTCGCCAGGACGGGGGGAGTCAGGCGTTCGGCGCGAGTCGTCCCTGCCGGCGTAGACCTTCCACGAGCCCGAAACTACCGGTGAGCATCATGTCGCCGCCGGGCGCTGGGAATTCGGCGGAGAAGCCGGCGAGCATGTGGCGGCGTGGGCCGATGACCACCGTGTCCGCGAAGCCCCCGGCTTCGTCGGGCAGGGGCAGGTGCATGGCGCCGTGGCCCCGGTCGTCGAAGACCTCCTCGAAGCTGAGCAGCCCCCTGCGGAAACGCGCTAGGTGATCCCACAGCCGTTCGGCGTCGAGCAGACCGGTGTGATGCTCGTACACGCCGAAAATGCGATCCTGGTGCACCAGGAAGGCCACGGTGTGGCTGTTGCCGAGATTCACCAGCGTGAAGCCCCGAGTCATGGAACGCTGTCGCAGCTCGGGCTCGAAAAGCGCCCCGAGCACAGCCGCCGCGCCTGTGTCGGCCACGGGGCCGCCGCCGATGCTTTTTTGCAGGTCGATGAGCCGGGTGAAGCAGGCGGGAACATTCTCGTAGAGCATCGTCTCGGGCAGGCCGCTGGCCTCGTGCAGCAGTTTCTCCCAGAGGACGAAGCGTCCGCGCCGATTGCTTCGCCCGGGGTGGAAGCCGTGGTCCTGGGCGCAGGCAGCCACCAGACCGGGTCTGGGCAGGCCCAGGGTGTCCAGGGCGCGCGCCCACCAAGCAGGGTCGAAGTCCGCGGCCAGAAGCGTCAGCGCTCCTTCCGGCGCGTCATCGCGGATGGTCACGCCGCTTTTTTGCAGGGCGTCCAGGTCGTCGGCGACGGAGAATGCGGCCGCGCGCGTGCAGGAGAAGGGCAGCCCGGCGGCCACGTGGGCGCGCATGGCCGGGCTGAAGCCGCCGCCCATGTTGTGACCGGTCAGATGCACCGCCCGGCGTTCGGCCGTGGCGGCACGGATGTTGGCCGCCATGATTTTTGCCGGCGTGGGCAGCACGAGTTTGGGGCAGTTTTCGATTTCGCGGTCCGGGAAATACAGCAGCACATCCTGTGTGCCGGAGCCAATATCCAGGCACAGGATGGGGGAAAGACACGCATTGGACATGAACGCCTTCTAATGGATGCGCGCGCCGTCGGGCGCGAAGGCGTCCGGGGCGAGCAGGGTGATGTGTCCGGCCTCTGTGGCCGCGCCGAGCACGAGGACCTCGGATTTGAAGCCGGCGATGCTTCGCGGCGGAAAGTTCACCACCGCGACCACCTGCCGCCCGGTCAGCTCCTCCGGCGTGTAGAGCTTGGTGATCTGGGCGCTGGACCGGCGCACGCCGAGTTCGCCGAAGTCGATCCAGAGTTTGTAGGACGGGTTGCGGGCTTCTGGGAAGGGCTCGGCGCGGAGCACCGTGCCCACGCGGATGTCGACGTTGAAGAAATTCTCGACCGTGACGTGGGGAAGTGCCTTGGGCGGTTCCATGTTCCTCCCGGATGACAGGTTGCGAAGGCTCATGGTACATGATGCCCGGGGCGGCAGGCAAGACGCGGCCCCGAGGGACCGCCGTGGTTCAGCCGTTTGTCCTTGTCCTAGCCCTGTTCGCCGCGCTCGCGTTCGTACCGGCCCTCGCCGGCTGCATCGCTGCGTGGGAGAACCGGCGTGCCCGCCAGTGGGAACTGCAGCGCGAGCTGCTCGGCGGACCGCTGGCTCCGGCGTTGGCGCGGGCTTTCGGCAACGCCGCGTGGACGCTCTGGCTCACTGTGCTGGCGCTGCCATTTGGCCGGCAGCCGCGCTTCGATCGCTGCGCGTGCGCGCCATGTCCTCACTCTCCATCGTCCGGGATCGACCCGGCCGTCGGCGTGAGCGCTCCGGCTTTGCCGTCAGTGATCCTCGTCCATGGTCTGTACCACAATCCCGCCGCCTGGTTCGTCATGCGTCGGCGTCTTTTCTGCGCGGGCTTCGCCGATGTGCGCTGCTACGGCTATGCGAGCTTTGGCCGGAGCTTCGTCGACATCGCGGCCGGGTTGTCGGCGCTGATCGCGCGCACGGCTGCGGAACGGCCGGACGGCAGGGTGCTGCTTATGGGGCACAGCTTGGGCGGGCTGGTTATTCGGGCGGCCCTGGCCGACGGGCGTGCTGGCGATGGCGTCGAAAAAAACGTGGCGGGGGTGGTCAGTCTGGGCGCGCCGCACGGCGGCAGCCGGTTGGCGTCCATGCTCGGCATGGGACGGTTGGCGCGCGGGTTGGCGCCGGATGGCGAAGCGTTGCGGTTTGTCCGCTCGCGGTCGCCCGCCTTCGTGCCCTGGCTCAGCCTGTTCACGCCGGTGGACGGCGTGGTTATTCCCTGTTCTTGCCTGTTGCTGGGAGAGCCGGAGCGCGCCGCCGGTTGGCGCGAGCGGGCGCTGCCGGCCATGAGTCACGTGGGGCTGCTGTACAGCCGGGCCGCCGCGCGGGAGGCATTGGCGTTCCTGCGCGACTGCGCGCGAGAAGGCGAGCCGCGCCGGGGATTCTGAGGGACGGGGGCCGCGCGTCAAGCGCCGCCGATGGCTAGGCTTTGGACGCGAGCAGGCGCGCCAGGGTCTCCCGAAGGTCGGCGGGTTTGAAGGGCTTGGTGATGAAGTCCGTGACGCCGGCCTTGATGGCCACGGCGCGTTGGGAGTTCTCGGATTCCGTGGTGACCATGAGGATGGGCACGTCCTCGTAGCCGAGGGAGCCGCGCAGTTTGCCCACCAGCTCCACGCCATCCATGATGGGCATGTTCATGTCCGTGATGACCACGTCGGCCATCTCTCCATTTTCCACGAAGTTGCAGGCCTCCTGACCATTGGCCGCCAGCAGCGGCTCGAAGCCCATGTCCGTGAGGATGTTGCGGTAGAGCGCGAGCATGCTCTTGGAGTCGTCCGCGGCCAGGGCGCGGTGCGTGGCCGCCTTGGCCTGCGGCAGGCTTTCGGCGTCGGCGCGGGCGATGGCCGTGCCCATGTGGTCCAGGCGCTCGGCGAAGGCGTCGAGGATGCTCTGGTCGTGCGATTCGCGCAGGGCGTCCATGAGCACCTGTCCCACGCCGGGAAGCGGGTAGAGTTCCTGGAACAGCCGCAGCGCGCGCGAGGCGATGATCGCCTTGGCGATGCGCGGGCCGTTCTCGTTGCCGTCGGTGATGCGCTCGGCGATGGTCTTGAGCACGCCGGGGGCGGCGTGGCGCTCCAGGCCGATGACCACGGCCATGAGGATGAGTTCGTCGTTTTCGGCCAGACCGTCCACGAGACAGACCAGCCCCTTGAGCGTGCCGATGCGGCCCAGGGCCTCGAAGGCGGCGTAGCGGGTGTTGGGATCGGCGAAGCAGCGGGCGTCGAAGGCGCGCACGAGGGCGTCGGCCCCCTTGCGCAGGCCGATGAACCCGGTGATGTTGCAGGCCAGGATGCGGTCGTCCTTGGAGGCGGCGGCATAGGCCGGCTCCAGGTGGGGCAGGACGGCCTCGCCGAGGCGCACCAGGGCGTCGGTTATGATGCGCCGGGCGGTGGGGTTCTTGTGGTGCACGAAGCGCACGAGGAAGGCGATGGCCTCCGGCGTGCCGATGGCGGCGAGGGCGTCAATGGCTTTCCAGGTGGTGATCTCGCAGGTCTCGTATTTGTCGTCGGTCGCGGCGGCGCTCACGGTCTCCATGAGCACGGCGGCGGACAAGCTGTCGGCGTAGACGCCGGCCATTTCCATGGCCATGGCGGCGATCATGGGGTCGGAGTGCCGCAGGAAGGAGCGGAACACGGCGGAGCCGTCCGCTGGGCGGATTTTAGCCAGCGCGGCCAAAATTTCCACGAGCAGGTCGGGGTCGGACTCGCGCGCGGCCATGGCGGAGAGGGGCCGCGCCGCTCCGGCGAAGGCGTATTCCCCGGCGGCGCGGATGCACAGGGTACGGAACTCGGGACTTTGGCTGCCCAGACCGTCGATGACGGCGGACTCGCTCGCGCCGAGCACGGCGTTGAGCGCGCCGATGACCATGTAGTCCACGCCGGTGTCGCCGGTCGGATTGGCGAAAAGATCCATGAGCGCGGGCAGGTGCGCGGGATTTTTGCTCCCGGCGATGTCGTTCAGAATGGTGATCTGATCGAGAAAATCTTTGTTGCGGAATCCGTCCAGGGTGGCCATTCGCGGTCCTTTGCTGCGCCCTGCCGTGGGACGTTATTCGAAACAGAATTCGATGGTGAAGTTCCCCTGATCGGTCTCGAAGGGGATGGCCATGATCGGCGACTTGGCGATGTGGGTGATGCTGTGGTTGTCACCCATGATGACGGTGGGCGTGGAACCTTGCAGCACCAGTCCCTTTTCGGCCAGGCCGGCACGCGCCTGTCCGGAGATCATGTTGGTGATTTCGCCCACCGCGTCCTTCACGTCCTGCACGATGTCCTGAATGTCGTCGCCGAGCATGTTTTTGACCATGGCCACGGCACAGGCCTTTTGGAAGGAAATGGAGACGCTGCCCCGTTTGCCGTCCCCGGTCAGTCCCACAAGGCCGGTCACATCGCCTGTGGCGATGGAGTTCTTCTTGACGAACGGCTTGCCCGCGTGCGGGGTGATGAAGGCCATGGTGCCGATGACGTCAACCGCAGCCTTGATGAAGGGTTTTGCCAGTTCCACATCCATGCGGATCGTCTCCTTCCGTGCTCGTGTCTCAGTGTGCCGCACGCGCCGGTGAAAGGGCGTCGTCGTCTCGGAACGCCGCCGGACCCTGGGGAAAGTTGTGAGCGTGCATGAAAAGTTCTACGTGCCGAGGGGGGGCTGGTCAAGTGCTTTGCGAAACCGTTCCGAGCGGTGTTCGTCCTTAGGGGAAAATCAGTGCCAACGCCACGGCGACCAGCAGCGCGGGCAGCAGATTCGACAGGTTGATGCGCTTGATGTCCAGCAGCGTGAGTCCGATGCCCACGATGAGCAGGCCGCCCGTGGCCGTGAGCTGGCTGATCACCAGCGGGGTGAAGTGCTGTTGGAACAGCCCGGCGAAGATCGTGAGCCCTCCCTGGTAGAGCAGCACTGGTACGAAGGCGAAGAGCACCCCGGAACCATAGGTGGAGGCCAACGCCACGGAGGCGAATCCGTCGAGGATGCTTTTTGTGTACAGCACGGTGGCGTCGCCGCGGATGCCCTCGTCGAAGCTGCCCACGATGGCCATGGCTCCGATGCAGAAGATGAGCGAGGCGGAGATGAGCCCCTCGGTGAAGTCGGGGTTGCCGGAGCGCAGGGTGCGTTTGGCGCATTCGCCCACGCGCTCGAAGGCGGCGTCGAGCCGGATGAGTTCGCCAGCGAGCCCGCCGAGGAGAATGGAGAAGATGAGCAGCAGGGGATTTTTGACGGTCAGGGCCATCTGCACGCCGATGAGCAGCACGCACAACCCCAGGCCCTGGAAGACGATGTGGCGGAAACGCTCGGGGAAGCGGCCGTGCAGGGCCATGCCGGCCAGGCTTCCGGCGATGATCGCGGCGGCGTTGACAAAAGAGCCGGTGGGCAGGATCATGCGTGATTCCTCTGTTTTCGTGGGCGCGGGGGCGCATCGCGGGGGAAACTGGCTAGCATGGCGAAGCCTGCAAGGCAAGGGCGTGCGCCCGTCCACCTTGACAGGGCGTGTGGCTTCTCCTATGGAAACGCTTCACGTGCCGGGATGGCGGAATTGGTAGACGCAGTGGACTCAAAATCCACCGGTCGCAAGGCCTTGGGGGTTCAATTCCCCCTCCCGGTACCAAAAGACAATTTCATACCGTCCAACATCGTCTAAAACATCTTGAGAATACAGAGAAAAGCCCGGATTCATCGTCCGGGCTTCTCTTTTGTCGTCCATTGACATCTGGGGGCAACAGGGCGCTTACGCCTCGGAAATCCGAAAGGAGTTGCCCCATGTCACTCACCACTACCGAAATTAAAAACGCAAAACCAAGGGAAAAGCCTTTTCGGATGTTTGACGAAAAGGGGCTGTACCTGGAAGTTGCCCCCAGTGGCGGGAAGTGGTGGCGTTTCAAGTACCGCGTTGCGGGCAAGGAAAAACGGTTGAGCCTTGGCACATTCCTGGAAGTCTCTTTGGCGGAGGCGCGTGAGAGCCGGGACGACGCGCGCAACGGAGTCCGGGCCGCGTACAACTATGCCGAGTTCCTGCCGGAGCGCCGCAAGATGATGCAGGCTTGGGCGGCCTACCTGGACGCGCTGCGGGAGAGTCGAAAGGTGGTGCCTCTGTTTCAGGCTATCGGGGGAAAGCAGTTTGGTCTGCCCGTATTGCGGAGGGGACTCCCTCCGCCTGCGAGCACAGGCTGGTGGGAGGCGGGCATCGCCGCCCCGGTTCCCCCCCCAGAGTGCCCTTGGAGAGGGACGCAAAGGATGCCCCCAGCGAGGCTTCCACAACGGACCATAATAACAAGGCATTATGTACTGCTATTGTCGTAGGCATAATGCCTTTCGTTTTCCTTCGGTTCGTTATTGTCCCGGAACAGTCCCGGACGATAGCCCAAGCCGACCACCTCACCTTCGAGTCAGGACATGGCGCGGCGCTGCTCTCTCACGCCATCCTCTGGGGCTTGTGTTTTCTCTCGCGCTCTCCTTCCCCTTTTACCCCCAACGAACCCGCCCAAAATCCAATGGGCCATTCTACTGCTGCCGCAGATGGGCGGGAGTCTTGGGGGGGGCGTCGTTCCCACACGCCTGCGTCACCTTCCCTTATGCCATCAATAGTGCATTCTCCCACATAATAAAGGAAAAATTCTTGCCTCATCCGGGGCAAACGAGTATTGACTTGCAGTACCGGCGATGGCCTATCTCAGCACGTTTACCTATAAGGATGATCTATATTGGTGTACGAAGAAGGCGCGCTGCGCATCGAGGTGCGCGACGAGGGAGAGTATGTCCGGGTCACGCTGAGTGGCCGCTTCCCCGAGAGCCTGCCGGAGTACATCGAGGTCTTCGCGCGCATCACTGTGACCGCGCGGGCTGGCGGGCAAAAACGCATTCTGGCGGACGCCCGCGCCGTGCCCAACCGTTCGAACCTCTCCAGCACCTTCGAGCTGGTCTCCATCGTCGTTCCCGACGAGCCCGACGACACGCGCACCGCCACCATCGAGGCTCCGGAATTCGAGGGGATCGGCCGTTTCTACGAAAATCTCATGCGCAACCGCAGCCGCATTTACCGCATGTTCCTCGACGAGGGCCAGGCGTTGGCCTGGCTGCTTTCCGACGACGACTAGCCCGCGCAGCTCAACCGTTGCACCGCCGTGGCGAATCGCGCCAGGAACGGTTCCGCGCGCGGCCGCCACTCGCCAGTCGGCAGCTCGGCCCATGGCGTGTTCCGACGCGTCCGCACCCGCGTGGCTTCCGGCGTGAACTCGATGGACAGCGGCGTGATCTCGCTGTCGCTGTCGCCGCACAGGCTTTCGCGCAGCGAGGGTTCGAAAACGCGCCTGCTTCCGCTAGGCCCCTCCGCCACCAGGCGCGAGAGGTTGGTGCGCACGCGGCATACCGCTCCGTCCTTAGAAAATTCCAGTGAATTCACATCGCCGCACACGCCGATGGCGTCCAGGTCGTAGGCCATGACGTTTCCGGCAGGTGTTTCGACCGGCTGTGGCCGCGCCGGTTCCAGCGAGCGCAGCGCACCGTCCGGGCGGAAGGCCACCCCCGTGCGCGCGCGCAGCACGCCCTGCGGCGTGGGCACGTCCAGTGTCTCGCCCGGCCACATGGTCAGACTGAGCAGATGGCCCGCGGGGTCGAAGCGCAGGCCGATGAGCTTCTTTTGGACCGCGCCCAGCGGCGTGACCACGCGCAGCGGACTGGCCAACCCCGCCTCGTCGGTCTCGGTCCACATGCCGGAGAGCTTGCCGTTGAGCGGAAACACGCGGCACAGCGAGCCGTCCGGGTGAAAGGTGACGAGCTCGGCCGTCAGCGGTCCCGCCGGGGTGCATATTTCCGTAGGGCGTTCCAGGGGCAGGGCGCGCACGTTGCCATTCGGGTGGAATGACACCGTCTGCACCGTGCGCCGCCGCAGATCGTCGGTGGTGAACTGTGGAACGAGCGCCCCGCAGCATGTTTCGAGCCGGGCCTCGCCCGATGGCGTGCAGGACATGATCCCGCCGTCGGCGAAGCGTTCCACCACGCCGGTAGCCGGAATGTCGCCGAGAGCCGTGCGCAGAATCTCCATGCTTCCTCCAGGCCGGAACTGGCGGCCACCATCGGGAAAGCAAGATCAAGGCCAACACTCTGCCCATACATTCCGGTCGGTTGGAAACGTGACTGTCGGCATGGACACGTTTTGGGCAACAAAAATGCCGGCGGCGACAAATTCGTCACCGCCGGCATCGTGTGGCGTGAGGGGAACGGCTACAGCGCGCTTTTCAGGATGGGCAGCCGCCGCAGCACATAGTGGCACAGGGGGAAGGTGATGAGGATGCCCAGCACGCTGACCACGAGGAACTGCGGCACGGCGCCCAGGCCGGAGTTCTTGAGGCTGAATTGCAACAGCGTCACCACGGGCACATGGAAGATGTACACGGCGAAGGAGCTGTCGGAGAGCGCCTTGGCCACCTTGTTCTGGGTGGGGAAACTTTCCCGCGCGAGGCCGAGCAGCCCCACGCAGAAGCCCACGCACAGCAGGCTTTCCCACATGGCGCGGCTGGCGGCGGCGATCGATATGCCGCCGATCCACTCGGCGAAGGGGAAGCCCGCCCCGCGGGCCATCCAGACCACCACGCAGGTCAAGCCCACGCCCAGCCATATGCGCGCCACCTCCACGGGCACGCGCTCGAACCAGTTGCGGCGCGAGGCCACGATGCCCAGCAGGAACATGGTGATGTACTGCGGCGTGTGCGCGTATTCGATCTCCCAGATGCCGAAGAGCACCTGCCAGTCGTCCACCGGATGGCAGATGCGCACGTAGAACGTGCTGGCGAAGAGCCACAGGGTGAGGGCGATGAGGAAGAGATGGGCGCGCGTCTGGGAGATGGGCGCCTCCGGCTTCACTGCGGGCTTGTGGTCCAGCTTGCCCACCAGCAGGCGATAGAGCGCATACACGCAGCCGTAAATGAACAGGTTCTCGATGAACCACAGGTGCACGAACTCGGTGTGGATGCCCGGGGCGCCGGGCCAGCCCAGGGGACGCGGGGTGATGCCAAGGTACGCACCGGTGTAGAAGTTCCAGTAGCCGCAGGCGGGCACGCCGCTGTAGAGCACCTCGTGCTGGTAGATGAACAGCGGGGTGATGCCCAGCACCATGATGACCACCGGGATGCCGAAGCGCCACAGGCGGTCGAAGGCGAACTTGAACGGGCCCTTGCGGTCCAGGCTGCCGGGGTGGAAGTAGCCGGCGATGAGGAAGAACAGGCCCATGAAGAAGGCCTCGTTCACGCCGAAGAACAGGTGGATCCAAAAGCTGCGCAGGTCGCACTGGTACAGCCACCAACCGTTGCTGCCGTAAGGCTGGCCGGCGTGGTGCGCCACCACGAGCATGGACAGGAAGATGCGGACGTTGTCGATGTAGGCCAGCCGCTTTTTGGGCGGCGCGGCCGGTGCTGCGCTCATGATCGTATCCTCTGCTGGGCTACTGCCGCGGGGCCACGCCGGCCTCTTGCAGGATGGTCTCGGCGATGTGCCCGTACTCACTGTTGAAGTGGTGTCCACCGGGCACCACCATGTTCCGCGCGTTGGGGGACTGGTAGTTCTGGCACAGGGTGCCGTTCTCCTCGCTACCGCACACCAGCAGCACGCGCGTTTTGACGAGTTTCGCCATCTCGGGAATCATGGGCGCTCCCTCGGGAACGTTCTCGGTGGAGAGCCAGTTGGAGAGATGGAACTCGAAGTCCGCATGGGTGCCGGGGCCCAGCATGGCCACCAGCGCCAGCTTGTTCTTGGTCGCGTCGCTCATGCGGCCGGCCATGAAGGGCAGCACGTCGGCCCCGATGGAGTAGCCCACGACGATATATTTCTCCGCGCCCCATTTTTCCCCATAGTGGGTGAGAATGCGCTCCATGTCGCGCGACATCTCCTCGGGCGTCTTGGCGTTCCAGAAGTACTTCAGCGAGTTCAAACCGATGACGGATACGCCGCGGCTGGAGAGAATCTCGCCGATCTTCTGGTCGATGCCGGCCCAGCCACCGTCGCCGGTGACGATGACGGCCATGGTCTTGGTGGGCTGCGCCGCCGGAAGCTCGACGAGCGGCAGTCCGTCCACACCCCTGGCCACGGCTGGCGACCCGGCGGGGGCGATGGCGTCCAAAGCCTCGCGGAAGGCCGCGCGCCAGGGCTTCTGATCGGCGGCGGGATTCTTGTCCGCACCCTCGATTGTCCGCACGGCCGCGCCCGGAACCTGGCTGGCGAAACGTTCGGCGTCGGCCGGGGAGAAGGCCGCGTCGTCTTTGCCCTGCAGCAGGATCAGCTTGCCCTGCGGCTTTTGCACGGGCTTCAGGATGACGGCGTCGCCGGTGGGAGTCTTGTCGTACTCCAGGCCGTTGGCGTCGCAAAACGGCTTGCCGATGGCCACGCGCGGGGAGAAGCCCACGGGGATGGCCCCGGCGAAGGTCTCCTTGGGGGACTGGGCGAAGGTGGCGTAGGCCACGGCCGCACCCTCGCCGAAGCCGGCCAGCACGGGCAGGTGGTAGCGTTTGAAGCCCAGCGTCTTCTGCACGATCTTGGACAGGCCCTCGAATTCCCAGGCCTGGTACAGGCAGCCGTCGGCCTTGGCGCGCAGGGGGGCGAGCAGCTTGGAGGAGTCGATGCCGACCACTGTGGCGTCCATATCGGCGATGGCGCGGGCGGATTTGTCCATGTCCGCGTTCCACGGCCCCTGGGAGAGCAGCAGCACCGTGCGGCCGGGCTCGGCCGTGTTGCGGTAGATGAGCACGTCTCCGAAGATGCTGAAGTTCAGCTTCTGGGGCGGCTGCTCCTGCTTGGCGCAGGCCGGGGTGAGACTCAGGGCGCAAAGGAGCAGAACGAGCCCCATGGCGCAGAGATAGCGTTTCATTTGGCGATGACTCCCCGCATGCCGCCCGAGACGAGGGTGGCGATGTTGGCCAGCACGCGCGCGGGCACCGTGCCCCCGGGGCTGGCCAGGTATTTGGACTCCCACACGGGATTGAACTTATCCTTGAAGCGACGCAAACCCTGAAAATTATAAAGCTGGCCGCCGTAGCTGTAAAGCAGCGAGCCCAACCTGGCCCAGGCCGGGGCCAGCGCGTGGCGCTCCAGCCCGGAGAAGGGGGCCATGCCCAGGTTGAACCACTGGTAGCCCTGTTCGCGTCCCCAGAGCATGAGCATGATGTAGAGATATTCCATGACGCTTGGCGGTGCGTCGGGCGCGTAGCGCATGAGATCGACGGAAAGCTCATGCGGGACGCCGTCGATGGCTCCGCCCTTCCAGATGTTGGCGAAGGCCACGATGTGTCCCTGCTTGCGCACCAGGGCGACGGGCGTTTGCCGCAGGTAGTCGTCGTTGAAGAAACCCAGCGAGAATTTCTTTTCCCGTGCGTGCTTGGCCGCCAGCCAGGTGTCGGAGACGCCCCGCAGCTCCGGCAGAATGTCCGGCACGGCCTCAAGGGGCGCGATCTCGAAGACCGAGCCGTCCTTCTCCACCATGTTGCGGGTGTAACGCAGTCCCTTCCGGGCCTGTCCGGCCAGGGAGAAACCGGGCAGGGACACGCGCGCCTCCTCGCCGATTTTGATGAGCGAGAGGCCGAGGTCCAGGTACAGCGGCAGGTTCTGCTTGCACGCTTGGTAGAACACCGTCCACCCGGCGTAGAGGTCCACCATCTCGCGGAAGCGCCAGGCCAGCTCGGCGCGCGCGGCGGGCGTTCCCACCGGATCGCCCATGCACACCCAGCTGCGGCCGCTCACGCCGTACATCAGGAAACCGTCGCGTTTCTCGCTGACGAGAAAGCTTTTGTCGCGCAGCAGCGCCAGGTACGCCGGCGTTTCCGGCGAGGCCGCCACCAGCGTGCGCACCGCCTGGAAGTCGCCCTCGCAGGGGGGGGCGTAGCGCGGCCGGGCCGAGCGCATGAGCCGCAGCGCCGCCAGGATGAGCACGACCACGAGAATGCCCACTGTGGCGCGCACGAACCGGCTGGTCTCGTCCTCGAAGGTGAAGATCCACCACAGCTCGCCGTCCAGCGTGGCGTCGCCGTAAGCCATGTAGCCCAGCAGCATGCTGGCGGCCAGGGCCACCACGATGGCGACGATCCACCCGGGCGTGAAGCCCTCGGAAAGCAGCGAGGCCTTGCGGTAGAAAAATTTGTGGCAGGGCAGCAGCGCCAGCAGCAGAACGGTCAGCAGCAGCGCCTCCTCGTAGTCCAGGCCTTTGAGGAGGCTCGCGATGATGCCGGCGAAGAGCACGCAGCAGGTGACGAAGTAGGCGGCGTCCAGTCTTTTGTGCAGGCCGCGCGCCAGAATCAGCAGGCCCAGGCCCGCCAGACTGCCGATGAAGTGCGAGACCTCCAGCACGCCCAGGGGGAGGAAGTCCTCCAGCCACTGCAGGCGGGAATGCACCGCCGGCGTCGCGCCGGAGAGCAGCAGCACCACGCCGGCGGCGAAGGTCAGCGCCGCCAGCACGCGCGGGGCCACCACCGGGAACCATTGCATGAGGAAGACGATGACGTTGCGAGTGTGTTCGCGGGCGGCCATGGCCTCGCGCGCGGCCAGCGCCACGGCGGCCAGCGCCAGGGGAACCAGGTAGTAGACCACGCGGTAGGCCACCAGCGCGGCGAACAGCGCCGGTGTGGGAATGCGCGGCATGAGCAGGTAGATCAGGCAGGATTCGAACACGCCGAGCCCGCCGGGCACCTGGCTGATGAGCCCGGCGATCTGTCCCAGCAAAAACGCGCCCAGCAGGCGCGGAAAGCTCACGTTGGCCCAGGGCGGCAGCAGGGCGTAGAGCACGGCCGCGGCCAGCGCCCAGTCCAGGGAGGCCACGCCCACCTGCAGCAGCGCGCTGCGGAACGGCGGCAGCAGCAGCGTCACCTTGCCGATGCGCCAGGGCGTTTCCTTGCGGGCGGCGGCGTAGAGGTACAGGACCGGCGCGCACAGGAGGATGAGCCCCAATGGCCGCGTGGTGGCGAAGGGCAGGTGCATCCAGTCCGGCAGCGGCAGCGGCTTGAGCGTGAAGGTGATGCCGCCGATGGAGAACAGGCCCAGCCATAGGGTGAGGGTGGTGAAGACGATGATCTTGGCGATTTGCGCCGGGGTGAGGCCCCACGAGGAGTACAGGCGGAAGCGCACGGAGCTGCCGGCCAGGGTGGAGAGGCCGATGGTGTTGCTGAAGGCGTTGCCGGCGAAGGAGGCCAGCGCCGCGCGATAGGGGGCCAGCGGCCGCTTGATGTAGGCCAGCGCGAGGATGTCGTACCCGGCCAGGACGATGAAGTTGGCCGCCGTGAGCCCGAAGGCCAGGAAAATGTCGCGGTCCTTCTCGCTTAAGATGGTGCCGACGATGTCCTCGAGATTGTACTCCCCGAGCTGGCTTTTGAGGGCCCAGGCCGCCGTGCCCAGCAGCGCCAGCGCCAATGTGGGGCCGAGATAGGGCTTCAGTCGGCCGAACATATGGCCTCCCCGCGCTCTGGCTTGGGGACGTGGTGCGAGACGTGCGGCGTTTGACGCATGGTTTCCGTCGGGATTGTGCGTGGTGCCGGGCCTTCGCCCGGAAGTTTCGCCAAGTAGCACGGGGCGCGCGCCGCGTCAAATATCCGTTGGCCCCGCGAGCCCTCCGACGCCGGAAAACAAGGCCTGCCACAGCCGTTCGAGGGCGTGGCCGGTGTTGCGCGCGTCATCGGGGTCGGCCAGCACGAGGTCGAGGGCCCGCTGGTAGAACGCGCGGGGCCGGGCCAGGATGCGCTCGCGCCGGACGAGCATGTTGCCCGTGGGCGCGCGGGCGATGAACCAGCGCGGTGCCGGCCGGTCGAAAAGCGTCTCGAAGGTTTCCGCCACGGGGATGTCGCGCCCCCAGCCCTTCCAACGGCCCTTTTTCGCGGGGTCGGCCAGATCATGGGGCCGGCCCAGGCCGTCGCAGCGCAGGCGGAACCAGGCCAGACCGGCGAAGGGCCGGCCCGTGGCGACGAGTTCATCCAGGCGCGCGGCGAGGTCTTCCGGCGTCGGCCGTGGCGCGTCCGGCGGGGCGAGATGCGCGAAGGGATCGCCCTGCAGAAAGGCCGTGCAGGACGGAAGATTGTCGTAGTGGGTCACAATGTGCGTGAGAAAGGTGTGCGCCTCGCGCCCCACGTTGGGCAGGGTGGTCTCCACGAATCCCGGCGGCGGCGCGCCCGGCGGCAGGGCCGCGCCCTTGTTGTAGATCACGCCCGGCGCGCGCATGACCGAAAGCCAGGAAAGATCCTCGGCGTAGCGCGCCACCACCAGACCGAGCGCTCCGGCCGTCGGCCCGCCGGGCCGTGTGGAGGCTTCGCGCGCGTCGCTCATGGCCCTAGTCCCCTTCGTCCTCCGCGAACTCGCGGCCACCGGACGTATGCGCGTGGGGGCCGTGGTGCGGATGACCGTGCGGGCCGAAGAGATCCCCCCGGCCGAGCACGGGTCCGAAGTCGTCGCCACGCGCGTCATTCCTGGCGGCGTGGTCGGAGCGGACCCGGTGGCGGCCTTCCTGGATGAGGAACGTGCGCAGGAAGGTGGGGTAGGGCCCGGGGGAATACGTGCCCGATCCGTAGCCCACGGCCAGAATGGAGCCGAGCGGCAGCGGACCATAGTCCCCCGCCAGGGTCTTGACCACGGAGAGCCCCGTGGGCGTGGCCAGCTCCATGCCGGACTCCGTGGCGAAGGTGCGCATGTCGCGCGCGAGCTCGGCGGCGGCCGGGGCCGGCACGGGGAAGCGTCCGTGGGAGAAGGTGACGAAACCCGAGCCCAGGTTCACGGGCGAGGCCTTGATGCTCGTGGCCCCGGCGCTCAGCGCCAGGTGGACGGAGCACACGGTGTCCACCACGGTGTCCACCGCGCCCACCTCGTGGAAATGAATGTGATCCAGCGGTTCGCCATGCACGCGCGACTCGGCCTCGGCCAGCCGCGTGAGGGCGGCGAGTCCCAGTTCCTTGGTCTCGTCCGGTAGTGTGCTCGCGTTCACGATGTCCGTCAGGTCGCGCAGGTGGCGCAGAGGCTGCGGCGATTGCTCCAGCACCTCCACCCGGCGCGTGCGCACGCCCTGGATCATCTGTTCGTCGAGGCGCACGGACACGCCCGGCAGGCCGAGCGCCGCCACGGCGTCCTGAAGGATGCGCGCGCCGTCGGGCAGCATGTCGCTCAGCGCGGCGAGGAGCATGTCGCCGGAGACGCCCAGCGAGCATTCGAGGTAGAGCGTTTTCACGGGCGGGGTTCCTTATTCGGCCGGATTGGCTTGGGCGGCGACCCGGGCCGCGCCGTCGCGGCGCGCGGCCTCGCACTGCTCGTTGATGACGTGGGCCATGTAGCCGGCCCCGAATCCGTTGTCGATGTTCACCACGCTGATGCCCGGCGCGCAGGCGTTGAGCATGGTGAGCAGCGCGGCCAGCCCGCCGAAGCTCGCACCGTAGCCCACGCTCGTGGGCACGGCCACCACCGGCGCGGCCACGGCCCCGGCCACCACGGAGGGCAGCGCCCCGTCCATGCCGGCCACGGCCACCACGGCCCGCGCGTCGGCGAAGTCGTCCAGCACGGAAAGAAAACGGTGAATGCCCGCCACGCCGCAATCGTAGCGGCGCAGCACCCGGCTGCCCAGATGCTCGGCGGTTTGGGCGGCCTCCTCGGCCACGGGCAGATCCGCCGTGCCGGCGCTGATCACCACCACCTTGCCCACGGGCGTCTCCGGCCGCGTCTCCACGCGCAGCACGCGGCAGAGCGGATCGTAGCGCACGCCCTCCATGTCGCGCACGGCGGCGTAGTGCTCCGCGCCGGCGCGGGTGCCCAGCACGCGGCCCGTGCGGCCGGCCAGCTCGCGGAAAATGGCCGAGACATGCTCCGGCGTCTTGCCCTGGCAGAACACCACCTCGGCCTGTCCCTTGCGCAGCAGGCGTTGATGGTCCACCCGGGCGAAGGGCGACTCGGCCACGCTTTCACCCAGCAGCAGGCGTTTGAGTTCCGCCGCGCCCATGCGGCCCTGCCGGAAGTCTTCAAGCAGACTGTCCACGTTCATTGACGCATCCCCAGGGAAAAATTGCCGAAGCCAAGAAATCTCGCGCGCTCCGCGAGTCGGGGGCGCTGTCCCTCGGCGAACATGAGCTGGTTCGACCGCACGAGCAGGCGCACCGCGTCCGTCCCATTCGGTCCGGCTTCGGGCTCCAGCCGCGCCCGCAGGTCGATGAGACCGGCGTCCAGCGCGGCGCGCTCCATGCCCTCGATGGCGACGAGCCGCTTGTATGTCAGCTCGTGGCCGCTGGGCACGCGCGTGGCCAGACAGGAGTTCGCGGGATCGTCGGCGTTGGGCAGACCGGCCCGCCGGGCCAGCTCGCGCACGTCGGCCTTGGTCAGACCGCATTCGGCCAGCGGCGAGAGGCAGCCCGCCTCGGCCACGGCGCGGCGTCCGGGCCGGGCCGGATCGTCGTCGTCGTTGGTGCCCTCGGCCAGATCGGCCGACGGGGGCAGAATTTCCCGCGCGGCGGCGCGCAGCTCGGCCAGCACGATGCGCTTGCACAGGTAGCAGCGGTCCGGCGGGTTGGCGCGCAGCTCGTTTTGGGGCAGCACCGCCACATCGCGGCGGATGACGCGTGCGCCGGTGCCGCCGGCGATGAACAGGCCCATGCGCTCGGCCCGCTGGCGCTCCATGGAGCAGATGAATTCCGAGCGCACGGTGACTCCGAGCGCCCGGTCGGCGAGGATTCTCCCCGCGGCCCAGAGGACGAGTGAGCTGTCCACGCCGCCCGAGAAAGCCACGGCTACGGTTTCGCGGCGGCGGAAATAGTCGAGGAGCCGTTCGAGACGTTGGTCCATGCGTGTCCTTGGCTGGGGTTTGCGCGCGGTCGTGCGCGGCCCGGAGCCCATATAGGCCGGAGGGCCGCCGGAACGCAAGAGGCGGGCGGGCGCGTGTGGTCCCTCAAGAAGGTGTGTGTGGGCGGTCTTCCCGGATGCGTGGACCGGGGCTTGTGGCGTTGACGAGGAGAAGGCGCGTCCGCCTCCCCGGATCGCGCCAAGTCGTCTTTATCGCGAATGCTTCGTCGATCATCCATGGGCGTTCGCGGCGTTTCCGGGCGGAGATGCGCCAACGCCGCGAGGGGCGTTTCCGTGAACGGGAGGGAAGCCCCACCCGTGGCATTCGCTATGCGGCGACTGGCCCGGGGCCGCCCGCGTGGAGGAATGCTGCCCCTCTCGCGGCGCTGGTGTCCCCGGTGCGTGCGGGCGCGTGCGCCAGGGACGACTGTTTTTCCCCCGTCCGGGCCCCCCCGCACCCACGGGCGCAGGGGCCCGGCGGCGTATGGGGGGCGTTTCCCGATCGTTTTCCCTCGGTGCGGGAGCACACGGCTTTGTGGCGATGCCGGGACGACCCAGTGGGGGAGGGCGCCGCCATACCCACCCACGCGCGTGGGGGGGCGCGTGGACAATGACGGGGAAACGTGGTCTATGCGGGACATGCGAATCTGTGCTGTGGCCATGCGCCTGGGCCGGGAGCTGCGGGCCATGGGACACGAGGTGGTGGACCTCTGGCCCGACGCGCCGCTGTTCGATCTGGCGGCCGAGCTCGACCGCCGGGACTTCGCGCCCGAACTCATCCTCCAGGAGGAGCGGCTTGGCCGGCGGGTGACGCTGCTGGGGCTTTCGCGCTTTTCCTGCCCCAAGCTCTACTGGTCGCTGGACACGCACCTCAATCTCTTCTGGCAGCGTTTCTACCTGCGCCTGTTCGACGGCGTGCTCACCCCGCACCTGTCGCTTTTGGAGCGGCGCGCGGACATGCCGCCGGCCGTGGGCCGCATGGCCATGTTCGCCCAGCCGCGCCCCTTCGTCCCCTTCGCCCTCCGTCGCATCCCCGTGGGCCTCGTGGCCCGGCTGACGCCGCAGCGGCCCGCGCGCCGCTGGTTGGCGGAGATGCTCGCCGGGCGCTTCGGCGCGGTCGTCGCGCAGGATTTGTCCTTCGCGGACATGCTCGACCGCTACGCCGACACGCGGCTGGCCCCCAACGAGTCGCTGCTGGGCGAGGTCAACTTCCGTCTCATGGAGACGGCGGGCTGCGGCTGTCTCGTCCTCTCGCCCGACGTGGGCCCGGATCAGGATGCGCTTTTCGAGCCGGGCCGGGAGATCGCCACGTATTCCCACGGGCTGGAGCTGGCGGCGCTCATTGACCATTACCTGGCCCGGCCGGAGGAGGCCGAACGCATGGGCCGCGCCGCCTGGGAGCGCGTGCAACGCTCGCACCTGCCCCGGCGACGGGCGGAGCGGGCGCTGGAGTTCGCCGCCACGCTTGGATGCGGCGCGGCGCGGGGAGTGGACGCCGAGACCGCGCTCCTGCTCGCGTTGTGCGAAATGTGGCGCGGCGGCGTGACGGAGGCCAATCCCCGCGCGCTTGTGGCTACGTTGGAGCGGCTGCCGGCGACGCCGGAAATCGTGGCCGAGCGGCTGATTCTGCTCGTGGAGGCCGGACTGGCCAACGGCGAAGCGGATGGCGGGGAAGCGGCTCGGATTTTTTTGCGGGAGCTGCTGGCGGGAGCGGTCTTCGCCGGTGATCTCGATGTGGATCTGACCGGGTCCATGGCCGGCGTGCTGCTTGATGATTTCGGTTTGGCGCGGGCGTTCTGGCTGCGTCGGGTCATGGCTGCCCGGCACGATCAATCCGGCCCGGCTGGTCAATTGGGCCGGGGCGGCCTGGGCCGCCAGGCGGGCGGTCCGCGTCCGTCGCCGCCGGGGGATCCGGCCCGGCTGTGCCGCTGGTGGGCGGGCGAACTCGCCGCCGCCGGGCGCATCGGCTCGGACGGCTTTCCCTTCGACCCCGCGTCGCGGCTGCCGCGCTCGGCCATGGAGTGCCTGCACTTGGCCTTGCGGCTCGATCCCGAGGACAGCGAGGCCGCGCGCCGGCTGGATGCGTTGGCCGCGACCCTGCCCGGCCGCGACTATCTGCGCCTGTCCCTGCTTTCCACGCTGACCCTGCGTGGTCCCGAGGACTGGCGCGCCGGGCTCGGGCTCGGTCTTGCCGGGCTCAAATGTTGCCGGCTGGATGCGGGGCTGGCGGATATCGCCCGCGCTGCGGAACTGGCGCGGACCCAGGGCAGGGCCGCATCCTTCGCCCGCGCGCTGGCCGCGCGGGATCCACGCGGCGTGGTTGCCGCCGCGTTGCGGGAGAACCCCGGCGGAGCCTAGGTGGCGGGGCGCTGCGGCGCGTCGCCCAGCAATTCGTCCATGAGCAGCAGATTGTCCGGCCGGAGCAGGGCGGTCAGGTAGCGAAACTCGCGCGCGCAGCCGGGGGCCAGCAGCGCCACGCCCTGTCGGGAAAGCCACATGTCGAGGACGGCCATGTCCACCACGCCACCCGAGGGCTCGGGCTGGCCGCCTGCCAGACTGCGCACGCCCACGGGCCGCCAGTCCCATCCGGGCGCGAAGGCGGCGAGCCGCTGCAACACCTCCGTCTCCTCCTCGGCCGTGACCAGCACGGGCAGGGTCCGGCCCTCCCCGGCGGCGCGGAACAGTGCGACCGTGTTGCGGGCGAAGCGCGCGGCGTCGCACAACTCGTTGGCAAGGCCCCGCGCACAGCGCAGCACGCCCTCGGGCGTGGCCGGACGGAACCACGGCAGGTTGGCCGTGACGTAGGCGTGACAAGGGTGCCGCGTCACCCCCGCCGGGTCGGCCAGGGCCAGTGTGGTCAACAGATCTCGACCATGTTCGGACTGGGCCAATGCCTCGGCGTACCAGGCTTGCGCCGCCGGCAGGTCGATGGCCTCCCGTCGTTTCGCCGCCAGGTCGGCCTTCTCCAAAAAAGGTGTTTTGTCCAGGACGGGCGCGTCCAGGGCTTCCGCGAGGTCCATGGGGGAGAACACGTGCCGGTCCAGCAGGCTGAGGCGCGAGAGGTTGCGGAAGCGCGTGCCGCGCGCGCGGTGGATGTCGCGGGCGAAGAGTTCGGCCTCGGCGGCGGCGGCGAAGAACTGGAGCGGGGTCTGGGCCTGCCTTCCGTCGGCGTCGGCCAGCCGCACCGTCTGACCGTCGCACAGCGGCGGCCCGGCGTGGGCCGGCGGCTCGGGCGTCCGCGCCGGGTCTCCTCCGTCGTAGTAGAAGGCGTCGGGCAGGGTGCGCAGGTCCGCCCCGGCCAGCAGGGCCACGGGCGCGGCCAGCGCCTCCAGCGCGCCCAGGCAGGCCAGCAGCGAGCTGGTCCACGATTCGCGCAGGCGCCACGGGTTGGGCAGGAGCGACAGGTTGAAGCTGTCGATGAAGAACGTGTGCCGGAAGTGCCGGGCGAAGCCGCTCACCGGGGCGAGGGACAGGCTGAGCAGCACGGCGTTCGGGTAATTCTCGTCCGGGGTGTGGAAGTGCGCCTGCATGGGCAGGGTGTCCAGCTGCACCAGCACGTCCGGCTCCACGCCGCGCGCGCGCAAAAAAGGCAGCGTCCGCGAGATTGTGACCACCAAGTGGCGTTTGGCCAGCTCGGGCAGGGCGTCGCCCAGGCGCGCCAGCGAGGGCCCGGGCATGAGCAGCAGGCAGGGCAGCCCGACGTTCTCCTCCGCCAGCTTCTCGGCCAGCGGGCAGCGCAGGTGCAGCGGCGTGTTGCGCCACTGGTTCAGCTGGTGCAGGAATTCCGGCAGTGGGGTCTGGTGGCGCAGGCCCAGCACGTCCGGCACGCGGCCGCTTTGCGCGGGCATGTCCACGAATTTGACGAAGAGCAGCGCCAGCAGCTTGTGCGCCTGCAACACCGCGCCCGGGGCGCGTTCGTATTCCGCGCTGGCGGTGACGAGGGCCAGTCCATCGGCCATGCGCCGGGGATCCAGGTGCGAAAGCTCGCGCATGGCCGCCGCGTTCACGCGGTCGAACACCAGCAGGCGCTCGGCAGGCAGGCCGGGCGAAGACGCCGGCCGGCCCAGGCAGATCACGAGACCTTGCGCGCCCTCCGGCGGACGGTCCGCCACGGCGAGAAATTCCGGGCGGCTCATGCCTGCCCCTTCTCGTTGGATTGCGTCCACGGCAGCAGGCTCAGGTTGTCCAGACCGGCCAGTTGGGCGAAGTGGGGCAGGTGTTTGTAATACAATTTGATGTCGTTGCCGATGACGTTGCCCACGCGGGCGATGTCGCCGTGGTCGGAGCGCATTCCCACGCCCGAGGACTGCTTGTGCACGCAGGAGACGAGCCCGCAGTACATGGCCTTCCAGCCGGCCAGACACAGGCACAGGTCGTGGTCCATGTCGTCCACCTGGCTGGGCGAGAAGCGGATGTCGAAGGTCGGAACGTCGCGCAAGGCGGCGGCGCGGAACAAATGCAGGCAGCCCATGACCGAGCGCGTCTCACGGATGAAGTCGTAGGTTCCGTTGTCGAACTGACGGTCCGGCGCGGGCAGACTCAGCTTCAGCAGGTCCGGGGTGGCCACGCCCACGTAGCGGTACAGGAACTGGAGCATGGCCGGTTCGCCCGGGAACACCACCTTGCAGCCCACCACGCCCACGGCCGGGTCGCGCTCGGCCACGGTGAGAAACCATTCCAGCCAGTCGCGGGGAACCTCCACGTCGTCGTCGAGGAAGGCCACGTAGTCGGCCGCCCGGCTTTCCGGCCGGTCGATGAGCCAGTTGCGCGCGGCCGGCGCGCCGATGTTCACCGGCAGGGTGATGATCTCGTAGGGATTGTTCGGGAACAGCGCGCGGGTCTGCTCGGCCATGGCGCTGCTGTCGTCGGTGCAGCCGTTGAGCAGCACCGTTACCGAGGCCCGGCCGATGTTCGAGGCGGCCAGACTCTCCAGCGTTTCCCGCAGCACATTGGACTTGTTGTAGGAATACAGGCAGATGGCCGTGCTCCGCTTGGCGGGCAGCGTGGCGTCCTTTTCGCTCGGGCTTCGCAGTTCGCCCAGGCGGAAGCGCGCGGCGGACTGCGAGGGGTCCAGCGCCAGCGAGCGTTCGTAGCAGTCGATGGCGTCGGCCGCGTCGCCCATGGCGCGTCGCATCTCGGCCGCGAAATTCAGGTTCACCTCGCGCTTGGCTGGCTCGGGCAGCTGGTCCCACAGCCGCGCCGCCTCGCCGGTCCGGTTCATGGCCGCGTCATGGCGGAAGAGCATTCCATGGAAGTCGTCCTGCAGGCGCCGCGGGCACTTGAAAACGGAAACCCAGTCCGGGGCGCGGCCCAGGTAGGCGTCGGCCTGCAACAGCAGCCCGGCGGCCTGCGTGTAGGTCGGATAGACCGCGATGAGCTTGCGCAGGAACTCCGAGGCGTCCTCGGCCTCGCGGCCCAGATCCATGCCCAGGATCATCTTGAAGGTTTCGGGCTCGAAGTTCGTCTTGTCCAGAATCTCCGCCTTGATGGCGGCCTCCGGCATGGCGGCGATGGCCGCGCCGCGCATGTTCACGATGTCGAAGGGCGAGAGTTGCAGGCACTTGTCCAGCAGGTATTCCAGAGGGACGCGGGCCAGGTCCGCGTGCTCCCCGTTGAAGGCCGAGAGGAAGCGGTTGAGGTAGCAGATGGCCAGCGAGCGGTCGAGCAGGAAGTTGTGCCGGTAGTTCTCGAAGTGCCGAAGGACCTCGGCGGGCGGCAGGCTGGCCAGTTCGCCGGAGAGTCCCTCGGACAGGATGCGGAAGTAGTCCTTATGCATCGTTTTTCCTTGCGGCGGCGTCACATGGCCATGGGTTCGGCCTCGGCGTGCCGGGCGATCATCTGGGCGGCGAGCTCCGCGTTGGGGATGTGGCTGGCCACGAGGTCGGGCTTTTGCTTGCACAGGGTGCAGTCGCGGCACATGAGCGGTTCGTCCGCCGTGTTCACGGTTTCGCGCAGGCGCACCCAGAAGGGGTCGTTCCACATGGCGGCGAAGCCGTCGCGGAAGATGTTCCCCCGGCGTATCTGCGTGCCGCAGCACAGGCCGATTTTGCCGTCCAGCTCCACGGCCATGAACTTGAAGGGAAAGTCGCACTGGCTGGTGTTCATCCAGCTTTCCTCCTGCGGTTGTCCGGCGTCGAAGAGCCTCGGCGGCATCACGTCCACCCAGCGGGCGCGGCCGATCTCGCGTGCGAGCAGCATCTTCTCGTCGCTGAGCTCCCCGACGTGGTTGCGCATGCTGACCTGCCGCGTGATGTTGTTTATGACCTTGATGTTCTGGGCGTAACGCATGGCCTGCTCCGTCATTTTTCGCGTTGCGGGGCTGGGGAGGCCCCATCGCGGCCGTGACGGCGCATTGGCGCTGGCGGTCGCTTGCGCTTCGCGTTTGCACATTTCGCGCCATGCGGGGGGATGGACATCCGAACGGTGGAAAACGCTCCGGCGATCCCGCGCCCTTTCATGTCGTGACCATCGGGTGTGGAAAGTCTGCCCGGACGGGGGCCGCTCGACGGACCTGTGTCGATTTGGCGGTGGCGGGGATGTTCACCCGGGCTTTCGTCCGGCGGTTGCGCTTTCGCGAACCGGATCCGCCCGATGTTGGCCGAGTGAACACCCTTCTCTTACTTCACGGCTGATCGCAGTTTCCGCCGTGTCCGTCGCGCGCCGGATCGTCCGTCGCGTTCTCGATGACGCGTCGCCGCGTCCAGGCCCCGTGGCGGAAGCGCAGCCAGAACGCGGTCGCCAGCACGCAGATGTACGCCGTGAGCGCCAGCCACGGCCCGTGGATGCCGCCCACGCCCGCGCGCACGGCCAGCCACGCGGGGGCGATGAGCACGCACACGCTGGCGAAGAGCATGACGTACATGAGGAATTTTGTATCGCCCGCGCCCTTGAGCGCGCCGAAATACGTCAGCGATACGCCATCGACCATGCTGTAGAGCGCCACATAGCGCAGCAGCACCACGGTCATGGCCTGGATGTCGGAGAACGCCGCGCCCTCGGACAGGGCGGAGGAGCCCGACGGCCGGAACAGCTCGATGAGCGGTCCCGGCGCGAAAATGAAGATCAGGCTCACGCCGCCCATCCACGTCAGCGCGAGGGCGAGTGTGCTCGACGCGGCGCGGCGGGCGCGGTCCGGTCGGCCCTGGCCCTGGCTGCGGCCCGTGAGGATGCTGGCCGCCACGGACAGCCCGATGAGTGGCAGATACGTCAGGCCGTTGATGGAGAAGGCGATGTTCGTGGCCGAGAGTTCGATGAGCCCCAGGCGGCCCACGAGCAACGAGAAGCCCGTCATGGCCATGATGTCCAGGAAGAACTGCGCGCCCGAGGGCAGGCCGATCTCCAGCAGTCGGGTGATCATGTCGCGCTCGGGCCGCCAGGCGCTACGGACGTTGTGACGTTTTTCCGCCTCGGGCGAGAGCAGCAGCAGCAGGGCGAAGAGCAGGCACGAGAACGCCTCGCCCGTCACCGTGGCCCAGGCCGCGCCGGCTATGCCCAGCTCCGGCGCGCCGAACCGGCCGAAGATGAGCGCGTAGTCCAGCGGGACGTTGAGAACCGCGCCGGCGATGTTCACCAGCATGACAGGCACCGTGCGCCCCAGGCCGGAAAAATAGCCCGAGAGCGCTGTGGAGAGCACCACGAAGCCGCCGCCCAGCGTCAGAATGCGGAAGTACCGCACTTCCAGGGCGCGTACGGGGGCCGGGTGCCCGGCCAGATCGAACAAGGGACCGCCCAACCCTGCCAGCAGCGCCAAAAGCGCGCCGGCGGCCACACTGAACCAAACGCCCGCCCACAGGGCCGCGCCCACGCGTCGCGGCCGGCAGGCTCCGTGGTACTGCGCGGCCAGCACGCCCACGCATGTGGCCACGCCCATGAAGAACGACGTGGCGAAGAACGAGACCATCCCGCCCGGCACCGCCGCCGCCAGTTCGAACACATCGTGCCGGCCCAGAAAGATCCGGTCCGTGAACTGCATGAGCGTGGAGCTGCCCATGCTGATCATGAGCGGCGCGCCCACGGCCAGCACCTCGCGGCAGCCGCAGATTCCGCCCCAGCGATCACGGAGCCTGGACACGCTACGTCGCCTGTCCGGCCGCGTGGCCCGAGGCCCAGGCCCATTGCAGATTGTATCCGCCCAGCTCTCCGGCCACGTCCAGCGCCTCGCCCACGGCGAAGAGTCCGGGCAGCGTGCGGCACTCCATGGTTTTGGCCGAGAACGCCGCCGTGACCAGCCCGCCCGTGGAGGCCTCGGCCCGGGCCATGCCCGCCGTTCCCTTGGGCGTCGCGCGCCAGTCGGCGGCGAGCCGCGCCAAGGCGTCCAGCTCGGCGCGTGGGCATTCGGCCAGTCTGCGCCCGGCGATGCGCTCCGGCAGGGTGGTGAGCAGCGCTTCGGCCAGCCGGCGCGGCAGCAGCTCGGCCAGCGCCGTGCGGGCGAGCTTTTTGCCGCGCTCCGGCGCGCGCAGATACGCCGGAACGTCGATGTCCGGCGCGAAATTGACGCATAGCTCGGTCCCGCGCCGCCAGTGGGAGGAAATCTGCAACGCCGCCGGGCCGGATAGTCCCTGATGCGTGAACAGCAGGCCGTCCGTGTGGGCCGGGCCGCCTTCGATGGAAACCCGCGCCGTGAGCGACAGGCCGGCCAGATCGCGGCACAGGGCCAGCGCCGGGCCGGAAAGTTCGAAGGGCGTGAGCGCCGGACGGGCGGGAATATGCGGCAGCCGCAGGCCGCCGGCCAGCCGGGCCACGATGTCCGTGCCGCCCAGCGCCGGCCAGGCCGGGCCGCCCAGGGCCAGCACGACCTTGGGCGCGGCGAGGTCGCCCTTGTCCGTGCGCGTGTGGAACAGTCCGCCTCCGGCGTCGGCGCGGGCGTCGGGCGGCGGGGTCAGGCCGGCCACGGCGCGGCCGAGGAGAAAACGGCAGCCAGCGTGGCGGCAGGCGGTCTCCAGGGCGTTGGCCAGCGCCTCGGCCCCCTGGTCGCAGAACATGCGGCCGTGGTCCTCCTCGTGGGCGGAAAGGCCGAGTTCGCCGAGCAGGGCCAGGAAGCGCGCGGGGGGGAACGCGGCCAGCGCCCGCGCGGTGAAGCGCGGCTCATTCCCCAGGTAATGTTTTGGCGCGGCCTGCCTGTTGGTGCAGTTGCAGCGCCCTCCGCCGGAGGCCCGCAGCTTGCGGCCCGTCCGCGTGCCCGCGTCCACGAGCAGCACGGCGCGGCCACGGCGCGCTGCGAACAATCCGCAGCACATGCCGGCGGCCCCGGCCCCCAGGATGAGAACGTCCCCGTCCTTTCGTGTCACGCATTCCATCATGCCAAGGTTGTAGGGGATGCGCCGCGCGATGACAAGCCGGGCCGGCCCCTTCCCATCGGAGGGGAATAATGGTAACGCCTTTTCGCCGCGAGGAATTCGCCTCGCCGCGGCGTCCACGGAAACGAGCGACAACCATTTAGACCGATCAGCGTCAACGAGAGGGGTGGGCCATGGATTTCTTCTTTTTCTTCGCCGGATTGTTCTGCACCATCTTCGCCATCGTCGTCATCAAGAAGACCAGCCCGAATCGCTAGTCCGCCACTGCCGCGGGCGTGCGCCGACCGGGTCGTCGAAACCGTCGTCGATCCGATAGGGGGATAACCCGGCGGGTCGGTGCGGGCTGTGCCGATGCTCGCCGGACTGGCGGGCAGACGGCCGATGGTGCCAGCCGAGTCGCCGTGTTCGCGCCGGGCTGAATGGTGAAGCGATGAGTGAAAGGGTCCGCCTCGCGTTTGTGGGGCGGACCTTTCGTGTTTTCCGGGGAGCGGGGCGCGGTTGTCCCGGCTCACCGCGCCGGTCCGCCGGGGCATGGTGCGCGCCGGTGTTTGGCGTTGGCGGCGCTGCCGCGCGGAGTGAAAGGACTGATGGCGCGAGCCGCGTCGCCCTCGCGAAAAGGCGTCGCGGCGGCGGCTCCCCGGCCCTTGCCCACCGCCCCCGCCTCCCTGTAGAATCAGTGAACGCGGCCCGCGCCGCGCATTTCCGAACCAACGGAGGCCCGCCATGCGCATCATTTCCTGGAACGTCAACGGATTCCGCGCCGCGCTCGGCAAGGGCTTCCTCGACTGGCTGTCCGGGTGCGACGCCGACACCGTGCTGCTCCAGGAGACGAAGGTGGAGCCGGAGCAGCTCGCCCCGGCCGAACGCGATCCGGCGGGTTTCGCCGGCATCTGGAACTGGTCCAAGGGCAAAAAAGGTTATTCCGGCACGGCCTGTCTGATCAAAATCCCGCCGCAGGCCCATTCCTTCGGCCTGGAGGACCCGCGCTACCGGGGCGAGGGCCGGGTCATCCACCTTGAATACCCGGACTTCCACCTGTTCAACATCTATTTCCCCAACGGACAGAAGGACGAGGAACGGCTGGCCTACAAGATGGGCTTCTATGACGCCTTCCTGGCCCAGGCCGACGCCCTGCGCGCGGCGGGCAAGCCCGTGGTCGTCGGCGGGGACTTCAACACCGCCCACACCGAGCTCGACATCAAAAACGCCAAGGCCAACGAGAAAACGAGCGGTTTTCTGCCCATGGAGCGCGCCTGGATCGACAAGTTCATCGCCCACGGCTACGTGGACTCCTTCCGCCTGTTCGAGCCCGGGCCGGATCACTATTCGTGGTGGAGCTTTCGCGCCAACGCCCGCGCCAAGAACGTGGGCTGGCGCATCGACTACTTCTTCGTCTCCGAGGAGCTGCGCGGACGCGTGAAAGCCGCCTGGATCGCGCCCGAGGTCATGGGCAGCGACCACTGCCCCATCGGCGTGGAGATCGCCTAGGGGACCTTCGGCCCGAGGGGCATTCGCCCGTGGGGTTGAGACCACCAGTCCACCGGCGGACTGGCCACTTCGACCGGACGCGTCCGCCCCGGGCTGCGGGTTGGGGAATAGCGCGTTGCACTGCGGGGGGCCTTGACGGTGAAGCGGATTCAACCGATCGGAGGTTGATCCCCTCGCGGCGACGTCGCCACCTCCGCTCCGGCGATGGCGCTCCTGTCCTTTGGGGCGGCGTGGCCGGCTTCATGCGTTCGCTGGATCGAGTCCGTGGCGCGTCCCGCCGGAGTTGGTCCCTTCGTCCGCCCGGCCTGGCGGTCAAACCAGGTAGGGATGGCTCTGCGACGTTCCGGTGGGGAAAACGCGCTCTGACCGCGCCGTCGCGCTCCGGCCTATCCCGCCACCAGCCGCGCGGCGAGCGCCGCGAACACCGAGCCCATGAGCCAGCGCCGGGCGCGGCCGGACCAGCTCTCGCCCGCGTCCGGCGTGTCCGGGGCCGCCGTTTTGCGCCGGCGCTGCAACATGCCCGGCAGGCCCCCGGCCATGAATGCGTAGACCGCGTCGAAGGCCAGACCCACCACGACGAGCATCGCGCCCAGCAGCAGGAACTGCGGCAAAAGCGCTCCGCGCGCGCTGGAGACGAATTGCGGCAGGAACAGGCCGCAGAACAGCAGCGCCTTCGGGTTGAACAGATTCGTCAGCAGCCCGCGCGAGAAGTCCGGCCACAGGCCCTTCGGCGTCCGCGCCGTTTGTAATGCCGTCTCGTTCTTCGTCGGCCCCATCCCTTCACCCCACCGCGCCGAGGCGTTTTCGTCCCGTGGCGTCGCCGATGGATTGCGGGCCGCGCATGTCTTTTGGCCCGGCCCGCTTGGCGCGTCCGACCGGGCTGACGGATTTGACTGACCCGGCTCCCAATCACGAAGGGCGTCCGCCGTCGATGCGCCAAGCGTCGCGTTCACCGGGCGGATGACGCTCGCCTTCGGCGGGCAGGGGCCTCGCGTCGCCGCCGCGTCGGATGTTTCGCGCCCTTCGGGTGACTCTTTTCCCGCGGGCGCATGGGGGAGGTTCGTCGAATCGGGCGTGAAGAGTGCGCGATGCCTGGCGTCGTCCTTTGTGTTTTCCCCCGCCTTCACGGCCTTCCAGGCCAGCCAGAGCAGATAGGCCGCCCCACCAGCGCGCACGGCCGATTGCAGCGGCGGATGCGTGGCGAACAGCGCTGCCAGTCCCAGCCCCGCCGCCAGACAGTGGCAGTACCTCGCGGCGGCGAAGCCCAGCGCCGTGCGCAGCCCCGCCCGCGTTCCGTGTCCGGCCGCCGTGGCCAGCAGCAGGACCATGTCCGGCCCGGGAGCGAGGAACACCGCGGCCAGCGCGGCCAGATACACCAACAAAACGTGCGTTTCCGGCATCCTTTCCTCCGTGATCGAATCAACGAAAGGGTATGCCGTGTTGATGGAAATTGCCTTGCTAAATTCAGGACATTATCGCATGGAAGTGAAAGATTCTTTTAAAAATGGAGGGATATGAAAAGGAATGTTGCGGAGCCCGGCGCTACCGGTTCGACTGGACCGGCTGACTTGGCCGGTCCGGCCAGCCCGGCCGATCTCTCCTCTGGCGCGAAGGGGGCGCGGAGGTCGGGGAGCGAGTCCGATCGGCGGGCGGCGATGGTCACCGAGGCCTTCGTTTGTCCCGAATCGGCACGCGCGCCCGAATCGTCCGATCCGGCGGTCGCTCCCGCCTTGGCGGCGTCGGCGGATGTGTTGGATTCGATGGGAGGGCAGGACGCGCAGGGCTTGCCTTCCTCGGCCAGCCGCGTCGCGTCGCCCGGATCGACGGGCAGGATCGATTCGCCTGTTCTGACCAGCGAGGTGAGAGGCGGCCGCGCCGATCATGCCCGTCCGGTCGGCCCGGTCGTCCTCGATGCCACGGACCGGCGGCTGTTGGCGTTGCTGCGGGCCGACGGCAGGGTTTCCAACGCGCGGCTGGCCGAGGCCCTGCACCTCAGCGAGACCGCCTGCTGGCGGCGCATGCGCCGGCTGGAGGCGACGGGCTGCATCACCGGCTATCAGGCCAACGTGAGCCGTCCGGCGCTTGGTCTGGGGGTGCTGGCGCTGGTGCAGATCGGCTTCGCCAGCCATTCGGGCGACTCGCCCGAGCGATTTGAGGAGGCCGTGCTCGGCATCCCGGAGATTCTTTCCTGCCGCAACGTCACCGGCGAGGCGGACTATATGCTGGAGGTCGTGGCGCGGGACCTGCCGGCCTACGGACGCTTCGTGGCCGAGGTGCTGCGCCGGCTGCCGGGCGTGGCCACGGTGCGCAGCAGCTTGTGCCTGCGCGAGGTCAAGGCCGACACGCCTCCTCCGGTGTCGGCGGACTGACGCGCTGACGGCCCGAGGCGCGAACCATTCGGTCCATTGTGGGCGGACCCCTCGGCTCGTCCTTCCTCTCGGTGATTCGCAGGGCGTTTCCCCCGGGGGGGACGACGTCACCGCCTAGGGCATGAAGGCCCGGGCCACGCGGAAGACATCCTCGTAGGAGAGCTGCGCGTGGATGGCCAGGCACATTTCCGTGGCCATGTCCATTTTGCGCCGCGCCTGGCCGAGAATGGCGTCGCGCAGGGCGGTCATGTGGCTGGAGACGAATTCGGCGTCGAAGCCGTCGGCGGCCAGCGAGAGCCCCTCGGCGAAGGAGCCGGCGGGCAGGTGCGGCAGGTATTCGTTCAGCGACTGCTTGCCGTTGCGCCGCGCGGCCAGGGCGTAGAACAACAGCTTCATGGCCAGCCGGTCGTCCTTTTGCTTGTGGTCCACGCGCAGCAGCGCGGGCAGATCGGCGTTCTTTTCCCCGGCGGCGGACATGAGTCCGTAGGCCAGCTCGAAGGCGCGCTTCTCCGACGTTGGCGCCCCGCCCATGACTCCGCCGAGGCGGATGTAGGTGAGCCGTGGATTCTCCCCCTGCGCGATGCCGCACAGGGTCAGACGCATCATCCCATAGCGGCGTCGCGCCTCGGAGAGCAGGGCTCCGGCCTTGGCGCGCGAGAGCCGGCGGATGAGCTCCGGCTCCAGACCGGAGGTGGCGGCGTCGAGCAGATGACGGATGAAGCGCTCGCCGGTGTTCTCCATCTCCGTGGTCAGCAGGGAACGGTCGCGTTTGGCGTCGAGCAGTTTCTTGATGGACAGCCAGTAGGCGGCCAGCGCCTCCATGGGCATTTCCAGGATGTCCAGCTCGCTTGGTGCGGACTGCCCGCCGCCGGGATTGGGGCTCATGGCGCTCCTTTGAGGAATCGGACCCGCGGGGCGCTCCCCGGCCGGGGGTTGACGCGGGCGGAAAAAAGTCGGATTTGTGACGCGCGCCGGGCCATGGTCCGGCCGCCTTCCCATCCCCTTAGCGCAATTTCCGCCGGGAAACAAACAGGGCCGCGCGTCCTCCCCAGGAGATCACATGCTCACCTATCCGGTTTTCGACCCCGTGGCGTTCCGCATCGGCCCGGTGGCCGCCCGCTGGTACGGCATGATGTACGCGGTGGGCTTTGGTCTAGGCTGGCTGCTGGGTCGCCGTCGCGCCGCGCGGCCCGGCTCTGGCTGGACTCCCACGCAGGTGGACGACCTCATCACCTGGCTGGTGGTGGGCGTGGTGCTGGGCGGGCGCATCGGCTACGTGCTCTTCTACGATTTGTCGTACTACGTGGCCAATCCGGTGGAGATCTTCTCCATCTGGCGCGGGGGCATGAGCTTCCACGGCGGGGTCGTCGGCGTGGTGCTGGTGTGTTGGCTGTACGGCCGCAGCATCGGCAAGAGCCTGTTCGAGGTGGGCGACATGATCTCCCCGCTGGTGCCGCCGGGACTGTTCTTCGGCCGCATCGGCAACTTCATCAACGGTGAGCTCTGGGGCCGCGTGACCGACGTGCCCTGGGCCATGGTCTTCCCCTCCGGCGGGCCGCTGCCGCGCCACCCCTCGCAGCTTTATGAGGCCGGCCTGGAAGGGCTGCTCTTCTTCATCATCATCTGGACCTATTCCGCCAAGCCCCGGCAGCGCGGCGCGGTGAGCGGCATGTTCATGCTCTGCTATGGAACATTCCGTTTCATCGTGGAGTTCTTCCGCCAGCCGGACGTGCAGCTCGGTTTCGTGGCCTTCGATTTCTTCAGCATGGGCCAGCTGCTCTGCCTGCCCATGATCGCCCTGGGGTTGGTGCTCATTTTTCGCCGCCCGGGCGTGGCCCCGGCCGCGCCAGCGAAGCGCAAGGCCTAGTCGTCGCGTACGGGGGGGGGCTGGACCGGCTGATCGGCGGTTTGTCCCGAACGCCCCTTCCGATAAAAGTTGTATCCATAAAGCCAGCGGGGCGACTCGCTGGCTTTATTTTCGCGTCGCGGGGCAGGCGGTGTGCGGGCGATCGGGAATCGTCGCCCGGGCGGACCGTCCGGATCGGTCATTGCCGTCCGGCGGCGTGTCCGGGCCGGCGGGCCGGCGGGAGGGGAGGCCGGCGCAGAACGTCCGGCAGGGCGACGACGAAGAGCTTGTCCCAGCGCTTGCCGGTGAGCAGCAGCGTCCCCCCGGCGCCGTCCGGCGCGTGGTCGGGATCGAAGGCCACGCCGTTGGCCACCTCCGCCCCCGGACCGAGGCGTTTCCGCAGGGCCGAGAGATCCAGCCAGAGGACCACCGCGCCCGTGTCCGGCCGGATGACGGCCACCCGGTCCTCCTGCCAGACGTTGGCCACGATCCAGCCGTTTACCCATTCCAGCTCGTTGAGCCGCGCCACGGGGACGCCACCGTCGCGCACGACGATTCCGCGCCGGGTCTCGGCCAGGGTCGCCGCGTCGAAGGCGCGCAGACGGCTGGTGCCGTCGCTGATCCAGGCCTCGCGGCCGCGGCAGGCCAGCCCCCAGCCCTCGCCGGCGAACCTGGTCCCGCCCAGCGGCCGCAGAGTGGCCGGCGCGTAAGCCAGAATGCGTCCCTCGCGCCAGGTGAGCTGCAACAGGCGTTCGCGCCCGCTTTTATCCCGGCAGAGGTCCAGCCCTTCGCCGAAGAGCCGCGCCGGAAGCGCGATCCGCGCCAGCACACGCCCGCTGACGGGGTCCACACGGCGTACGTCGGAGTGTCCGTACAGGCCGGTGCTCTCGTAGAGCGCGCGTCCGCGCAGGAGCAGTCCCTCGGTGAAGGCGGCGGGATCGTGGGGGCGTTCCGCCAGCACTCGCACGGCCTCCACCGGGGCGGGAGCGCTGGCCCGGGCCGTCGCCGTCAGCAGGAGCAGGGCCAGGATGGTCAGGAGCGGGCCACGTCTCATCGTCCCCTCCGCGCCGCGTTCGGCCCGCGCTCGGCCAAGGGCGTGGGCGGCGCCGCCATGGTCAGGCGGCTCAGCCAGATTTCGCCGGTGGCGGTGTTGAAGTAGAGCTTGCGGCCGCATTCGCCGAGCACGTCGCTGGCCGTCGGTCGCAGGCCGTAACGCGCCAGGGCCTGGAGCGCGGCCTCCACGTTGTGTCGGCCCACGGCGAGCATGTCGCGCGTTTTTGAGGAGGATTCCTGCATGGTGTTGGCCCCGCCGAAGAGCTTCACCTCCAGCTCGGCCGCTGTCATGCCCGCTTGGGCGAAGCGTTCCACCATGGCGGCCACGGCCATGTCGACGAAGGCGCAGGGCCGTTCCCGGCCGTTTCTGCACCGCAGGCCCACGTCCGGCAGCATGGCGTGGAACATGCCGCCGGCGCGCCGGCCCGCGTGGAAGAACGTGGCCGAGACGCAGCTGCCGAGCACTGTGGTGAGCAGCACTGGCCGCGTGGCGAAGGCGCAGTCGCCGATGCTCACGTGGGCCATGGGCAGGGTGTTGTTCTCCGGCGCGGCGGGCGTCATGTCACCTCTTGTGGATGATGATGTCGCCGTAGATGGGTTTGGTGGTGCGATGGGGAGCCGCCGCGCCCTTCCCCTGTGTCGGCGCGGGGTTGGACGACGGTGAGGCTGCCGGGGCCTTGTCGCCGTTGTTGGCGCCGTTTTGGGACGCCGCCTGTTCGGCGGCTTGCTGCACCGCCTGGTGGACGGCCTGTTGCCGGGCCTCCCTGTTTCTGGCCGGCGGCTGGGCTGCGGGCGTCTCCTCCGCATCGGCCGCGAGGGCCGGGACGGAGGCGAGCGTTCCCAGGATGAGAAGCGGAGCGATGAACATGCGCCGCATGGCGTCCTCCCTTGATCTCATGGCGAGTGCATGGCGCGCCGACGGCCGGGGATGCCGCCGGGCCTATGCCGATTTCATCGACGATGCCGACGCATTCCGAGTACGCGTTCGCGGGGCCGTTGCCAAGAGAGGGGGGGGCGTCTCTCGGAGTGAGGGGCGTGTATTCCGAAGCCGCGGGCCGTCCGCGCGGGAATGGCCGCCGCGTGCCGGAACGCCGGGGCGAAAGGATGCCGGGGGATGACGACGGCGATGATGCCGGGAAGCGGGAAGCCTCCCGTGATGTCTCGGAAGACTGGCCGCCAGTGCGGTCCGTGTGGCCGCTCTTCGCGTCTTTGCGCGTGTGAACTGGGCCCGGCCCGTCGCGATGAGGAGAGGGAATCCCGCGTCGCGACGGGCCGGGAGGAAAGTGGGGGACTAGGCCTTGCCCTTGCGGATCTCCACGTAGCCCGTGGCGATGGACCGGATGTGCTGTTCGCGCTTGAGTTCCACGTCGAGCAGATTGGGCGAGGAGAACAGCGTTTCTTCCTTGCCGGTGCCGTCGTGGATGAGAATCAGCTGGTATTCGTCGTTGCCCTTTTCGCTCATGTTCGCTCCGTATGCCCCGAGGCGTCGAGGCGTTTGACATAGATCATCTTGTCGTCGCAGTCCTGGTAGAATCCTTCAAGCCGGGCGCGAAGGACGTAGCCGTGCTTCGCGTAGAAGCCGCGCGTTGGCCCGTACTGCTCGCGTGAGGAGGTTTCCACGTAGACGCCGCGGGCGCCGCGTGACCCCATGACCGCCTCCGCCCGGCGCAGGATGGCTCCCCCAAGCCCTTTCCCTTGCCGTGCGGGATCCACCGCGATCCAGTACAGGTCGTAGCTGTCCGCCGTGCCGGGCGTGGGTCCGAAACAGGCGTATCCGGCCAGCCTATCGACCCTATCGTTGGACCTATCGACTGCAAACATGAATAAATAGCCGCTTGCTTCGCCCTTTGCAAGATGCTCTTCCGCCAAATCACCCGCGATGACGATCTCCTCGGCGTTGAAGAAACCCGTGGCCTCCACAAGCCTGCGGATCGCTTCGGGATCGCCGGGCGAAACATTGGTGCGCCAGCCCGGTTCGCCGGATTGCGCCGCGGGGGCCTCCGGCGGCTTTTCCCCGGCCTGGAGCCCGGCGGCGCAGATGCCGGCCACGAGCGCCGCGTATCCGACGCCCGCCTTTTCGGCCGTGGCGGCCAGCCCCGCGTCGCGCGCGAGGCAGGGATTGGCGTTCACGTCGATGCACAGCGGCGCGCCGCCCTCGCGCGGCACGCGGTAGTCGAAGCGCGCGTAGCCGGAGAGTCCGAACACGCGCCAGGCGGAGAGCGCGGCCTCGCGCAGGGCGCGCAGCAGGTCCGGCTCGTCGTCGGGGAAGCGGCGGTTCGACTGCTCGTAGGCGGCGCTGCGCTCGTCCCACTTGGCGGCGTAGCACAGGAAGGATTCATCCGGCGCATCGGGGCCGGAGAAGCGCATCTCCGCCGGCGGCAGGGCGCGCGTACCTTCCGGCGTCTGGAGAACGGAGACGCTGAACTCCCGGCCGGCGATGAACGCCTCGGCCAGACAGGGGCGGCCAAGGGCGGCCGAGCGCTCGGCCACGAGGCGCGCGAGGTCCGCCGCGTCGCGCGCGCGGAGCACCGCGTCCGGTCCGATGCCCACGGAGCCGTGGGAGAATTCCGGTTTGACGATGAACTGGCGGTCCGGTCGCACGTCGGGCGCGGGGTCGCCGGGGCGCGCGGGGGCGCACAGCCAGTCCGGCGTGGTCAGCCCGGACTGGCGCAGCAGGCGCTTCACGGCGCTCTTGCGCGAGGTCGCCAGCAGGGCGCGCGCGTCCGATCCCGTGCGCGGGATGCCGAGCGTCTCCAGCATGGCCGGCGCGGCGAAGGCCATGGACTCCATCCCGGCCACGCTTTCCACGAGATTCAGCGCCAGGGCCGGCGGAGCCGCGCTCAGGGCCGCGCGCGCCGCCTCCATGTCCGGTCCGAAGGGGACCAGCCGCGGTGCGAGGCCGAGGCCGGCGAGGGTGTGCGCCGCCTCGCGCGCCTGCACCAGCGTGTCGAGCCGGTCGGGCGGAGCGTCGTCGGGCACGGGGTCGTGCAGGATGGCGACGTCGAGACCGGCCGGAAGCTCCGGCCAGGCTCCGCCGCCGTCGCGCGCGCTCATTTCGCCCCGGGGCGTTCCCTGTCCGGGTCCAGGGGCAGGCGTTCCAGGGCCGACTGCACGATCATGCGCAGCAGGTCCTGGTACGATACGCCGTTCATGCGGCAAAGAATGGGCAGATCCGAGATGGACGGGTTGAGGCCGGCCAGCGGGTTCACCTCGATGAAGCTCGCGCGGCCCCCGGCGTCCTGCCGGATGTCCACGCGGCCGCCGTCGCGGCAGCCCAGGCCGCGCCACACGGAAAGCGCCAGCTCCATGGCGTCCTCGGCCGCCGGGCCCTCCACGGGCAGGTATTGCACCAGCGACTCGAAGTTGGCCTTGTTGCTGTAGGAGTACGCGCCCGGTTCGGCTTGGCCGGAGAGGCTCACCTCCATGACGCCCAGCGGCCGGGCCAGGTCGCCCGTGCCGGCCACGCCCACGGTGAACTCGCGGCCGGGCAGATATGTCTCCACCAGCACGGGTTGGCGGAAGCGCTTGAGCAGCGCGCGGCACACCGCCGCCAGCTCGCGGCGGTCCCCCGCGCGCGAGGCCGCGTCCACGCCCTTGCCCGTGCCCTCGGCCACGGGTTTGGCGAAGAGCGGATAGGGCAGGTCCACGGCGGCGATGTCCTTTTCCGAACGCACCAGCGCGAAGTCCGGCGTGGGCAGGCCCAGGTCGCGCACCACACGCTTGCAGGCGGCCTTGTCCAGGCACAGGGACATGACCAGCGGGTCGGAGAAGGTGTAGGGAATGTCGTAGGCGTCGAGCAGGGCCGGCACCAGCGCCTCGCGGCCGGGGCCGCGCAGCCCCTCGGCGATGTTGAACACCAGGTCCCAGCGTTTTCCTGCGGCCAGCGCCTCCACCAGCCGTCGGGCCGAGCCGATGGCCTCCACCTCGAAGCCCATGACGGCCAGTCCCTGGCGCAGGGCCTCGATGGTGTCCTCCTTGTCGAACTCGGCCGTCTCCTCCTCGCCGTAGCCAGCGACCAGATAGTCGGAGCGCAGGTCGTAGGTCAGGCCGATGTTCATGCGTGGCCCCCGGCGCGCCCCTCCCGACGCGATTTGGCCGCGCCGGTGGGGTCGGGGTAGCGGTAGGGCTCGTCCGCGTAGTTGCGCAGCAGCAGGTCGTCGCCCGCGTAGCCGCGCGTGTAGTCCGGCGAGAGCGGGATCTTGCCGCCGCCGCCGGGCGCGTCGATGACGAAGGTCGGCATGGCGTAGCCGGTGAGCCGGCCGCGCAGGGCGCGCAGAATCTCCACGCCACGCGCGGTGGGCGTGCGGAAGTGCGCCGAGCCGCTGATGGGATCGCACTGATAGAGGTAGTAGGGCCGCACGCGGAAGGCCAGCAGCCCCTGGAACAAACGGCCCAGCACGGCGGGGTCGTCGTTGACGCCGGAGAGCAGCACGGTCTGGCTGCCCAGCGGAATGCCCGCGTCGGCCAGACGGGCGCAGGCCACGCGCGTGTCCTCGGTGAGCTCGTCCGGGTGGGCGAAGTGCAGGCTGATCCACAGGGGGTGATGCTTTCTCAGCATTCTGGTCAGCGACGGGGTGACCCGCATGGGCAGCACCGCCGGCACCTTGCTGCCAATGCGCACGATCTCCACGTGAGGAATGGCGCGTAGCTGCGTGAGCAGCCAGTCCAGCGCCTCCTCGGGCAGGGTCAGCGGGTCGCCGCCGGAGAGCAGCACGTCCTGGATCCTCGGCGTGCGGCGGATGTATTCGAGCCCCAGCTCCCAGCGCTTGCGCAGCGCCTCCACGCGTCCCTGGCCGCCCATCCCACGCGAGCGCGTGCAGTAGCGGCAGTAGGTGGAGCAGAAGTCGGTGACGAGGAAGAGCACCCGGTTGGGGTAGCGGTGCACCAGCCCGGGCACCGGGGAATCGCGGTCCTCGCCCAGGGGGTCGTCCGCCTCGCCGGGGGCGCGCACGGCCTCCCAGCAGGAGGGCAGCACCATGCGGCGCAGGGCCTGGGCAGGATCCTCGGGATCGAGCAGGCGCGCGTAGTAGGGCGTCACCGCCAGCGGCAGCGAGGACTTGGCCAGGCCGATGGCGTTTTTCTCGGTCTCGCTGAGCGTGAGCAGACCGCCCGCGCCGGAAAGCGTGGTGATTCTGTTGGCCAGTTGCCAGCGCCAGTCGCGCCAGTTCGCCATGGTCGCGCCGGGAAAGTGGCGGCGCAGAAAGGCGCGCAGGGGCTCCGGCTCGTGGCTGGGAGCGTGGTGTTTGAAGGAGGAGGGGGGAAGGAAATTTATGGAGGGGGGCTCTTCGGAATCCTGGCCGCTTTCGCGTTTGGCGAGGCCGCTGTCCGGAGGTTCCGGGTTGCCCGAATCCAGAATGACGGTTTCCATGATGGTCCTGCCTGGTTGGGGGTTGCTGCCGTGTTGCTTGTCTGACCGTTGGAGCGCCGCCGCGTTCAGGTTCGCGTCCCCTTTCGGCGGTTCGCCGGCGAGGTGGCGAAAGCGGTGGCCCAGCAAACGGTCAGTGCGCTACGCCTCGTTTTTGCGAATGACAAGAACTTTCCGGCGCGTATCTTTCACCAGGAAAAGCAATGCGTCCAGCGGCCTTTTCGATAGAGTATACGTGGCTTTAATAATTGATGAAAATTAAACGATAGCATCGCTGGGCCCTCCCTCGATTTTCGCGACGGCCGGCCGCGCCAGCTGTTGGCCACCTGCCCGAACCGGTGATCCGGGCGATATGGTATGAATTCGATCGGCTCGATGAATCCGATGGGCGCGATCGATATTGACGCCCGGGGGTCCCCGGGGGGGGGCGGAGGCGTGGGCCTGGCCGGTTCTCGTGCGCCGGGATGTCTTGCGGAACCCGTTTTGGCCCGCTTGCGCGCCCCAATGTTTTGGCCTATCTTCCGCCCCGGTGCGCGCGACACCAAAAACGGCGCGCTGCAACGCCTTTCGGAGGGAACATAAATGATTGCCATTCGTCCGTTCAGCAAATTTCTTCTGGCCGCCTGTCTGGCGTTCGCGCTGGCCGGCTGCGCCTCCAATACCGTGGTGCCGCTGCGCTACACGGCCGTCGCGCCCGCCGGCGGAACCACCTGCTCGCAGAACATCACGCTGCTGCCGTTCACCGACAAGCGTTCCCAGACAATCACCATCGGCAGCCTGGACGAGGGCAAGAATTTCTACGCCGGCAACGACGTGACCGAGTGGATCAGCTGGGCCATGTTCGAGGAGCTGAAGGCGCGCGGCTGCAATGTGCGCTATCATGAGAAGAAGAACGGCGCCCTCCCGAGAGGCTACGTGGTTTCCGGCTCCTTCGACACCGTGAACATCACCACGGGCACGGCGCTCATGGCCAAGGGCAAGCTGCGCTTGCGCGTGAAGGTGGAGAAGGACGGCAGGGTCATCCAGGAGCAGATCTACTCAGGTGAGCGCGAGAATCTCGGCCTGACCTACGTGGATGCGGCGCAGAAGGTGCTCACCTCCACGCTTCAGTACCTCCTGCAGGACGCCGCCACGGACGTGGTCAAGGCGACGAAGTAGAGGCGGCGTGCCGGTCCAGGGCGCATTCCCCCCCATGCGTTCCCTCTGGATGCGCCGCATCGGGCCGCGCGCGCGCACGTTCGCGCTCGCGTTTCTGCTGATTCTCTCGGCGTGGGGCGTTCCCGCCGCGGCGACTGTTTCCTCCTCCACCTCCGGTGCGGCCGTCCCCGGCGTCGCCCCCCTGGTGGTGGCCTGCCCGGATGACATGCCTCCCTATGGCTATCGCGACGCGGCGGGAAATGCGGCCGGGCTGCTGCCCGACTTCTGGCGGCTGTTCGCCAGCGCATCCGGCGTGCCGGTGCGGCTGCTCCCGGCCGGCTCCGCCCAGGCCGTCGCCCTGCTCGAGTCCGGCGGGGCGGACGTGCTGGGCTTTATGCCCGCGGCGGCTGGCGCGGCGGGCGGCTCTCCGCGTTATCTGCTTTCCCGGCCGTTGATCGATCAGACGCTTGGCGTGTTCGCCCCGGACGACGAGGCCGTCGCGCTGTCCGGCGAGCGCGGGCTGGAGCGGGCGTAGGGCCTCACCCTCGGCCTGGCGCGGGGCGAACCGGCGACGGCGTTGCTCTCCGTCACCTTTCCCGCCATCCGCCAGCGGATCTATCCCGATCTGGACTCCCTGGCAGCCGCCCTGGCCCTGGGCCGCGTGAATCTGGCCGCCGGGCCGGTCATTCCCCTGCGGCGCCGTCTGCGCGCTCTGGCCGGTTCGGATCATTTTCGCCTTTTGCGCAGCTACCCCGAGGAACCTCTGCGCGCCGCCGTCCGGCAAGGCGATTCCGCTCTGCTCACCCGCATCGACGCCGGACTCGCCACTGTGCCGCCCGAGGAGACGGCCCGGCTGCTGGCCCGCTACTCCTCGGTGGAACGAGACGTGCCGGGTTGGCTTTTCGTCGCCGTGGGCGGGGCGCTCGCGCTTCTCGTCAGTCTGCTCGTGTTGCGGCGGGCGCGGCTGCTGCGCAAACAGGCCGAGGCGCGCGGTCGAGAAACCGAACTCATGCGCGACAACCTGTTGGCCGAAATGGCCCGTCGCCGCAAAACCCAGGATTTGCTTCTCGCGGCCATCGAGCAATCGCCCTCGGGCATCATCATCGCCTATTCCGACAAGCAGTCCCCGCCGGTTCTGAATTCCCACGCGTTGCAAATCCTGGGCATGTCCGCCCCGCCGCCGCACGGCAAGCTGCCTGACCACCACCGGCTGCGCGTGTATACCCCTGTGGGCAAGCTGCTGGCCGCGGGCGAGCTGCCGCTCGCCGCCGCCATGCGCGGGGAGACCCTCGTCAACGCCGAGTACCGCGTGGTCCTCGCCGACGGGACCGAGCGCTGGATTCTGACCAACGCCGCCCCCGTGCGCGACGCCCAGGACGACGTGCGCGCCGGAGTGATCGTGTTCCACGACATCACCGCCTCGCGGCTGGCCGAACGCGAGTTGGCACGTTTCAAGTTCTTCCTCGAGGCCGGCGTGGAGGAGGTCTACCTCCTGCGGCCGGACGGCGTCATGACCTACGTCAACGAGGCCGTGGCCCGCAGTCTGGGCCACGCCCGGCAGGAGCTGCTGGAGCGGCCGGCCGCCTTCATCGCGCCCGAACTCACGCCCGAGGCCGTGCGGCGGCTGCTCTTGGAGGTGCGTCTGGCTCCAGTGACGCGCGAGACCGTGCAGCGCTCGCGTGATGGCCGCGAGCTGCTCAAGGAACTCAAAATATTCTACATGCGCTTCGGCGACGAGGAGTACGTCTGCGGTTTCGGACGGGACATCACCGCGCAAAGCCGCATGGCGCGCGAGCTGGACAGCACCCGCGCGCTCTTCGCCGCCTCGCTGGAACAGGCCCCCTGGGGCATCGTCATCGGTGACGCCGCCACCGGCAAGGTCTCCATCGCAAACCCCGAGGCCGCGCGCCTGCTCGGCGTCACGTCGGACGATCTGGTCGGCATGGATGTGAACGGGCACTTGCCCCTGTGGCGTTTCCTCGACGCCGGGGGCAACGTGGTGACCCCGGGCGAGACGCCCCTCAGCCAGGCCATCTCCCGGGGGGGGACCACCCGCGACCTCGAGGTGCGCTTCCACCTGGAGAACGGCCCGGAGCGCTGGCTGCTGGCCAACGCCGCCCCCGTGCGCGCCCCCGCCGGCGAAATCATCGCCGGCATCCTCGTCATGGCGGACATAACCGGCCGCAAGCGCATGGAGAACCAGCTGGTCTTCAAGGCCCTGCACGATTCCCTCACCGGACTGCCCAACCGCGACCTGTGCCTGGAGCGCCTGCAGCGTCTGCTCGACGACGCCTGCTCCTGCCGCCGGGGCTTCGCCACCGCCTTCGTGGATCTGGACCGCTTCAAGATGCTCAACGACAGCCTGGGCCATTCCTTCGGCGACCGCGTGCTGCTGGAGGCCGCCCGCCGGCTGTCCCGCGGGGTGGCGGGCCGGGGCGAGGTGTGCCGCTTCGGCGGCGACGAGTTCGTCCTGCTCGTCAACCGCGCCGAGGGCGCGCAGGACGCCCGGCGCGCCATCGACGAGGCTTTGGAGGAGCTGTGCGCCCCCATGCTCGTGGACGGGCAGGAGGTGTGTCTCACCGCCAGCGTCGGCGTGGTGGCCGGTCCCGGCGAGGAGTGCGCCACGCCGGAGGACATTCTGCGCAACGCCGACCTCGCCATGCACCTCGCCAAGGAGGCCGGTCGCGACCGCGTGCGTCAGTTCCACCCCGGCATGTTGCGCCGCGCCCAGGAGCTCCTCGCCCTCGACGCGGACATCCGCCGTGGCTTGGAATGCGACGAGTTCGGCGTTTTCTATCAACCCATCATGGCCGCGGACGGCAAAACCCTCCTCGGCTTCGAGGCCCTGGCCCGGTGGCGCAGTCCCGTGCGTGGGCTCGTCTCGCCCTCGGCCTTCATCCCCCACGCCGAGGATTCCGGCCTCATCGTACCCCTGGGCGAGATGATCCTGCGCAAGGCCTGCGCCGGGCTCACCGCTTGGCGCAAGCGCTTCCCCTGCGCCCGGCGGCTCACCCTCGCCGTCAATCTCACCGCCCGGCAGTTCCTTCTGCCCGACATCGTCGACACCGTGCGCCAGGTGCTGCGCACCTCCGGCCTGCCCGCCGCGCAGCTCAAGCTCGAACTCACCGAATCAACCCTCATGGGCGACCCCGAAACCGCGCTTTCCGCCATGCGCCGGCTCAAAGCCCTCGGCGTCGCCCTGGCCATCGACGACTTCGGCACCGGCTACAGCTCGCTTGCCTATTTGCAGCGCTTCCCCGTGGATATCCTTAAAATCGACCGCTCCTTCGTGCGCGATCTGCCCAGCAGCGACGCCGACAGCACCGCCCTGGTGCGGGCCATCGCCGCCCTCGCTGGCAGTCTGCATCTGCGCGTCGTGGCCGAGGGCGTGGAAACACCGGAACAGCTAGACCTGCTCGCGCGGCTCGGCTGCCAGGCCATGCAGGGGTTCCTGTTCCATCCGCCGCTGCCCCCCGAGGCCGTGGAGGAGCTGCTCCTGGAAATCAAGGAGCACGAGGCCGTCGCTCCGGTCTGAACGTCGCGCCTTTCCCCCCCGTCTCGCGCCGGAGGCGCGATTATCCCCTCCGAAGACCATTCGCGCGCCGGCCCGTCGCACGGCAGCGCCGCCGCGTCATCGTCCGCCGGGCTCCCCGTCGCCGCCGCGACGTTCGGCAACGCTTCCCTTCGCCTTGCCGGAGCGCTGCGCCCGGGGTACACAGGACCTCATGCTGTTGCTCGACCTTAAAATAGCCAAGGGCTCGCTGGCCGCGCACAAGTTGCGCGCGGTGCTGGCGATGCTCGGGGTGTTTCTCGGGGCGCTGTCGTTCTGCGGGGTGCAGCATGTGTCGCAGGCCATGTACGCGAACGCCCAGGCCGAGGCCGACAAGCTGGGGCCGGGGCTGTTCGCGGTGCTGGCCGGGCAGGTGCGCTTCACGCACGGTGGCGGTCCGCGCGCGCAGGACACCCAGCGCAACTTCACTGTGGCCGACGCCCGTGCGCTGGCCGACGGCGTGCCGGGTGCGCTATCGCTCGCGCCGTTTTATCAGAACAACTTACCCGTGCGCGCCGGCGACGCCACCGTGACCACACAGATGGTGGGCACTTGGCCGCAATATCAGGACGTGCGCAGCTTCCACGCCGGGCTGGGCCGCTTCATCACCGAGGCCGACGAACGCGACATGGCGCGCGTCGTGGTGCTGGGCCGCAAGATCGCCGAGCGCTTGTTCGGCTCGGCCGAGGCGGCCATGGGCCGGGAGGTGTTGGTGTTCCGCGCGCGCTTCATCGTGGTCGGCGTCATGGAGGCCAAGGGCCGCGATCTCAACGGCACGGACCAGGACGAGCAGACGTTCCTGCCTCTGTCCACTTTCCTTCGCCGCGCGGCCAATCAGACCTGGATAACCGGCGCGTATCTCAAGCTGGCCGATGGGGCGGACATCGCCGCCGCGCGCGAAGCGGCCGCCAACGTGCTGCGGCCCCGGCACCACCTGCAGGGCAAGGTCGACGACTTCAGCACCATGACGCCCGCCGACGCCATGCAGCTGCGGCGCGAGGCCCTCGATCTCGTCCAGACCCTCGGGCTCATCACCTCGCTCATTTCCTTCGCCGTGGGCGCGCTTGGCATCCTGTCCATCATGGTCCTCATGGTCCAGGCCCGCCGCACCGAAATCGGCATCCGGCGCGCCGTCGGCGGCAGCCGCCGACGCATCATGCGGCAGTTCCTCCTTGAAGCCGGCATCATGGCCGGCTTCGGTGGCACGTTTGGCGTGCTCGCCGGACTGGGCCTTACCGCCGCTGTTTGCGCCCTCGCTGGATTCCCCTATGTGCTCCTGCCCGGTTTCTCCCTCGCCGTCATGGCCGGCTCCGTCCTGCTTGGCCTCGCCGCCGGCGCCTACCCCGCCCGGCAGGCCGCCGCCATCGAAATTCTCGCCGTCCTCGCCCCACAGGGATAGCGCGTTCGGCGTCCAGTCGAGGACGCCCCCCCGACTCCGGCCAAAGCGCACGCGCCGTCGATGCCTCCGGTAGAAGGTTCGTGATGACCGCTCATCCGGTCGTGGCGAAGGGGCGTGCGGTGCGTGGCGCGCGATGGAGTGGAATTGTGATCGATCAGCGGGGACAAACGACGTTTATGGGTTCCACCCGTCGTCGAGCGCGCGGAGGGCGATGCACGCGCAGGCTTCGGCGTCGCAAAGGGCGTCGTGATGGTCTGTAAGGGGGATGCCCAACAGCCTGCATACGTCCGGAAGCCGATTGTGGGGCTGTCCCCAGCGTTCACGGCTGGCTTGGACGGTGCAGCGGAAGGGAAGTTCGGGAGGGCGCAGGCCCGCGGCTTGGCAGCAGACCCGCAAAACGGAGTTGTCGAAAGGTGCGTTGTGCGCCACCAGGAAATCCACACCAGGGAGCAGGGTTGCCGCCTCCGTCCAGACATCGGCAAAGGGGCGCTCGTCGCGCACCAGCTCCCAGGTGATGCCGTGGATGCCCACGCAGATGGGAGAGAAGACCTTGCGCGGCGGGCGGATGAGCGATTGGTAGCGTTCGGCTATCCTGCCCGCGCGCACCACCACGAGTCCAAGCGCGCAGGCGCTGTCGCGCTTGGCGTCAGCCGTCTCGAAATCGATGGCCGCGAAGTTCGACCCACGGTGTCGCGCACCGGAATTCGTCATGTTTCCTCCCTGGCGTGACGCGCCGCAGCCGTCCGCAATGGTTTTGCGATCCGCCACCGCAGCCTCGCTGGCTTCACGACCGTCGGGTCCGTGGGAGCGTCTCCGCTGCCGTCGCACGCGCCAGGGGGGGCGTTCGCAGCCGCGATGCGCTGGCGAAACTTCGTCGCGGTAACGACGATGGCCCGCGCGTCCTTGCCGCGCGTCGTTGGACATCAAACCCATTTCGGTCGTCGCCACGCTTTTCTCGCAGCCAATGCGTCCGCCCGCCATCGGAATGGCATAGAGGCTGCCCCCCCTTCTCTGAATATCTTCTTGCCCTTTTGGGGGTGAATTGGGAAATGAAATGTCATAGGATATGTGAGGAGGGAATTTATGAAGGCACTTTCCGTTCGCCAGCCTTGGGCTTCTGGCATCGCCGATGGCCTTAAAACTATCGAGATGCGCTCGCGTAAGTGGTGTTATCGAGGCCCGTTGGTTATCTGCGCCACTGCGCACAAGGTGTAAGCGTGATGAGTTCGCAGGCAAACATCACGGCGAGCCTCTGCCGCATGGTTGCGCCGTCTGTATCGTCGAGATGGTGGATTGCCGGCCACTTATTCCAGAGGATGCCGAGGCAGGCCGCAGGGCTTGACCCGGGCGACCTCACTCCCGAGGATTGCGAAGGGCAATGGGCCTGGGTGCTCGCCAACGTCCGCGAAGTGAAACACGTGCCAGTCAAGGGGCAGTTACAACCGTGGGATTGGCGAGGTCCAGAGCTTGTGCCCGTACCTCCGGAAGAGTGGCGCTATGATCCGAATATTGTTGATGCCGAAGGATTGCCTCCCCAGCGCGTGGGAGACCGTGGTGGTGGAGTGCTTGCGCAGGTTGGGACGAGGGGTAGGTAGCAAACGAAAAAGGCCTTACGAGAGCTGATCTCGTAAGGCCTTGATCTCTTTGGTAGCGGGGGCAGGATTTGAACCTACGACCTTCGGGTTATGAGCCCGACGAGCTACCGTACTGCTCCACCCCGCGACATTTCGATGCGTTCGTTCCCGCGCCGAGAGGGAATATGTAGTCTCGGGTACGCGGACTGTCAACGCTTATTTACACCGAGGCTGAAATTTCTTATATCCCGCGAATGACGAACACCATCCAGAGCGTCTCCATCGTCGTCCCCGTCTACAACGAGGAGGACAACCTCCCCCGGCTTTTCGATGAAATCGCCGGAGCCATGCGTCCGCTCGATCGCGAATGGGAGGCGCTGTTCGTCGATGATGGCAGCACCGACGGCAGTCTCGACGTGCTCAAGCGGCTGGCGGCCGGGAACTCCGAGGTGCGCTACGTCGCCTTCACGCGCAATCGCGGCCAGTCCGCCGCGTTCTGCGCCGGGTTCGACCAGGCCGCGCACCCCGTCGTCGTCACCATCGACGCCGACCTGCAGAACGATCCCGCCGACATCCCCGCCTTGCTCGCCCTTTTCGACAAGGGACACGACATGGCCATCGGCTGGCGGCGCAAGCGGCAGGACACTCTGAGCAAACGGTACGCCTCGAAAATCGCCAACGCCATCCGCAACCGCATCACCCGCGAGTCCGTGCGCGACACGGGCTGCTCGCTCAAGGTCATGCGTCGCGACATGCTGCTGCGCATTCCACGTTTCAAGGGCATGCACCGCTACCTCCCCACGCTGATGAAGCTGGAGGGAGCGACAGTGGCCGAGATGCCCGTGAACCATCGCGAGCGGCACATGGGGGTGAGCAAGTACGGCAATTGGGAACGCGCGATCGCCGGCGTGCGCGACCTGCTGGGCGTGCGCTGGCTGCAGGACCGCCACTTCGGCTACGAGATCCGCGAGAAAAACCGCTAGGCCGGCTTGTTCGCCAACGCCCCCCGCACCTTGTCCTTGAGTTCGGTGAGATCCACGGACTTGACCACGTAGTAGTCGGCCGCGATGCTCTTGAGGTCGTGCTGGAAGCTGTCGTACGCGGTGGAGAGAATCACCGGCACATGGAGGTCGCGCCCGCGGATGAGCTGCAAAAGGTCGAGTCCCGAGCGATCCGGCCCCAGGCGGATGTCCAGAATGACCACCTCCGGCCTCTCGCGGTCCAGCAGCTCAAGGATGGGTTCCTCGCCATCGGACGTGGCCACGGCGTAGCCCTCCTCCTCCAGCTCCTCCTGGTACAACATGCGGATGTGCTTTTCATCATCGACGACGAGGATCTTGTGCTTTTCCATGGTGGCGCTCCTGCGGAGGGGAAGACCCGATTGAGCCTAACGCTATACCATGTTTTTCGTCCCGGTCAACTAAACGCATACATTGCGCCCGGCGGCCTTGACAAGCGCCGCCTTCGCCGGGCACCTCTGCACCCACGTCCAATCCGCGCGGCCCCGCGCCGCGCGACAACCGGAGGCGCGCCATGATCACCGTTCTTGTGGAACCGGAGGGCCACGCCCTTTCCTTCGACCGGCTGAATACCGTGCTCATGCTGCAAAAGCGGCTGGACCTACGCGTCAACGACGCCCTGATCATCCGTGGCGACCGGCTGCTCACGCCGGACTGCCGCATCGAGGACGGCGACGAGCTCCGCGTCCGCAAAGTCACCAGCAGGGGGTAGAAGCACATGAAATGCCGCAGATGCAAGGCCCCGGCCGAGGTGGCCCTGCCCAGCCACAACACCGCCTTTTGCCGCGACTGCTTCGCGCTGTTCTTTTCCGGCCAGGTGGAGCGCGCCATCCGCAAGCACGAGATGATCGCCCCCGGCGAACGTGTCCTCGTGGCCCTTTCCGGCGGCAAGGATTCGCTTGGGCTCATGCTGGAGCTGGCGCGGCAGGGCTACGACGTGGCCGGCCTGCACGTGGACCTGGGCATTCCCGGCTCGTCGGACGCGGCGCGGGCCAAGGTGCAGGGCTTCTGCGACAAGCACGGCCTGCACCTGCGCGTGGTCGAGCTGGCGAAGGAAGGCCTGGCCATCCCGGACGTCAAGAAGTACGTCAAACGGCCGGTGTGCTCGGCCTGCGGCAAGATCAAGCGCCACTGGTTCAACCGTGTGGCCCTGGAGGATGGCTACCAGGTGCTGGCCACTGGCCACAACCTCGATGACGAGGTGGCGCGGCTGTTCGCCAACACCCTGCGCTGGGACGCCGGGTACCTTTCCGATCAGGGACCATGCCTGCCCGCCGAGAGCGGCTTCGCCCGCAAGATCAAGCCGTTGTATCGCCTTTCGGAGTTCGAGACCGCCTGTCATGCATTCCTCAACGGCATCGATATCCACTCCGCGCCCTGTCCGTACAGCGGCGGCGCCAGCTTCACCCATCACAAGCACCTCTGGGCCGACCTGGAATACCACAGCCCTGGCTCGAAAATCGCCTTCTACGACGGCTTCCTCAAGCGCGGGCGGCCGGCCTTCGCCACGCAGGAGCGCGAGAGCGGCGGCGGCGAGCTGGCCCCGTGCGAGCGCTGCGGCTCGCCTACCAGCACGGGCGTTTGCAGCGTGTGCCGGCTGGCCATCACCGTGGCCGAGCGCCGCGCCGCGGACCCCGAACGCCAGGCCGGGCGGGCCGGCATCCAGACGGACCAGCCCAGCATCCTGGAAAAGGACTGAGCCGCGCCGTGGAGGCGACGCCGAGGATCAGCGTGGCCATGCCTTGCTTCAACGCGGCGGCCACACTGCCGGCCGCGTTGGACAGCCTGCTCTCCCAGACCGACGCCCCGCCCTTCGAGATCGACGCCGTGGACGACGGCAGCACGGACGACACCTGGAACGTGCTGACCGCCCACGCCGCGTGCGACGCCCGCGTGCGTCCGCTGCGCCTGCCGCGCAACCTGGGCTGCGCCCTGGCCACCAACGCCGCCATCGAGGCCGGGCGCGCGCCGTATGTCGCCCGCATGGACGCCGACGACATCGCCCTGCCGGGGCGGTTGGCCGAGCAGGCAGCGGCGCTCGACGCCGATCCGGGGCTCGGCCTCGTGGCGGGTCTGGTGCGCTTCGGCGGCGACGCCGTGGCCTGTCCCGGCTTCGCTCACTATATCCACTGGCTGAACTCCCTCGTCACGCCCGGGGACATCGCGAAGAACCGCTTCGTGGAGTCGCCGCTGGTCAATCCCTCGGTGATGTACCGGCGGGAAATCTACGACCGGCTCGGCGGCGCGCGGGAGAATCACGCCGGGGGCGGCTTTCCCGAGGACTACGAGCAGTGGTTGCGCTGGATGGCGGCGGGCGTGCGCATGGCCAAGGTGCGGCGCGAGGTGGTGGTGTGGAATGATCCGCCCGGGCGGCTCACACGCGTGGACGCGGCCTACGCGCCGGCGGCCTTCGCGCGCATCAAGGCCGTCTATTTGTGGGACTGGCTGGCGGCGAACAATCCGCGCCACCCGGAGGTGTGGGCCTGGGGCGCGGGCCGGGAGAGCCGGCGACGGCTGGCCCCGCTCGTGGCGCACGGGCTTGTGGTGGCGGCGTATGTGGATATCGACCCGAGAAAGATCGGGCAGAATGTGGCGGGCGCGCGCGTGTTGAACCGCGAGGCGATTCCGCAACGCCCGGCCCAACCGCGCTCCAGGTCCGTCGCGCCCTTCGTGCTCGTCAACGTGGGCTCACACGGCGCGCGGGAGCAAATCCTCGGCTGGCTCGCTCCGCGCGGCTATCTGCCCGGTGAGGGCTGCGTGGCGATGGGGTGAATCAGGCCGCGGAGCGTGGGCGCACTTCGGCGGCGATGCGCTCGGGCAGGTGCTGACGGCGGGCCACGTCGAGTTCGTAGCGATTTTGCAGATTCAGCCAGAATTGCGGCGTGGTGCCGAAGTAGCGCGCCAGACGCAGGGCCGTGTCGGCTGTGACGCCGCGCCGGCCGCGCACGATCTCGCCCACGCGCTGTGGTGGCACGCCGAGGTCGATGCCGAGCCTGTTCTGGCTCAGGCCGAGCGGGCGCAGGAATTCCTCCAGCAGAATCTCGCCGGGATGGATAGGGCCGAGGTCGTCGGTCCGCGTCGTCTCATCGGTCATGGCATCCTCCTTTCAGTGATAATCCACCAGCTCCACGTCCTCGGCGTCGCGGCCGTTCCAGACGAAGCAGATGCGCAGCTGGTCGTTGACGCGGACGCTGTATTGCCCGGCGCGGTCGCCCTTGAGGGCCTCCAGCCGGTTGCCGGGCGGCATCCGTAAATCCTGCACCGCTAAGGGCAGCAAATATACGGGAGTAAATTTCAGCTAGTACGGACAGCTGTTGTCACAGACCAAGAAAGTTTATCCATTTTAGAAGAATCCACAACAAGGAGGTGAGGGTCTATACATTTAAGAAGTGATCTGAGCCGTTGTTGAACGTTGGCCAAAGTAGATAGCGGGTTATAAAGCTTTGATTCAGTAAGAGGTTGCTCGAGGTGTAAGACAATTCGGATTTTTTCTGCCGTCACAGTCTTTTTTGCAAGATCATTTTCTTCGCTTGAATTAGCATTAAATTTAGCAGCCAGAACTCCAGCTAGCGTTGAAAAAACTTTATCTCGTACTTCTTCCTCGATAGGCTGTTCCTTTCTCCTCTTATAATCTCGATAATTTTTGGCCTCGATAAACCATACTGTTTTATTAATATCTAATGCGATTAAATCAACTCCCTTTATCCCCTTACGCAACTTAATAAACTGATTACGGTAATAGGACCAATCATCATATTTAGTAACATTCCAGCCAGCTGGGAATCTAAACCTTAACGAATCGACATCAATAGAATTCATGTCTAATCCTCAATATTTAAATATCTTTCAGACTGAGAGAGCTCAGCATCCAGTGAAGGGATAATTCTTATATCTTCAATCGTTGCACTCTGTTCAACGGTCAGTTCTCCATCACTGCGACTAAGCCCAAAATACTTTGTATCGACATTATTAGAATGAGAAGTCTTTAATTGTATTTCAAGCTCTCGCAATAAAAACAAACTATGTGTAGCAATAAATGTCTGAATTCCACTTGCACAAATAGCAATGATCGTTTTCGCTATCTCCTTTATGAGCTTTGGGTTTAAATTGGCTTCTGGTTCATCCCAAAAGAGGTACCCCTTATCAACCAATGACCCCGTAGCAATTAGACGTGACAACATCCCGAGCTTACGCAACCCTTCAGCAACAAGCGGTATCTCCATTCTTCCACTAGATGTAATAAGATAAAAACGACCGTTCTTGTCGAGATCAATTTTCCCATCCATTGCCTTTTCTAGCGGTTCAAGCAATTTTTTAAGATGACTTTCCCTCGGTCCCTTTAGAAGCGGTGCACCAAGTAACAAGCAGAGGTCACGCCAATTTTCCTCAAATTCAAGATAATGCCCTTCATATAAAGATACAAAACCTGGATACAAAGTCAACAACTCACGCGTTGGTATAAAAATAGGCATTTTGTCAACCCAAGATGTAGGCAATGCCTCAACAGAAACTTCTGACTTACTGTTTGTTGCAAAGTAAAAAGACAAATCTAACGGAGCATCACTAAACTTGAGTCCGATATCACAGCGTTCACGGCCTCGCTTTCGACTTGCAAGCCGGCCGAGTGCTTCAGGTCGGAAAACCCCTACGAGTTTATCTGCCAATGCTGTTTGCAGCAAAGCCTTCGTCGGCGCAGATGGATTAGCTTTTTTGATCCCTTCTTGCGCACTCACTGCAATAGAAGCGTAAGCGATTTTGAGCAAATGAGATTTCCCCGTTCCATTCTCCCCAATAATTACATTTAAATCTCTGCCAAAAGACAAATCTACGTCCGAAAATACAGTCAACCGTTTAATTTCCATGCTTTTTAGCATAACATCCTCGTATCGAAACGTGTCGTTGGTTGTGCTCTATTTCCAAAAATCACTAAGCACTTATGGCTGCAAACGCAACTATCGGGAACGCAAGAGGGGGGCATGCCAAATTAAGTTTGATAACTGTCACGATGTTTCTTTTAGAACTCCCTGTACTCCCACAGGAAGTGCTCCAGGTTCTGCACCACGGCCAGGGTTTGTGTGCGCTCGGACCAGGAGACCATGCACAGCCGGCCCTCCTGCGAGACCACGAACACGTCGGTGTCACGGTGGGCGTTGACGTAGCGCGCGGCCGACTGGTGGCGCATTCCCCCCAGCGCGGAGAGCGGCACGTCCGAGCGCAGTTCGCCCGTCACGGCGTTGAGCGTGGTCACGGTGAATTCCTGCGGCCCGTACAACAGCTTGGCCCCGAAGCCGTGCAGTTGCAGGTCCATGTCCATGACCACGGCCCCGTCGATGCGGCCCAGGTCGCCCACGCGGCGGTTGAGTTCGTCGCTCAGGGTGTGCAGATCGTGCACCGCGTCGTAGCGTTCGCGCAGCGCGTCGATGCTCTCGGCCCCGACATGGCCGGTGCGCAGGGCGTTGTAGTCGCGCAAGGCCTCGCGCAGTTGGGATTCGTACGCATACACGCTGTGCTGCAACAGTCGCCCGCCCGCCTCGTCGAAGCGGTAGCGCAGCGAAACGCCGTCGCGCCAGCTCTGGTCCTCCGGCGGCACGATGAGCAGCATTCCCCCGTGGCCCTGGCGCAGCATGGTGGCCAGCGTGCGGCTGAAGCGCTGCGCCGCGCCGGCGTGCTGTTCCAGGAAACGTTCCTTGCCCAGCGAGCCCGCCACCAGCCGGGCCAGTGAAGTGTCGTCCGCGGCCACGGGCACGGCCGCCACGCCCCGGTTGAGGATGACCAGCACCCGCCGCGCGCGGGAGACCAGCAGAATGCCGTTTCCGGCCACACGCAAACGCACGTCGTTTTCCCGCTCCACGTCCAGCAGGCCCCATATCTCCGGCCCGGCCGCCGGGTCTGGCCCGGCCTGCACGGCCAACGCGGCGCGCGGCGAGGCCGTGAGCAGGGCCACCAGCTCCGGCACGCTGGCCGGCATGGCGCGGGTGAAGGCCCGGGCGCTGCGCGCGGCCTTTGGCGAACACAGGGAAAGCGAACCGCGCACCACGCGGCCCTCCTCCGCCTCCAGGCTGGCCCAGAAACAGGCGGAGCACAGGCGCGAGAGCTGTTCTGGGTCGCGCAGCAGCGCCCCGGCGCGGTCGTTTCCGCCGGGGCCGGTCGATGCGAGGGTGCGCACGAACAGGGAGTCGGGGGCGAGGATGCTGGCGTCCATGGTCTTTCCGGCGGGCCGTGAATCAGGCCCAGGATTGCAATTCGATGACGTTGCCCTCGGGATCGGTCACGTAGCACCAGGTGACGCGCCCGCCGGTCGCCGTCGTCAGGGTGACGACCTCGCCCACGGCCGAGCCGCCGGCGGCGAGAACAGCCGCGCGCGCGGCGTCCACGTCGTCCACGCCGAAGGCCACATGACCGTAGCCCGGCCGGTTCACGGCTTTGCTGCCCTCGTCGGCTGGTTCGGCGTAGTGGAAGATCTCCAGCGTCGGCCCGTTCCCGTCATACCCCGGCAGGCGCAGGTGCTGGCCGGTGAGGCGTGCGCCGGAAAGCCCCGTGCCGGCGTCCAGCGCGGGGCCCTGGTAGTCGCGTTCCGGCGGCACGGGGACGCAGTCGAAGAGCCGGACATAGAAGTCCGCCAGCCGCCGCCAGTCGCGGGCGACGAGGTTGGTGTGGACGTAGCGCGCGCCGAGGCTCATGCGTCCGTTCCCTAGCAGATGCGCGGCAGCTGCTCGCCTTCGAGCATCCCGAGCAGACGTTTGCCGCCCAGACCGGTTTTGAGCACCACGCGGCCGTGCGCGCCGGGTTTGTCCAGCGCCTCCACCGTGCCGATGCGCACCGCGCCGGCGCACAGGGGATCGGCTCGCAGAATTTTCAGGGCCTTGTCCGCGTCCGTTCCGGGCACGATGCAGATGAACTTGCCCTCGTTGGCCAGGTACAGCGGGTCGAGGCCGAGCAGCGAGCAGCCGCCACGCACCTCCGGCCGCACGGGGATGAGATCCTCGTCCAGCTCGCAGGACACGTTCGAGGCCAGCGCGATCTCGTTGAGCGTGGTGGCCAGTCCGCCGCGCGTGGGGTCGCGCAGCACGTGCACGTCGGGCAGGCCGCGCAACAGCGCCCCGATGGGGCCGTTCAGGCTGGCGCAGTCCGAGAGCACGGGCGTCTCGAAGGCCAGGCCCTGCCGGGTGGACAAAATGGCCAGGCCGTGGTCGCCCATGCTGCCGGTGATGATGATGGCGTCGCCGGGGGCGGCGCGGTCGCCGGCCGGGGCCGGGTCCACGATGACCTCGCCGATGCCGGTGGTGTTGATGAACAGCTTGTCCGCCGCGCCCCGGGGCACGACCTTGGTGTCGCCGGTGACGATCCACACGCCGGCCGCGCGTGCGGCCGCGCCCATGGACGACACCACGCGTTCCAGCGTCTCCATCTCCAGCCCCTCCTCGATGACGAAGCCGCAGGTGAGGTATTTGGGCGTGGCGCCCATCATGGAGACGTCGTTGACCGTGCCGTGCACGGACAGCCGGCCGATGTCGCCGCCGGGGAAGAATATGGGATCGACGGTGAAGGTGTCCGTGCTGACGGCGATTTTTCCGGTCACGGACAGCACCGCGCCGTCGTTCATGCGGCGCAGTTCCGGGTTGTCGAAATTCTTGAGGAACAGCTCGCCGATGAGCCGCTGGGACGCCTTGCCGCCGGAACCGTAGTCGAGAAGGACCTTGTCGCTCATGAGTTCAATCCACCTGATATTTGTAGTAGGCCGCGCAGGAGCCCTCGGTGGAGACCATGCACGGACCCACGGGCTTGGCGGGGGTGCAGGCCTTGCCGAACAGCGGGCAGCGGTTGGGGGGCAGTTTGCCCTTGAGCACCTCGCCGCACTTGCAACCCGGCAGCGGGGGGCATTCCTTTATCTCGATGTCGAATTCGCGTTTGGCGTCGAAGGCGGCGTACGCGTCGGCGATTTCCAATCCGGAGTCGGGAATACGCCCCAGACCGCGCCACAGGGCGTCGGCGGTGGTGAAGACCTCGGCCATGACGGCCCGGGCCTTGGCGTTGCCCTCGTCGCGCACCACGCGGCGGTACAGGTTGGCCAGCCGGGGCGTTTTGTCGCGCTGGCACTCGGCCAGGAAAAGCAACGCCTGCAGAATGTCCAGCGGTTCGAACCCGGCCACCACGGACGCGCGCCCGAAGCGCTCCACCACCGGCCGGTAGGGCTCGATGCCGATGATGGCCGTGACGTGTCCGGGCATGATGAAGGCGTCGATGCCGCCGCCGGACTCGCGGTCGTCATCGGAAAGCAACGCCATGAGGGCCGGGGGCACCAGCTTGTGGAAGGGCAGCACGCGGAAGTTCGTCACGCCCTGACGCTTGGCCATGATGATGCTGGCGGCCACGCCGGGAGCCGTGGTCTCGAAGCCCACCCCCAGGAACACGACGATGGAGTCGGGATTCTCCGCCGCCAGCTTGATGGCGTCGGGGGGGGAGTAGACCACTTTGACGCGCGCGCCGTCGGCCTGGGCGGCCTTGAGGGTGCGGCCGTGGCTGCCGGGAACGCGCATGAGGTCGCCAAAGGTGGCGATGATGACGCCCGGTTTGCCGGCCAAATCGAGAAACGCGTTGACCTCGGACTCATGGGTGACGCACACCGGGCAGCCCGGCCCGGAGAGATGCACGATCTCCTTGGGCAGAATGGACCGCAGGCCGCTGCGAAAAATGGCCACGGTGTGCGTGCCGCACACCTCCATGAAGCGCAGCGGACCGGTGAGCGTGTCGTTCAGACGGGCGAGCACGTTTTTGCACAGGGCCGGATCGTGGAACTGGTCGAGGATTTCGAGGCTCACGGGCTACCTTCCTTCGCGAACGTTCTGACAGGGCGGCGGGCGGCGTTCGGCAACGGTTCCGCCACGTTTGGGGCCGCCCGGCCCAAAACGCATACACCCGTGCGACCGCCGCGTCCATGCCCGCGCGTCGAAGCGCGCGTGTCACGCGCGGGGGACGCGGCCTCCGGCGGTGGCGACAAGGCCGACAGCGGAACCCGGCCACCCGGGGGCGCTCCGCGAGCGGGCCGACGCCGTCAGCGACGCGACCCTGGACGAAAACGACGGTCGTCCGCTGGCTTCGTGCGTGCGCTTCACCGGCGATCGCGCGGTGTTGCGAGGCGAAACGCCTCTCCCGTGGGGATGGGCCGACGCAGAACGGCGTCGCGTACTCCGGCGGTTCGCTCCGGCCTTTGCGTCCCGCGCGGGTTTCTGCTAAACTCCGCGCTGACGCGCGGATGGACGCCCGCGCAGTTCCCTTATAAGGAGACGGCGATGAAGACGCACGCGAAAATACTGCTGGCCCTGTGCCTGTGCCTTGGGCTTCTCGCCGGCTGCAAGGGGGGCGGGGGGAAAACAACGCCCGCCCCCGGACAGCCCCGCGTCCTCCAGACCCTGGCCATGGGCGACGTGGAACAGCGTTTCGCGTCCAACAAGAATCTTGGCCGGGTCACCGTGGTCATGTTCTGGGCCACGTGGTGCCCGGCCTGCAAAAGCGAGCTGCCCGTGCTGGAGCAACTGCGCGCCAAGTATCCGGCGGACAAGCTGGATGTGATGGCCGTGAGCGTGGACGACACCGAGCGCGCCATGACCGATTTTCTGAAGACGCGACCGCTGGCCCTCGACGTGTATCTTTCCAAGGCCGAGGTCGGCTCGGAGTTCGGCGTGCGCAGCATTCCCGTGTTGTACATCCAGGACAAGGGCGGACAGGTGGCCTTCAACAGCGCCGGAACGTATCCCTTCGAAATGCTCGACGCGCTCATCGGTCGGCTGGTGAAGGGGTAGCGGGGTGGCGATGCAGTTGCGCAAGGCGCGCATCACCGACGTCAAGGGCATCCACAAACTCATCATGAACACCAGCTCGGACGACGGGCTGGTGTTGCCACGCTCGTTCAACCAGCTGTACAGTCACCTGCGCGACTTTTTTGTCGCCGTGGACGAGCGGGACGATGACGAGATCCTCGGCTGTTGCGCCCTGTCCATCTGCTGGGAGAACCTGGCGGAGGTGCGTTCGCTCGTGGTGGCTGCCAGCGCCCGGGGTCAGCAGCTTGGCCGCCGGCTCATGGAGGCCTGTTTGTCCGACGCGGTGACTCTCGGCATTTACCGCGTTTTCGCCCTGACCAACACGCCGGATTTTTTCCGGCACATGGGTTTCACCGAATGCTCCAAGGACACCCTGCCGCAGAAGGTGTGGAGCGATTGCCTGAACTGCCCGCGTTTCCCCGACTGCGACGAGATCGCCCTGCACATGGAGCTTTAGCGAAATGGCCGACATACTTAAAACCGTCATCGATTCCGAGACCCTGCACCGCCGCGTGGCCGAGCTGGGCGCGGAGATAACCCGTCAGTACCGTGGCAAGCCGCTGGTGGCCGTGTGCGTGCTCAAGGGCGCGTTCCTGTTTTTCGCGGACCTCGTGCGGCACATCGAGAACGAGGCGCTCGAGCTGGACTTCGTGCGCATGGCGAGCTACGGGAGCGGCACCACGCGTGGCCGGAAAACCATTTTCAGCAAGGATATGGAAGTGGACGTGGCCGGGAAACATGTGCTCCTGGTGGAGGACATCGTGGATACGGGCCATTCCGTGGAGTTTTTGCTTGAAGTGCTAAAAAAACGCGGCGCGGAGAGCATTCGCGTCTGCGCCGCCATCGACAAACACGAACGCCGCGAGGTGGACCTTTCAGTTGACTTTGCCGGATTCCCCCTTCAAAAGGGCTTCATTGTGGGATACGGCATGGATTACGCGGAGAAGTATCGCGAACTTGACGCCGTGTATGAACTCGTCCCTGAATAGGACGCCTACGCAAGAGAAACGCCATGATCGTCGCCTGCCCCAATTGTCAGAGCAAGTACAATCTGCCTGAGGAAAAAATCGCGCCCAACGGCTCCAAGGTCCGCTGCGCGCGCTGTAAACATGTGTTCACGGTCATGCCCCCGGGCAAGGACCAGGACTTCGACCGCGAGCTGGCCGATCTGACCTCGGGATCCGCCGCGCCCAAGCCGGCCGCTCCGAAAGCCGCGGAAAAGCCGGTCGAGGCTCCCGCTTCCGGGAAGGCCGCCGCCGAGCCGAAGATGCCCTGGGACGAGGACGCCCCGGCCGCCGGCCCTACCGAGGACGCCTCGACCAGGAAGATGCCGTGGGAGGACGACGAGCGCGTCTCCTCCGCAGCGCCTGGTGGTCCCGTCGCGCACGATGAGGACGAAGACGAGGCCGAGGGCCCATCCGCTCCGTCCGCCCCGGCGGGCAAAAGTCCCTTCGACGACGAGCCCGCCCCGGCTTCCGGCGGCGCCGGCGGAGGCGACATTTCCTCTTCCGGTGGGGACGATTTCCTGAACGCCCTGGACGGCGGCTCCGCCCCGAAAAAGGGGAAGGGCTCCAAAAAGAAGAAGTTCATCATCCTCGGCGTGGTGGTCGTGCTCATCGCCGCCATCGCCGGCGGGCTGGTCTACTTCAAGCCCTGGACCAAAATGAACCTCCCGTTCCTTTCCTCCGCCGCCAAGAAGGAAACCGCAGAGAACGTGGACAAGGTGAAGGACATCGCCCTGCGCAATGTCCGGCAGTATTACATCCCCAACAGCAAGGCCGGGAACGTCTTCGTGGTCGAGGGCAAGGCGGTGAACAACTTCCCCACGCCCAAGGAACGCATCAAGGTCGAGATTTCGCTCTTCGACGAGAAGGGCCACGTGCTGGCCAGCAAGCAGCTTTTGTGCGGCAATACCCTCTCGCAGTTCCAGCTGCAGGTGCAGAGCGAGGAGGAGATCAACGCCAGCCTGGGGTCCGAAGTTGGCATCCTCACCAGCAACACCTACCTCAAGACCGGCATGGACACGCCGTTCATGACCGTGTTCTTCAAACCGCCAGATCAGGTGAAGGAGTTCGGCGTCAAGGTCATCGACGCCAAGGACCCCAAGTAGACGGGAACGACATCGAGCTTTCGGCACGCGCCGGGGCGGGGCGCGAACCCCTCCCCGGCGTTTTTGTCCGCACCATCTTGCGCAAGGAGCCCGCCATGCCACGCAATCCCTACACCATCGCCCTGGTGCAGACTGGCTGCCGCGAGAACGCGGCCGAGAATCTCGCCGCCAACCTCGACCTCGCCGAACGTGCCGCCAGCCTCGGCGCGGACGTTGTCTGCCTGCAGGAGCTCTTTCTCGGTCCCTACTTTTGCCAGCAGGAGGACGCCCGGCTCTTCGACCTCGCCGAGTCCGTTCCCGGACCCACCACCGAGGCCTTCGGCCGGCTGGCCAAAAAGACCGGCTCGGCCATCGTCGTCTCCCTGTTCGAGAAACGCGCCCCCGGCCTCTACCACAACACCGCCGTGGTCATCGGCCGCGAGGGCGACGTCATCGGTCGCTACCGCAAAATGCACATCCCCGACGACCCGGCCTTCTACGAGAAGTTCTACTTCACCCCCGGCGACCTCGGCTTCCTGGCCGTGGATACCCACGTGGGACGCATTGGCGTGTGCGTGTGTTGGGATCAGTGGTACCCCGAGGCCGCGCGCCTCACCGCCCTGAAGGGCGCGGAGGTCGTGTTCTACCCCACCGCCATTGGCTGGCATCCGCAGGAGAAGGACCTCCTCGGCGACGAGCAGCGCTCCGCCTGGATGCTCGTGCAGCGCGGCCACGCCGTGGCCAACGGCTGCTACATCGCCGCGGCCAACCGCGTCGGCCTGGAGCGTCCGCTCGCCGATGGCAACAACGCCGCCGGCGCGGGCATCGAGTTTTGGGGCAGCAGCTTCGTCGCCGGTCCCATGGGCGACCTCGTGGCACAGGCCCCCACGGACGAGGAGACCATCCTCCTCGCCCAGGTCGACCCCGGCCGCATCGAGGAAGTCCGGCGTGGCTGGCCATTTTTGCGCGACAGACGCATCGACGCCTACGGCGGTCTGACCAAGCGCTTCGACGACTAGCCTTCCTCCACATCGAGGAACGCTCCGTCACGGCGTCGGAATTGGGACGCGTCACCGCCGCAATGTTGTGGTGAGTGTTCATGCTCCGCAGGCCAAGAGGCCTCCGGCCCCTTGGAACCCCGGTCAAGGGAACCGGCGCATTTCCTCGTCGCTGGGCTTTTGGGGCTTCAATCCGGGCTGTTGGAAGCCTGTTCATGAGGAATGCCATTTTCTTCTCGCGGACGCCATTGGGCTTCATCAGGGAAAAACGGTAAGGACCATCCCCCGTCGCAGAGGTGCCTTCGGGATTCCAATCCGTTGCTTTTCGTTCAGGCTTTCTGGAATTCCGGTCGAGACCGGCCGAGGCGTGGCGCGGGCGATTGTGCGAGGGGACCGGGGCCTGCCCGTGTCACCTATGAAACCCTTTGGAAGGGGGGCGCGGGGGGAAACCTTTCCTGCGGAAAGGTTTCCCTCCGATTCTCTTGTCTTTCCCCGTTTCCCTCACGCCGCGCGAACGGTTCCACCCCGCGCGAACAGGGCGGGCAGGGCGGCCGCGAGGGGGCAGAACGCCAGCAGGGTGACGGCGGCGGTCAACCCGGCGTGTTCGATGAACAGTCCGACGATCCAGACGCCGAGTCCGCCCATGCCCACACCGAAGCCCATGGTGAGGCCGGAGGCGATGGCGGCGTTGCGGCTCAGAATTTCCTGCGCCTGGGCCACGGTGACGGAGAAGGACGCCAGCAGCGCCGCCCCGGCGAGGCACAGCCAGACCACGGCGATATCGCCGCTGGCATGGAGAAAGAGCAGGAAGAGCGGGGTGGCGAGCGCCAGGGAACCCACCACGATGGACCTGCGGCCGATGCGGTCGGAGAGCCATCCTCCGAACATGCCGCCGATGGCGCCGGCGAAGAGCATGAGGAAGAGCAGATGGGCGCTCCCGGTCAACGGCTCGCCGCGGACCTGGAGGAGATAGAGCGGCAAAAAGGCGATGAACCCGAAGTAGGCCAGGGAACGCAGGCTGACCACGAGCACGATCTTGGAGAGTCCCGGCCAGGCCGCGCGCAGCGTGGGAAGAAACGGCTCCGGCGTGCGCGCCGCCGCCTGCGGGAGCCTGGGCGCGGCCAGCCACAACAGCGCGGCCACCAGCGCGCCGGGAATGATGAACAGCGGCGTGGCGGAAAGCCCCATGTCCTTCACCACCGGCACGGCCACAAGCGGCGTGAGCGCCCAGCCCACGTTGCCGGCCGCCGTGAACACGGCCAAGTGCCAGGCCTTGCGCTTGCCCGCCAGCGCGCCGATCATGGCCGCCGCCTGCGGGTGGAACGCGGCCGTGCCGAGTCCGGCCAGAAACGTCAGCGTCGCCATCAGCGCGTAGTTGCCGGTGGTGCCGAGGAGTCCCAGCAGCAGCGCCATCCAGGCCGTGCCTACGTATACGATCCAGCGTTTCCCGCGCCGGTCCGCCAGATAGCCAAACACCGGCTGCAACACCGAGGAGCTCGCGGTGAAGGCCGTGATGAGGAACGCGCCGCGCCCCATGCTCAGCCCCGCCGCCACCAGGAACGGCAACAGCGTCTGAATCAGATTCATGTACCAGTCGTTGAACAGATGGGCCAGCGAGAGCGCGGCCATCCGTCCCTGTCTCGCGGTGTTCTCAGTCATCGGCGGCCTCCTTGACGTCCGTTCGGTCCGCGTCGTGGCCATGGCCGGTGATGTCGCCGATGCGCTCCAGAAAGCGCAGAATCACCGCGCGCTCGGCCTCCGTGTATTCCGCCAGCACCGCCAGTTTGGCCTTGCTGGCCCGGGCGTGGCAGCGGGCATGTTCCGTGAACACGCGTTCGCCCGCCGGCGTCAATTCGAAACGCAATTCCTTGTTGTTGCCGACCGGTCGCCGCATCGTCACCAACCCCTTGGCCTCCAAACGTTTCGTCATTTTGCTCATGGCCCCGCGCGTCATGCCCATGCGCTCGGCCAGGCGCGTCGCGTTGGCCTCCGGCGACTCGCCGATCCAGTGCACGCAGTGCGTCTCCGCCAGCGACAGGCCGCCTGGCGTTTCGCCCTCTCCGTGCCGGATGAGGTCGCCGCGCTCCTGAATGCGGTTCAGCTCATTCAAAATCGCTGTCATCGTGTCCATTGTGCCCTCATTCATTTTTGTTTCCTTGGTAACAAATTCGGGCTAGCCGGTTTTTGTTTCTTTGTAAACAAAAAAATGTGGGGACACTTGGAACGCTTTGGAAGGTCGTCGCCCCGCCTACTCTTGCCGACGGCTTGGTCCCGCGCCGCCGCCGATCTCCTGAGCGTCGGGAAGGACGCGCATCGGCGCAGGCCCACGGTCGCCGCCGTCATTCCCGCCGCAATGTTGTGGTGAGTGTTCATGCTCCGCAGGCCAAGAGGCCTCCGGCCCCTTGGAACCCCGGTCAAGGGAAAGCCACACCGCACATTCACGCCGGGGGTCCGGGGAGCGCGTTCGATCCCCGAATGGGGGCCGGCCGCCGGAGGCTTCCTCTCTCCACGCCGTTTTGGCCGCCGTCGTCATTCCCGCCGCAAGGTTGTGGGTGGCTTGGAGTTGCGCGCCGCGACGTG
>JAIMKR010000008.1:64579-85930 GCA_020692325.1 Desulfocurvus sp.
GTTCATGCTCCGCAGGCCAAGAGGCCTCCGGCCCCTTGGAACCCCGGTCAAAGGAAGCCGCGCCGCGCATTCACGCCGGGGTTCGGGGAGCGCGCAGCTCCCCGGCCACCGGAGGCATTACTCCACGGCACAGGGTATCGGCTTCCGGGGCCTGCCCGTGTCACCTATGAAACCCTTTGGAAGGGGGGGCGCGGGGGGAGAACCTTTCCTGCGGAAAGGTTTCCCCCCGATTTCCCGTTTCGGCTTTTTGTCCCGGATCTCCCGACCCGTCCGCCGCTATGCTTTTCGTCCGCCCCACATCTGCCGCATGGCGTCGGTAAAGGCGCGGGCGAAGCGTGGGGCGTCGAACAGGGGGGAGGCGGCGACGTGGGCGCGCAGACCGTGGCGCAGGGCCGCGAGGGCGGGGATGTCGGCGGCGAAGGCGGCGGCCCTGGTTGCGTATTCGTCGGGTGTGCCGGCGATCCAGTCGGGCAATCCGGCGGCGGAGAGGAGGCTCGCGCCCTGGCGGGCGAGCAGGCCCCCGCCGCGCAGGGTGAGGGTGGGAATGCCCATCCAGAGGGCCTCGCAGGTGGTGGTGCCGCCGGGATAGGGGAAGGTGTCGAGAATGATGTCGACGTGGGCGTGGTCGGCGAGGTAGGCGGCGCGGTCCAACCCGGGCAGGCATTCGACGCGGGCGGCATCGACGCCATGGTTGCCCAGCCGATCGACGAGGACCCGAATAACGGTGGGATCGCCGTACAGACGGTTGCGCAGGCGCAGACGGGCGCTGGGGACGGCGTCGAGGGCGCGGGCCCAGAGATCGAGGGTGGCGTCGCCGATCTTGGTCGGATTCTGGTGGCAGCCGAAGGTGACGTGCCCCGCCGTGGCGGCCGGCAGGGCGGAGATGCCCGGGGCGTCGCGCGGGGGGGCGAAACACAGGCGCGTGTCCGGCAGGCGCAGCACACGTTCGAGGTAGCGGTTTTCCTCGTCGGGGGGAACGCCGATGGCGTCGGCGAGGAGAAAATCCATCTGCTCCACGCCGGTGGAGGCGAAGTAGCCCAGCCAGGCGCATTGGACCGGCGCGGGCCGCAGGGCGAAAACGCCCAGGCGGTTGCCTGCGGTGTGGCCGGAGAGGTCGAGGAGGATATCGACGGCGTCGCCGTGGATGCGCGTGGCGGCCTCGGCGTCGGTAAGGCCGTGGATGGGCCGCCAGGCTGTGATATGCGGCTTGAGGCGCGCGGTGAGGGCGTCCTCGTCCGGCGTGGTCGGGTAGGCGAGGAACTCCACCTCGGCCGGGGCGACGAGGGGCAGCCAGGCCTCAAGAAAGTGCCCCACCGGGTGCTCGCGCAGATCGCCGGAGACGAGGCCGACGCGCACGGGGGCGGCTTCCGTGTGGAGCCATGAAGTGAAGGCCGGGCCGGCGCTGGTGGCGACGCGGCCGAAGTCGCGCGCCTCGGCGAGGTAATCCTGCGGGCCGGTGGCGGAATCGTGGCTGAGGGCGAAGAGCAGGTTGCTGCGCGTGGACAGGTTTTGGGGCTTCAGCCCGATGGCCTGACGGTAGAGCGTCTCGGCCTCGGGGAGCTGGCCCTGGGCGTGCAGCACGTTGGCCAGATTGGACAGGGTTTTGGCGTCGTGGGGCCGGGTGGCCAGACTTTCGCGCAGACATTGCTCGGCCTCGGTCGGCCGGGCAAGTTCGAGCAGGGCGTTGCCGAGGTTGTTCAGCGCCTCGGGATAGCCGGGTTTGAGGGTGATGGCGCGACGAAAGCAGGGCTCGGCCTCGGCGAAGCGGCGCTGGCCGTTGAGGGCCATGCCGAGGTTGTTGTGCGCGGCGGGCAGATTCGGGGCCATGTCGACGGCGCGGCGGCAGATGGCCTCGGCCTCGACGAAGCGGAAAAGCGCGGTGAGGGCCGAGGCGAGGTTGGCGGCCATGCGGGCGTCGTTGGGCGCGAGCTCGGCGGCGCGACGGAGCGGGGGCTCGGCCTCGGCCGGTCGGTCCCCGGCCAGGAGCAGACCCCCCAGGTTGGCCAGGGCCTCGGGAAAGTCGGGTTGCAGGTCCAGGGCGCGGCGCAGGCTGGCCTCGGCCTCGGCGGGCCGGGCAAGGGCCGCCAGGGCCGCGCCGAGGGTGGCATGTATCTGCGGATCGTTCGGCGTGAGGGCGGCGGCCTCGGCTCCGGCCTTCGCCGCCTCGGGCAGGTCCTGTGGACGGCCCAGGGCGAGCAGCGCCGCGCAGAGGGCCTTGCGGCAGAAGGGCTCACGTGGGAATGCGGCGGCGAGTTCCCGGGCGCGGGCGGCCGCGTCCGGCAGTCTGCCCTGGTTGAACAGCATGGCCAGGGCGGCGAGGTCGGCCGAGGTCGGCCGGTCGGACCGCCAGGGATCCGTGGGAAGATTGGTCCTGAGTTGCGTCATGGAGCGCATCATGCCGTGACGCGCGGCGCTTGGCAATGTGCCGCCGACCGTGTGCTTCGCCATCCTCCACGCGGGGCATGGCGTCACGGAATCCTTTCCGTCTATTCAAACTGTTCGTTGCTTATTCTGCGTGGCCAAGCGTGGTTGGCGTGGTCCGTCGCTGCCGCGCCCCTCACTGTCGGACCGGTCCTGGCGTCTCGGGATGGCGTCGGCCTCGTCGCCTCAGCCCAGGAAGTCCAGCGTGTACTTCACGGCCAGGAACACCAGCAGGCTGGCGAGCATCCACTTGATGGCCCGGGCGGGGACGTGCTTCTGGCAGCGCGCGCCAAGGTACATGCCGGCCATGCCGCCGATGCCGAAGAGGAATCCGAGCATCCAGTCCGGCGCGACGGACACGTGCGGGTAGAAGGGCGCGATGGCCTGATAGAACGCCACTCCGGCCACGCTGGTGACGAAGGTGCCCAGAAGCGCCGCGCCGGCCACCGTGTACACCGGCAGGCCGAAGAACGAGACGAAGAACGGCGCGATGATGGCGCCGCCGCCGATGCCGTAGGTGCCGCCGATGATGCCCACCACGAACGACAGGGACAGGATGCCCATGGTCGGCACCTCGTAGGTCTCGCCGTAGAATTCGTAGGCGATGCGCGAGATGTCGCAGCGCAGCAGCCGCACCACGGCCGGTCGCTCGTTCAGCTCCCCATGCTCGCGCGCGGCGGCGCGGAAACGCTCCACCTGCTCGCGGAAGCGGCGCTCGGCGTCCTGCGCGGAGGTCCCGGCGTTCCTGCCGGCGCGCCGGCGCAGCAGGTCCAGCGCCATGCGTCCGCCGATGTACAGCAGCACGCAGGCCATGAACAGCTTGAAGTTATGCGGATCCGGCAGCCAGCGCACGCGCACGATGGCCCCGATGAGCACGCCCGGCAGCGTGCCGATGACCACCACCCAGGCCAGCGGCCAGACCATGCGTCCCTCGCGGATGAAGCGCCACACGCCGCTCGGAATGGCCACGATGTTGTAGAACTGGTTGGTGGAACTCACCGACGGGTTCACGTAACCCAGCACGCTCATCTGAAACGGCAACAACAGGAACGCCCCGGAGACTCCGCCCATGGAGGTGAAGAAGGACAGGGCGAAGGAAACCAGCGGGGGGATCCAGGGCTGCGTCTCTATGCCAGCGACGGGGAAGAACATGGCGGCCTCCTTTTGCGCGTTCCCCTCAGTCCGTGTCCTCGGCAGGGGGAAAGTCGTTGTCACGCATATTCTTATTTTCGTGACTATAGAATATGACAGACGAACCCGTTTGTCACGGGGGCGGGGCGGATTTTTCCCCGCATCGGGGGAAAAAGAGCGCCGTACTTGGCAGACGCGGCGTTTCCCCTTAGACTGACGGGAAGAAACCGCCAACCACCAGCCCCGGACGTTACCGCCCATGACGCACGCCAAAACGCACTCCCAAGCGCCGGAAGCCCCGGCCAAGTCCCCGGACGCAGCCAAGACACTGGACGCCGCGCAGATCGCCCGGCTGGAGCAGTCCTTCCGGTCGTGGATGGACGCCTCGCGCCGCAGGGCGGACTACAACTCCCGCCGTCGCCTGTGGCTCATTTTCCTTTTGCTGCGCTCCACCGGCGCGCGTTTGGGTGAAGTGCTCGGCCTCGACGCCGGCCGCGACCTGCTGCTGGACCAGGAGCGGCCCGTGGCGCGTTTCGGCGGGGAGCGCGGGCGCGAGGTGCCGTTGCCGGAGGATGTCGCCCGCGCCCTGCGCGAGGCCCTGGCCGATCCCGAACTCGAGGCCGGCGGCTCGCGCCTGTTGGAGATGGATCAGGGCCACGTGCGCCGCAAGTTCTACGAGCGGGCCCGCGACGCCGGCATCCCGCGCGAGTTGGCCAGTCCCAGCGTGCTGCGCCGGTCGCTGGCGCGCACACTGATGCGCCGGGACGTGCCCCTGCCCGTGGTACAGCGTCTGCTCGGTCAGTCCTCGGCCAATCTCACCGCCGCCTTCTCGGATTATTCCGAGCTGGAGGCCGGGCAGATCGTCGAGGAATATCTGAAGCGCGAGGAGCGGCGCAAGTCCAGCGCGCGCAACCGCTTTGTCGGCCAGGTCACGGCCGTGAACGCCGGCCCGGTGCTGGGCAGCGTGGAAATAACCAGTCTGGGCGGGTTCAAGGTGGTCAGCGTCGTCACGCGCGAGAGTCTGGAGCGCCTGGACATCAAGCCTGGCGTGCTGGCCACGGCGGACATCAAGGCCCCGTGGGTGCAGATCTCGGCCGGGGAGCAGGAGCCGCCCACCAGCGCGGCCAATCGCTACCCGGCCGTGGTGCGGCGCATCGTCACCGGCGAGGCCGGGGGCGACGGCATCGCGGCGGAGATCATGGCCGAGCTGTCCGACGGGACCATGCTGGCGGCGGTGGTGACGGGCGAGAGCGTGCGCCGCATGGAGCTCTCCGTGGGCTCGCCCGTGTGGGCCAGCTTCGGCGCGTTCTCGGTCATTCTCAACTTCGGCTGAGCCGGAGGGAGGCGGAAATGGACACGGAAAACGGCCGCGAGGCCAGGTTCTGGAAACGGCTGGAGGACAAGGGCGGGGACGGCCGGCGCGTGCAATGCCGTCTGTGCGCGCATTTCTGCGTCATCGGGGAGGGCGCCCGGGGCGTCTGCGCCGTGCGCGAGAATCGCGGGGGCGTTTTGTATTCCCTGGTGGACGGCCTGCCCGCGGCCATCAGCGTGGATCCCATCGAGAAGAAGCCGCTGTTCCATTTCCTGCCCGGCACGGGGACGTTCTCCTTCGGCACCATGGGCTGCAACCTTTCCTGTTCCTTTTGCCAGAACGCGGACCTTTCGCAGTCGCCGCGCCTGGGACGGGGCGTCGCCGGGCGGGCCGCCACGGCCGGGGGACTCGTGGCCGCGGCCGTGGCCGCCGGCGCGCGGAGTATTTCCTATACATATTCCGAGCCCACGGTGTTTTTTGAACTCGTGGAGGACACGGCCCGGCTGGCCAAGACGCGCGGGCTCAAGAACATTCTCGTCACCAACGGCTTCATGAGCCCGGACGTGCTCGACGCCTGCGGCGACGCGGCGGACGGTCCCATCCAGGCCGCCAACGTGGATTTGAAGGCCTTCACCGAGGATTTCTACAGCGAGCAGTGCGGCGCGCGCCTGGAGCCGGTGCTCAAAAATCTCGCGCACATGCGCAAGCTCGGCTGGTGGATCGAGGTGACCACGCTGGTCATTCCCGGTCTCAACGACGGCGACGCCGAGCTGGCCGGGATCGCCGGCTTCATCGCCGACGAGCTGGGGCCGAACACGCCGTGGCACATCTCGCGCTTCCACCCGGCCTACCGCCTGCCCGACCGCCCGGTCACGCCGACGGAGACCCTGCTGCGCGCCAGGGAGGCCGGAATATTGGCCGGTCTGCGCTACGTTTACATCGGCAACGCCACGGGCCCCGGCTTCGGCGACACCTTCTGCCCGTCCTGCCACGGGCTCGTCATCGGACGCGAGGGGTTCACCGCGCACGTCGTCGGCCTGCGCGAGGACGGCCGCTGCTCCGCTTGCGGCAAGCCGCTGCCCGGCGTCTGGAGCTGACGGTTCCGGTGGAAGGGACGGGCGCGGCCCCGGCTTGCCTCCGGGGCGGCCGGCGGGTATGCAGGGGCGCATGAGCACCAAGCCGCGCATCGAACCGTACATGGTCTTCGCCGACGCCAAGGGCAACATCTACGACCACCCCGAGCTGCTCATGCTGTGCAGCAGGGCGGGCGAACTTTCCACCCCCCGGCCGGACGAACTCATTCCTCTGCCCGAGGGCAGCGAGTTCTTCCTGCTGCCCGGCCGCGCCGCGCTGGGGCTTGATCCCGAGACCGGCAGGGTGGAGGAGCTGGACGAGGCGGACGGACTGGCCGTGGCGGTGTTCGCCAGCCCGGCGCACACGCTCTCGGCCACGGCGGCGTACAGAACGCGGCCGGGCGCGCCGGTGCTGCCGTTGTTCGCCTATGGCGCGCTGGGCTTTTTCGAGGGGCGTTTCTACATCTGCGCCAAACGGGTCGATCAGGACCGTCGGCAGGAGTTTGGCCACATCCCCTGCGAGCGCATCGAGAACGGCGCGCGCAAATTGCTGGCGGACCTGCCCGGCAACCGGCTGGCCCGGCATCTGACCTCCTGCGCCCTGACCTACGGCTGTCCGGCCGCGCGCAATCTGGCGCTCGGGCGCTTCGAGGCGCCGCTGCCCACCTCGCGCGTGTGCAACGCCCGCTGCGTGGGCTGCATCTCGCTCCAGCCGGAGGACTCCGGTTTTCCAAGCACGCAGAACCGCATCACCTTCAAGCCCTCGCAGAAGGAGATCGCGGACATCATGCTGCGGCACCAGTCCAAGGAGAAACGGCCCATCTTTTCCTACGGGCAGGGCTGCGAAGGCGAACCCCTCACCGAGGCCCCGCTCATCGCCGCCGCCACCGCGCGTTTTCGCAAGGCCGGCGGTCGCGGCACGGTGAACGTGAACACCAACGCCAGCCTCACCGACGCCATGCCCCGCATCGCCGAGGCCGGCGTCGATTCCATCCGCGTGAGCCTCAACAGCGCGCGCAAGCAGACCTACGAGGCCTACTACCGGCCGAACGGCTATGGCTTCGAGGACGTGAAGAAGAGCATTCTGGCGGCCAAGGCTGCGGGCCTGTTCGTTTCGCTCAACCTGCTGTTCCTCCCCGGCTTCACCGACGGCGAGAACGAGTGGGAGGCGCTCAACGCGCTCGTGGCCGACACGCGCCTCGACTTCATTCAGATGCGCAATCTGAACCTGGACCCGGAGCTGGCCCTTGGCGTGGTGGCGGGCATCGATCCCGGGCCGTGCATGGGGCTGACCAACTTCATGAAGCGTCTGGGCAAGCAGAATCCCTGGCTGCGCTTCGGCTATTTCAATCCCTACATCGAGGCCGCCGGCGAGCGGTAGACCATCATCGTCCCCCCGCCGGGAGCGTTTGGGGCGCGCCGACGCCGGTTCTTGCCTGCGGGGGCGCAGTCTGGTATGCGCAGGCGGTACGGAAGCTGGGTTTTCCTTGGGGGCGCGTGGGGCGCTTCGGGGGAGTTCGCGCACATAGTGTAGAACAAAGGGGTTCGCGCATGAAACGTTTCGCTTTCGCCATGGCCCTGGTTTTGGGCCTGGCCCTGGCCGGTTGCTCCAAAGCGCCGGAAAAGGCCGCCGACAACGGCGCCTCCAACGCCACCGCCGAGGGGAAGACCGTCATTAACGGCATCGATGGCGGCGGCTTCCCGCCGTACGCTTACGTGGACAAGAGCGGCAAGACCGTCGGCTTCGACGTCGAGGCCATCGAGTGGATCGGCAAGAAGATGGGCTTCCAGGTGAAGCACCAGCCCGTCGAGTGGAGCGCCATCATCCCCGCTCTTGAGACCAAGAAGATCGACATCATCTGCTCCGGCATGAGCGCCACAGCCGAGCGCGCCCAGCGCGTCGCCTTCTCCGATCCGTACTACAAGGTGACCCAGGTGATGGTGGTCAAGAAGGACAACACCACCACCCTGCAGCAGATGCTGACCAGCGGCAAGAAGATCGGCGTGCAGCGCGGCACCGTCACCGCCAAGTACCTGGAGGAGCTCGTCAAGAAGCCCGGCATGAAGTTCACGCTGGTGCAGTACGACTCCACCGACCTGGCCATGCAGGACCTGCCGGTCGGCCGCATCGACGCCTCCGGCATGGACAACACCATCGCCAAGGACGTGTTGAAGAAGGTCCAGGACGCCAAGGTGCTGGGCACCTTCGACGCTCCCTCCGAGGATTACGCCTACGCCATGCGCAAGGACGACGCGGAGCTGCAGAAGAAGGTCAATGAGGGCCTCAAGCTCCTCATGGCCGATCCTTACTGGCAGCAGTTGAAGAAGAAGTACGACATCGAGTAGCCCGCACAACCGCCTGAAAAGACCCGCCGAAAGGCTTCGGATTTTTGCCGGAGCCTTTCGGCCTTTTCGGGGCGGGCGGAAGCCGGCCCCGGGCCAAAACCTGCCGGTTTCGAGGAAACGAGCGCATATTCATGAATTTTTCCGTCGCATTATCCGCCGCACACGATTCACTGCCCTACATGCTGGGTGGCGTCGGCTGGACGGTCGGGCTCATCGTCGGGGCCATGCTCCTGGGGTTGTGCCTGGGCGTGCCCCTGGCCGTGGCCCAGGTCTATGGCCCCAAACCCCTGCGCCGCGTGGTCGGCGTCTGGGTCTGGCTGTTCCGGGGCGTGCCCATCCTTGTGCAGCTCTACATCTTCTATTTCGGCCTCATGTCCTGGCTCTCCAGCCTGCCGGGGTTGGGTGGCCTGGGGTTGGACAGCCCCTTCACCGCCGCGGTGCTGTCGCTGGGGCTCACGTCCAGCGCATACCAGTCGCAGATCTTCCGGGGGGCCATCCAGTCGCTGCCGGCGGGCCAGCTCAAGGCCGCGCGCGCGCTGGGCATGTCCGACCGCCAGGCCATCCGCACCATCGTCCTGCCGCAGGCGCTGCGCCTGTCCATTCCCGCCTGGAGCAACGAGTACTCCATTCTGCTCAAGGACTCCGCTTTGGCCTTCACCATCGGCGTGGTCGAGATCATGGCGCGGATGCGCGCCATCGCTTCCACCACGCACGAGCCCGTGAGCATGTCCTTCGTGGCGGGCGTCATTTTCTTCTTCCTCACCTGGATCGGGGTGAAGGGACTGACTTTGCTTGAAAACAAGGTCCGCATCGCGGGCTACACGCGCCAAGGAGCCGCCTGACCGTGAGCGAATCCTCTCCCATCCTCGAAGCCAGGGGTCTGGTCAAGACGCTTGGCGGCAACCGCGTGCTGGAAAACGTCAGCCTGAACATCGGCCGCGGCCGGGTGAAGGTGCTCATCGGTCCCTCGGGCGCGGGCAAGAGCACGCTGTTGCAGTGCCTGAACCTCCTCATCCCGCCCGACTCCGGCCGCGTTCTGCTGGAGGGCAGCGAGATCGACGCCCGCAACCGCCGCGAGCTTTGCTCCTTCCGCCAGCAGGTGGGCATGATCTTCCAGGACTTCAACCTGTTCGACCACCTGAGCGCGCTGGATAACGTGCGCGTGGCCTTGATGAAGGTGCGCCGCATGAGCAAACTGGACGCCACCGAGCGCGCCGTGGCCGAGCTGACCCGCGTGGGCCTGGCGGACAAGGCCGCGCTGTATCCGGCCAACCTCTCCGGCGGGCAGAAGCAGCGCGTGGCCATCGCCCGGGCCCTGGCCATGGACCCCAAGGTGATGTTGCTGGACGAACCCACCAGCGCGCTGGACCCCGAGCTCATCGGCGAGGTGCTGGCGGTCATCCGCGACTTGGCCCAGGGCGGCATGACCATGATCCTGGCCACGCATCAGATCAGTTTCTCCGCCGGCCTGGCCGACGAGTTCATCTTCATGGAGCGCGGACGCATCGTGGAGCAGGGCTCGCCCGCGGAGCTGCTGGCCAAGGGCGCGAATTCGCGCACCAAGGCCTTCTGCGCCAAGATCAGCGAACTGACCGGCGAAGCGGACGCGGAGTTCCGCCAGTGAGCACGCCGTATCTGGAGTTCCTGAGCACGGAACTCGGCCCGGGGCTGGTCGCCGGCCTGTGGACGAGCCTTGTGGTCATCGGTCCCTCGGTGCTGCTCGGCGCGCTCATCGGCCTCACCGTGGGCGTGCTGCGCGTATATGGGCCGGTCCCCGTGCGCTTCGTGGCCAACGGCTACGTTTCTCTTTTTCGCGGCACGCCGTTGGTCGTTCAGGTGTTTTTTTGGTATTTCGCCCTGCCGTTCATCAAGATCGGCGGAGTGAGCATCGTGCTCGATCCCATTCCCGCGGCCATCGTGTCCTTCGCCCTGTGCAGCGGGGCCTACCAGTCGGAGTACATCCGTGGCGGGCTCAACTCCATAAAGCGTGGGCAGATACGCGCGGCCATGGCGCTGGGCATGACCACCCGGCAGGCCGTGACCAGCGTGGTGCTGCCCCAGGCCTTCCGCCGGGCGCTGCCGGGCTGCGGCAACGAGATCGTCTACCTCATCAAATATTCGTCGCTCGCCTCGCTCATCACGGTGAACGAGCTCACCGGCACGGCCACCACCATCGCCAAGAACTCCTGGCGCAACATCGAGGTGTTCTGCACCCTCGGCGTGTTCTACCTGTTCCTCGTCACGGTGGCGACCGGTCTTCTGCGTCTGCTGGAGGACTGGTTGAGCGTGCCCGGCTTCGAGCGGCCAAAATCCTGACGCGCGCCCCCCGCGCCCGCGCCATTGCGGAGTCGTCCATGAACCATCCCGGCGCTCCCGACCCGGAGACCTTGTCCCTGCTGAAGGCCGAATTCGGCCCCGATCTGCTCACCTCGACCGGCGAGTTGGCCGCGCGCGGCCGCGACGACTCCGGCCTGTTCCTTCCGCCCGCCGCCGTGTTGCTGGCGCGCGACGAGACGCAAATCTCGCGGCTGCTCGTCCTCGCCAACGAGCGGCGTTTCGCCGTCATCCCGCGCGGGGCCGGCACCGGACTCGCCGGGGCCTGCCTGGCCGAAACCGGCGGCGTGGTGCTGGACATGAGCGCCATGAACCGCATCATCACCGTGGACGAGAAGAGCGTGACGGCCACGGTGGAGCCCGGCGTGCTGAACATCGAACTTCGCCGCGCCGCCGCCGCCAAGGGACTTTTCTATCCGCCCGACCCGGCCAGCCTGGACACGAGCACGTTGGGGGGCAACGCCGCCACCAACGCCGGCGGCCCGGCCTGCGTGAAGTATGGCACCACGCGAGACTACGTGCTGGGGCTCTCCTGCGTGCTGCCCACGGGCGAGGCGCTGCGCGTCGGCACGGCCACGCGCAAGGGCGTGGTGGGCTACGACCTCACTCGGCTCATCGTGGGCAGCGAGGGCACCCTCGGGGTCATCACCTCGCTGACGCTCAAACTGCTGCCCCTGCCCGAGGGGCAGGCCTGCGTGGCGGCCGTGTTCGCCGACGTGGGCGCGGCCATGCGCGCCATCAGCGCGGTGATGACGCGCGGGCACCTGCCCTCGGCCATCGAGTTTCTGGACGCGCGTTGCCTGCGTCTTGTGGGCGATTTGCTGCCCGCGCACGTGCGCGCCGGCCTGCCGGGCGCTCCCGGCGAGCACGGCGAGGCGCTGGTGCTCATCGAGTGCGACGGCGGTCAAGGCGAGACGCGCCGCGCCATCGCGGACATCGAGTCCCTGTGCCGCGAGTGCGGGGCGCTGGGCATCCTGCCCGCCCCGGACGAGGCCGCGCGGCAGGCCGTGTGGGACGTGCGCCGCAGCGTGTCCACGCGCATCCACGAATCCTGCGTGGTCTACATCCCCGAGGACATCGCCGTGCCCGTGGGCCGCATCGCCGACATGGTGGCCGCGCTGCCGCCCGTGGAGGCGCGCCACGGAATCGACATTTACGCCTTCGGCCACGCGGGCGACGGCAACATCCATTTGAACCTCACCGCGCCGAGCGAGGCGCGGCGTCCGGCCGTGGAGGCCGCCGCCGAGGAGTGCGTGCGTCTGGCGCTGGGCTTCGGCGGCACCATGAGCGGCGAGCACGGCGTGGGGCTGGCCAAGCGGCGCATGCTGCCGCTGGAAATCGCCCCCGTGAGCCTGCGTCTGCAACGCGGCATCAAGAAACTGTTCGATCCGAACGACATCCTCAACCCGGGCAAGATATTCCCGGAGGAGGCCTGCTAGGCATGGAGCTTACCGGGCGGTTGTCCCGCCGCGTTCAGCAGATCAAAATCTCCGCCACCAAGGAGATGCCCATGATCGCCGCCAAGGTGGGCGGCTGCGTCTCCCTGGGGCAGGGGGTGCCCTCCTTCGCCACGCCGCCGCACGTGGCCGAGGCCGTGGCCCGCGCCCTGCGTGACGACCCGGCGGCCGGAAAATATTCGTTGCAACCGGGAACGCCCGCCCTGCGACGCGCCGTGGCCGATCTGCTGCGCGAGGAGAAGGGTCTGCCGGCCGATCCCGAGCGCGAGGTGGCCATCACCGTGGGCGCCATGGAGGCGCTGCTCTGCGCCATGCTCACCCTCATCGGACCCGGCGACGAGGTCGTCGTGCCAGAGCCGTTCTACCCCTCGCATGTGGAGCAGATCCTCATGGCCGAGGGCACGCCCGTGTTCGCGCCCCTGCGCCGCGAGGACTGGAGCCTGGACCCGGACGCGGTGGAGGCGGCCATAACGCCGCGCACCAAGGCCATCATCGTCTCCAGCCCGCACAACCCCACCGGCGCGGTTTTCGCCAAAAAGGACTTGCGGCGTGTGGGCGAGCTGGCGCTCGAGCATGACCTGTTCGTCATCTGCGACGACACCTACGACGCGCTCGCCTACGACGGGCCGGATCCCGAGGGCGCGTATAGCCTGGCTTCAGAACCCGAGCTTCGCGACAGGCTCATCGGCGTGTTCAGCTTCAGCAAACGCTTCGCCCTCACCGGCTGGCGCGTGGGCTATGTGTGGGCGCGCGAGGATCTTCTCGGCCACATGCTCAAAATCCACGACGCGGCGGCCATCTGCGCGCCCTCGGTGTCGCAGATCGCGGCGCTGGCCTCGCTCACCGGCCCGCAGGACGTCTACGCCGGATTCAAGAAGGAACTGCGCGAGCGCCGCAATTTCATCTGCGCCCGGCTTTCCGCCATGCCCGGAATGCGCTACGTGCGCCCGACGGGCGCCTTCTACGTCATGGCTAGGCCGGACGCGCCGGGCGTCGCCGACTCGCGCGAGCTGGCGGTCAGGCTCATCAACGAGGCCCGCGTTGTGACCATTCCCGGCGGGGCCTTCGGACCGGGGGGCGAGGGCCACGTGCGCCTGTCCTTCGGCGGCTCCGAGGCGGAGATCGCCACCGCCTGCGACCGCATGGCCGCCTGGGCGCGAACCCTGTAACGCAAGGAGACCCCATGCGCCGCGCGTTTTTCATCGCCACCGTCCTGCTGTCGGTTCTGCTGCTGGGCGGCACCGCCCTGACCGCGGACAAACAGCCCGCCGGCCCCGACATCCCGGCGGGCTTCGATGCCGCCGCCTTTCGTCAGAATTTCGTTTCCGGCCTGACCGGCCGGCCCCACGCCCCGGCGCTGAAGGCCGAGGACGTGCGCGTGGACATGGCCGAAAAGGCCGCCGCCTTCGGGGGCATGGACATATACATGGTCAAGGGCGTGCTTGAGCCGGACGGCGGCCAGCCACAGCCCTTCACGCTCTTCGTCAGCGCCGACGGCAAGTTCTACGTGCCGGACATCGTGGACCTGAGCGCTGGCAAGAGCATCCTCACGCCCGTGCGTGACCGCGTCCGCGCCGCCGACCTGAAGGGCTTCGGCCACGTGGCGTTCCACGGCAAGGGCAAGACGGACATCCTGTTCGTCTCCGACCCGTTCTGCCCGTACTGCCGGCAGGCCTTCGCCCATCTCATGGGGAAGAACGCGGCCTTCGCCGACTTTCGGGTGGCGCACTTCCCGCTGGCCGGGCACATCGGCGCGGACATCGCCTGCTCCATCATGGCCTGGGCCGGGGAGAAGGACGCCGGGCACCTGGGCGACTACGTGCGTTTCGCCTACGGGAAACTGCCCGTGCCGCGCGTGTCCGACCGGGGCGAGGCGAGTCTGAGCAAGGCGCGCGCCGAGGTGGCCGCCGCCTTCCTGAAGAGTTTTCCCAAGCTCAAGGCTCTGGGGGCCGACGGAGCGGCCATCGTCAAGACCCTGCACGACTCGCCCTACGCCGCCGCGGTCGCCTCGGACATCGGCCGCGCGACCGCCATGGGCATCAACGGCACGCCCATCATCTTCGTGGGCGATCAGCGTGTCGAGGGCTTCGATCAGGAGCGGTTGGATTCGTTGCTGAAGTAGTAGGGCCATGCGGCCGGTGTGCCCGGCGGCGGCCAGTTCCCGGCCTCTGGACGGCCGGGGCGCTTGTCGTGTATACGTGATCGATTGCGCGCCGCCGCTTTCGGGGCGCTCTCCCTTTAAGGAGGTAGGAATGCGTCGAGTTTTCACGGGTCTTCTGGCCTTCGCCCTGGTCATTGGGCTGCTGGCCGCAGCGCCCGTCCAGGCCAAGGTTCATAAAGTCAGCCCGGAGGAGCGTTCCACCGCCCTCAAGGAGAAACGCGCCAAGCGCGTCAAGGTCAAGAAGACTAAGAAGTCGGCCAACTCCGAGGATCAGGGCTGGGTCGAGGTGAAGCCCGGCGAACGCATCGCCAAGAAAAAACGTTCGGCCAAGGTCGAGGATGGCGTCAAAAGCGCGAACAAGAAACGCGACAAGAAGTCCAAGCGTTCCCAAAAGCGCGAGGAAGCCGTCGAGTCCGGCAAGAGCGCCAAGGACGAGTCCGCGAGCGCCGACGAGAAGTCGTCCAAGCGCGACAAGAAGTCCAAGCGTTCCAAGAAGCGCGAGGAAGCCGTCGAGTCCGGCAAGAGCGCCAAGGACGAGTCCGCGAGCGCCGACGAGAAGTCGTCCAAGCGCGACAAGAAGTCCAAGCGTTCCAAGAAGCGCGAGGAAGCTGTCGAGTCCGATGACGCGAGTTACGAGCGCGCGGGGCGCGGGCGCACGTCGCGCAAGGCGCGCGGTACCGCCAGCCGGCAGGGCGACCGGGTGCTGAACAGCAATTACAGCGATGGCCACAAGGTCCCGGCCTCTGGAGCCGAAGTGCGCCGGACGGCGACGCCGACCCAGGCTCCGGCCCCCGCGTCCACCGCGGTGTCGACGGCCCATGCGCCGTCCGCCAAGTCCGCGCCGAAGGCCGCCGCACCCGAGGTGCGCCAGCCCGTGCAGTCCGGGTCCATCGGCTCCTCGCATCCTGCCGGGTCGGAAACCAACAGCTCGGGCGAGGGCCGCTTCTAACCCGTCACCATATCCGCTAGGCAGGGCCGGGCTCCCGCGCGGGGTCCGGCCCTTTTTCGCGCGGGCCAAACTTGACAGTAATTCTATGTCGAACTATTTTTCCCACATGACGACCGACAAGATCATCAACCTGGCGTCGCAGGTGCGCCGCCGCGCCAACGAGCGCATAGCCACCGAGCTGGAGCGGTTGGGGCATCCGGGCCTCGCGCCCTCGCACGGGGCCATTCTGGCCCGTCTGTACACCGTCGGGGCCCAGCCCATGAGCGCCCTGGCCGAGGCCATCGGCCGACGCAAGAACACGGTCACGGCGCTGGTGCGCAAGCTCAAGGCCACGGGCTACGTGTCCACCCGGCAGGGCGTGGGCGACAGCCGCGTGACCCTTGTGGCGCTCACGCGCAAGGGCGAGGCTTTCCGGGCGGAGTTCGAGACCCTCTCGGTCCAGCTGTTGGCCGCAGCCTGGGGCGACATGGCCCAGGCCCGGCGCGAGGCCGTGGTGGAAGGGCTGGAAGAGGTGCTGCGCAATCTCGGGTAGTCCTCATCTTTAGCGCGCAAGATGTTTGATGCCGAACAAAAGGAGCATGTCATGCGGGAAGTCATCGAGTTTCTGAACGCCAATCGGACCGTGTTCCTCGCCACCTCGGACGCCGGGGCCGCGCGGGTTCGGCCGTTTCAGTTCCAGTTCGAGCGGGGCGGCCGGCTGTGGTTCTGCACAGCCAGGACCAAGCAGACCTACGCCCAGCTGTGCGCCGACCGGCGGCTGGAATTCTCGTGCACGTCCCCGGCGATGCTCACCGTGCGAGTGAAGGGCGAGGCCAACCTTGACGACGACATGACGGTCAAACGCCGCATCATCGAGGAGAACGCGCTGGTGCGCGGTCTCTACAAGACGGCGGAGAACCCCGACTTCACCGTGTTCAGCGTGGACCACGGCAGCGCGTACATGTTCGACTTCAGCGGCGATCCGCCCAGAATCTTCACGTTCTAGCCAAGCCGCTAGATGTTGTTCCCGACCTGTCCGGGTCGGCTCGCGGACGTGTGGCGCGAAGTTGTCCGCGTGGAGCCAGTTGGGCGGGCCGCCGGTTCTTTCGGCCGAATTGGGGTGGCTGGCGGGTCCGCTCGCGAAGCGCCGTCGGGATGAATTGATTGGTCTTGTCGCTCGTGCGTGCGGGCTATGGTTCGGCGTGGATGCGCTTGCCTCCCCATGCCGCGCGGACCGCGCGGAAAACATCCTGGCGGCAGCCCCCGCCGTTGTCCGTCATGATCCGCCACGCGGCTCACACGCTCCACTCGACGAACCAGCGTCGATCTGGCATTGGCTTGGACGCCCGCTCGGCGCGCCTTTGGCCGGTCGCGTTCCCACGTAATCCGACCGCTGCGTCTGAGTGAACGTTCTCCTATAACTTCACGGCTGGTGGGAAAGGCCCCTTCCGCGTCCCCCCAGAAAGCAGGAAGAGCCGGACGATGACGACACGCACGTTGGCCGAAAGCGAATTGTACTTTCTCGAAGCCTTCGCCGCAGGGCAGCCGGACGGGGCGCTGCTGACAAGCGTGGCCCCGGTCGGTGTGGCGAGCGTCGTCGCCATGGCGCGCGGGTTGTCCGGAAAGGATGGCGCGAGGCTGCGCGTGGCCAGTGCCGAGGCGCAGGCGCTGCACAGCGAAATCGACGGCACGAGTTTCGCCTCGCGTATTGAGATCGAAGACCTCGCCGGGAGCGGAACGACGCTGGATTTTTTGCGCCGACTGCCGCCGGAAGGCGCGCACGCGTTGATTCTGGAGACCGACTCCATCGGCTCGCCGGACTTGGACGATGCGGCTGTGGAGGCCGTTGCCCGCGCGGCCCTGCGGCCAGACGGCGTCCTGCTGCGCCGTAGCCGCATCGGCCACGGGTTCGCTCTTTCCGCCGGTGACGCCAACGACCCGGCCGCGCGCATGTTCGATTCCGTCACCCTGGCCACGCCGCACCTGGGCGCATTCCGTCCGGGCGATCTGGTGCTGGGGACGGTGGCCAACTACCCGCGCCGGAAGATAGAGCCCTTCGTGCGTTCGCTGCGGCAATGCGGTTTTGAGGGGACCGTGGTCCTCTTCGTCATGAACGTTCCGCGCGAGGTCTACGGTTTTCTGGCCGATAACGGCTGCCATGTCGTCCACGCCGTGCCGGTCCCCAACTACCGGTATTTTTCCGTCAACTGCCTGCGCTATTTCCTGTACCGCCTGTTTTTGGAGCAGTTCGGCCAAAACTTCCGAGCCGTCTTCCTCACCGACGTGGGCGACGTGGTTTTCCAATCCGACGTGTTCGCGCACCTCGCGCCGGGCCGGCTCACCGCCTTCGCCGAGAGCCATTCCATCGGCGACGAACCCTGGAACGCCGGCTGGATCGCCAACCTCTACGGCGCGGACGAGCTGGCGCGCGTCCGGGACATGCGGGTGGCCTGTTCCGGTACGATCCTCGCCGAAACGCCCCTCATGCTCGATTATCTGCGGCGCATGACCGATGGGCTGTGGCCGCTTCAGGTCGCCCTCGCCGAGGAGGCCCACCCCGGCACGGGGATGCATGGGTTCGATCAGGGCGTGCATAATCACCTTCTTCATTCGGGCCAGACCCCGCCCTTCCGCCTGCTGACCAACGCCGACGCGGCCGTCTTCACCTATGATGGTGACTGCCAGGTCCTGCCCGACGGGCGCGTGGCCACGCCCGATGGCCGCCCCTTCAGCGTGCTGCACCAGTACAACCGCGCCCCCAAGCTGCAACATCGTATTTTGGAGCGCATCGCCCGCATCGACGGGGAACGGCGCGGCTGAAAACACGGCGAAGCCGTCTCCCTGGCTGGACCGGCGGGCAAAACCGTCGCACGGACTCGGGCCTCGCGCAGGGAATTCTCCGGCATCACCGCCCTCGATCTTCATGGCACGGGGCTCCTCACAACGGGGCGACGGTTCGGTTTTTCCAGCGCCCGGCGCGTCGCGAGTCCGCATGAGCGTGGCGACGGCTTTCCCTCGTGTCGTAACGGACCGTTTGCGTCGGTGACGCCCTTCGCCTTTGCCGATTTCGTCCGGCGTTCCATCGTCCCCCAACAGAAAGTGGCGTCTCGTCGCCTTGCCGATGCCCTTGGGGCAATATTTTTTTTATTTTGTCCGTCAGCATATCGAATAACCTGTCAAGAGGAATTTTTTATCCTTTCCATAGGGGAATCCGGGCTATTTTTGTCCACAGCAAAAGGCTATGCTATACTATTCCATTGAAAATCCGAAGGAGGTTGGATATGGAATCGAGCGAAACGACCACGCCGACGGGCGGAAGTTTGTTGCGTTTGGGGGCGGCGGCCTGCGCGGGCGAGAAGCCCGGCGGTGGCGGCGAGGACCAGCCTTACGACGATCATGGCCGCTACCTCGGGACGCTTTACGCCGCCAATGACCGCGTTGGCACTGGCCGGCGATCCCACGACGCCGGCCCACACCAAAGCCCGCTGGGGAGATGGCTGAAGCGCGGAACCGAAATCGGCAAGTACTACGTTTTGCCCCAGAAGGTAGTGGAGCAGAACAAGCATGTGGCGTTGGTGTACTATCAAAAGAAGGGCACGCTCATGGACATGGAGGACCGCGTTGTTGGGCAGGGATATTCCGGCGCGCCGGGGCATGTGAACGAGCCCGCCGATGAACGCCTCAAGGAGCAGGGCGTCATTCCGTGCGGCACGTGGACCGTCGGTCCGGTTATTTGGAATAGCCACGAGACCGGGCGCAAGGGGGAGAACCTCATCAAGCTCGTGCCGGACCAGACCACGGCCGAGCGCGTGCGCGCCATGGGACGCGATCCCTATTCCTTTTACATCCATGCGGACAACCGGCAGCACAATCAATCCGCCTCCGAAGGGTGCATCATCATGCCAGACAAAGGTGACCGCATGGCTATCCGTGAACTGCAAGGAGCGCGAATCCGTGTGGTGCGTTAAGCGAACGTCGTTGTTGCTGGTCCTGGCATTGCTCCTTCCGGTCCAGGCCTGGGCGGGATTTCTGGCGCATGGTTCCACCATCGAAAGGTCGCCCTACAAATATGAGCGGTTTGCATTTCATGCGGATTCTGGGCTGATAGGAGGAGACAGGGTTTACAGTTACGGAACGCCAATGACGGATGCGATGACGGACCGCATTTACGACGAGCGGCATGACCGTTTCCATGGCTTCGGCGCGGCGGGGAACCAGACGCTGACGGTGGACGAGAGTCTGCGCCGCGACGTGGAGCGCGTGCTGGGCAAGACCATGCGTCTGGACGTTGGCGGATACGAGGAACGGATGCTCTGTTATGCCTCCTCGCGCCCTGGCGACGACACTGTGGTCCTGTTCACGCTGGCCCACTGCCCATACGACTGCTCGCGCGTCAGCGAAATACAGGTGCGGGCGCGCAAACGCGAGGTGCGCGTGCTCAAAAAGTGCGCCAGCGTCCCGGGCGTGAGCCGGGACATCGCCACCGAAAGCGGCCTGCGCCTGGGCATGACGGCGAATGAGGTCAGGGCCGTTCTCGGTTCGCCGCAGCATGTCCAAAAGGGCTTGCAGGGAACCATGTGGTTCTATGGCGCCAGCGTGGGCTTGTACATGAGCCACGCGGAGGCCGTGCGCCGGGGCTACCCGCAGAGCGAATGCGCGCCGGGACAGGCCTACCCGGGTTCGACGGGCTTCGACAAATACATCGTGGTCTGGCTGCGCCAGGACCGGGTGACCGCCTGGCGCGTCTGGCTCGACTGGAGCCTGTGATGGGGGCGCGACAGTGGGTGCGCACCTCCGATGGGGGCCTTTCCCCGGGAGCCTGTGAGCCGTCGCGCCGCCGCAAGACCATCCGTGAACTGCAAGGAGCACGAATCCGTGTGGTGCGTTAAGCGAACGTCGTCGTTGCTGGTCCTGGCATTGCTCCTTCCGGTCCAGGCCTGGGCCGGTTTCCTGGCGCATGGCTCCACTATTGAACCCAACCGCATGAAGTATGAATATTATGCTTTCGAGGCTGATTATGCCCTGATCGGTGGGCTGCGCGTGTACGGTTACGGGACGTATATTCCCGACTCGGCGTACAAACGCATCTACGACGAGCGGCACGACCGCTTTCATGGCTTCGGCGCGGCGGGAAACCAGACGCTGACCGTGGACGAGAGTCTGCGCCGCGACGTGGAGCGCGTGCTGGGCAAGACCATGCGCCTGGATCTGGGCGGGTACGATGAACGGATGCTCTGCTATGCCTCCTCGCGTCCCGGCGACGACACCGTGGTCCTGTTCACTCTGTCCCACTGCCCGGAGGAATGCTCGCGCGTCAGCGAGATACAGGTACGGGCGCGCAAGCGCGAGGTGCGCGTGCTCAAAAAGTGCGCCAGCGTCCCGGGCGTGAGCCGGAACATCGCCACCGAAAGCGGCCTGCGCCTGGGCATGACGGCGAATGAGGTCAGGGCCGTTCTCGGTTCGCCGCAGCACATCCAGAAGGGTTTGCAGGGAACCATGTGGTTCTATGGCGCCAGCGTCGGCGTGTACATGAGCCACGCGGAGGCCGTGCGCCGGGGCTACCCCGGCATAGAGCACGTCACCATCCCGGGGACGAATGTCGCGCCGGCGCCCGGCTTCGACAAATACATCGTGGTCTGGCTGCGCCAGGACCGCGTGAGCGCCTGGCGCGTCTGGCTCGACTGGGGGGTGTGATGGGCGGCCGCAAGGGGGAGAACCTCATCAAGCTCGTGCCGGACCAGACCACGGCCGAGCGCGTGCGCGCCATGGGACGCGACCCCTATTCCTTCTATATCCATGCGGACAATCGGCAGCAGAACCAATCCGCCTCCGAAGGTTGCATCATCATGCCGAAACAAGGCGACCGCAAGGCCATCCGTGAACTGCAAGAAGCGAGAATCCGTGTGGTGCGTTAAGCGAACGTCGTCGTTGTTGGTCCTGGCATTGCTCCTTCCGGTCCAGGCCTGGGCCGGTTTCCTGGCGCATGGCTCCACTATTGAACCCAACCGCATGAAGTATGAATATTATGCTTTCGAAGCGGATTACGCCCTGATCGGTGGGATGCGCGTGTACGGTTACAGGACGTATATTCCCGACTCGGCGTTCAGGCGTATTTACGACGAGCGGCATGACCGTTTTCATGGCTTCGGCGCGGCGGGGAACCAGACGCTGACGGTGGACGAGAGTCT
>JAIMKR010000008.1:86056-128946 GCA_020692325.1 Desulfocurvus sp.
GCCGGGGCTACCCGCAGAGCGAATGCGCGCCGGGGCAGGCCTACCCGGGTTCGACGGGCTTCGACAAATACATCGTGGTCTGGCTGCGTCAGGACCGCGTGAGCGCCTGGCGCGTCTGGCTCGACTGGGGGTTGTGATGGGCGGGCGGCGGTCACCGCCCACCTTCGTTTTCCCTCAGCGGAGCATGAGCTCCCTGCGAAAGTGAACCACCTGAGGTCACGGGATGTCCGCCCGTTCCCGGCTAAGAGACCAGATGAAAAAGCCCCCGGAAGACAACTTCCGAGGGCTTTCGTTTCGGCGTTCGAAACGCGTGGCTACTGGTAGACCTTGATGCTGTCGCCGGCGCGCAGGTCGGTGCCCTTGATCTTGTTCCAGGAGCGCAGAGCGTCGGCGGTGACGCCGAAGCGCCGCGAGAGGCTGTAGATGGTGTCGCCCTGGCGCACGGTGTACCGGGTGACCTGTTCGCGGGTGGCCTGTTCATGGGGGGCCGACTCGCGGGTGACCGGCTCACGGATAACCTGCTCGCGGGTGCGGGCGGCCTGGGCGCGGGTCTTCTTGGTGGCCTGCTCCGTGGCGTCGGGGATGTTCAAACGCATGCCGGGCCGGATTTCCTTGGCGCTGCTCAGGCCGTTGGCCTCCACCAGCGTTTTGACGCTGAGATTGAACTTCTTGCTGATGGACCAGGCGGAGTCGCGTTTGCGCACCACGTAATTGGCGCGCGAGGCGGCGATGCGCCGGGTGTTACGCTGTTGCTGCACGACGGCGGGCGAGGAGGGGACGGCCTCGCCGGTGCTGCTCAAGGGAACCATGAGCTGCGTGCCGGGCTGCAGGTCCTTGGCGGCGGCGCCGTTGACCTGGCAGATGATTTCCTGCGGCACGTGGTAGCGTCGGGCCAGCTTGCGCAGGCTGTCGCCCTTTGTCACCTCGTGGGCGATGAAGCCAGCGTGGGGCCGGGCGCTGGGATCCTCCAGATAGGCCAGCATGGGGGCCTTCTTGTTCACGGGAATGGCCACAACGACCTGCCGGTTCGGCGGACTGACGAGTCTGCGGAAGGCGGGGTTGAGCTGGTGGAACTGCTCCCAGTTCATGCCGCCGGCCTTGGCCAGGGCGAGAAGGTCGGTGCCGCCGGGAACCTTGACGGTCTCCAGCTTGGGCGCGACGTTCCAGTCGATGGGCTCGAAACCGAGGGCCTCAAGGTTCTGGAAGATCTTGGTGATGGCCACGAACTTGGGCACGTAGTGCTGCGTTTCGGCCTTGAGGCGCATGACGCGGTTGAGGCGGTTGTTCTGGCTCACCAGATCGAGGAAGTCCTCGGCGTCGGTGGCCTCCAGCGCGCGGGAGATTTTGCCCTCGCCGGCGTTGTAGGCGGCTAGCGCCAAGTACCAGTCGCCGAACATGTCGTTCAGGAACGAAAGATAGCGGGCCGCCGCCTCGGTGGCCATGCGCGGATCGCGGCGTTCGTCCAGCCACCAGTCCACGGTAAGGCCGTACTTGCGCGCGGTGTAGGGCATGAACTGCCACATGCCTCCCGCGCCGGCCCAGGAATAGGCGTAGCAGTTGTAACCGGATTCGGCGAAGGGCAGCATGGCCAGATCCTGCGGCAGGCCGTTCTTGGCCAGGCTCTCGCGCACGTAGGGCAGCTGGGTCTGCGCGCGTTTGAGCCAGCGGGCGAATGACTCGCGAGCGGGACCGGTGTAATAGGCGAAATAACGTTCCACTTCCTGGGAGTCGAAGAGGTCCAGGCCGAAGTCGAGGCCGGTCTTCTGGCTCAGAATGCGGCGCTGCTCCTCGGTGAGCTGCTGCGCGGCGGGCGGCAGCGGCCCGTTGACCTCCGGCTCCAGCATGGTGCCGGTTTGCCCCGGAGTCAGGGGCACGGGAGACATTTCCTCGGGTTCGAGATCGGCGTCGTTATCGAGAACGGGAGCGCTCTTGGCGCCGGGGTCGTGGCTTTGGGCGGCGAGAAGCCCAGGGTGTGATGAGGAGGCCTGGGAGGGGGAATCGGGAGACGAAGCCTTGACAGCGCTTGCTTTGTCGATATTCATGGCCGAGCACGACCAGAGCGAGGCGAGCAGGCAAGCGCTGCTCGCGGTTGCTAAGGATAATCGGACGAATTTCCTAATCAAATTTCGTTCCTCCGTTCGGCGGTGCGGGTAGATGAGGATATTCGGGACTTGAGGACCGGCGTGATGCGGCCAAGCCCCGTGCGCCGAGAGCTGGATACGTAGTGAGATGATACACGTTACACGTGAACGTTTCGTCTGGCAAGCCTCACCGCTTCGCCGCCGAATAACGGAGGTTCCCCATGGCTGATTCCAGAAAATCCCCCCGCTCCAAGGGCTCGCGGACAGGTGCCGGCGCTCCCGGCGGACGCGACGATCGCAACGGCCCGGGCAGGTCCGGCGGGAAATCCGGTGGCAAGTTCGGTGGATTCGGCGGCAAGTCACGCCCCGGAAAGCCCGGCGATCCCCGCCGCACCGGCGGCTACGGCAAACCGTCGCGGGGCCCGGCCCGCCCCCCGCGTGAGGAAAAGGCCCCGCGGCAACCCGTTGGCGACTTCGATTTCAAGGATCTGGAGTTCGACGCCTCCAATTTCGCCGACGCCGAACCCACCGCCTTCCCCAACCCCGCCCGGACTGGCGAGCGTGAACCAGCCCCGCGCCGTGAACGGCCGCCGCGCTCCCCGCGTTCCGAAGCCGACCGCGACGGATTCCGCCGGGATGCCCACCGCCCCGTCCGCGAGGACGAGGAACCGGAGGACGGCAAGCTCGTCACCGCCGGACGCAATCCCGTGCGCGAGCTGCTCCAGTCCGCGCCCCGGCGCATCGACGTCGTGTACGTGCGCAAGGGCCGCCGCGACGCCAGAACCCAGGAGATCGTCGCGCTGGCCGACGCCGCGCACATCAAGGTCCAGTTCGTGGACGACGTGTTTTTGCACCGCCTCTTCCCCGGCGTCCACCAGGGCGTGGCCGCCATTTCCGCCGCCGTGGAATACGCGGAGCTCGACGCCCTCATCGCCAGCGTGGCCGAGGCCCCCCTGCCCGTGCTCCTGGCCCTGGATCAGGTGCAGGACCCCGGCAACCTCGGGGCCATGGCCCGCACCGCCTGGGCCTTGGGCGCGGCCGGCATCATCGTGCCCCGGCACGGCGGCGCGTACATCGGCGCGGGAGCCATGCGCGCCAGCGCCGGCGCGTTGCACCACCTGCCCGTCGCCCGCGTCACCAACATGAGCCAAGCCCTCGACGCCTGCGCCGAGGCCGGCCTCTCCATCCTCTGCACCGCCGCCGACGGCGAGGACATCTACGAGGCCGAAATCACTCTGCCAGCCGTGCTCGTCATGGGCGGCGAGGAAAAGGGCGTGCGCTTCGGCGTCGGCAAGCACTGCCACCAACGCCTCGCCATCCCTCTCAAACGCGACTTCGACTCCCTCAACGTCGCCCAGGCCGCTGCCATCTGTCTCGCCCACCTCGGCCGGACGAAGCGCTAGTAAAAAATCGGGGGGAAACCTTTCCGCTGGAAAGGCTCTCCCCCCGTCCCCCCCTTCCAAAGGCTTTTATTGGTGGCACGGGCTGGCCACGGCTCTATCGCCTCCAAGCCCGGACGATGGACTCCACTGATTTCCTTTTTCCAAACGAAGCGGCCCGGAATGGCAAAAGCCATTCCGGGCCGCTTCGTTTGGTGTTCAGGAAATTTTGTTCTTTCGCCATCGATGGGAAATTCATCCTTTATTCCACCATTGGCGGCACAGACATACGCGTACATCCGACTGTCGCCCCAGAGCATAGGCGGGTGCGGGCATGGGGAGGTGGCGCGGACGCTCCCCGCTTCGCCCTCGGCTGCCAATATGACGCGTAGTTTTTTCCCTGACCGCGCATCTTGGCGCGTCGTGATGCGTATCCATGCGACGTGGGAGGCAGCGGCGGTGGCCAGCTAACGGTCCAGCAAGCCGAGGGTGATGGCGCGGGCCACGGCGTGGCTTCGGGTCGTGACCTCCAGCTTGCCCATGGCTTTGGCGACGTAGAAATCAACTGTCTTTGATGACAGGTTGATCCGTTGCGCGGTTTCCTTGCTCGATAGCCCACGTGACACCCACAGCAGGCACTCGCGTTCCCGAGAAGACAGAACGATGCCGGAAGCGCCGTGTTCCGGCGTTTGAAGAAGCATTTGCAGGCGGGTGTGCGCGTAAAGCGCCGCCAGTTGGGCAACCTGCCCCCACTCGGCCAGAAAGTGTTCGAACTCGACGGAACGCATGGCGTTGGACAGCGACATGCCTGCGAACGGATAGCGGCCCGGCGAACGCAGGGGAATGGCCACGCCGACCTTCATGCCGCAGTCCCCCGCCTCGGTGACTATGCGACGCTGGAGTGCCGTCAGCCCACGGCCCCGGTCCGGCCACTGGCCGAGGTAATCGCGGCCGACCAGCAACGGCGGCATATTCTTGGTGCAATACCGCACCACAGGGTCGTCACGATAGTAGCACTCCCGCCGATAGCGCTCCTGGTAGGCGGCGGGAAAGTTGGACAGAGTCGCGACCCCGTCTTCCACGGTCTCCATCCCCGTGGAACGGACACCGGCATAGCCATACTCTATCAGGTCGAACCCCAATGATTTCTGAAAAATAACGGTCTCGTCCCAGGTTTCATGGACCGACGTGGTTGTGGTGAGGCGTGAGAGGAAAACGTCGAGACAGGTGCACATGCTGACCTTGCCCTCCCGGTCACAAACTCCCCCAAAAACTTTCACCAGCATCACTTTTAGTAAATGTACTAATTGTTAAACATTCTGTCTATGGTAATATTTTAACAAGATTTCACATTTCAACTGGTCATGATGCATAGGCAAAGCCGCTCCGAGGCATGGGGCGGCGGATTGGCGCGATGGGCAGATTCTTTGAACAAACCGGTTGCAGCATGGGAGGAGTCGGCGATGGGAGATTCGGGTGGTAATGTTGAAGAGCTTGTTTATCCTGGAGAAATACGCATGTTTGCGGGTACTTACGCCCCATACGGGTGGAGGCTGTGCGATGGCGGCAGCATGTCGATTGCTGCGTATCAAAGTCTTTATGCGGCCATCGGCACCACATTCGGTGTCGGCAGCATCCCCGGGATGACCTTCAGACTCCCGGATCTCATGGGGCGTGTGCCCGTGCATGCCGGTCAGGGGGAAAGCCTGTCCTACCGCGTGCGAGGCGAATCCTTTGGTGAGGAAAAAGTAGAGCTCTCAGAGTGGACCACCCCCGCACACACGCACCGCGTCTGGCTCGGCGGGCAACAGTCCAGCACAGGCAAATACCCGGCAACGGAAATCGTGGCGAATGGGCATTATGTTGCAGACAGCACAAACGCAAGGATATTCAGCAGCACGACATCGCCTGATCTGGTTGAGTTTGAAAAAGCGACAATGGAAGAGTCTCAGTCTGTGATACCACACCAAAACACAATGCCTAGCATGTGTATTAATTACATTATTTGCGTCGACGATGGTGTGGTTAACGGACAAATACAGGAGTAGTGAGATGGATGCATATATCGGTGAAATTCGTATATTTAGTCAAGGTGGAAGTGTCCCAGAAGGATGGCTTGAGTGTAATGGTCAAGAGCTGAAAACTAATGATTATCCAGCATTGGCAACACTGCTTCAAGGAGCGTTTGGAAAAACAAATACGACATTCAAACTGCCGAATCTGCGTGGGAGAACGCCGATTGGCGTCAGCAAGGAGTATAAGATTGGAGCCGCCGGTGGTGTTGAGCAGGTTGCATTGACAGAGGATAGCTATACTAACCATTCACATCAGATTCGTGCTTCTTCCGTTGAGATAACAACATCTGAACCTTCTGCGCTCGGTGTGACAGGTGGACAATTGGGAATGTTGTACTCGCCTGTGAATCCAAGCAAGACATCGCCGCGCTATCTTCATGCCGATTCTGTCAGCAGCGCTGGAGCAGGTGCTCCGCATAACAATATGCAGCCGTCGCTTGTGCTCAGGTTTGGCATCGCCATAACCGGGGAATACCCGCAACCGTCGCCAGCGGACCCAAAATAGGAGGAATGGAGATGCCAGATATTTATTATATCGGCGAGATTCGCCTCTTCGCTCATGGAGTGATTCCAAAAGGATGGCTGAGCTGTGATGGGCAACTCATTCCGGTGAGCACGTGGAACGTACTGCTTCGCACAGTCATCGGAAATCGTTTCGGCGGAGACGGAATAAATAATTTTGGGCTGCCGAATCTGAACGGCCGAGCGCCGATGGGCGTTGGAGCAGGGCCGGCATTGACCACCCGCGAGCTTGGCAACGCCCCGGGAGAGCAAAAAGTCTATATGGATATAGGTACTAAGCCCGCGCATCTGCATTACCTCCGCGGTGTAAAGATCTATGGGGACACAACGGAGGCGGAGGGGCACCTGTTTGCAACGGCCGCGGTTGGCTCGGGAAAAGGAAAAGAAGTTGCTGGATACGCAATAACTCCCCATATCGGCTGCTACTTGGGCGGAGAGACGGTTGCCACTGCATGCACCGATAACGGGCACCCCAACATGCAGCCCTATTTGCCGTTGCAGTTCTGCATCGCCATTGAGGGACTTTTCCCGCCACGTACGGAAGAGTAGCGCGCCATGTCGGCGAAGCCTGAACCAGAAGGCACGGGGACGGCGAATGAATCGCGCGCCTGTTTGGGAGCGTCCAGGTGGCGGCGCCTGGGCGCTCAGAACGCGTTGTTTCTGGTACTGCTCGCACTTCTGCTTTCGCCCTCCACGGTCCGGGCCCTCACAACGGAAGGCTTCGGCGGCGACCCCGGCCCCCCTCTAGACAGCGCCGTCCTCGGAGGTGCCGGAGGCGCCAACCCGGCCACATACAATTCCTTCGTCTACACCTACCGCGATAGCGCGCGGAGCACGGTGAGCAATATCGTTTGGTGGAACGATTGCACCCCGGATTCTGCGGGGGGCTGCTTCCAAACGGCCTGGGACAACTCGGTTTACGGGCGTGAGTTCGACATCGCCAAGAGCGGGGGCGGGAACTTCAACTTCAACGGGCTCAGGCTCTGCAACTACACCAACGCAAACGGCGGGGATACGTCCAGCGCGCTCAAGGTCTACATTCAGGGCTACCGCAGCGGAACGAAAGTAAACGAATACGATAGCGGGTCAAAGACCATTGCGGAATGCAACTTCGCCTGGACAACATATACGCCGAGCACTGCTTGGATGAACATTGACGAGGTGCGGATCGTCCCAGTCACTTCGGGTCAGACCTTGGACCCGTTTATCGACGATGTGGTTTACGATTTTTCAACCGTCACCACAGGCTCCGCAAGCAGCATAACCTACATCGGGGCAACGCTGAACGGAACGGTCAATCCTCAGGGAAGCAGCCCCAGCGTTTCATTCAGTTATGGCACGACCGCAAGTTACGGCAGCACGGCCACGGCGACGCCGAGCACGGTTTCTGGATCCACCAGTACTTCGGTTTCCGCATCGGTGACGGGCCTTAGCTGTAGCACATCCTATCACTACAAAATGACGGAAACGATCAGCGGAGTTGTGTTTAGCGGCGCTGACAAAACCTTTTCCACCACCCTCTGCAACACCGCCCCCACCTTCGTGGGGGCGACCACGGCCCTCAGCGTGACGCAGAACGCCAGCGCCACGGACATGAAAAGCCTGCTGCACGCGAGCGACAGCGATTCCGGCCAGACGCTGACCTGGACCCAGAGCACGGCCCCGGGCCACGGCGCCCTCGTCATCAGCAGCGCCACCGCCGGCTCCGGCAGTGTGGACATCACCCCCGGCGGCACGATCACCTATACGCCAACCAGCGGCTACACCGGGCCGGACAGCTTCGCCATACAGGTGAGCGACGGCACGGACACCGCCATTCGCACCATAACCGTGGCGGTGAAGAGCCCTCAAAACATCACCTTCAGCAATCCCGGGACGCAGAATTTCGGCACCACGCCCACGCTCACGGCCACGGCCAGTTCCGGCCTCACGGTGGGCTTCACCTCCGCCACCACGGGCGTATGCACCGCCACAACCGGCGGAGCGCTCACCTTCGTCACCGCCGGCACCTGCACCATCAACGCCGATCAGGCGGGCAACGGCACATACGCCGCCGCCACGCAGGCGAGCCAAAGCTTCCTGGTCGCCGCCATTGTTCCCGGCGCGCCCACAATTGGCGCGGCTACGGCCGGAGATCAGCAGGTCGCGGTGGCCTTCACCGCGCCGACCTCCACCGGCGGGGCGGGCATAACCGGTTACACCGCCACGTCCAGCCCCGGCGGCAAGACGGGCACTGGCACGTCCAGTCCCATCGCCGTCACCGGTCTGACCAACGGCACGGCCTACACCTTCATGGTCACCGCCACCAACTCCGCAGGCACCAGCGCGGCCTCGGCCGCTTCGGCCAGTGTGACGCCCAAGGCCAGCCAGACCATAACCTTCGCCAACCCCGGCGCCCAGGTTTTCGGCACCTCGTCCACGCTCACGGCCACGGCCAGCTCGCATCTCGCGGTGAGCTTCAGCTCGTCCACCACCGGCGTATGCACCGTCGCCACCGCGGGCGCGCTCACCTTCGTCAACACCGGCACCTGCACCATCAACGTCGATCAGGCCGGCGACAGCGCCTATCTCGCCGCGACCACCGTCACGCAGAGCTTCACCGTGTCCGGTCCGACGGTCGTTGTCGCGCCGGCCACACTCCCCAGCGCGACGAGCAACACGGCCTACAGCCAAACGCTGACCGCCAGCGGTGCGACCTCGCCTTATTCCTTCACCGTCAGCAGCGGCAGTCTGCCCACGGGGCTCGCGCTCTCCCCAGCCGGCGTGATTTCCGGCACCCCGACGGTAGAGGGCTCCATCTCCTTCACCGTGACGGCCATGGACAGCAGCGTTTCGCATTTTTCCGGCAATCGAAGCTACACCCTGGCGGTGGTCCCGCCGCTTCCTGTGGCCAACGCCGTCAGCGCCACCGTGGCGCACAACAGCTCGGGCAACGTCATCGCCCTCAATATCACCGGCGGCGCGGCCACCAGCGTGGCCGTGGTGCGCGCGGCCGGGCACGGCGCGGCCACGCCCAGCGGCGCTAGCATCACCTACACACCGGCGAACGGCTATTCCGGCACGGACAGCTTCACCTACACGGCGACCAACGGTGGGGGCACCTCCGCGGCGGCCACGGTCAGCATCACCGTTCAAGCCCAGGCGCCCGTGGCCGGAGCGGTCAGCGTCACGGTGCTGGCCAACAGCACCGGCAACGCCATCCCCCTTGTCATCACCGGCGGCGCCGCCGCCAGCGTGACCGTGGCCAGCGCGGCCAGCCACGGCGCGGCCACGGCCAGTGGCGCGCGCATCACCTACACCCCGGCGACCGACTACGCCGGGCCGGACAGCTTCACCTACACCGCCACCAACACGGGGGGCACCTCGGCCGCAGCCACGGTCAGCATCTCCGTGCAGGCCCGTGCGAATCCCACCCAGGACGCCACAGTGCGGGGCGTCCTCACCTCCCAGGCCAACACGGCCAACCGCTTCGCCAAGACGCAGGTCAGCAATTTTCAGACCCATCTGGAGAGCCTGCACGTCCGCCCCCCCTCGGCACAGGGCTTTGGCGGGAAATCAAACGATGGAGCGCCGACGGGCGGCAAAACGGCGGGGGGGCGTTTTCCGGCTGGCTCGCCGGACCAATCGGCCGATCCTTCTGGCGCAGCCTCCGCCCCGGCCGATCAAAACGGCGGCGCGACGTCCAACACGGGTGTCATGGCCCCGTCCGCTTTTGGGGCGGGCGGGCTCCTTGGCAAATGGGACTTGACATCCATCCTCACGACCATCGCCAAGAACGCCAAAAGCGGCTCCAACGCATGGCCCTGGAAAAGTCTGAATCTGGACGGCAAGAATGACGACGCCCTGGGCACGGGCATGTCCGTGTGGACTGGCGGCACCATAACCTTTGGCCACAGCCATGACAGCGACGCGCGCTTCACCACCTCGGGCCTCTCCATGGGCACGGACTTCCGTGTCAACGACGCGCTGGTCCTGGGACTCGGCGTGGGGTACGGGCACGAGCACGAAACCATTGGTGACGATGGCACGAAAAACACTGGGGATAGCTATGGGGTCATGCTCTATGGCAGCCTTCAACCCCAGGAGGGGTTTTTCCTGGACGGCCTGGTGGGCGTGAACCGTCTGGACTTCGACGCGCATCGTTATGCCAGCGGCGCGGGCGGTTATGCCCAGTCGCAACGGAAAGGCACGCAATGGATCGGCTCGGTGAACGGCGGCTATGAGTTCAAAACCTCCAACGTGCTCCTCTCCCCCTATGTCCGGCTCGACCTGGCTGCGACGCATCTCGACCGCAGCGACGAAAGCGGGGCGGGAGTCTACAACCTCGTCTACTTCAAGCAGGACCTCTCAAGCACCAAGGCGGCGCTGGGTCTGCGGAGCTCCTACGCGTATGAGCGGGAGAACTTCTCGGCCAAGCCGTTCGTCCGCGTTGAATACCAGCGCGATTTCTCCAACGGCGGCTTGGCCTCGATGGCCTATGCCGATCAGGTATCCACCGGAGCGAACTATCAGTACAACCTGGGCGTCACCGACAAGAACAATTTCGTTCTGGGCGGCGGCGCGGACATGCTGTTTCTCGACAGCTGGCAGCTGGGTCTCGACTACCGCTATACGCGCGGCTCCGATACGACGATGCAGACCTTCGGCGTATTGCTTCGGAAATATTTTACGTTTTGAGGGTGAATGCGTTCGGAAATGTCCGCACCGCATTTCCGCCCGGAGCCGGAGCAAGCCAGGGCACCCTGGCGGTGCGCACGACGCCGTCGATTTGCAATGCCCTCCCATGAAGTTTGAAGCGGCCCGCTTCCGGCCAGTGGAAGCGAACCGTCCTCTCCGATTGGTGTTGCCTTTGGCGCATCAGGCGGTTCCGGTCCTGTTCCCCCCACGCCTGCCTAGCCTAACCGCGCAACCTCCACTTGATTTTTTTCGTTTTGGAAGGAGGGCGGCGAATGAAGAAAATCGGAGCGGGGAAGAGCTCCCTGCTCTGATCTCGTTTCGCTGGTGTGCTGGACAGTGCCTTTTGGCGGGGGGGCATGGGGCGGCTCCCCCTGGGTGGGAACTCAGGGCATTCGGCGATGCTGGCGGGGGCTGGTTGATGAATGTCAGGAATGCGTGATCGACAGAATGGCGCACGGCCTCTGACCGCGAGGGTGCGGGCTCGCGCGCGCTTTGACGGCGTGGTGGCGGAGACGCCTTCCGTCGGGCGGGACGCTAGAGTTCCGGAGGGGGAAGTCGGGGCGAGAGTCCGCGGGCGATGAGCAGCACGACGGCGAGCAGATCCTGCTCCAGATGTTCCGGCTCGCCGAGCGTCTGGTCGTCCTGAATGGTCCGGGCGATGCTGCGGGGGTCGAGGAAGGGGGGCGTGGCGCACAGCAGCAGCTCGGCCACGCGTTCGGGGGGGCAGGGGGCGAACTCGCCCCGGGCGATGCCTTCCCGGATGAGGTCGGCGATGAAAGCGGCCATGCGGCGCATATGCGCGCGCATCACGGGCCAGTTCTGGGTTATTGCTGCGGAGACCATGTCGTACACGCCGCGATTGGAGAGAAATTCCGACCGGATGTAGCGATGGCAGGCGGCGAGGTAACGCTGGAGGTTTTCGGTGACGCTGACGTTCGGGTCGAGGCTCTCGTGCCAGCGCGCCTCGAAATCCATGATGAGGCTGTCGCAGATGAAGCCGTTGATTTCGAGCTTGGATCGGAAGAAGCGGTAGATGTTGGCTGTGCTCATGCCCAGGCGCGCGGCGACGTCGGCGAGGGTTGTTTTGGAATAGCCGACCTCGCGGAAGAGTTCTTCGGCGACGGTGGCGATGGCCTGTCTGGTGGCGGCTGCGTCTGTGGTTTTTGGGCGGGGCATGGTGATCCTTGGCTTTGGGGGGCCTCGGAGGGCGACCCCGATCTTGTTTGAAACTACTCCAAATCGCGGCGGCCGTCGAGGGGGGAGGACGAATGGAGGAAAGTTTGCGCGAATGCGTTCGAAAGAGCGCGGCGGAGTCTTTACAACGGGTTCGGCGTGCTTACTCTTCAAAGCAAGACCGTCCCGGTACGCACCGACGGCGGGGCCCTGGAGAAACAGACAACGGAGGGTGAGCCAGAATAGACACGGAGCCTCTCACCACAGAATGGCGGATTGAGCCGCCCCGCGCCAAACAAAGAGCGCAGTGCGCCGCAAGAGCGGTCCGCAGACCCGGACAAAAGAGGGTCGGGACCCACCCGGGAAATCCGGGAAGCGGCGCACAACCATGTTGAAATCCCGCCGCCTTCCACCGCCTATCATTTCAAATAAACATCATGTAGTCCCAGTATATTGGGCACACTTCCACAGTCTGGCGCATCTCAATGCGAAAAATGTGGAGAACATCCTTGACTGCGTCGAGGGCGTGTCTATCTTTCGAGGCACAAGAGATCGCCAAGGAGGTTAGCGCTATGGTGCTGGACTTCAACACCCTTTACACCTTCCCCGGCCGCTTCGACCGCGTGCTGGAGGAATTCTTCAAGCCGCAGATGTCCGACGGACACCGGCTGGCCTATCCCCCGTTGAACCTGAGCGAGGACGAGACAGCCTATTACGTCCGGTCCGAGCTGCCGGGTCTGCCGCTGGAGGCACTGGAACTGACGTTGACCGACAAGAACCTGATCATCAAGGGCGAGCGCCCCACGGAGCAGGGCAAGTACTTCCGCCAGGAGCGCCCGGCGGGATTCTTCCAGCGCGTGGTGGCCCTGAACATGCCCGTGGACCGCGACGGGGTCAAGGCCACGCTCAAGGACGGTGTGCTCACCGTGGTTCTGCCCAAGTGCGAGGAGTGCAAGCCTCGCAAGATCAGCATCGACGTGGCCTGACCGGGCCGGGAGGTATCGTCATGACCGAACAGAACATCACACCGGAAACCGCTTCCCGGACCGTCGAAGCCAAGGAGGCCGCGAAGCAGGCCAAGCCCCTGCCGCGTGTCACCCCGGCCACGGATATTCTGGAGCGTGAGGACGGCTTCCACGTGTTCATGGACATCCCGGGCGTGCGCCGGGAGGACCTGAAGATCGAGATCAACGAGAACGACTTGCTGGTCTCCGGCCGGGCCGGGCAGGCGGCCTCGGACAAGGAGACTTTTTTGGAGGTTCAGTTCGGACCGGGTGAATACGTCCGCGCCGTGAATCTTTCCGATTTGATCGACCGCGAGCGCATCAAGGCCACGCTCAAGGACGGCGTGCTGAGCATTCATCTGCCCAAGCTGGAAAAGGCCGCCCCTCGCCGCATTCCGGTCCAGCCCGCCTGATTCCCCCCGTCCCATGGCGAAGGCGCGCCTTTCCCGATCAGCCTGAAGCGCCAGCTTTCGCCGTCCGCCGTGAAAGCCCGCCCGCGTCCTCCCGTTTTTTGGAGAAGGGCGCGGGCGGCGTCGGCGGTGGTGAGGGGTCCTGTCCTCGACCATACCCCGCGGGAGTCTCGGCTGCGAGCGCGGCGCTCCAGGAATTCGTCTCGGCGTCCGGCGTTTCGGCCGCCGGTTTCGGCGCAGCCTCGTTGCAAGGCTCGGCGGGAAGCGCGGCGGTGGAGACATGGAATCCGTAGCGCCGCAAGTCCTCAGCCGAAGGCAGCCTGCCTCTTGCATCTTTGAACACAACAAAACACAGCATCGTCATCCTCCAGCAACGCGGGCCGCAGAAGCAGCCAAACGCGCAATGTTTTTCTCGATATGTAAAGAACGAGATTTGTTGTGTCCAGATAAATCCTAAAAAATATGTATAGAATAGCCTGTTTGATTTCCTATGTTGCAATTTTTATATTTAAAGTTTTTGTCATAATATACTTATACAGTACTACTGTAGTAATATGGTGGAATTCTTCGATGTAATAACCAAATGTTACTGTAGGGCATCATCGCCTGCGGCGACCACAGCGGGTGTGGACATCCGGCGCGGCTGGGCCTAAAGTATTCACAGTCCGGCAGCCTGCCGGCCCCCATGCTCCTCCTGGAGGTTTTCGTCGTGTCGAGACTGGCCTTCCCCTTTGGGCCGTGCAATGGCCAGTGCATTGGCCGTTCCGTGCGGCCGGATATGGCGCACACCGCCGCCGCCGCCGCCCTGGTCCTCGCTCTCCTGGCCGTGCCGATTCCCGCCCTGGCCAACAAAACCGCCGCGTCCCAGCCCTCCGTGCTCGACGCGCCGGCCGAGGCTCCGACCACGGCCAGTCCCCAGTTCCGCGCCCTGTACGCCAAGGCCCAGGCCGGGGACCCCCGCGCCGCCAACGAGGTCGGCGCGTGTTACGCCGCCGGTCGCGGTGTGGCGAAATCCCCGACCGACGCCGTCCGATGGTGGACGCTGGCCGCCGACAAGGGACTGCCCGCCGCGCAGTTCAACCTCGCTCTGGCCTACGAACAGGGCAACGGCGTGCCCCAGAACGCCCAGCACGCCCTCGAATATTACAAACTCGCCGCCGCTCAGGGCATGACGGCCGCCATGTACAACCTCGCCGGACTCGAGAGCTCCGGCCAGGGCGTGCCCTTCAACTTCGCCGAGGCCGCCCGCTACTACGAGACCGCAGCCAAGAAGGGCCACGTGAAGTCCATGTACGCCTTCGCCCTGGCCTGCTCGCGCGGACAGGGCGTCACGCGGGACAACGCCCGCGCCGCCGGCTGGATGCGCAAGGCCGCCGAGGCCGGCTACCCGCGCGCCCAATACCTGCTGGCCCAAATGTACGCCCAGGGAATCGGCGTCAAAAAAGATATTCCCAAGGCCGCTCACTGGCTGGAGCGCGCCGCCAAGAATGGCCACGCCCGCGCTCAATACTCCTACGCCCTGCACTGCCAGCTGGGACAGGGCCTGCCCAGGGATCCCGCCGCCGCCGCCCGCTGGTACCGCGAGGCGGCCAAGCACAACCACACAGGGGCCATGTGCAACCTGGCCTTGCTGTTGCTCGACGGACGCGGTGTGACGAAGGACCCCGCCGAGGCTCAGCGCCTTCTCGCCCAGGCCGCCGCCCTGGGCGACCCCAAGGCCGAGTTCAACCTCGGTTTGTTGCTGTGGCAGGGCAAGGACCTGCCCAAAAACGTCCCCGACGCCTACTACTGGCTCACCGTGGCTGAAAATCACGGCATCGCGGAAGCCAAGCGACCGCGCGTCGAGGCCGCCGGCGTCCTCTCCCGATCCGACGTTCAGGGACTGGACGCATGCGCCGCGCAGTTCAAGCCAGCCACTGCCGCCACGGCCCCGGATATCTAACGGCGGCTCCCGGCGACCGCGCCGAAAAACACGGAGGAAGCGTCATGCGCATCGAGCAGATCATGAGGCACAATCCCACCCGCGTGGGCGAATCCGAGCCCGTCTCTCGGCTCATTGAATGGTACGCCAACCCCGCAGGGCACTCCCGCTACACCTACGTCGTCGATGGCGCGGGCAAGCTCCTCGGCGTCGTCACCATGATGGAGCTCCTCTCCCTTTTCATCGAATCCGAAATCGTCGATGCCCAGGAACGGGCCTCCATCTCCGACGCCGACGCCCTGCGCCGCATTTCCGCCGCGCTTGAAAGCAAAAAAGACATGCCGGTCTCGCGCATCATGCGTCAGGACCTGCCCACCGTCGCCTCCACCGGCCTTTTCCTCGAGGCCCGGCTGCTCCTGCGGCAACGCGCCATCACCGCCCTGCCTGTCGTCGACGAGTGCGGCGTCCTTGTTGGCGAAATCACCCGCCGGCTCATCGTCAAATTGCTCGACACCATGCTGCGCGATCCCGACCTCTTCACCCTTAAAAAAGACTGCAAGCGTCTCTTCGACACCTCCAGCGAATTTTTTCTGGGCTGACCACCGCCCAGGCCCGCGCCCGAATGAAATGGCGAGGGAGAAGGCGAGAGAATCGGGGGGAAACCTTTCCGCTGGAAAGTTTCTCCCCCCCCGCCCCCCTTCCAAAGGCTTTTACAGGTGACCTCTGGCGGGCCGTGGCCCTGGCGCCATGCTCCAAGCGTTGATGATGGGGTTAAATCTTTCTCCCTTTCCAAAAACCAAAGCGGCCCGGAATGGCGAAAGCCAGTCCGGGCCGCTTTGGTTGGTCTTTGGAAAAACCATCCTGCGGCTTTGCCGGTATTGCGTGTGAATCCGCACCTGTCGCGGATGTCTTCCGCCGACTTCGTGTCGGTGGAAAACATCCGCGAATAGGGGATTCCAAAGGGCGAATGCCCTTTTGGGGGGGCTCGGGGGCGGAGCCCCCCCCGATATTTTTCCCAGAGGTTGAGGCGGCGAGCCGCCCAGAATCCCACGTTTTTCCAAATGGAAAGTGGGCCGGCCTGCCCCCTATTGCATGGTGTCGGCGGCGGCGCGGCCGATGCGACCGGGGGTTTCCAGGACGGCGGCGACGGCGTCTAGGATGAACGCGCCGGCCTTGCGCAGGGGGTTTTGGGGTTTGTGCGTCTCCATGGCGGCTTTGAGGGCGGTGGCCGCGCCGATGTAGCGGTCGTGGTTCAGGCTGTCGGTGGCGGCGGAGCCGGAGATGTCGATGATGCGGATGCCGTAGTTCTGGGCGAGCTGCTGGATGCGCGGGTCGCGTACGTCGAGGCCGCCGAGCCGGACGCGGTCGCCGCCGAGGCGGTCGGAGAAGGCGAGGGCGCGGTCGTCCGGCGAGGCGAGGATGGTGATGGGCGGGTCCATGCGCCCGAGGGCTCCGGCCTGGGCGCTGAAGACGTCGAGGTCGATGTCCGGCGCGGCGAGGACGACGGGGCCGAGTCTGGTGAGCGTCTTGTCATGTCCGGTGATGCGCAGTTGGCGCAGCGCCTCCATGGTGAGCCCGCAGCCCATGCTGTGGGCGGCGAGGGTTATCTGCCGGTAATGCAGATTGGCGGCGATGTCGATGAGGGTTTTGGCGAGGTGGTCGCGGGCGAAGGTGGTGGCGTCCTTGTCGGCGACGTAGCCGGAGAGTTCGCCATCGGAGGGCCAGGCGAACAGGACGGCCTCACCTTCGAGCGTGTTGTCGGCGATGAGTTGGGCCATGCGCAGCACGGATTCGGAATAGTTGGTGTTGTAGCCGTGGACGAAGATGACGATGTCCTCGCGCGTGTCAGTCGTGGTGGCGTTGCTGGCTGTGGCCGCGGGGGAGATTTCACCGGTGATGGCCGCCGCCGCGATCGCCGCGGGGGGGACGCTTGGAGCGACGGCCGGGCGGAAGTTGTGGAAATAGTCCGTCGGCAGGGGCGTGTAGGCTACGGTGGTGAAGCATTTGGATGCGTCGCCAACATGCGTGGCCGACCATTCCACGGTCGCGGCCTTGTGGTTGGGCGGGACGGAAAGCTCGTAGCGGCCGATGGAGAGGATTGGGGCGCGGCCGCTGGTGAAGTTGCCCGGATGGGCGGGATCCGGGGCGCGGTCCGTGGCCACGGTCATGGCCACCGTGCGGTGTGAGGCGGCGGGCGCGGGCGCGAGGGCGAACAGTTCCGGCCCGGGGCGCGCGGCGCATCCGGCCAGCAGGGCGGCGAGGCAGATTAGGACGAGGGCGGGCAGCAGACTTTTGGCCATCGGACATCCTTTGGGCGCACCGGCGCTCGCCGGCTCAATAGGGCAAGGCGCGGCCGTTGTCGAGGGGGCGGCGAGAGGCCCTTGGACCTGTTGACTTAATTGTGACGCATTCGTATAGTATTCACATAACAGGTTCGCCAGCGGTTGGCGAGTCCCTAAAGGGAAGGAGTCTCAATAGGTTCAGACATATTGGGGGGTAAAATGACGCAGCATGGCACAGGCGCGAAGGCGCGCAAGGGCGTGAAGAGGACGGGACAAACGGCGCTGGCGGAACGAGAGGGGCGGCGCGAGTGGATGCTGTCGCGCATCGAGCAAGTGCGCGCGTCCCAACGGGCCGAGGGGAATTTCGACTGTTTCGGAACGGCCGCCTCGGGCTACTGTGACCGGGGCGACTGCGTTTACCATGCGGAATGTCTGAGTCTTTCATTGCTGGCGGCGACGCCTTTCCCCTAGCGGCCCGCCGGCGGTGGGGTTGGCGATCCGCGCCTTGGTCCCCGGCAGTCCGGGGGGAACCTCCCTCCCCCCGGGCGATGTCGGCGCTTCCCTTTCGCGGCGGCAAAGGATAGGGCCACTTCATGGCGCGAACCCACCCCGCATGGACCGGAGAGGCGCAATCCTCGCGCTCGCTGCACTGGATGCTGCTCAAGCGTCTGGCGGGCCTTTCCATTCTTGTCTGCACACTGACCGCCGTCGGATTTTTCTACGCGGAGCGGGCGCGGTTCGCGGCCACCCTGCGCGACGCGGTGAGTTACGGGGCCGCGCGTTTCGAGCGTCTGGCCGTCCAGGAGCTGAACGCGCCGAACCTCGGCGACCACGCCCATTTGCAGCGCATTCTCGACGACTTCCAGATTTTCAGCCAGCCCCTGCACCTGGGCGTCTCCGCGCGGCTCACCCTCATGGATGCCCAGGGGCGCGTCGTGGTCGAGAGCCGCAACCGGGACTTCCCGGGAAGTGAAATAGACCCTTGGCTCGCCGCGAACCGGTTCGCGCCGACCGTCAGGGAGGACGCGTCCCGTCATGAACTCGTGTTCATCGGCACGCGGCCATTTTTGCATATGCTCATTCCCTTGCGCGACAGCGCGAGCCGCGTCGTCGCCTACGCCGAAAGCCTGTTCGCCGTGCGCGAGGCCGTCATCCGCGACGCCACCCGGCGCATGTGGCTCACCCAGGCCATGGCCGTCGGGCTCATCCTGGTCACCTCGGGTCTGCTCTATCCGATCATGCTGGGCATGTTGCGGCGCATGCACGCCACCTCCGTCCTGCTGCTGGAGGCCAATCTCGACACCCTCGACGCCCTTGGCCGCGCCAGCGCCAAGCGCGACAGCGACGTGGACGCCCACAGCCACCGGGTCACCCTCTACGCCGTGCGCCTGGGCGAGGCCATGAACCTGCCGCCCGGGGACATGCGCGCGCTCATCAAGGGCGCGTTTCTGCACGACGTGGGCAAAATCGGTGTGCCCGACGCCATTCTGCGCAAGCCCGGACGCCTCACCCCCGACGAGATGGCCCAGATGCGCCTGCACGTGGTCTACGGCCGGGATATCGTCTCCCGCTCGACCTGGCTGCGCGACGCCGTCCAGGTCATTGGCGGCCACCATGAGCGCTACGACGGCAAGGGATATGATCGGGGACTCGCCGGCGAGGATATCCCGCTCACCGCGCGGGTGTTCGCCGTGGCTGATGTCTTCGACGCCCTGACCAGCGTGCGGCCCTACAAGGACGCCCTGTCCGTGGATCAGGCCCTCGACATCATGCGCGCCGAGCGCGGCACCCACTTCGACCCCGCCGTCCTCGACGTCTTCCTTTCCCTCGCGCCCCGGCTTTACGCGGCCTGCGTCGGCAAGGGCGCCGAGGAGCTGGAGGGCTTGCTTCGGGAGGTGTGCGCGCGGCACTTCACGGCCGATGCCCGCGCCCTGTTCGAGGTCACGGAGCGCCTCCGGCTCGATGGCGGGGAATGAGGAAGAGGTGACGTGAACCGGGGCGAAACCTTTCCGCTGGAAAGGTTCTCCCCCCGGCCCCCCTTTCCAAAGGCTTTTATCGGTGACACGGGCCGACCAAGGCTCCGCCGCCCCGCCGCCGGGAACGTCCGTCAGTGCATTGCGAATCCGCGCGGGGGCAACCGGACGAATGCGGATTGCAGAAGGCGAATGCCTTGGGCGTGGTGGGCGGGGAGGCTTCAGGCTGTCGTCACCGAGGGCGCGCGCAGGGAAGACGCAGGCCCAGGTTGCCGAGGCTATGGGCATTTCACAGCTCGCCGTGGCGAAAATCGAGGCGGGGAAGGTCAAGAGTCTGGACACGCTCAAGCGCTACGCCTCTGCCGTGGGGTGCAAGGTCCGCTTGGAACTCGTGTCGAGTTGATTTCTCGCGAGGCACGTTGTGGCGGCATCGCTAAAACAAACGTTCCCTAATTATTGAAAATAACGTGTAGCGCCTGGAGCGTGGCGTCTGCATCGGCCAACATTGCCAGAATGCCATTTGTAGACTCGAAGCAATACGTCTTACCGTCTTTGAACTGAAGGTGAAAATCTAATGGACGCTTCAAACTAAAAAAGGCTCCATCCGCCTTTGTTACCTCGCTGATAACCGCGTTTTGAAGGTACTCCATATAGCGCAGCGCCTGTATCGCAAAAATATTAGCGATTGTGCTTTCTCCAGAACAGACACTTCCAAGGCCTAACGGAGCGTATACCGTCCCATCATCTGTCTTTATGCACGTGCTGTAATTGTTGTCACGAAGCGTTTTTGTTTCACTTTCTGTCGGTATAAACTGGATATCAACTGCGCCTCTCATTCGGAATCTTGAAATTGCATTTGGCCAATTGTTGTGCAGTATCTCGATGATATCCTTCTTATACCAATCTCCGTGCCTATAGATATTAATAAAGTATACTACGTCATCAGTCACTCTAGCAAAAAGAATTTCATCGCCTTTATTTACAAAACCATTCTTTTGAATGTTTGTACCAAGGTGAAAATGGAAGACGTCCCAATCATTCAACATTTTGTCTGAATAGTCAGATTTCAAGATGTGCTTGCTTAAATGAGGGTTGATGTCTTCTCCCGTTATAATTTTATTAATTAGAAAATTCAGTCCAGGTTCTAGTTCAACAGGGCAGCTAAATTCTTTAGATTTGAGAACAGTACGAGCCTTCTTCGTCACCATTCTCCTGACGGTATTGTAAAATGAACGGCACATTTTATTGCAGTCAGCATGCTCGTCAACTTCAACACCACACGCTTTCATCTCATCTATGAGTTTTTCGCACCAGTCTTTTTTGAAGTCTATGCTGATATTTGTAGGCATTGTTCGCACTTTTGCTTCCTAGACGGTTCCCCCGAGGTGAGCAAATCCATCAACTATCCGCTGGCGCATACAAGCGTCGAGCCAAATGTATATTGCTCTAAGAGTTAAACTTAGGCCAAGCGACTGAAAAGGGCAAGCCCCATCGTCCTGGACAGTTGTGGAGTCCTGTTCGGTGGCAAGGCGCATCATCGGTCTTAAGGTTGGAAATACGGTTGGAATTTGAGTTTCGACAAACAGAAAAGGCGGTCAGGAATTTCTTCTAACCGCCTTAAATAATTACTGGCGTTCCCAAGGGGATTTGAACCCCTGTTAACGGCGTGAAAGGCCGTCATCCCCGCTTTCTTTGGTGGGAAGGAAAGCTGAAGGAGGAGCTGGAGGGAGCGGAGGAGCAGACGGGAGAGCGGAGAAGGAAGGACGCGCCGCCCCCCGTCGTTGGCCTATGATTTGCTCCGTGTTGTCGAAGTCAGCGGGCGTACGCATCCAGATGGGCGGGAGCGCGCGCCAAGGTGGGCGTGAATGCACGCGACCATTCGCCGCCGGCGGCCACGAAAAAGGCCGGCCCCACGGGGGAACCGGCCTCGGTTGCGTGATCGTGGCGGGGGTTAGCGCTGCACGTAGACGACGTGGGTCTGCAGGTACTCCATGAGGCCGTGCTTGCCGTCCGCGCCGCCGATGCCGGACTTGCGCCAGCCGGCGTGGAAGCCCTGCATGGCCTCGAAGTGCTCGCGGTTGACGTAGGTCTCGCCGAATTTGAGTTCGTTCATGGCGCGCATCATGTTGGTGACGCCGCTGGTGAAGATGGAGGAGGTGAGGCCGTACTCGCAGTCGTTGGCCATGGCGATGGCCTCGTCGAGGCCGGAGACGCGCATGACGGGCAGCACGGGGCCGAAGATCTCCTTGCGCATGATCTCCATGTCCTGCTTGCAGTTCGCCAGCAGGGTGGGTTTGTAGAACGGGCCGGTCTTGGGCTCGGCCGGGCGCTCGCCGCCGGTGACGACCTGCGCGCCCTGCTGTTTGGCGCGCTCGACCATGGCCTCGATCTTGGCGAGCTGCTCGCGGTTGATCTGGCAGCTCATGTCGGTGTTCTGGAAGGGGTCGCCGTAGGTGACGGCGGCCATGGCCTTCGCCATGCGGTCCATGAACTCGTCGGCGATCTTCTCATCCACGTAGACGCGCTCGGCGCAGTTGCAGACCTGCCCGGAGTAGATGATGCGCGAGCCCACGACGGCCTTGACGGTGAGGTCGAGGTCGGCGTCGGCGCAGACGATGACCGGGGCCTTGCCGCCGAGTTCGAGGGAGGTCTTGGTGATGTTGGGCGCGGTGGCGGCGATGATCTGCTGACCGGCCTCCACGCTGCCGGTGAGGGTGACCAGATCGGTGACCGGGCTTTTGACGAGGGCGTCGCCCAGTGTGCCGCCCCGGCCGGAGACGAAGTTCAGCACGCCGGGGGGCAGGCCGATCTCGTCCACGAGTTTGGCGAACTCGAAGGTGGTGCAGGGGGTTTCGCTGCTGGGTTTGATGATGGTGGCGCAGCCGGTCAAGAGCGAGGGCGCGACCTTGCGGGCCATGACGAAGAACGGGAAGTTCCAGGGGCAGATGCCCACCACCACGCCGATGGGTTGGAGCATCAGGAAGATGTTCTCGCCCGGGCGGTCGCTCTGGATGACCTCGCCCTCGTACTTGGTGGCCCAGCCGGCGTAATAGTCGAAGTAGGCCGCGGTGCTGTCTATCTCGCCCTGGGCCAGGCCGATGACCTTGGCCTGCTCCTCGGCCAGGGTTTTCGCCAGCTCCACGCGGTGGGCGCGGATGACCTCGGCCATTTTGCTGAGGTAACCGGCGCGGTCGCCGGCGGTGCGGGCGGCCCAGGGGCCCTGGGCCTTCTGGGCAGCGGCCAGCGCCCTGGCGGCGTCCTCGGCGTCGCCGTTGGGCGCGGTGGCGATGACTTTCCCTGTGAAGGGATTGAGCACCTCGATCGTGTCCTTCGAGTGCGAATTCTGAAATTTTCCGTCGATATACTGCTTGTAGACCTTCACGTGGGGGTACCTCCTGAGCTGGTTGCGCGAGGTTGGTGGAAGGTGGTTCCACAATTGCCTCCACTTTACGAGCATCGCCAGGGATAGACAAGACTGGGGAAAAAATTTCGTGGCGCCTCAAGCTGCCGCGCGCGTCTTTTCCCTCCTCGCACACCGGGGATTCTCGTCGAACCACCCGGAATGTGACGCGGATTTAATCACGACCAAATTCATAAAGATTTAGCCCCGCCCCCCTTGCGCGCGCGCCGCCCGTGTGTATCTATGGGACTGCGCCCGCCTTTGGCCCGCGCCAATCCTTGCAGTGGGAGATGCGCCATGTGGGAATATTCGGAAATCGTTAAGGAACATTTTCTACACCCCAAGAACGTGGGCGAGATGAAGGACCCCACCTGCGTGGGAGAGGTCGGCTCCATCGCCTGCGGCGACGCCCTGAAGCTCTTTCTCAAGATCGAGGAGGGCATCATCAAGGACGCCACCTTCCAGACCTTCGGCTGCGCCAGCGCCATCGCCTCCAGCTCCGCCCTGACGGAGCTGGTCAAGGGCAAGACCGTGGACGAGGCGCTCAAGATCTCCAACAAGAACATCGCCACCGCGCTCGGCGGCCTGCCCAAGGAGAAGATGCACTGCTCCGTCATGGGGCAGGAGGCGCTCGAGGCCGCCATCAAGCAGTGGCGCGGCGAGGACGTGGGCAACGTGGAGCACTCCGAGGGCGAGATCGTCTGCGAGTGCTTCGGCGTCACCGACCATCAGATTCTGGAGGCCGTGCGCGAGAACGACCTCAAGACCGTGGAGGACGTGACCTACTACACCAAGGCCGGCGGCGGCTGCGCCAAGTGCCATGAGAAGATCGCCGCGCTCATCGCCCAGGCCAGGGGCGAGGCCAAGCCAAAGACCGAGGAGAAGCCGGCGAAAAAGCTCACCAACGTCCAGCGCATGCGCATGATCGAGGACGTTTTGGAGACCGAGATACGCCCGCGCTTGCAGCTGGACGGCGGCGACGTGGAGCTGGTGGACATCGACGGCGTGACCGTGAGCGTGGCCATGCGCGGCCACTGCGTGGGCTGCCCGGCCAGCCAGGCCACTGTGCAGGGCACCGTGGAGCGCATCCTGCGCGACAAGGTCGACCCCGAAATCACCGTGCGGGAGGCCTAGCCATGAGCGAGAAGGTCGTCTACCTCGACAACAACGCCACAACCCGCGTGGCCCCGGAAGTCCTTGACGTCATGCTCCCGTTCTTCTCCGAGCGGTACGGCAACCCCAGCTCCATGCACAGCTTCGGCGGCGCGGTGGGCAGGGAGATGCGCGAGGCCCGGCAGGCGCTGGCCGATCTGCTCGGCTGCGAATCGGACGAGATCATCTTCACCTCCTGCGGCACGGAGAGCGACAACACCGCCATCCGTTCCGCCCTGGCCGCCCAGCCCGAGAAGCGGCACATCGTCACCACCCGCGTGGAGCATCCGGCCGTGCTCTCCCTGTGCAAGTTCCTGGAGCGCAGCCAGGGCTACCGCGTCACCTACCTGGGCGTGGACGCCGAGGGCCGGCTCGACCTCAAGGAGTTCGAGGACAGCCTGACGTCGGACACGGCCATCGTGTCCATCATGTGGGCCAACAACGAGACCGGCGTCATCTTCCCCATCCCGGAGATCGCGCGCATCGCCCACAAGCACGGGGTGATGATGCATACCGACGCCGTGCAGGCCGTGGGCAAGGTCGACATCAACCTGCGCGAGCTCGATGTGGACATGCTCTCGCTTTCCGGCCACAAGCTGCACGCGCCCAAGGGCGTGGGCGCGCTCTACGTGCGGCGCAAGCTGCCCTACCGGCCGTACCTCATCGGCGGCCACCAGGAGCACGGCCGCCGCGCCGGCACCGAGGCCACCACGAGCATCATCGCCCTGGGCGAGGCGGCGAGACAGGCCCGCGCCCACATGGCGGACGAGAACACCCGCGTGCGCGCCCTGCGCGACAAGCTGGAGAATGGTCTGCTGGCCGCCGTGCCGGACAGCCGCCTTAACGGCCACAAGATCGAGCGCCTGCCCAACACCGCCAACATCAGCTTCAAGTACGTGGAGGGCGAGGCCATCCTGCTGCTGCTCGACCAGCTCGGCATCGCGGCCAGCTCCGGCTCGGCCTGCACCTCCGGCAGTCTTGAGCCTTCGCACGTGCTGCGGGCCATGGGCGTGCCCTTCACCTACGCCCACGGTTCCATCCGCTTCTCCCTGTCGCGTTACACCACGGAGGCGGAGATAGACTACGTGGTCGAGAATCTGCCCCCCATCATCGAGAACCTGCGTAAGATCTCGCCCTATAAGCGCGGCGAGGCCGATCCCGTGGATCCGCGCAAGCCCGCCTGCTCCTGTTGAGGCGGAGGAGCACGACGTGTTCACGGGAGGAGGCGGCGCGTCTCCTCCCGGCTTCCCGCGCGGAGAGCGTCGTTGACCGGTTCATTTCGGGCGGGTGGCCCGTCAGGAGGACAACATGATCACCGAGACCGCAACACAACTTGCCGCTGGCATCCGCGCCGCGCTCGCGGAACTCGAATCCGCCTGCGCCGGCGTCGCCGAGGACGTCGCGGGCCGCGCGCCCGCCGGGCGCTGGTCGCCCAAGGAGATTCTCTCCCACCTCGCCGGACCGGAGGAGGGGGGGCTGAAGCTGTTCGAGGCGTTTCTGGAGACCGACACGCCCTGCATCGACCTGGTGCCGGAACAGACCCACTTCACGGATGCGCGGCGGGCCATGAGCTTCGCGCAGCTGTTGTCGCTGGTGAAGCGCAAGGGCGAGGGGCTCGCCGTCTTCGCCGCTGGCCTCAGCGAGGAGCGGCTGGCCCGCAAGGCGCACGTCCCGGCGTTCAAGGAAACGCCCCTCACCGAATACCCCACGTTGGCCGACATGCTCGGCAGGCTTGGACGGGACCACGTGCGGATGCACGCGGACCACCTGCGCCAGGTTCTCGCCGAGTTGGCCGCGAACTAGCCGCCACACCGGGCCACGGGGCGATCGCCTTCGATCGCGCCGGCAATGCCCGGAGCGGCCATAAGGAGCACTGCAATGTCCATCGCACAGTCCGTGGCCGAACTCATCGGCCACACCCCGCTTGTCCGCCTGAACAAATTGAGCGCCGGACTTTCCGCCACGGTCGTGGCCAAGCTGGAGTCGCGCAATCCCGGCGGATCGATCAAGGACCGCATCGGCGCGAGCATGATCGAACAAGCCCTGGCCGACGGCCGTATCACCACGGACAGCCTCATCGTGGAGCCCACGAGCGGCAATACTGGCATCGGCCTGGCGCTGATCTGCGCCGTCAGGGGCATGAAGCTGGTGCTGACCATGCCGGAGAGCATGAGCATGGAGCGCCGCAAGCTGCTGGCTGGCTACGGCGCGAAAATCGTGCTGACGCCGGCGGTGGAGGGCATGACCGGAGCGATCAAAAAGGCCGGGGAACTCGTGGTGGCCACGCCGGGGGCCTTCATGCCCATGCAGTTCGACAATCCGGATAACCCGGCGGCGCACCGGGCGACCACGGCTGTGGAGATTTGGGACGACACCGAGGGCCGGGTGGACTGCTTCGTGGCGGGAGTTGGCACCGGCGGCACGGTGACGGGCGTGGGGCAGGCGCTCAAGGAACGCAAGCCCGGGGTGCGCGTGGTGGCGGTGGAGCCCAGCGACTCGCCGGTGCTCTCGGGCGGTAAGGCCGGTCCGCACAAGCTGCAGGGCATCGGCGCGGGGTTCGTGCCCGTGGTGCTGGATACGAATGTTTACGACGAGGTCATCCGTGTGGGCGCCCCGGAGGCCTTCGACACCGCGCGGCGGATGATGCGCGAGGAGGGAATATGCTGCGGCATCTCCTCCGGCGCCAACGCCTGGGCGGCGTTGCAGGTGGCGAAGCGGCCGGAGATGGCGGGCAGGCTCATCGTGTTCGTGGTGTGCGACACGGGCGAGCGCTACCTGTCCACGCCGTTGTTCGACAGTGCCGGGGAGGGCGAATGATCGACGAGACGACCCTGCCGGAAGAGGGCCTGAGCAAGGACGAGGTGCTCTCGCTGACGGTGGCTCGCCTGTGCGAGCCCGGCGCGGAGGCGTCGGAGCTGCGCGTCCCGCGTGATAGACCCATGCCCTCGCTGGACGCCCTGGCCGAAATGATGGACCTTTTGCGCGCCGTGCTGTTCCCCGGCTTTTTCGGCCATTCCGACGTGGCGGGCCGGAGCATGCCATTCTACACGGGCAGCGCGCTGGATCGCGTGCTCAACCTGCTCACGGAGCAGATCAACCGCGGGTACTGCTTCGTGTGCGCCAGGAACAACCGTGAGCCGTGCACGGATTGCTCCTCCCGCTCCGAGGCTGTGGCCATCGAGTTCGTACGGCGGCTGCCCCGGGTGCGCGACCTGCTGGCCGGCGACGTGCAGGCGGCCTACGATGGCGACCCCGCGGCCAAGACGCCGGGCGAGACGATCTTCTGCTACCCCAGCATCAAGGCGTTGACGAACCACCGCATCGCCCACGAACTGCACGAGTTGGGCGTGGACATCATCCCGCGCATCATCGGGGAGATGGCGCACTCGGACACCGGCATCGACATCCATCCCGGCGCGCAGATCGGCCCGCATTTCTTCATCGATCACGGCACGGGCACGGTCATCGGCGAGACGTGCATCATCGGCGGCAACGTGCGGCTGTATCAGGGCGTCACGCTGGGGGCCAAGAGTTTCCCCAAGGACGAGACGGGTAGCCGGCTGGTGAAGGGACTGCCCCGGCATCCCATCGTGGAGGACGACGTGACCGTGTACGCGGGCGCGACTATCCTCGGCCGTGTGACCATCGGGCGCGGAGCGGTCATCGGCGGCAACGTGTGGGTGACGCAGGATGTGGCTCCCGGGGCGCGGATCATTCAGGCGCGCGCGGCTGAGCAACTGTTCATCGATGGGCTTGGAATTTGAACGGGCGGTTTTTGAAGCTTGATTTCGACCGGGTCCGAGAATCTTCCCAGAAGAGTGATAATCATTGCGTGATATGAGAAAAATCTCTTGAAGTCCTCCGCGTTGCGCGCTACAGAGCGGGCAGAGTAGGGTGTTTTCAACACGCGGAGTATGTCGTGAGTCAGGATTGCATTTTCTGCAGAATCGTCGCTGGGGAAATCCCCTCGGCCAAAATTTATGATCATGGCGGGGTGTTTGCATTTTTGGACATCGCGCCTGTGAACAAGGGCCATGCCCTGGTTGTGCCGAAAAAGCATTATGAGACGTTGTTCGAGTTGCCCGAGGACCTTGGCCGCGAGCTGACCATCGCCCTGAAGACGGTGGGCCGCGCGGTCATGCGGGCCACGGGCGCAACCGGGCTGAACCTGGGCATGAACAATTTTGAGGCCGCGGGGCAGCTGGTGAACCACGCCCACTTCCATCTCATCCCGCGTCACCAGGGAGACGGGCTGAACCTTTGGACCCAGCACGCTTACGAGAACGACGAGGAAATGCGGAAGCTGGCCCAGGCCATCCGGTCGGCCATCGGCTGAAAACGGAGAAACCCCACGGAGGTCGCATGAGCGGTCAAACCCTGACGAAAGCGCACATCGTCGACGCCATCTACAAGAAGACGGATCGCAACCGCGCGGAGATCAAGGATCTGGTGGAATCCACCCTGGATCTGATGAAGCAGGCCATCAAAAAGGATCACGCCATGCTGGTCAGCGGCTTCGGCAAATTCGAGGCCTATGACAAGAACTCGCGTCGCGGCCGCAACCCGCAGACCAACGAGAGCATCACCCTGCCGCCGCGCAAGGTGGTCGTATTCCGCCTCTCCCGCAAGTTCCGCGCGGAGCTCAATCCGCTGGAATAAACGCCTGCGGCCAGTCAGCCTTCAACTGTTCCAGGGCCTTGCGGGCGGCCGCTTGGTCCTGGAACGGTCCGGCCTGGACGCGCACGTAGGGCGTTTTCCCCTGATCCACACGCACCTTGCGCGATTGGGCATAGCCCATGTTCTTCAGCCACGTCATGGCGGCGTCGGCGTTCTTTTCCGTGCCGAATGAGGCGATCTGCACCATGAGTCCCTTGGTTGCGGACTTCTCCGGGGCTGTTTCGCCCTTCTCGCCTTCCTCCCCCTTCGTATCGGCGGCTCCGGCCGGCTGCTGCGCGGCCGGCGTCGGGTTCTCCCCGGCGGGCTTGGTCGCGGCGGCTTGCTCCTGATTGGAGTGATCCTTGGCCGCCTCTTCGGCGAGCGCTTCGTCCAGGGGGTCCGCATGGTGAGCCTCGGTCTTGGCCACGGCGGTTTTGATTTGCGCGTCGGTCGTCTGCGGGTCGCGCACCTCGGCGACGACGGTCTCCTCCACGGGGCCCTGCTGTGGCTGGGCGGTTTGCGGCCGTCTGGACGCCTGATGTTGGCGTTCGGCGCGCACTTCGGCCTCGGGCCGTACTTCCCCCGGGGTGGAGGGAATGGACTGGCGGGGGGAGCAAGCCGGCAACAGTGCCAGTGCGGTCGCCACCAGGGCGATTTTCGGAGTGAGGCTGCGAAAGCCGTTCATGGCGTGAAGCCCTCCGTTTGCTTGACGATGAATGAAACTAAACTTTGTCTAGAATAGTCCAGTGGCAGGCGGAAGGCAAGCGGGGTCGGCGCTGCTGAAAGCCCTCGCCCTTTATGCAAAAAAATGATTTCCCTTCACGCGGGGCTCCAGGGGGCGCGTAGTCCCCTGGCCGCCGGAGGCATACGGGCGCCGCGCCGTCATGGCGCTGCCACGTCAGGCCCCACAGGCACCGGCCGTGTGACAGCCGGGCGCTTTTCCACGCCTGAGAATTCGGCCGGCCCGGGCTAGAAGCCGTAGCCCAGCGACTCGCGCACGGCGGCGGGCAGGTTGGCACTGCGGGTGGGCGCGGCGTGTCTTTGGGACCGACCGGCCCTGCGGCGGGCAGCCTTGGCCTCATCCAGCGAGAAGTCGCGGGGAATCTTGAGAACCTGACCGGGGGGAATGCGCCGGGGATGCCTAACGTCCACCCGATTGGCCTTCGCTATCAGCGGCCACATGAACGGATCGTTGTAGACCCGCTTGCTGCGGGCGATACGCCACAGGCTGTCACCCCTGGCCACTGTGTAGGACGAGGGCAACTTGGCGTAGTCGGCCTCGTAGACTTGGCGTGGGGTGGGCTGGACTGGCTTTGGCGCCGGGTCCTCCCTGACCGGGGGGAACAGAGGATCCCAGCACGTTATCTCCTGCTTCACCGTCTTGGCGCAGCCAAGGGCGGAGAGGGCGCAGCAGAGGACCGCCAGCAAAGCGAATTTCTTCATTGCGCATTTCTCCCGGCGGGGCATGGGAACGCCACCTCGCCTGCTCGTCGCGGACCGGCTCAGCCGGTCATCCGCTGACGCCAGTTGTCGAGGATCTTCTTTTCCTGCAGCACCATCTTGTCCGACGGGGTGATGCCCAACGCCCCCTGGACCGCCAGGGAGGCCTCGTCCAGCCAGCCGCCCAGGCGCAGGCTTTGCGCGGCCAGAATGTACATGCGTTCCGGGTGCTCGCCGTACACCGTGCCCACCAGGTGCTCGTAGTCCGCGCCGAAAACCTCGCGCACCAGGGCGTTCTGCGAGAAGATGTACCGCGCGAGCAGGGCGTTTTCCTTGTGCCGCGCCAGATAGATGGGCAGCAGCTGCCGGCTTTGCGACATGATGAAGCGGATGCGGTCGATCTCGCGGCGCATGCTTTCCTCGGTCTGCCGCAGCACCTGGAAGAGCTCCTCGACCACGGCGCGCTCGGTGCCGGGCAGCTCGCGGCCGCGCAGGGCCAGGAACCACGGGGCGTAGGTCAGCGCCTGATAGGCGTCCTCCTTGAGCTTGATGGTCTCGTGGAAGATGTAGCCCAGGCCCCAGTCCAAGAACTGGCCGGTGAGCGGCGTCTCGGGATCGTTGCGGAACACGTGGTGGGCTGTGTCCTTCATGCGCCAGAGCAACCCCTTGTCCATCTCTTGGCCGATGAGGTCGCGCAGGATGGTGAAGGCCACGGAGCCCTCGCGGTCGAATGAGTGGAACTGCTCCTCCAGCGCGCGGCTGGACAGACAGAAGTTGCGGAACATGTCGCGGACGAACTCGGGCAGCTTGGCCCGTATCCATGCCTTGGACATGACGCCTTACCCCCTCTTGGCGCGCGGTTTCTCGGCCATGGCGGCCAACCGCGTCAGCTCGGCCACGCGGGCGTCCACCAGACTGTACAGCGAGCCCGGCGTGTAGCGGCCGTCCTTGCGGCGCGTGCCCGCCGGCAGACCGGTGAGAATGGTCATGGCCTGCTCGATGCTGGCCACAGGGTAGAGGTGGAATTTCCCGGTGCGCACGGCCTCCACCACCTCGTCCTTGAGCATGAGGTGCACGGTGTTGTCCGCCGGGTAGAGCACGCCCTGCCTGCCGGTGAGGCCCCGCCTGCGGCAAACTTCGAAGAATCCCTCCACCTTGCGGGAAACCCCGCCCACGGCCATGATGGCCCCGCTCTGGCTCACCGCGCCGGTGAAGGCCAGCGAGAGGTCGATGGGCGCGCCGGACAGCGCGGAGAGCAGGGCGGCCAGCTCCGCGCCGGAGGCGGAGTCGCCCTCGACGCCCGCGTAGTTCTGCTCGAAGCACAGGCTGCCCGTGAGCACCAGCGGCTTGTCCTGGGCGAACAGTCGTGTCAGGCAGCTCTTGATGATCATCATGCCCTTGGTATGGATGGGGCCGCCGAGCTGGGCCTCGCGCTCCAGGTCGAGGATGCCGCCGTGGCCCACACCGACGGTGCAGGAGATCTGGTGTGGCAGGCCGAACTCGTAGTCGCCGAAGAGCGTGACCGAGAGCCCGTTGGCCCGGCCCACGGCGCTGCCGCCCGTGGCCACCTTGATGATCTCCCGGTCGTAGTCGTCCATGAACTCTTCCTCGTACAGATTGGCGCGGAAGTCGTTCTCGGCCACGGCGTGGGCCAGGTCGGCGGTTTCGACCATGTCGCGCCCGTCGCGCCGGGTTATGGCCGCGGCCTCGATCATGCGGCCGCGCAGCAGCGGGAACGAGAGCGAGAGCAGCTTCTGGTCCTCGGTGAGGCGGCTGGAGTGCTCGATGAGGCCGGCCAGCGCCCCGCGCGCGAAGGGCGGCAGGCCCGCCTCGTCGATGATGTCCGCCAGGGCGGAGAGATAGCGGCGGATGTTCTGGGCCGTGCGTGGCACCGTGGCCTGCATGTGCGCCTTGAGTTTGAAGTGCTTGCGGAAACGGTCGTCGCCGTCCAGCAGCGTCTCGTAGGCCTCGTCCGTGCCCACCAGGACGATCTTGAGATCGAGGGGAATGGGTTCGGGTTCGATGGTGCGGGCCTTGGCCTGCTCGGCGTCGGTCGGGTCCTCCATGCGTAGCCGGCCGCTGCGCATGGCGCGCAGCAGGCCCTCCCACGAGCCCGGGTTGCCCAGCAGATCCTCCACGTTGAGGATGAGGAACCCCCCTCCGTTGGCCCGGTGCAGGCTGCCGGCGCGCAGCAGGGTGAAGTCGGTGTAGAACGCGCCGAGCTCGCTCTCGCGTTCGATGGAACCGAGCAGGTTGAAGGCCGTGGGGTGGTCCTCCACGATGACCGGGACGCCGCCCTTTTCACGGGCGTACTTGCTGTTGTCCACGAAGACGTTGACCTCGTAGCGGTAGCTCGGGTCGTCGGCGGGGGGCTGCGCGTGGCCGTCGGAGTGGCGGTCGTGCGCGGACTGGAGCGTGCCGGGAATGGGAGCCTTGTCCGCCGCGTCGCGCGGGAGAAAGTAGTCCAAGTTCTCCAGCACGTCCTTCTCCACGGCGGCCAGGTGCTCCAGCAGCCGGGGCACGCCGGAGAAATTCTCACGCAGGGGCTTGAGGTTCTCGGCCAGCGCCTCCTGGGTGATGTCGCGGTGCAGTTTGGTTTCGCTCTGCCGGAAGCCCTGTTCGCTCTGGGTGAGCTTGCGCAGGAACACGCTGATGTCCGAGAGCAGATGCTCGCCCTTGGTCTTGAGCACCTTGCGCCGGGCCGGGGCGAGCCTGCCGTACTCCTCGTCGCCCATGACCTTGCCGCCCACCATGGGCATGAGGGTCAGCGCGCCGCTGTCGTCCATGTCCAGGGCGAAGCCCTTGGTGCGGGCCAGCGATTCCATTTTGCTGAAGATGCTGTCGCGCTTGGCGGAAAAGCGCTTGAAGAGGGTCTCATGCTTGCGGCGGTACGCGTCCTGATCGAAAGTGGTGGTGATAGCCGCGCGCACGTCGGCGAGGGCCTTGACCATGCCGTTCTTGAAGGCGCGGCCCTGGCCCGCGGGCAGGGAGACGGCGATCGGCCGGTCCTCGTCCTCGAAATTGTGCAGGTAGATCCAGTCGTTGGGCGCGGGGCGCTTGGCCGCCTCCGGCTCCAGGAAGTGGCGCACGAAATGCGTGCGGCCGAGTCCCGGCTCGCCGGCCAGGAAAACGTTGTATTCGAGGCCGGGAACCAGCAGCGCCATGGAGAGGGCCTGCATGGCGCGCGGCTGGAAGCCGGCTTGGCCATTTTTGCGCGGAATCTCGCGGCTGTCGGCGCAGGGCAGCGCCTCGGGATCCTGCCGGTTCTTGAGCTTTTCGGGCGGAGTCTGCGCGGCCGTGCGCTCGGGGAACGTGATTGCTTTTTGGGTCATGTCCTGTCCATGCTTGAGTGTGCTGGCGTCCTCGTGGTAAGAAGGAAAGCGGGCGGGACGCCTTGCCCGTGTGTACTGGCTTCGCGGCCGATTGTCGATACGGCCGGAGGCCGGGGCGGACACGCAGGGGCGGAAAGTGAAAAAATGCATGGCCATCGGCGTCAACCGCATTGACGGTGCCAGGGGCTTGTGCTAGCTATCCCTCCTTGTGAAGAAATGAACGTCCCGGCTCTCGCGGGCGCAATCCAAAGCGAGAGGAGAGGGCGGTGTTCATTCCCAGCAAGGACAAGTCTTCAGGCGCATTGGAGCTGTTGTCGACCGCCGGAACCATAGGGCTCCAGCTGGTCACCGCAACCTTCATCGGGCTGGCCATGGGCTATTTTCTCGACAAATGGTTGGGAACGAGCCCGTGGTTGTTGATCATATTTCTCATCCTGGGCATCGTGGCGGGGTTCCGCGATGTTTTTCTGGAGGCCAAGCGCATCCAGAGGAAGGACGAGGGGGGGACGGACGACGGGGATTCGTCCGGACAGTCCGGTTCGGGGAACTAGCCGGTCAATGCCGTGACCGGCCGACGAGGCCAGATGCTGAAAAAGCTTGTCCAGAAGATCGACGCCATGCTCTTCCGCCGCGGATTCGTCCTGGCGGACGCGAGGCGGTTAATGCATAACCAGATCCTGTTCTCCGCGGGTTGCTCCGTGGCGGCGGTTCTGGCTTCGGGTTTCTCCAACTGGGGATTCTCGTTCGCTGCCGGCGCGCTGATCATCGGCTTCAATTTCTGGTGGCTTTCCAAAGCCGCGCAGGAACTGGTGCGGGTGAAGCATGGGGCGATGTTCACGCTGTTGTCGCTCTTTTATGGAAGATTGGCATTGACCGCGGTCGCCATCGCCGGACTGATCGTCTGGGCGCAGGCCTCGGTTTACGGGCTTTTGGCTGGGCTCTCCACGGTATTGGCGAATGCTGTGCTGTGGGGCGTCCTACAGATGAGGCACAAGGTTCCCGTCGCGGGGGATGGGAAGGAGGCGTAAGAAATGGCTGGAGGACTTCCGGAACCGTTGACCTTTTCGGAGATCATCAACCACGCTATAGGCGTGCACATGCCTGTGCATGTCTACTATATGTGGCTGGCGATGATCATCCTTTTCACCTGCGGCCTGATGCTGCGGGGACGCCTGCAGATGGTGCCGGGTGGCCTGCAGAACGTTTTCGAGGCCGTCATCGGCGGTCTTGAGGACTTCACGGTGAAGAACATCGGTGAGGAGGGTCGGCGCGTCTACCCGTTCATGTGCACGCTGTTCCTGTTCATCCTGGTGATGAACTACATCGGGCTGGTCCCCGGCTGCGACGCGGCCACGGCCAACATCAACACGAACGCGGCCATGGCCATGTGCGTGTTCCTCTATTATAATTATCAGGGCATAAAAAAATGGGGCTTCGGCTACATCAAGCACTTCATGGGTCCCATGCCCGCCCTGGCTCCGTTCATGATGATAATCGAGACCGTGAGCCATCTGGCCCGTCCGCTCTCCCTCACGCTCCGTCTTTTCGGCAACATCCGCGGCGAGGAAATCGTCCTGGTGCTGCTCTTCGTGCTGGCTCCGGTGCTGAGCACACTGCCCATGTACTTCCTGTTCATCCTGGCCAAAACCATTCAGGCCTTCATCTTCTTCATGCTGACGATGATCTACCTGAAGGGTTCGCTGGAGCACGCCCACTAAACCTTGGGGAAATGGTCGCTTGACCACAACATTATACCTTTAGGAGTCCTTGATATGCGCAAAACTCTTCTGCTGACCTTGGCCATGGTTCTCTGCGCTTCCGCCGCCTTCGCCGCCGATGGCGCCGCTCCGGCCGCCGTTGGTCCGGTCGCCGCCTGGGCCACCGCCATGGGCATGGGTCTCGCCGCCGGTCTCTGCGGCATTGGCCAGGGCCTTGGTCTGAAGGCCGCCTGCGAAGGCACCGCCCGCAACCCCGAAGCCGGCGGCAAAATCACCGTTACGTTCATTCTGGGCTTGGCCTTCATCGAGTCCCTGTCCATTTACGCCCTGGTCGTCGACCTGATCCTGCTCTTCGTGAAGCCCCTGGGCGCCTAGTTTCTGTCTCTTCTGGAATCAAGGAGGCCCTTTTCAGGGCCTCCTTTTTTCCTGAAATTCCGTTACAAAATTCACAAACCAAGGTCCGTATGGCCGTCAAGAGCGAGCATATTCCAAAGGCCACAATCGCCCGTTTGGCCACCTACATCCAAGTGCTCTCCGAGTTCAAACGCGAAGGCACGGATGTGGTCTCCTCCGAACGACTCGCCGAGGCCTGTTCCGTCAACTCTTCGCAGATTCGCAAGGATCTCGCCTACTTCGGCGAGTTTGGCGTGCGAGGGGTTGGCTACTACGTTCAGGATCTCATCACCTCGATCAAGCGTTCGCTGGGCATCGACCGCGCCTGGAACTGCGCCCTCGTGGGTGTGGGCAATCTGGGCCGGGCGCTCTTGCGTCACCGTGAGTTCACGCGCAAGGGCTTCATCATTCGCGGCGCGTTCGACTGCGACCCCTATAAGATCGGCGAGATGGTCGAGGGCATGGAGATCGTCTGCTCGCGCCAGTTGCCGGCCAAGGTCAAGGAACTCGGCCTGGAAATCGGCATCATCACCACCCCGCCCGAGCGCGCGCAGCGCGCCGCCAACTATCTTGTCGGAGCCGGAATCAAGGGCATCATCAACTTCGCTCCGGCCCGCGTGGCCGTGCCCAAACATATTCATTTGGAATATGTCGATTTCTTCCACTATTTCTACGCCGCCGCCTTTCATATCCGTTTCGATGAGCAAGCGGATTAGCTCCGCTATTCGATAGCCGTAATCAATCGTGGAATCGGTTGACTTGCGACCTGCTTCGGTCGATACTCCGAAAGCGCGTAGCCTGCGTGCATTCGGGAGCGACCATCCGTGCAGGATATTGAACAATACCCCAAGGTTTTCCTGCAAACGGGAGACTGCTTCCTCGGAGTGCGGCCGACCCTGGTCTCTACCGTGCTCGGCTCCTGCGTGGCCGTGACCATGTGCGATCCCTCCCGCGGCGTGGGCGCCATCTGCCACGCGTTCCTGCCCGACAGCGCGAGCTTTCAGCACTCCTCTCGTGAACCGCAGGTCTGCCGTTTCGTCGATACGGCGCTGGAGAACATGTACTCGTCGCTGCTCAAGCTGCACGTTCCTCCGGAGAATCTGGTGGTGAAGGTCTTCGGCGGCGCGTCCGGCCTCATGGGCGGCGCGGAGCGTACCAATCTCTATGACATTGGCGGGCGCAACCTGCGCGCCGTGCGCAGCTGGCTCATGGTCCATGGGCTGCCTATCGCCAAGTCGCAGATCGGCGGCCACCAGGGCCGCAAACTGCATTTCCTCACCAGCACGGGCGACGTGTGGGTGAAGCTGCTCAATCGTTCCGGCAGGGAGTGACATGCGCAAACGCACACGCATCAGTCTCGGCATCGTCGCCCTGATCATTTGCTGGGCGGTGGCCATGGGCGCGGAGCTGCCGCGCCAGAATCCGGCGCGGCAGGCGGCCCTCAACCAGGTCGGCGTCATCGACGCCTTGCTCGCCGGAAACTATCGTGGCTCCGTGACCATTGGCGACCTGCGGCGTCTGGGCGATTTCGGTCTGGGCACCTTTGACGGGCTGGACGGCGAGATGGTCGTGCTCGACGGCGTGGCGAGGCAGGTGGCCGCCGACGGCGTGGCCCGCCGCGCGCCGGACGCCTGGACCACGCCCTTCGCGCAGGTGGTGCGCTTCGCACCGGACATGCACTGCGTGCTGCCGGCCGGGGCCGATCTCAAGACCATCGAGGAGCGCCTGGATTCGGTCATCGGCGACGCCAATTGCTTTGCCGCCGTCCGTGTGGACGCCACCTTCGCCAGTCTCACCGCGCGAAGCGTTCCCGCGCAGAAACCGCCATACCGGCCGCTGGCCGAGGTGGCGAAGAGCCAGTCCGTTTTTCCGTTCCAGAATACCCGGGGCACCCTCGTGGGCCTGCGGTGTCCCGCCTTTTCCCGTGGGCTGGCCGTTCCTGGTTGGCACTGGCATTTCCTCACCGAGGAGCGCAAGCGCGGTGGCCACGTGCTCGCGCTCGCCCTGGGCGGAGCCGCCCAGCCGGAGGCGCAGATCATGCGCGTGCGCCGATTCTCACTGGCTTTGCCCCAGAATGGCCTGTCGGACTTTGATCTGAGCCGCGACCGGTCGGTCGAACTCAGGAGCGTCGAGGGCGGACGATGAATATTCTCATGATCGCCGTGAACGATCCGGCCGGCACGGGCATCGGCTTTTGCCGGGCCGTGAACAGGCTGGGGCGGCACCATTGCCGCATCGTCACACTGGAGACCCGCTACACCCACTCCTGGGACAAGGATCTGCACGTGCCCGACCTGGACGAGGCCGGGCTGGCCGAGCTGGAGCGCCTGCTCAAGACGAGCGATGTGTTTCACTTCCACATGACCGCCGACGAGAACCTGCGCCTGGGGCCGTTTCTTCCGGCGGACTATCTCGCCGGCAAGGCCATCGTGCATCACGAGCACGGCCACCACGAGTTCCGTGGAAATCCCGAGCGTTTTCGCGCCAAGTATCGCCGGCTCGGCCGCACGCATCTGCTGGTGAGCACGCCGGATTTGCTTCGCCTGATGCCCGAGGCGCGCTGGCAGCCCAATCTGGTGCATGAGGGCGACGCCGATTTGACGCCGCTGTCGCCCGATGAGCGCGATTGGGCTGGGCCGCTTCTATTGGCGCATTCGCCCACGCGCAAGGACCTCAAGAACACCGACGAGCTGCTGGCCGTGGTGGAACGGCTGCGCGTCGCTGGCGCGGACATCCGGCTGGACATGATCGACGACGTGCCGCACCACGAGTGTCTGGCCCGCAAGCGCCGGGCCCACGCGCTGTTCGACCACATGCAGGGCTATTACGGTGTGAGCAGCCTGGAGGGGTTGAGCCAGGGCTTGGCGGTCATCGCCGGGCTGGACGAGTGGAACCGCGCGCACGTGGCCGGTTTCGCCGGCGTTTCCGAGGACGACCTGCCGTGGCTGCTGGCCCACGACGCGGACGGGCTCGCGCGCGTTCTGCGCGATCTTGCCGCCGACCCGGATCTGCGGCGCGCGAAGGGCGAGGCCTCGCGTCGGTTCATTGTGAACTGTTGGTCCGAGGCCAAGGTGGCCGGCCGCTTGTGCGATTTCTGGGACGCCCTGTGAGTGGGCTTTGCTCCGCGCGACGTTTGGTGTAGGGTGCGGAAAATTTCAGCCTGGAGCAGGGGATGAGCGAAGCGTCAAGACTTTTTGAGGGTCGTTTGGCCACCGTGGTTTGCGCGGTTGGATTTTGCGCCGCCATGGGCCTCGCGGCCGGGCCGGCCGTGGCTGCGGACTATGAAGTGCGCCTGCCCGTGAACAAGACCGTGCGCATGCTGCCCATCTCCGAAGCCGAGAACGCCACAGCCGCGCCCGAGGCCGCCCAGGCCGAGAAACCGGCCGCCAAGCCCGCGCGCAAAGCGGCCAAGGCTCAGCCGGCGAAGTCTTCGGCGACGCGAGCCGTGACGGTGGAAACGCCCTCCATCGAGGTTGGCAGGCCCGCGGCCAAGGCCAAGAAGCCCGCGCCGCGCCATGTGGCCAAGCTCGTCGAAGTCGACTCCTCCACCGGCCTCAACGCCACGGATGGCGTGGCCGCGCCGCAGCAGGTGAAGCCCCTCGCCAAAAAGCATGCCGCGCCCAAGGCGCAGCCGCGCGAGGCCTCGGGCAAACTGGGCGAGACGGTCAGCACGGGCGTGCTCGGCGCGCTGCCGTCGGACGGCCTGTGGCTGGGCGAGGTGGCGGTGAGCCTCGAGGAACACGCCGTCGTGATCCGCGCGGACACCAACAAAACCGCCGACCATGTCACCTGGTTCAATCACAATGAGCCCCGCAAGCTGGCCATAGATCTGCACGGCCAGTGGCGGATGAAATGCCGGGACAGCGTGCTGCGCTTCGCCGCCGGGCCGATCAAGAATCTCATCATCGGCCAGCATGAGGACCGCGTCCGTCTGGCCGTGGAGTTCCGCGAGGGCGTTGTCGCCCCCGACCTCACGCCGAAGGTCGAGCCGCAGACGGCCGGCCTTGTCGTCACCATTCCCCTCGCCTCCGAACCGAAGCCCTGACGCCGCCGCGTCACGTCTCCGGGCTTCCGCGCCGCGCCTTGTCACAGAATCGTCACAAGGCCGTGGCCCACACGTCGCTTCACATGCGTACATCTCCGTCTGCAGCACGCGGCCGCGCCCCGCGGCCAACCGCCTGCAACCACGGAGAGACGAATGCCAGACATCAAGGTTACCTCCCAATCGCTCGACTTCTACTACGGCGGCTTTCACGCGCTGCATGACGTGAGTCTCGATTTCGCGACACGTCAGGTCACGGCGCTCATTGGGCCGTCCGGCTGTGGCAAGAGCACGTTCCTGCGCTGCATCAACCGCATGAATGACCTCATCCCCGGCACCCGCGTCACCGGAGCTCTCGCCCTGGACGGCGAGGACATCCACGCCGCCGGAGTGGACGTGGTGGCCCTGCGCCGGCGCATCGGCATGGTCTTTCAGAAACCCAATCCCTTCCCCAAGACCATTTACGAGAATGTGGCCTACGGCCTGCGCGTCAACGGCCTGCGCGTCAACGGCGTGCGCAACAAGCGCGTGCTCAACGAGAGCGTTGAGGCCAGTCTGCGCGGGGCCGCCCTGTGGGACGAGGTCAAGGACCGCCTGCAGACATCGGCCCTGGGGTTGTCCGGTGGGCAGCAGCAGCGTCTGTGCATCGCCCGCGCGCTTGCCGTGCGGCCGGAGGTGCTGCTCATGGACGAGCCCGCCAGCGCGCTCGACCCCATCGCCACCCAGAAGATTGAGGACCTCATCCACGAACTCAAGCGCGATTTGACCATCATCATCGTCACGCATTCCATGCAGCAGGCCGCACGCGTTTCCGACCGCACGGCCTTTTTCTACCTGGGTAAGCTCATCGAGGAAGGCGATACGCGCATCATCTTCACCAAGCCGCGAAATCGCCAGACGGAAGACTACATCACCGGCCGCTTCGGCTAGGAGGAACTTGTCGCAATGCAGCAACGCAGTCATTTCACGCAAAAGCTCGGTGAATTGCGCATGCACCTTCTGCGCATGGCCGCGCAGGCCGAAAAGGCCGTACAGAATTCCTGCCGCGCCTACATGGAAGGCGACACGGACCTCGCCGAAAGCGTGGTCATGAACGACGTCTCCATCAACGAGATGGAGGACTCCATCGACGCCTTCAACCTGGAGCTGCTCGCCCTCGACCAGCCCATGGCCAGCGATCTGCGGCTCATCATCGGCTCCATGCGCGTCACCATGAACCTGGAGCGCGTGGGCGACGAGGCCGTGAACCTGGCGCATCGCACGTTGTTCCTTTCCACCCGGCAGACGCTGCCGGCCAATCCGCGCATGGCCCAGCTGTGCGCCCACGTGGAGGAGATGCTGCACCGCGCCGTGCGCGCCCTGGCCGACGAGGATACCACCCTGGCCGGAGAGATCTGCGGTATGGATCATCGCGCCGATGAGCTGTGCATCAAGGTGCTCAAGGAGGCCATCAACACCATGGTCGAGGAGACACGCATCGTGGAGCGCGGGGTGCATGTCATCATGGCCTCGCGCCACCTGGAGCGCATCGGCGACCTCGCCACCAACATCGCCGAGGCCGTCATCTTCATCAGGGAAGGCATTGATCTGAAGCATCGTTGCAAGGGGTAAGGCCCGACGCGTCCGCACTTGCGGCCGCCGCCGAAAACAAGGGGCTCTGGATCCGTCCGGGGCCTCTTTTTTGTTGTATCATGAAAAATTACGTGGATTGACATGGTTGCGTATTGATTTGCTGCTGCGTAGACTTGCACCATGAAATTGGATGATCGGCGCGGCGCACGACCCGTAAACGGACGGCGTGCGAACGCGCGGAGGCGTTGCAGGGACGCGCCGGCGCGCGCCCGGGATTGCAACATGGCGGATGAACGATCCAAGGAGAAAAGCCCATGCTCATGACGTCGATTTTCCCCGGCCGCTATGTCCAAGGCGCTGGCGCGCTCGCTTCGCTTCCCGAGGAGGCGGCCCGGCTGGGCGCGCGCGCCCTGGCCATCGTGAGCGGCTCCATCCGAGCAGCCGTCGAGAAGGCCGTGGCAGGTCGGAAGCTGCTCGACATCACCCTGGAGCGCTTCGGCGGTGAATGCAGCGACGAGGAAATCGACCGGCTGGTCGCCCTGGCCCGCAAGATTCACGCGGACGTCATCATCGGCGTGGGCGGCGGCAAGACCCTCGACACCGCCAAGGCCATCGCGAACGCGATCAAAACCCCCGTGGTTCTCGCACCCTCCATCGCCTCCACAGACGCCCCTTGCAGTGCGCTGTCCGTGGTCTACACCGCGCAGGGCGCGTTCAAACGCTACCTCCTGTTCCCGCGCAATCCCGATGTCGTCATGGTCGACAGCCAAATCGTGCTCGGCGCGCCCGTGCGCTTCCTCATCTCCGGCATGGGCGACGCCCTGTCCACCTGGTTCGAGGCCGAGGACTGCCGCGAAGCCAAGTCCCCCAACATGACCGGTCGCGTCGGTTCCATGACTGCCTACGGTCTGGCCCGCCTGTGCTTCGACACCCTCATGGCCGACGGCGCCGCCGCCCGCCAGGACTTCGACGGCAAGATCGTCACTCCCGCAATCGAGCGCATCATCGAGGCCAACACCCTGCTGAGTGGTCTGGGCTTCGAGAGCGGCGGCCTCTCCGGCGCGCACGCCATCCACAACGGCTTTACCGTCCTGCCCGAAACCCACAAGTTCTGGCACGGCGAGAAAGTCGCCATTGGCACCCTCTCGCTGCTCATGCTCACCAAACGCCCCGCCGACGTGGTCGCCAAGGTCTACGACTTTTGCCAAGCGGTCGGTCTGCCCATCTGCCTCGCCGATATCGGGCTCGAAAATCCCACCGACGATCAACTCATGGAGGTCGCCCGCGTGGCCTGCGCCCCTGGGGACACCATCCGCAACATCAAGGGGAACATCACTCCCGAGGCCGTTCGTGACGCCATCAAGGCCGCCGACGCCGAGGGACGCCGCCGCAAGGGCAAGTAAAACGCCCGCCGCCGACGGCTTTGATGGCTCAAAAATGCCCCCGGTCGTTGGAGTGCATGTTCTGCCGCCACACAGCTGCGGTGGTTTGAAAATGCCTCCGGCGGCCAGGGGGCTTCGCGCCCCCTGAACCCTGCGTGAAGGGAAAACGTGTTTTTGACCAGGGTTCCAAGGGGCCGGCTTGAAGCCCGAAGGGCTCCCTTGGCCTGCGGAGCATATTTCCCTAACCACGAAGTTCTGACTGCGTAGTCCTTACGCCATGAGGTCGTGGCTAGGTGTTGAGTTGCA
>JAIMKR010000009.1:0-25440 GCA_020692325.1 Desulfocurvus sp.
CGCTCTGGAACCCAACACCCAGCCGGACGACTCCGTACTCCCCCTCATGTCCCTGCGGGAAGTGGTGATGTTTCCGCGCTCGATCATGCCCCTGTTTGTGGGGCGCGAGGCCTCCATCAAGGCCATCGAGAGCGCCATCGCCCTGCACGACAAGCACATCTTCCTGGTAACGCAGCGTTCGCCCGAGCAGGAAAAGCCCGAGGCCGCGGATCTCTTCCCCGTGGGAACGGTGAGCCGTATTCTGCAGATGCTGCGCCTGCCCGACGGCACCATCAAGGTGTTGTTCGAGGGCTTGTACCGCGCCAACTGGAATATCCTCGCCACCGATCCCACCGACGCCGGGGACTTCCCCCTCGTCCACGTGGACCGGCTGGACGACGCCGCCGGCGACGGCGGCGAGGGCGAGGCGCTCATCCGCGCCGTCAACGAGTCGTTGGAGACCTACGCCCGCAGCAACAAAAAACTCGCACCGGAGTCCATCCTGGCCATGGCCGCTCTGCGCGATTCCGGCCAGCTGGCCGACGCGATCATGCCGCACCTCAAGGTCGATTTCGAGCGCAAGCAACGCGCGCTCGAGATCGCCGACGGCGCGAAACGCCTGGAGTACGTCTACGAGCTGCTGCTCGGCGAGATCGAGATCGCCTCCATCGAGAAGCGCGTGAAGGGCCGCGTGAAGGGCCAGATGGAGAAGAATCAGCGCGAGTATTATCTCAACGAGCAGATGAAGGCCATCCACAAGGAGATGGGCCGCGAGGACGATCCCATGGCCGAGGCGGTCGAGTTGGAGAAACGCCTCGACGAGAAGATCATGCCCGAGGAATCGCGCGAGCGTGTGAAGAAGGAGATCCACAAGCTGCGGCAGATGCAGCCCTCCAGCGCGGAGTACGCCGTGGTGCGCAACTACGTGGACTGGATTCTCGACCTGCCCTGGGGCGCGCTCAAGCCTGCGGACGTGGACATCGCCCGCGCCCACAAGGTGCTTGACGAGGACCACTACGGCCTGGAGAAGCCCAAGGAGCGCATCCTCGAGTACATCGCCGTGCTCAGCCTGGTCAAAACCATGAAGGGCCCGATTCTTTGCTTCATCGGACCTCCGGGCGTGGGCAAAACCTCCATCGCCAAGTCCATCGCCCACGCCACGGACCGCGAGTTCGTGCGCATCTCCCTTGGCGGCGTGCGTGACGAGGCGGAGATTCGCGGCCACCGGCGCACCTACGTGGGCGCGCTGCCCGGCAAGATCATCCACAACCTGCGGCGCTGCAAGTTCAACAATCCCGTCATCTGCCTGGACGAGGTGGACAAGTTGAGCACGGACTTCCGGGGCGACCCCTCGGCCGCGCTGCTGGAAGTCCTGGATCCAGAGCAGAACTACGCCTTCAACGACCATTACCTGGACCTGGACTACGACCTGTCCAAGGTCTTCTTCATCACCACGGCGAACACGCTGGACTCCATCCCGCTGCCCTTGCGCGACCGCATGGAGATTATCCGCCTGCCAGGCTATATGGAAACGGAGAAGCTCAAAATCGCCAAGCAGTTTTTGCTGGGCAAGCAGCGGGAGATGCACGGCCTGACCGAGGAGAATCTGACCATCTCCGACGAGGCCATGATGCAGATCATCCGCCGCTACACGCGCGAGGCCGGCGTGCGCAACCTGGAGCGCGAGATCGCCGCCCTGTGCCGCAAGGCCGCCCGGAGGATAGTGGAGGACAAGAACGTGGCCACCGTGGCCGTCGGCCTGGACAACCTGGAGGAGCTGCTCGGCGTGCCGCGGTTCCGCCACGAGGAGCGCGAGGACAAGGCCCAGGTGGGCGTCACCACCGGCCTGGCCTGGACGCAGATGGGCGGCGAGCTGCTGCTCGTCGAGGTTGTCATCATGAATGGAACGGGAAAGGTGGAGATCACCGGCAAGCTCGGCGATGTCATGCAGGAGTCCGCGCGGGCGGCACTCTCGTATCTGCGCTCGCGCTCCGACCTCTTCGGTCTGAAGCGTGACTTCCACAAGGAGATCGACATCCACGTCCATGTGCCAGAGGGGGCAACGCCAAAGGACGGTCCCTCGGCCGGCGTGGCGTTGGCGACTTCCATCGCCTCGGCGTTGTTGAATATTCCCGTGCGTAACGACGTGGCCATGACCGGCGAGATCACCCTGCGCGGCCGTGTGTTGCCCATTGGCGGCCTGCGGGAGAAGCTGCTCGCGGCGCATCGTGGTCGTGTGGGAACGGTGTTCATCCCCGCCGAGAACGAGAAGGACCTCAAGGAAGTGCCGGACGAGATTCTGCGCGACCTCAAAATTGTGCCTGTGGAGAACGTGGACACCGTGCTGGAGCAGGCGCTGGAGTGCTCCGGCCACGATGAACTGTTTTGCGGGCGCGACGACATCGCTCCTCTGAGTCAGATCCTGGTGAAGGAGGAGTACCGGCGGCCCACGCACTAGCCCGCCGTCAGTATCCGAACAGAAAGAGGCCGTTTTCCGCGGCCTCTTTTTTTTGTGCCCGGGACCGGGCTTGTTCGCGCTCGCGCCATTGCGTACTTTGGAGCCGGCGGTCATATGGCCCGCCAGGATAAAAACACGGCCCGGTCGGTAGTCCGGGCGCATGCGGCCGCATGTCAGTAACCCTCCCCTTTGGGCCGTCCATTCCTGGCTTTCGCGTTCAACAAAGGGGATCAAGAATGGAGACGACGACAGTACGATGCTTCGTTTTGTTTGAGGATGGATTCTGGGTCGGTTATTTCGAACGCGCGTGCGCCGGCGAATACGCCGCTGCGCGGCACATCTTCGGTGCGGAAATGGGACTCGCGGAGTTCGCCGCATTCGTGTCGAGCCCGGCGTATGAGCGTCTCGTCTGGACGCGCACGTGTCCAGATGGCCTGACCAGGGCAATCGCCCGCAATCCCAAGCGACTCCAGCGGGAAGCGATGAGGAACCTGCGCGACGCCAAGGCGTCGTCCAAGGCCAGGGGCGCCATCGCCTCGGAGCGTGAGACGCGCAAGCTGGAGCGTCGGTCCATCAGGGCCGTCAAACGGGACCAGGCTGCGGACGCCCGGTATCGCTTGCGCCGGGAAAAGCGCCGCCGCAAGCGCCGGGGCGGGTGATTGGCGCCATGGCGCGGGCAACAAAAAAGGCCGGGTTTTCGCCCGGCCTTTTTTGTTGCCCGCGCCCGGTCTTACCGGCCGATGTGCTTAAGAATGTTGTCGTGGATCCAGTGCTCGTCCCACCATTCGACGGGGCTGACCTGCAGACCGGAGACGATCATGCCGAAGTGCAGGTGGTCGCCGCCGGCGAGCCCTGTGGCTCCGGTGCGGGCGATGATCTGGCCCTTTTTGACCGTGTCACCCTTGGCCACCTCGAACTTGCTCAGATGCGAGTAGAGGCTTTGCAGCCCCTGGCCGTGGTCGAGGATGATGCAGTTGCCGTAGATGCCGTAGAACTGGGCCATGACCACACGGCCCGCGTTGGCGGCGGGAACGGCCGCGCCAGCCACGCTGGCCAGGTCCACGCCCATGTGTGTCTCGTGGTCGATCTTTTCGCCGTTGTAGTAGTAGTCGCGCTGATCGCCGAAGCCCGCGCGGCCGGCGGCATTGGGCAGACGCAGGAATGCGCCGCTCCACGTCTGCGTGGGCGAGGTGTCCAGACCGATCTTGAGCAGCCCAGAAACGTTCTGCTTTCGCAGTTCGGAGTTCATGCGCTTGTAGATTTCGACCGGCGTCTTGAGCTCGGGATACATGGCGCTGTACTGGCCCATCTTGGAGTCCAGGAACGAGTCGGGGACCTCCAGCGAGTCGGACTTGAAGTTGCGGGGGATGCCCAGGGCGTTGATGTACTGGACGGCCTCGTTGCCTGCCTTGTCCTCGGCCACCACGCGCGGCTTGAAGTCCGTGGTCGGCATGTCGTAGGGCATGCCGAAATAGCAGACGTAGGCGCCCTTGCCGCCTTGCTGGTAGGCGGGGAAGAAGTACCGGCCCACCGTGACGCCCACGCGCAGCACCGGCTTGGACACGGTGAACGCGATCGCCGCCGCGCCGCCCTGATACACGTTGTGGATGCCGGGGGTGACCGAGATCTGCGGCGGGATGAAGTCGAGGGCCAGCTTCTCCGTCAGGCTGGTCCTGCCGCGCCCGAGAAAGGAGAGCAAAGCGTGCGAGCGCGCCGAGATGCTCAGTTCGATCGAGCCCTGCTTGAAGCCGGACTTGCGCGGCAGCTGGAACGTTTCTGTGTGGTTGAGGGTTTTCGCTGCGAAGGTGCGGCGCAGCACCTCCACGCGCTTCCCCTCCTGTGTGGCGGTGACCACGAGTTCCTTCAGCTCCGAACGCGGGCTGGTGAGCTGCATGGTGAACTTGGTGGCGTAGGACGCCTCGCCCGTCTGCGGCGAAAGTTTGAGCACGGGTGAGCCGCCATCGCGCACGAGGGCGAAGAGTATCAGGCACACGAGCGCCGCGCCGCAGATGATGAGCAGGTTGCGCAGAAAGTGGCTGGGTCCGCGGTCCGCGTGCAGCACCCTATGGTTGTGGACGTTCCGATTCTTGGGCATGGGTTGCAGTTTCATGGCTCTCGATGCGGTAAGGTTTGGAGAAAGGGCGCGACGCGTCGGGCGGAATACCGCCTAATCGCGACCGCCGTGCGCGTCTTCGCCCGGGATCAGGCGGAGGCGGCCTGATCCATGGCGTCCAGAAGTTGAATGGTGAGTTGCAGGAAGTCGGCCTCGGTGACGATGCCCACGAGTCTCCCTCCATCCACGATGGGCAGGCAGCCGTACTTGTGGTGGTAGAGAATGTGGGCGGCCTCGCGGACGGGCTCGTCCGGGGAGAGGCTGCGCACATCAGTGCGCATGATTTCCTGCAGAGGGATGCCGGCGTCGATCTCGGCCTGTGTGGCGGGGTCGATGTTGGCCAGATGCGAAACGGTGTTGGCCAGCACGTCGCGATGGGTGATGAGCCCGAGGAAGCGGTTGTCCGCGCCGATGATGGGCACGTGGCGGATGCGCTTTTGCTCCATGAGCACACGGGCGTTTTGCAGCGTGTCCGTTTCGCGCAAGGAGTAGACGGGCGTGGTCATGAGGTCGCGGATCTTGTACATCGGACTTCTCCTGGCGCTCGGGTTGGGCCGGGGACGGCCTGCGGCGAATGTTAAATGATCGGCCGTGGGTGTCAAGAGCGCGGCTGTGTTGACTTGGTCCGGGAAATCTGGTCTGCACTGCTTGCCGCGACGATTTTCGCGTGGCGAGGAGGTTTTTGACGGTGCGGATGGATCCCAGACGACAGCGCGAACGCATGGTGGCGGAACAGCTCGTCCGCCGCGGCATAACCGACGAGCGCGTGCTCTCCGTCATGGGCGGTCTGCCCCGGCATCTCTTCGTCGAGGAGGCGCTGGCCAGCCGCGCCTACTCCGACTGCCCCCTGCCTATCGGCCAGGGGCAGACCATCTCCCAGCCTTACGTCGTGGCGCTGATGACCCAGACCCTGCACGTCCAGCCGGGGGCCAAGGTGCTGGAGATCGGCACCGGCTCCGGCTATCAGGCCGCTGTGCTGGCCGGCCTGGGGGCCGATGTGTACACGGTGGAGCGCATGCCCGCCCTGTGTGCGCACGCGCGGGAGCGGCTGATCGGTATGAACATCTACAGCATCCACGTGAAGCAGGACGATGGCACCCTCGGCTGGCCCAGCGCCGCCCCCTTCGACCGCATCATCGTCACCGCCGGCGGTCCCGAAGTGCCCGCCCCCCTGGTGGACCAGCTGGGGGAGGGCGGCCGCATGGTGCTGCCCGTGGGGGCGGAACGGCGCTCGCAGTGTTTGACCCTTGTGGAGAAAATGCCGGGGGGCGAGGTGCGCCGCAGCGAGATCTGCCCCGTGGCCTTCGTCGATCTCGTCGGCGTCCACGGTTGGTGATTGGCCGCACGCCCCGTGCGGACCACCTGTTCGGACGGATATTTCCATGATTTACACGCCGGCGAAAATCGGCCATACTTCCTTTTTGGCGGTCAAACCGCACGTCCAGCAACGGGAGATTGACACATGAGTTCATGTTCCGGCGGCTCCTGCTCATCCGGCGAAAACAATGCCAAGATCGCCATGCAGGACCAGCTGATAGCGATGACCCTGGAGCACATCCGTTACAAGCTGTTCGTCATGAGCGGCAAGGGCGGCGTTGGCAAAAGCTCCGTCTCCGTCAACATCGCCGCCGCGCTGGCCGCGCGGGGGTACAAGGTCGGCCTCATGGACGTGGACATCCACGGCCCCAGCGTGCCGCGCTTGCTGGGCCTTTCCGGACAGCTGGAGACCGACCGGGGTAGCCTCATCAAACCCAAGCAATATAACGAGAACCTGCACGTTGTCTCCATGGACTCGCTGCTGCTCGACCCCGATCAGGCCGTGTTGTGGCGCGGGCCCATGAAAACTTCCGCCATCCGTCAGTTCATTTCCGACGTGCAGTGGGGCGACCTGGACTTCCTCGTCGTCGATTCCCCCCCGGGCACCGGCGACGAGCCCATGACCGTGCTCAAGCTCATCCCCGAGGCGCTGGCCGTCGTGGTGACCACCCCACAGGAGATCTCGCTGGCCGACGTGCGCAAGGCGATCAATTTCCTGCAGTACGCCCAGGCCAACATCCTCGGCGTGGTTGAGAACATGAGCGGTCTGGCCTGCCCGTATTGCGGCAAGGAGATAGACCTGTTCAAGAAGGGCGGCGGCAAGGCCCTGGCCGAGCAGTACGGCCTGGAATTCCTCGGCGCGATTCCGCTTGACCCGGCCACGGTCGTGGCCGGGGACATCGGCACGCCGGTGGTGCTCATGGAAGGTGACAGCCCGGCCAAACGCGCGCTGCTCGCCCTGGGCGACCGCGTGGCCGAGGCCGCGCAGAGCAGTCTGGAGGCGGCCTCCACCGTGCACAGATGAGGGGTTGACGACAGAACATGACCCTGAACCTGGCGAACATGCTCACGTTGGCCCGCATCTTCGCGGTGCCGGTCATCGTCGTGCTGCTGTATCTGGAGCGGTCACTGCACTCCGCGCTGTTGGCGTACACGTCGTCAGCCGTGTTCATCGTGGCCTCGCTCACGGACATGGCTGACGGCTACGTGGCGCGAAAGCAGAACATCATTACGAATCTTGGAAAGTTCCTCGATCCGCTGGCCGACAAGCTGCTCATCAGCTCGGTGCTCATTATGCTCGTTGAGCTCGGCTGGGTCGAGGCGTGGATCGTGGTCGTCATCGTTTGCCGCGAGATCGCGGTCACCGGAATGCGCGGCATCGCAGCGGACAAGGGCGTGGTCATCGCCGCCGACAAGTACGGCAAGATGAAGACCATCGCGCAGATCCTGGCGCTCATCCCGCTGCTCGCGCACTATCCACTTTTGGGGTTCGACCCCGTGCCGGTGGGCACGTTGGTGCTGTACCTGGCACTGGCGCTGACGATTTTTTCCGGTGCGAACTATCTGTACAACTTCTATCGGAACTGGTTACAAACAGAGTGATGGGCGCGTCGGCGCGTCCATTCAGCAGGTTTCGGTGAGGGAATGAGCAGGGAGTACACCAGCAACATGGCGCGCATCTCCAATTGTCTGGAGACCATCCTGGAGCTTGAGCCGGAACTCGAGAAGATCGAGTTCGGCAAGAGCCTGCTGGAGGAGTTCGGTGTGCTCAAGGATTTTCTGCGCCGCATCGACACCGTGGTTTTGAGCGACGAGGACGTGGACCGCGTCGAGGCTGCCACGGCAAATTTTCTGGAAGAGCTGCGCGGCCCGCTTTCGCTGAGCCGGTCCGGCAGGGGCGGCGCGACGCGCCTTCAGTGAGAGTATCGATATGGCCCGGCGCGTTTTGCTCGCCTTGCTCCTAGTGGTCAACGTGGTCCTGCTGTTCCGGCTTGTCTGGAGCGACCACGGCGTTATCGCGTACATGAACATGCGCCACCGTTCCGACAACCTGCAGGACCGGTTGCGCGACGTGGACTCCCGCAGTCTGGATTTGAGCAACGAGATCCGCCGGCTCAAGGGCGACCGGACCTACCAGGAGCGCGTAATCCGCGAGCGCATGAATTACGTGAAAGAGAACGAGGTGTTGTATATCTTCTCCGGAAAGGTCGATGCAGCCCGGGGGGCCATGGGCGATGAGAAGAAAAATTGAGTGGTACCAAGAGGTTCTGGCCATGGAGCCGGGCTCGCGGGTGTTCTTCCCGCTGGCCAAGCTCTTCGTGGAATTCGGGCGGTTCGAGGACGCGGCGCGCACGCTGCGCCAGGGGCTGGACCGGCATCCCGATTCCATGGAGGCCCGGCTGCTGCTCATTCAGGTTCTGACTCGGCTGGAGCGCTTGGACGAGGCGAGTGAGCAGCTCTCGCTCATCGTCAAACCTTTGGAGCGCTATCCGGCCTTCTGGACCCTTTGGGCGCGCGAGGTGGGCGCGACCGATCGCGACTTCTCGGCCTTTTTGCTTTTGGTTGCCTCGCATTTTTCCGACAAGCCGGTCAGCTGGTCCGATGTGGTCATGGAGGGCCTGCATTCCATCACCGCGCGGCTGATGGACGCTCTGCCCAAGGCTGCGGCCAAGCCCGCCAGGCAGCCGGCCCAGGCCGCCGCGATCCAGCCGACCGCACCGGCCCCCGAACCGCCCACCGCCCCCGCCATCGACCCCTCGGTCGAGCCGACGGTCGAGCCCGTAGCCGCGTCGCGGTCCGTTCAGGCTGCGCCCGCCGCTTCTCCGCAGCCGACAGCACCGGTCCAGACCGCAACGCCCGTCGCGCCGCGAGCTTGTCCCGACGAAGCGTCCGAGACTCCCTATGAGGGTCCCGCGCCGGAGCCGGGCACCTTCCGCACGCGCACCATGGCCGAGTTGCTGGCCACCCAGGGCGACTTCGCCGGTGCGTTGGCCATCTTCCGCCAACTGTGGGACAACACGCCCGGCGATGCGGATCGCACGGAACTCACCGGACGCATTAAGACTTTGGAAGCCGAACTCGCCGCCGCGCCGCCGCCGTCGGCCGATCCGTCCGCTCCCCCCCCGGCCGAGGCCGATCCCTTCGGCAAACACGCAAAGAACCGCCTGATGAGCACCCTTGAGGCCTTGGCCGCGCGCCTTGAGGCCCGGGTCCAGGCCTGATCCGATTCAGAGGTCGCCAACCATGCGCAAATTTTTCCCCCCGCCTCGGGCCGGCCGCATCGCGCGTCGGTTTTCCGCGACGTTCGCGGCGGCCGCGCTGCTCGTCGGCATGACCGGCTGCGGCTCCTTCCGCACCCTGGACACCGCCGCAAGCTCCATGCGTCACGGAATGCTCAAGACGCGCGACTTCGTCAATCCCGCGCCGCGCATCGACGTGGACCGCTACAAGTGGAACAATCCCAACCAGGAGAAGCTGGCGCTGCTCTTCTCGCCCGTGGACGAGAGGGTCATGGCGCTCACGCAGTACGTCACCAGCACGGACGCGCGCCCCGACGCACAGTGGATGGACACGCTGCTCATGCGCTTCCCCTGGCTTGACGGCGTCATCGTGGCCGATTCCTCCGGCGATATGCTGGACAGGAAGCCGCCTGTGCCATTCAAGCGCTTCAGCCAGCCGCTGGTGTTCAAATCCATCTGGCGTGAGACGCTGGTCAAGACCGTGGTCGATTACACCCCCTTAGGACCGGAACTCTACTTCGGCATGCCGAATTACAACGGGCCTGACTTCGCGGGCCTGCACGTGGTGTATTTCGACCCGCGCGTGCTTTTCTCCTTCTGTCCGGAACCGGATCAGCTCCTCATCATCGACCCGCGCGCCAAGCAGCTGTGGACCTCCGAGGGCTCCCAGCATCCCGGCGCGGACGAGCTGCTCAAGACCGACTGGGTCAAGATCATGAAGGAAAAAATTCACGGCACGGTGGAGGCAGGCGGCAAGCAGTACACTTGGCTGGCCCGCTTCATCGGCCGCGACCTCTTTGTCTACGCCACGGAGAGCGCCAACGCCTCCTACGAGGACAAAGAGTGGTTCTCCATCCCGTTCTTCGGCGGCAACTCGTAATCGCGCCATTCGCGCACGGAGGCCTCTCCGCATGGCTCAGCAGATCACCGTCACCGAACACCTGCTCCTGCACCAGAAGCAGGTTCCCATGGCCACCGGCCGGTTCACCCGCCTGTTCAACGAGCTCATTCTCTCGGCGAAGCTCATCCACCGCGAGGTGAGCAAGGCCGGCCTCGTCGATGTCCTCGGCTTCACCGGGGACATCAACGTCCAGGGCGAGGAGGTCAAGAAGCTCGACGAATTTTCCAACCGCGTGCTCATCCATCGGCTTTCGCGCTGCGGGGCCCTGTGCGCCATGGCCAGCGAGGAGAACGCCGACATCATCGAGATTCCCGACGGCCTGCCCACCGGCGACTACTTCGTCATCTTCGATCCGTTGGACGGCTCCTCGAACATCGACGCCAACGTGAGCATCGGCACCATCTTCTCCATCTACCGGCGCAAGAGCCCCACGGAATCGCGCCTGCTTGCCAGCGACTATCTGCAAAAGGGCGCGGAGCAGGTGGCGGCCGGGTACATCCTCTATGGCTCCTCCACCATGATGGTCTTCACCACTGGCGACGGCGTCAACGGCTTCACGCTGGACCCCAGTGTGGGCGAGTTTTTGCTCTCGCATCCCAACATCCGCATCCCCGAGCAGGGCAACACGTATTCCGTCAACGAGGGCTACTACCATTATTGGGACAACCCCACCCTCGACGTGCTGGCGCACTTCAAGACCGCCGGCTTCACCCGCAAGAAGCCGTACAGCCTGCGCTACATCGGTTCGCTGGTGAGCGACTTCCACCGCAACCTCATCTATGGCGGCATCTTCATGTACCCGGCGGACAGCCGCGATCCGAGCAAGCCCAACGGCAAGTTGCGGCTCATGTGCGAGGCCGCGCCCATGTCCTTCATCGTGGAGCAGGCCGGCGGCATGGCCATCGACGGCGAGCGGCGCATTCTGGACATCACGCCCGAGCATCTGCACCAGCGCGTGCCTCTGTTCATCGGCTCGAAGAACGACGTGGAGCAGGTGCGCGCCATTTACACCAAGGCCCGGCAAGAGGCCCCGAAGGAGTAGGGCGGCCGTGCTCGTCCTCGGCGTTGAGACCTCCTGCGACGAGACCGGGCTCGCCCTTGTGCGCGACGGCCGGCTCGTGGTCGAGCGCTTGGCCTCGCAGACGGACATGCACGCCGTGTTCGGCGGCGTGGTGCCGGAAATCGCCTCGCGCGAGCATCAACGCATGTTGCCGCCACTGTTCGCTCAGCTGCTCACCGCCGGCGGCGTGGCCGCGTCGGATATCGACGCCGTGGCCGTGGCGCGCGGCCCCGGGCTGCTCGGCAGTCTGCTCGTGGGGCTGTCCTTCGCCAAGGGCGTGTGTCTGGCCACGGGCGCGGAACTCATTGGTGTAAACCACCTGCACGCGCATCTGCTGGCCGCCGGGCTGGAGGGGGAAATGCGTTTTCCCGCGCTTGGCGTGCTCGTTTCCGGCGGGCACACCCATCTGTACCGCATCGATTCGCCCACGGAGTTCGGGCTGCTTGGCCGTACGCTCGATGACGCCGCCGGCGAGGCCTTCGACAAGGTGGCAAAGCTGCTCAACCTGCCGTATCCCGGCGGCCGCTACCTCGACGAACTCAGTCAGGGGGTGGAGCCGGATCCGGCCATGTTCCCGCTGGCATACGTGCACAACGACAATCTCGACTTCAGCTTCAGCGGACTCAAAACCGCCGTGGCCGAATATCTGAACAAACACCCGCAGCTGGCCTACGCGGCCATGCCCGACGCCGCGACTCTCAAAAGAGAGGGGGCGCTGGCCTTGTGCAGCCACCCGGAGGAGCTCGCGTTGGTGGCCGCCTCGTTCAACCACGCCGTGGCCGAGACATTGCGCATCAAGGCAGCGCGCGCGCTGGACCGGGAACGTGGGCTCGTCTCGCTGGTGGTCGCCGGCGGCGTCGCGGCCAATTCGCATGTGCGCGCCGCCTTGGGCGGCCTCGCCGCGGAGCGTGGGCTGGCCTATTCGCTGCCAAGCCTCGCCCTATGCACGGACAACGCCGCCATGGTGGCGCGGACTGGCTTTCTCGCCCTGAGCGCGGGATATCGGCACGGGCTTGATCTCGAATCCGTGCCGCGCGGACGCGCCGTTCCCCTCGACTGGGCCCGCGTAACGCAGCAATAGCGCGGGTTGCGGCTTGACAGAAGCGCGGAGCGGCACTACCTTCCGACAATGCGGGGTGGCGCCATCGAGGCAGCCGCGCTGTGCGATTTCGCATGGATACCTTCGACCCCAAGGAGTGGAAAATATGGCTACCCAGGTGACCGACGGCAATTTCGAGCAGGAAGTGTTGAAGAGCCCCGTGCCCGTTCTGGTCGATTTCTGGGCGCCGTGGTGCGGTCCCTGCCGCGCCATGGGCCCCATCATCGACGAGCTGTCCACCGAGCTGGAGGGCAAGGTCAAGGTCTGCAAAATGAATGTCGACGAGAATTCCGCCAGTCCCAGCCGCTTTGGCATCCGCGCCATCCCCACGCTCATCCTGTTCAAGAACGGCGAGGTGGTCGAGCAGTCCACCGGAGCCGTCTCCAAGAGCAGCATCAAGGACATGATCGCGAAGAAGGCCTAGGAGCAGCATGAAAGCGTACGAAGCCGTCGTCATTGGCGGTGGGCCGGCCGGGCTCACCGCCGCCCTGTACCTCGTCCGCTCGGGCGTGAGGGCTCTGCTTGTGGAGAAGCTCTCCCCGGGCGGGCAGGTGCTCATGACCGAGGAAATCGAGAATTATCCCGGGTTCCCCAAGGCCGTGAAGGGCTATGAACTCGTGGACAAGTTCGTCGAGCATCTCGCCAACTACGAGATCGACAGAATGTCCGACGAGGTGCGGTCCATCGCCGCGCGCGACGGCGGCTACGTCATCCAGATTGGCGACGAGAGCGTGGAGACCAAGGCCGTGGTGCTGTGCACGGGCGCTCGCTACAGGCACGTGGGCGTGCCCGGTGAGGACGCTTATCTCGGCAAGGGCGTGTCTTATTGCGCCCTGTGCGACGGCAACTTCTTTCGGGGCAAGACCGTGGCCGTCATCGGCGGCGGCAACTCCGCGCTGGAGGAGTCGCTGTACCTGGCGCGCTTGGTGGATAAGCTCTATCTCATCCATCGGCGCGACGATTTTCGCGGTTGTAAGTGCTATCAGCACAAGTGCGAGGTCAATCCCAGGATCACCATGCTGCGCAGCACCGTGGTGGAGGAGATCCGGGGCGACCTGTTCAAGGGCGTGACCGGAGTCGCCTTGAAGAACGTCAAGACCGGTGAGAAGAGCGAACTGCCGTTGGACGGCGTGTTCGTGTTCATCGGGTTCGAGCCCGTGGCCTCCTTCGTCCCGCAGGACCTGGAGCGGGACAAGGCCGGCTTTGTCGTGACCGATTGCGAAATGCGCACCAATCTGCCCGGATTCTTCGCCGCTGGCGACATCCGCAGCAAGAACTGCCGGCAGGTGGCCACCGCCGTCGGCGACGGCGCCACCGCGGCCACCGCGGCCTACGCCTATCTGGAAAGCCTGCATGCGTAAGCGCCTCATAGCGGTCTGCCTGCTGTTGATGATGCCGGTGTTCGCCGGCTGTGGCCTTATCGACTACTATTTTCTGCCGCCTGCGGAGGACACCGCTCAGGAACTCTATGAGGCCGGCATGGACTACATGCAGGAGAAGCGCTATTCGCGCGCGGCCGAGGACTTCCTGAAGCTCAAGGACCGTTTCCCCTTCAGCCCGCTGACGCCCAAGGCGGGGATCGCCCTCGGCGACGCCTACTTCCTCGATGCGAAATATCCCGAGGCCGTGGACGCCTACAAGGAATTCGAGAGCCTGCACCCCAGCAGTCCGGAAATGCCCTATGTGCTGTATCAGATGGGACAGGCCAATCTGAAGATGTTCCGCACCATCGACCTGCGGCAGGACAACGTGCGCGAGGCTTTGGAATTGTTCTACCGCCTGCAGGAGACGCATCCCGACACGCAGTACGCCAAGGCGGCCAAGAAGAGCATCTACGAGTGCCGTAAGATCCTGGCCGAGCATGAAATTTTCGTGGCCGATTTCTTCTGGCGCACGGACAAGTTCGGCGCGGCGTGGCATCGCTACCTCTATGTCATCGAAAACTATGGCGATGTTGTGGAATTCAAGGAGTATGTGCGCAAGCAGGCCGAGTACTCCTACTTCGAATATCAGAAGACCCTTTCCGAGGAAGAGCGCGAACGGGTGCAGTGGACCTGGAAGCGCCTGTTCAAATGGCTGTAGGACGGCCGGTCGTGGAACGCGATTTTCCTGACGCGTCGCCCTCGCGATCGGACGAGTCCGACTGGCTGTCCGCGCATATCGTGCCGGACGCCCGTTTCGCCAAGGCCTACGCCGCCTTTTCCGACGAGCGCCGGGCCCTCGTGAAGAGTCTTATCGCCCGGCATTTCGAGCTTGCCCGTCCGGCCTCGGCGCGCAGTCGCGATGTCGAGGAGCGTTTCGAGCTGTTCCGGCGGCGTACACGCCTTTCACCCGTTTCCTTCGTCATTCTTTTCATCGACCACGAGATCGACGCGCCCGCGTTGTTCCTGGCCGCCCTCATGCCGGCCTTGTGCTCCCGCGCGGAGCGCGTGCTGGTGTGCCGGGCCGGCAAGCGAGCCGACGTGCCCGACGTGGTGCTCATGGCCTGCGAGCTGGCGGGACAGGAGCGCGTGGCGGCGCTTGGTCCCGTGCTCATGCAACGGCTGATCGTCGAGGCGGCCGGCGCTGGCGAGCCCGGCGTGGTGCTGTATCCGCGCACGCAGGTCTTTCACAAGTTGCTGGCCCAGGCCGCCGTGCGCGAGGCGCTGGACGGATCGAACCTGCGGCTGGCCGGCTTGCTGCCGCCGCGCGCCTGCGGCATTTGGCGCGACGCGCCCGACCAGTTCCCGCCGGTGGACATTTCGCTTTTGTACGGTCCCCTCGGCTTCGAGGTGGGCGGCGTGGCTCCGGTGTCCGGCGCTCCCGCGCCCGACGCCGCGCAGTGGGCGGAATTCCGCTCCCCGCCGCGCGACCTTCTGCTCGCTCCCGCCGCGCGCGCCGGCGATGTTGACGCAGCAGTGTGCGTCGCCGAGGGCTGTCTGGGACAGTGGGCTTGGCCGGAGGTGACGCCGGAGCTGTTCCATCGCCGCTCCCAGATTTTCGCCACCTGATTTTCCCTCTCCCACACATACCCGCGCGAGGCAGCAGACCGTGAGCAAGAAACCACTTTCCGCCAAGTATCTGCAAAGCATCCGCAACATCGGCATCATCGCGCACATCGACGCAGGCAAGACGACCTTGTCCGAGCGCATCCTGTTCTACGCCGGGCGCATCCACCGCTTGGGCGAGGTTCACGAGGGCACGGCCACCATGGACTTCATGCCCGAGGAGCAGGAGCGCGGCATCACCATCGCCTCGGCCGTCACCTCCTGCCAGTGGAACGGCCATGTGGTGAACATCATCGACACCCCTGGCCACGTGGACTTCACCGTGGAGGTGGAGCGCTCCCTGCGCGTGCTGGACGGCGCGGTGGGTGTGTTCTGCGCCGTCTCCGGCGTGGAGCCGCAGTCCGAGACCGTGTGGCGGCAGAGCGAGGCCTACCACGTCCCCAAGCTGGCCTTCGTGAACAAGATGGACCGGCTCGGCGCGGATTTCGACGCCGTGCTCGACTCCATGCGCGAGAAGCTCGGCGCGACGACGCTGGCCGTGCAGTATCCCGATGGCCAGGGCGCTGACTTCGCCGGCGTGTTCGACTTGATCCGCATGGAGCGCCTGGTTTTCGACGCCGAGAGCAAGGGGGTGGAGTACGAGCGCCTGCCGCTGACGGAAGGGGAGCGCGAACGCCTGGCCCCGCGTCGCGACGCCATGCTGGAGACGCTGGCCGACGCCGACGAGGGCGTCATGGAGGCTTATCTCGAGGGGCGGGACATCGCGCCGGAGGAGATCGACGCGGCCATTCGCCGCGCGGTCATCGGTCTCAAGCTGGTGCCAGTGTTCGCGGGTTCGGCGCTCAAAAACGCGGGGGTGCAGCCCCTCATGGATGCCGTGTGCGCCTACCTGCCGAGTCCGCTGGACGTGCCCAGACAGATCGGTGTGGATCCGGCCACGCATCTGCCCCGGAGCTTCGACGCCGATCCAGAGGCCCCGCTTTCCGCGCTGGTGTTCAAGGTCGTCATGGAGTCCGGCCGCAAGCAGTCGCTTTTGCGCGTGTACTCCGGCCATTTGGCCGAGGGCGAGACTGTGTTCAACGCCACCAAGGGCGAGGACGAGCGCCTGGCCCGCTTGTTTCGTCTGCACGCAGACCGCCGCGAGCGCATCGAGGTGGCGCGGGCGGGCGAGATCGTGGCCGTCGCCGGGCTGCGTTTCGGCCGCACGGGCGACACCCTGTGCCTGCGCGACAATCCCATTTTGTTGGAGCAGATCGCCGCGTACAAGCCGGTCATCTCCCTCGCCATCGAACCCAGGAACGTCGAGGAATCGGACAAGCTCGACGAGGTGCTGAACCGTTATCTGCAGGAGGACCCGACCCTGGCGGTGACGCGCGACGAGGATACCGGGCAGGTCATTCTTTCCGGCATGGGCGAGTTGCACCTTGAAGTTTTACTTGAAAGAATGAACCGCGAGCACGGGCTGACGCCGCGCACCGGCAAGCCGCAGGTGGTGTACCAGGAGACCGTGCGCAAGCCGGCGGAGGCGCAGGAGGAATTCGCGCGGGAGCTTGGCGAGCGGATGAACTATGGCGCGGTGCGGCTGGCCGTGGAGCCCTTGCCCCGTGGAACTGGCCGCGTGGTGCAGTTCGAGCTGGATCGCGACCAGTACCCGGCCGCGTGGACCGAGGCGGCAGAGGGCGGCGTGAACGACGGGCTGGAGTGCGGCGTCATCGGCGGCTACCCTGTTCACGACGTGCGAGTGCGCATTCTGGACATGCCGAGACGCGAGGGCGAGTCCAGCGCCGCGGGGTACCGCATGGCCGCGGCCATGTCGCTCAAGAAGGCGCTCTCGCTGGCCTCGCCGGCGCGGCTCGAACCCATCATGTGGGTGGAGGTGAACGCGCCGGACGCCTTCGTGGGCGAGGTTGTTGGGCTGCTTGGGGCCAAGGGCGCGAAGATCGAGAACATCAACGATCGCGGCGGGGCCAAGGTGATCCAGGCGTTGGCGCCGCTCTCGCGCATGTTCGGTTTTTCCACCTTCCTGCGCTCGGCCACGCAGGGCCGGGCCTCGTTCGTCATGAAGTTCGCCAAATTCGATGCCCTTGACTAGAACGCCCGCAAAGGCGATAGAAGAAAGACCACTGCCGATCCTTGGGCTTGGATTGCCTTTTCCGTAGCCCGCGGTTATTGTTGACGTCCGCCGCGCCGTCGTCCGTGGGGTGTTCAAAGGGGCGCAGCATAAGCCTTGGGGCCGTATGTTGCCCATTGGAGCCGTTCGCATGTCCGATGACGAAAGCCGTGCCATATTTCGCGAGGAGGCGCTCGATCTGCTCGCGGAGCTGGATACGACTTTGCTCGAACTCGAGGAGCGGCCCGACGATCTGGATCTTGTAAACCAGGTGTTCCGGGCCCTGCACACCATCAAGGGCTCCGGCGCCATGTTCGGTTTCGACGACATCGCCAACTTCACCCATTCGCTGGAAAACGTCTTCGACAAGGTGCGCAATGGCGCGCTGGCCGTCACCCATGAACTCATCTCGACCTCTTTCGCCGCGCGTGACCACATCCTGGCCCTGCTCAACGGCGAGGACGGCGAGGGGAACGGCACCCCCGAACGCGGCGAGGAAATTCAGGCCATCGTGCGTGATCTCGCCGGCGCGCAGCCGCAAGCCGAATGCGCCGCCACGGGCGAATCGCCGGCGGAACAGGCCGCGTCCACGCCGGTGGTCACGGACTACCGCATCCGCATCCGCCCCCGCGACCCCAAGGTCAACAAGGAGCTGAACCTCGAACCGCTCTTCGCCGATCTGCGCGCCCTGGGACGCTGCGAGGTGCTCGTGGATTCGCGCCGCCTGCCCGATCTCGATGCGCTGGAGCCGCAGACCCTCTACTTGGCCTGGGAGGTACGGCTTTCCACCTCTTCGGAGCCGTCGGCGATTCAAGACCTCTTTTTCTTTACGGATATCGATCTGGATGTGGACATCGTCCAGGCCGACGCGGCGGGAAATTTTCCCGAGACGCCGGGTTGGGACGCCCCGGAGCCGGTCTTGCCGGCCGCGACGCCAGGGGAGCCCGTGCCCCCAAAGACCGCGTCGACCGCGCAGGAAGCGTCCGCTCAGACCGCTCCAGCCCCGGAGAAGGCGGCTTCGCCCGCTGCATCGGCGCCGCCCGTCCAGGCCGCCCCGGCCTCCGCGCCGCGACCTGTGGGGGGAGGCAGCGCTCCGGCCGGAAAGGTTGCTTCGGCCGCGTCCGCGCCGGTTCAGGCTTCCGCCGCCCAAACGACAACGCCGAAGGAAGCGCCGACCAGCCGAGGGTTTCTCAATGACTCCCGAAACAGCCTGCGTGTCGCCGCGGACAAGCTGGACACCCTCGTGGACTTGGTGGGTGAGCTGGTCATCGTGCAGGCGCAGATTTCGCAGGTCGTCTCCGAACGCCGCGACCCGCTGCTGACATCCCTGGCCGAACAGCTGGAGCGGCTGAGCACCGATTTGCGCGACAGCACCCTTGGCATTCGCATGCTGCCCATCGGCTCCACCTTCAGCAAATTCCGCCGCCTTGTGCGCGACCTTTCTGCCGAACTCGGCAAGGACATCGAGCTGGTGACCCATGGCGAGGAAACCGAGCTGGACAAGACCGTGCTGGAGCGTTTGGGTGACCCGCTCATCCATTTACTGCGCAACAGCATCGATCATGGAATCGACATGCCCGAGGAGCGCAAGGCCGCCGGAAAGCGGCCGCAGGGGCTCATTCTCCTTGAGGCCGAGCATTCCGGTTCCGAGGTCATCATCCGCATCACCGACGATGGCAAGGGCATGGACCCGGCCGTCATCAAGGCCAAGGCGGTGGAGAAGGGCATTCTTGCGCCCGATGCGGAGATCACGGACAAAGAGGCGCTCAAGCTCATTTTTGAGCCCGGGTTCTCCACGGCGGCCAAGGTCACCAGCATTTCCGGCCGCGGCGTGGGCATGGATGTCGTCCACCGCGCCATCGACTCCCTGCGCGGCTCCATCGTGATAAAGAGCGAGGTGGGCCACGGCACCACCATCACCATCCATCTTCCCCTCACCCTGGCCATCATCGAGGGATTGCAGGTCCAGGTGGGTGACGGCTTCTATGTCATCCCGCTTTCACTGGTGGAGGAGTGTGTGGAGCTGCATCAGCAGGACGTGGACCCGACCGGCCGCAAGCGCATGATCAACCTGCGCGGCGAGCTGGTGCCGTACATCAGCCTGCGCAGCTGGTTCGAGATCGAGGGCGACATGCCGGAGATCGAGCAGATCGTCATCACCGGTATCGAGGGGCGGCGCATCGGCATCGTGGTGGACCACGTCATCGGCGAGCATCAAACGGTCATCAAGTCCCTCGGCCGGGTGTACCGCGACATCGAAGGGCTCTCCGGCGCCACGATCAAGGGCGACGGTAATCTGGCCCTCATCCTTGATGTGCCCCGGCTGGTGCGCTCGGTGGTCGAAAATTCGGTCTGACGGGAAGGGTGCGCCGCGAATGGCCGTAGAACGATCCAATTCCACTGGCAACAGCCGGGTAGCGACCGAATGCGTGGGCCTCACGCACATGGACGACCGGATCTTCACTCGGCTGAGCGAATTCATCATGACCGAACTCGGCATCAAGATGCCGCCTTCCAAGAAGACGCTGCTTGAAGCTCGGTTGCAGAAACGCCTGCGGGATCTCAACATCGGCAGTCATGAGGAGTACTGCGAGTACCTCTTCAGCCCAAGTGGCATGGAGGACGAGCTGGTCAATCTCGTGGACGTTGTGACGACCAACACCACGGATTTTTTTCGTGAACCAAAGCACTTCGAGCTGCTCACGAACAATGTGCTGCCGGCGTTGACGGCCGGGATGTCGCACGGGCTGCGCCTGTGGAGCGCCGGTTGCTCCTCCGGCGAGGAGCCGTACACCCTGTCCATGGCCTTGTGCGAATACGCGCGGCAGGGTGGCGGGCTCAACTTCAGCATTCTCGGCACGGACATTAGCACCCGGATGCTGCGCATGGCTGTGCGCGCCGTCTATCCCGAGTCCAAGATCGGGCCCATTCCGCCGGAGCTGCGGCGGCGCTATCTTCTGCGCAGCAAGGACCGCACGCGCCGGTTGGTGCGCATCGGACCCGAGGCCCGGGAGCACGTACGCTTCCGCCGGCTGAACTTCATGGAGGAGTTCAGCTTCGACCTGCAGCTGGACATCATTTTTTGTCGTAATGTGGTGATTTACTTCGACAGGCGCACGCAGGAGTCGCTGTTCGCGCGTTTTTGCCGTAAGCTCGCCGTGGGCGGGTACCTGTTCATCGGCCACTCGGAGAGTCTCGCCGGTATGGATTTGCCGCTTGAGCCAATGGCCCCCACCGTGTATAAACGAATATAAAGCAGGGGAAAGGAGCGCTTCCGTTGGGCAAGCCCATACGCGTTCTCGTTGTCGACGATTCCGCCCTCGTGCGGCAGACTCTTGTCGACATCCTCGGTTCCGTGCCGGACATCTCCATCATGGCCGCCGTGGGCGATCCGCTCGTCGCGGCCGAGAAGATGCGCGAGGAAGTGCCGGACGTCATCACGCTCGACATCGAAATGCCGCGCATGGACGGACTGACGTTTCTGCGCAAGCTCATGAGCCAGCATCCCCTTCCCGTGGTCATTTGCTCCTCGCTTGCGCTGGACGGCGACGAAACCACCTTCCGCGCCTTGGAATACGGCGCGGTGGAAATCATCACCAAGCCCAAGCTCGGCACCAAGCAGTTCCTCGAGGAATCGCGCATCCGCATTATCGACGCCGTGCGCGCCGCGGCGCAGGCCAAGCTCAAGACGGCCCGCTCCGGCGCGCCGCTCAAGGTGGCTCCCAAGCTCGACGCCGATGTCATGCTCGCCAAGGCCAACCCCGGCTCCCAGTTCAGCATGCGCACCACGGAGAAGGTCGTGCTCGTGGGGGCCTCCACCGGCGGTACCGAGGCGTTGCTCACTTTCCTTTCCGCGTTGCCCATGGACTGCCCGGCCATCGCCGTGGTGCAGCACATGCCGGAGCACTTCACCGCCGCCTTCGCCAAACGGCTGGACGGCGTGTGCCGCATCCACGTGAAAGAGGCGCAGGACAACGATACCCTCCTGCGCAGCCAAGCGCTCATCGCCCCGGGCAGCAAGCATATGCTGCTCAAGCGCAGCGGCGCAAGATATTATGTGGAGGTGAAGGACGGCCCGCTCGTCTCGCGGCACCGGCCCAGCGTGGACGTGTTGTTCCGCTCCGGCGCGCGCTACGCCGGCAAGAACGCCGTCGGCGTCATCATGACCGGCATGGGCGACGACGGGGCCAAGGGAATGCGTGAGATGTTCGACGCCGGCGCCTACACGATTGCCCAGGACGAGGCCTCGTGCGTGGTCTTCGGAATGCCGCAGGAGGCGATCAAGCACGGCGGCGTGCGCAAGGTGCTGTCCCTCTCCGCCATAGCGAACGAGGTCGTGCGCGCCTGCTGCGACTAACGCGCTTTGCCGTCGTCGTTCGCGGGTCGCCGCACCATCTTCCACTCCCCGCGCAGGGCGTCGTTTTCCAGGCCCTTCGCCACAAGCGTCAGAAAGTGCGTGCGCGGTATCTCTCGCGCGCCGAAGCGCAGCAAATGCGCCGTGGTCTGCTGGCAGTCGATGAGCGTGCAGCCGCGACGGGCCAGCCAGGGCACCAGTGTGGCGAAAAGAGCCTTGCTCGCGTCCGGTACGGCGTGGAACATGGACTCGCCGAAGAAGATCGAGCCGAGGGCAACCCCGTACAATCCCCCCACCAGACGATCGTCCAGCCAGGTCTCGGCGCTGTGGGCGATGCCGAGCACATGCAGCTCCTCGTAGGCGGCGATCATTTCCGGCACCAGCCATGTGCCGTCCTGACCGGGGCGCGAGCTTCCCGCGCAGGCGCGGATCACCTCGCCGAAGGCCTCGTCGCAGCTGTGGCGGAAGCGGCCTGAGTTGAGCGTGCGGCGCAGGCTGTGGGGCACGTGCAGCTCGGCGGGGAAAAGAACCAGACGCGGGTCCGTCGACCACCAGAGGATGGGCGAGCCCGGGGCGTACCAGGGGAATATGCCGTTCGCATAGGCCGCGACCAGCCGGCGGGGGGAGAGGTCCCCCCCCACCGCCAGCAGACCATCCGGGTCCGCCTCCGCCGGATCTGGGAACACCGGCTCGTCGAAGAGGCGGTAGATGGTCACGCCAGCGCCGGCTCCACGTTGCGCGCGGCGGTCTCCAGCGGCGCGTAGCTGAAGACGAACTCGCCGGAACTTTCGCCTGTGCTGTTGCCGCCCGCCTTGGCCGGAGCCTCGATGTTGATGCCGGGAGCGACGTCGATGCGCACCTCGCCGCCCTTTTGCAGGCTGCCGAAGAGCAGTTCGGGCGCGATGGCGTCCTTGATTTCCACCTGCACCACGCGGGCCATGGGGCGCGCGCCGTAGGCCGGATCATACCCCAGCACAGCCAGGCGCGTGCGCGCGGCCGCGCTGAGACGGATGCGCACGCGGCGTTCCTTGAGCTGTCCGGAGAGCTCGGCCACGTGCTTGTCCACGACGCGCAGCATGATCTCGCGGTTGAGCGCGCCGAATGGCACGATGGCGTCCAGCCGGTTGCGGAACTCGGGGCTGAAGAGGCGCTCGATGGCCTTGACCGAGCCGCTCTTGCGGTCCTGCTCTTCGTCGCGGGCGAAGCCGAGCCCGCCCTTGGCCAGCTGCTGCGCACCGGCGTTGGAGGTCATGAGCAGGATGGCGTGGCGGAAGTCCGCCTTGCGGCCGGTGTTATCGGTGAGCGTGGCGTAGTCCATCACCTGCAGCAGGATGTTGAACACGTCGGGATGGGCCTTTTCGATCTCGTCGAAGAGCACCACGCAGTGCGGGTTCTTGCGCACGGCCTCGGTGAGCAGGCCGCCCTGGTCGAAGCCCACATACCCCGGGGGCGAGCCGATGAGCCGGCTCACGGTGTGCTTTTCCATGTACTCGCTCATGTCGTAGCGCAAAAACTGCACGCCCATGACCTCAGCCAGCTGGCGAGAGAGTTCGGTCTTGCCCACGCCCGTGGGGCCGGTGAGCAGAAAAGCCCCCAGCGGCCGGCCGGGCTGCTTCATGCCCGCGCTGGCCCGGCGGATGGCCTTGCAGAGAATGCCTACCGCCTCGTCCTGGCCGAACACGTTTTTCTTGATCTCACCCTCCAGGTCGCGCAGGCGGTCCTTGTCCGATCCGCTAAGGCGGCGGGCGGGGATGCGCGCCATGCGGGCCACCACGCGTTCCACTTCGGCCACGCCGATGCGGGCGTTCTTGCGCGGATGCGTGGAGAGCTTGAACTGCGCGCCGGCCTCGTCGAGCACGTCGATGGCCTTGTCGGGCAGGAAACGTTCGGTGATGTAGCGGGCCGAGAGCTCGGCCGCGCTGCGCAGGGCCGGCGGCGTGTAGGTGACGCCGTGGAATTCCTCGTAGTAGGGCTTGAGACCCTTGAGGATGTCCACGGTCTCCTCCACGCTGGGCTCCGTCAGGTCGATGCGTTGGAACCGGCGGGAGAGCGCGCGATCCTTTTCGAAGTTGTTGCGGTATTCCTCAAAGGTCGTGGAGCCGATGCAGCGCACCTCGCCCGAGGCGAGAAAAGGCTTGAGGATGTTCGAGGCGTCCATGCTGCCGCCGGAGACCGCGCCCGCGCCTACGATGGTGTGGATCTCGTCCACGAACAGGATGGCGTTGGGAATGCGCTTGAGTTCCGCGAGAACGCCTTTGAGCCGGGCCTCGAAGTCGCCGCGGTACTTGGTGCCGGCGAGCAGCGCGCCCATGTCCAGGGCGAAGACGCGCGCGTCGGCGAACTGCGCGGGCACCTTTCCCTGGGCGATGAGCAGGGCGAGGCCCTCGGCGAGCGCGGTCTTGCCCACGCCGGGATCGCCCACCAGAATGGGGTTGTTCTTGCGGCGGCGGGCCAGCACCTGGATGGTGCGCTCCAGCTCGGCCGCCCGGCCGATGATCGGATCGATTTCGCCGGCGCGTGCGCGGGCGGTGAGGTCGCGCGTGAACTCCTCCAGCGGATTCTTACGCTTTGACTCCTCGCCGGAGCGGGAGCGTCGCTCGGTCTCGGGCTCCGCTTCCTCCTCGTCCAGGCCCGGGGTGTCGCGCAGGCCGTGGGAGATGTATTCCAGCACGTCCAGCCGGCCCACGCCGTGGCTGGTGAGGAAATGCACGGCGAAGGAATCCTCCTCCTCGAACATGGCGGCGATGACGTCGCCCACCTCCACCAGGCCCTTGCCGGAGGACTCCTTCTGCCACACGGCGCGCTGCATCACGCGGCGCACGCTCAGCGTCTGGATCACCTCGCTGTCGGCGTTCGGCGGAAGCTCGTCCATATGGTCGCGGAAAAAATCCTCCAGCTGACGGCGCAGTCGGTCCACGTCGGCCCCGCAGGCGTCGAGGATGTCGCTGCCGGCCGGGTCGCCCGTCATGGCGTAGAGCAGATGCTCGAGAGTCAGGTATTCGTGGCGGCGGGTGCGCACCTCGCGGAAGGCGCTGGCGAGAACCGTTTCGAGTCCCTTGCTCAACATGGGCTAGACCTCCTCAAGACTGGCGCGCAGGGGGAATCCCGCGGCCCTGGCCATGCTGTGAACCGTTTCCACCTTGGTTTCGGCGATTTCCGCCGTGTACACGCCGCAGACGCCGAAGCCCTGTTTGTGCACCGCGAGCATGATGCGCGTGGCGTCGGCCTGGGCCTTGTGGAACACGTGGGTGAGCACGTGCACCACGAAATCCATGGTGGTGTAGTCGTCATTGTGCAGCAGCACCTTGAAGCGTCTGGGCTCCCTGGTCTCCTCGATGACCTCGAGCCCCGGCTCCTGGCGTGTCTCCGTTTTGTCGCTCATGCGCTGAAGCTCCCGATACGTGACAGTTTCAACATCGCAGTCAATGTAGGCATGGTTTCGCCGTTGTCGAGGGGGCGTCAGCCCGCGTCGCATCCGGCCAACAGCGCGGCCCTGTCCGCTTCGGCGAAGACGAAGGAGTCGTCGGGCGGCAGGCCGGCCCGGACGCGGTACTGCCGGTTGAGATCATGGTATGTGGCGGTGGAGGCCTTGTCCTGGGGCAGCTTCAAAGTGGCGGCGCAGGCGGCGATGGCCGTTCCCGGCCCCTCGATTTCCATGAAGTTGCCGAAGGGCAGGGTGTCCAGGCAGACCTCGCAGCCGGCGAGCGTCCAGCTCTCGCGCACTTTCTCGTAACGCAGGGAGGGGGAATAGCCCAGTCCGGTCAGGATACCCCGCATGGCCGCGGCGTCGCGCACCTCGGTTTCGGTCTCCTCGCAGATCTTG